>WGLN01000002.1 GCA_016125555.1 Porphyrobacter sp.
ACGCGTTCGGCGACCAGTACCGCGCCACCGACTTCAAGGTGCCCGGCGCCGGCAAGCTGACGATGACCTTCACGCCCGCCGATGGCGGCGCGCCCACCACCTACGACGTCTACGACTTCCAGGAAGCGGGCGTCGCCATGGGCATGTACAATCTGGAGGAGTCGATCACCGGCTTCGCGCGGGCGTGCATGTTCTACGCCCTCGACCTCGGCTGGCCACTGTACCTGTCGACCAAGAACACCATCCTCAAGGTCTATGACGGCCGCTTCAAGGACATCTTCCAGGAGACCTTCGACAAGGAGTTCGCCGACCAGTTCAAGAAGGCCGGCATCACCTACGAACACCGCCTGATCGACGACATGGTCGCCTCGGCGCTCAAGTGGTCGGGCAAGTTCGTCTGGGCGTGCAAGAACTACGACGGCGACGTGCAGTCCGATACCGTGGCGCAGGGCTTCGGCAGCCTCGGGCTGATGACCAGCGTGCTGATGACCCCGGACGGCAAGACCGTGGAGGCCGAGGCCGCCCACGGCACCGTCACCCGTCACTACCGCCAGCACCAGCAGGGCAAGGCGACCTCGACCAACCCGATCGCCTCGATCTTCGCCTGGACCCGCGGCCTCATGTACCGCGGCAAGTTCGACGGCACCCCCGACGTCGTGAAGTTCGCCGAAACGCTCGAGAAGGTCTGCATCAAGACCGTCGAGAGCGGCCACATGACCAAGGACCTCGCGCTGCTGATCGGTCCGGGCCAGGATTGGCAGACGACCGAACAATTCTTCGAGACGATCGTTCAGAACCTCGAGAAGGAAATGGCGAGCTGGGCGTAACGCCCGGCCTTTAAGGAGGTATCTTGGCGAGCAGAGCGAAAGCGCGGCTGGAAATCCGTCAGGCCAAGCTCAAGGACGTGCGGGCGATCGGGGATCTCGTGCGCCGCGCCTATGACGATCTGCCCGCCTATACCCAGGGCGAGATCCGCGGGCAGATCAACAATTATCCCGAGGGCTGCTTCGTCGCCAAGCTCGACGGCGAGGTGGTCGGCTACTGCGCCTCGATGCGCCTCGACGAGCGGGTGGCGCTGTCCGACCACACCTGGGAGGAAGTGACCGGCAACGGCTTCGGCAGCCGCCACGACCCGACCGGCGACTGGCTCTACGGCTACGAGATGTGCGTCGATCCGCAGGTGCGCGGCACCCGGCTGGGGCGACGGCTCTATGAAGAACGCCGCGCGCTGGCCGAGCGGCTTGACCTCACCGGCATCGTCTTCGGCGGGCGGATGCCGGGCTATGCGCGCGCCAAGCGCCGCAAGAGCAACCGCGCGGAGACGCCGCAGGAATATCTTGACCTGGTAATCGATAACCGCATCCACGATCCGGTGCTGCGTTTCCAGCTCGCCAACGGTTTCGAGCCGCAGGGCATCCTCCCCAAGTACCTCCCCGAGGACAAGGCGAGCCGCGGCAATGCGGTGCGGATGGTCTGGCGCAACCCCTACGTAGACAGCGACGCGCCGCCCAAGCACCGCCTGCCGCGCGATGTCGAAAGCGTGCGGATCGCTACCTGCCAATTGCAGGCACGTGCGGTCGCAGGGTTCGACGAGTTCATGAAGCAGGTCGAATATTTCGTCGATGTCGCCGCCGATTACGAGGCGGATTTCATCGTCTTTCCCGAGATGTTCACGCTGATGCTGCTCTCCGCCGAGGGGCAGGAGCTCACCCCGCTCGAGGCGATCGAGCGTCTCAGCGACTACACCCCCAAGATTCGCCGGCGCCTTTCGGAAATGGCGCTTGCATACAACATCAACATCATCGGCGGATCGCACCCCACCCGCATGGCCGATGGCGACATCCACAATGTCGCCTATGTCTGCCTGCGTGACGGGTCGATCCACGCGCAGGAGAAGATCCACCCCACCCCCAACGAGGCCTATTGGTGGAACATCAAGGGCGGGGACTCGATCGACGCCATCCCCACCGACTGCGGGCCGATCGGAGTGCTGATCTGCTACGACAGCGAATTCCCCGAACTCGCCCGCCGACTGGTGGACGAGGGCGCGCGGATCATCTTCGTGCCGTTCTGCACCGACAGCCGCCAGGGCTACATGCGGGTGCGCTATTGCGGCCAGGCGCGAGCGATCGAGAACCAGTGCTACGTCGTCCTCTCGGGCAATGTCGGCAACCTTCCCAACGTCGCGAACATGGACATCCAGTACGCGCAGTCCTGCATCCTCACCCCTTGCGACTTCCCCTTCGCGCGCGACGGGATCGCCGCCGAGGCTTCCGAGAACGTCGAGACCCTGACCATCAGCGACGTCAACCTCGCCGACCTGCAGTGGGCGCGCGCCGAGGGCACCGTGCAGAACCTCGCGGACCGCCGCTTCGATCTTTACCGCATCGAGTGGGACAAGCGGGTCGGCAACATCAAGGACCCGCTCGGCGAGGAGCAGGAAACGGGCGTCACCCGTCCGCTCGGCCCGCGCTCGGCGGGCGGGGGATAAGCGCACGAGTGACAGCGCACCGCGCCCGCGCTACGTCCCTGGTGTGGCCGGCGAACTCACCTTGTCCCCGTTCCTTTCGGATGCGCTGGTGATCCTCGGCGCGGCGGGGATCGTCATCCCCGTCTTCGCACGCTTCCGCATCACCCCGATCATCGGCTTCATCCTCATCGGGGTGCTGGTCGGCCCCTATGGGCTCGGCTCGCTGGTCGAGCGAATACCCTGGCTCACCTACGTCACGATAAGCGATCCCGGAGCACTCGCGCCATTTGCCGAGTTCGGCATCGTGCTGCTGCTCTTCGCGATCGGGCTGGAACTGTCGTTCAACCGCCTGTGGCAGTTGCGCCGGCTGGTATTCGGCCTCGGCGCGCTCGAACTGCTGATCATCGGCGGCGCGCTGGCCGCGGTGCTCGGCTATACCGGCCCCCTCGACGGGACCGCCGCGCTCGCGCTCGGGTTCGCGCTGGCCTTCTCCTCGACCGCGATTGTGCTGCCGATCTCGGGCACCCGCACGCCGGTCGGCCGCGCCGCGCTGTCGATGCTGCTGTTCGAGGACATCATGATCGTTCCGATCATCTTCATCCTCGGCGCGCTCGCCCCCAACGCATCGGCCGAGGGCTGGAGCGGCCTCGTCGACACCTTGTGGCAGGGGGCGCTGGTGATCGCGGTGCTGCTGATCGCCGGCCGCTTCGCCCTCCCCCGCCTGTTCGCGCAGGCCGCGCGCACCAAGAGCCCCGAGCTGTTCCTCGCCGCATCGCTGCTGGTGGTGATCGGCGCGAGCCTTGCCACGGCAGCGGTCGGCCTCTCGCCGATCGTCGGCGCGCTGATCGCCGGACTGCTGATCGCCGAGACCGAGTATCACAGCGAGGTCGAGATGATCATGGATCCCTTCAAGGGCCTCGCGCTGGGCGTGTTCCTGATCACGGTGGGCATGAGCATCGACCTCGTCGACATCGGCGCCAATATCGGCGCGCTGGCGCTCGCGGTGGTCGGCGTGCTGGCCTTCAAGGCGCTGGTCACGGGCATCCTGCTGCGGCTGATGGGCGCGCGGCGCAGCACCGCCGCGGAAACCGGCGTGATGATGGCGAGCCCGAGCGAGACCACGCTGATCGTGCTCTCCGCCGCCACCGCTGCGCTGGTGGTCGATTTCGAAACCGCGCAGTTCTGGCAGACCGTCACCGCGATCGGCCTCACCGTTACCCCCCTGCTCGCCAAGCTCGGGCGCGTGATCGCGCGGCGGGTGGACAGCGTACCGCAACTCCCGGGCGAAGAGGAGAGCGACGAGGCGCGCACCATCATCGTCGGCGGCGGGCGCGTAGGGCGGCTTGTCGCAGACATGATGCGCACCCACGGTCAGGCCTACGTGATGATCGATTCCGATCCCGACCTCATCGCCCGTGCCCAGCGCGAAGGCTATCGCGCAGTGTTCGGCGACGCCGCGCGCGGCGATGCGTTGGTCAGGCTCGGGGTCGAAAGCGCGCCCGCGGTGGTGCTGACCATGGACGAACCGGTGCTGGCCCAGCGCCTTGTCGGCAAACTGCGGCGCGAGCATCCCGATCTGCTGATCGTCGCGCGCGCACGCGACACGATCCACGCCGCCGCGCTATACCGCGCCGGGGCGAGCCACGCCGTGCCCGAAACGCTGGAAAGCTCGCTCCAGCTTTCGGAGGCGGTGCTGGTCGATATTGGCGTGGCGATGGGGCCGGTGATCGCCTCGATCCACGCCAAGCGCGACGAATATCGCGAACAGCTCGAACGCGACGGAGGGCTCGCCGAGAAGCCCAAGCTGCGCACCTCGAGCGCCGAGGCCTGAACCCGCACCGTCGCCCGCCCCGGGCGGCTCACCGCGCGGCTCCCGAACATTCCGGCTCTCTGCGCATTGGCCCGCGAAGGAGACGACGCATGAGCAACGACAACGACCCCGCCAAGCCGACGCCCAACGATGAAAAGTTCAAGCCAAAGAACGTCGAAGGGCCGCTCAAGGACAAGGCCCCGACCGACAAGCGCGGCGCGCCCGGCGATACCGGCGGCTATGACGTCGCCCACGGCAGCCAGCCCCAGACCAAGCACACGCCCGGAAGCTGACGCCGGTTCAGACGGCGGGTTGCGCCTCCATTGCGCGGCGCACCGCCACGAGCGCCTCGGCGGCCTTGTCGCCGTCGGGGCCGCCCCCCTGCGCCATGTCGGGCCGCCCGCCGCCGCCCTTGCCGCCGAGCGCCCCAACGCCTGCGCGCACAAGATCGACTGCGCTGAAACGCCCGGTCAGATCGTCGGTCACCGCGGCGGCGATGCTCGCCTTGCCGTCATTGACCGCGACGATCACCGCCACGCCGGAACCGAGGCGCTGCTTGGCCGCATCGAGCAGCGGGCGCAATTCCTTCGGGTCGAGTCCTTCGAGCACCTGGCCGGAGAAGGTCACGCCGGCGATCTCCTCGTCCGCCGGGCCTGACGCCGCGCCACCGGCACCGCCGCCGCCGAGCGCGAGCGCCTTCTTCGCTTCGGCGAGTTCCTTCTCGAGCCGCTTGCGTTCCTCCATCAAGGCGGCGAGGCGCGCGGGCACCTCTTCCGGGGTCGCGCGGATCACGCCCGCGGCGGACTTCAGCGCCTCCTCGCGGCCTACCAGCCATGCGCGCGCGGCCTCGCCGGTCAGCGCCTCGATGCGGCGCACGCCCGAGGACACCGCGCTTTCGGAGACGATCCGGAACAACCCGATGTCGCCAGTGGCGCGCACATGCGTGCCACCGCACAGTTCGACCGAGTAGTTGCGCCCCTCCTTGCCGGCGCGGCCCATCGAGAGCACGCGAACCTCATCGCCATATTTCTCGCCGAACAGCGCGAGCGCGCCCGCCGCAACCGCATCGTCGGGGGTCATCAGCCGCGTGCCGACCGTCTCGTTGGCGCGGATCTCGGCGTTCACCTCCGCCTCGATCGCGGCGATATCCTCCGCCGTGAGCGCGACCGGATGCGAGAAATCGAAGCGCAGCCGGTCCTCCGCAACCATCGAGCCGCGCTGGGTGACGTGTTCACCCAGGCGGTTGCGCAAGGCGGCATGGACGAGGTGGGTCGCGGAGTGGTTGGCGCGGATTCGGTCGCGCCGCTCCGCATCGACCTTGAGCTCGACCGTGTCGCCAACCGCGACCTCCCCTGCTGCGATGCGGACATGGTGCGCGTGGAGACGGCCGAGCGGCTTGCCGGTGTCGGTGACTTCGGCGCGCAGTCCGCCGAGGCTGGTCATGCTGCCGGCATCGCCGGTCTGGCCGCCGCTTTCGCCGTAGAAGGGGGTCTGGTTGGTGAGGACGATGGCGGTCTCGCCCGCGCCGAGGCGTTCGACTTCGGCGCCGTCCTTCACGATCGCGACGACCCGGCCCTCGCCGCTGGTGGAGGCATAGCCGGTGAACTCGGTCGCGCCCTCGCGCTCGGCGATGTCGAACCACACCTCGCCCGAGGCGGCCTCGCCCGAGCCCTTCCACGCGGCGCGCGCGGCAGCCTTCTGGCGGGCCATGGCCTCGTCGAAGCCGGCGCGGTCGACGCCGATGCCCCGGGCGCGCAGCGCGTCCTCGGTGAGATCGTAAGGAAAGCCGTAGGTGTCGTAGAGGCGGAAGGCGATCTCGCCGTCGAGCTCGCCGCCCGTGGCCATGTTGCCGGTCGCCTCGTCGAGCAGCTTCAGGCCCTTGTCGAGCGTGCGGCGGAACTGGGTCTCCTCGCGCTCGAGCACTTCCTCGATCAGCGCCTGCCCGCGCACCAGTTCGGGATAGGCCTGCCCCATCTCGGCCACGAGGCTGGGGACGAGGCGGTGCATCAGCGGCTCGCTCGCACCGAGCAGGTGCGCGTGGCGCATCGCGCGGCGCATGATCCGGCGCAGCACATAGCCGCGGCCCTCGTTCGACGGCAGCACCCCGTCGGCCATCAGGAAGCTGGTCGAGCGCAGGTGATCGGCGATGACGCGGTGCGAGGCGGCCTCGGCGCCCGTCGCGGGCACGTTGGTGAGGTTCTCGCTCGCGGCGATCAGCGCCTTGAAGGTGTCGGTGTCGTAATTGTCATGGACGCCCTGAAGCACGGCGGCGATGCGTTCGATCCCCATGCCGGTGTCGATCGAGGGCTTGGGCAGGTCGCGGCGGGTGCCATCTGCCTGCTGCTCGTACTGCATGAAGACGAGGTTCCAGATCTCGACGAAGCGGTCGCCATCCTCGTCCGGACTGCCCGGAGGGCCGCCGAAGATGTGCTCGCCGTGGTCGTAGAAGATTTCCGAGCACGGACCGCAGGGGCCGGTGTCGCCCATCGACCAGAAGTTGTCGCTGGTGGGGATGCGGATGATGCGTTCATCGGGCAGGCCGGCGATGCGCTTCCAAAGGTCGAAGGCCTCGTCATCGGTGTGGTAGACGGTGACGGTGAGCCGGTCCTTCGGCAGAGCCCATTCGCGGGTCAGCAGGGTCCAGGCGTGTTCGATCGCCTGCTCCTTGAAATAGTCCCCGAAGGAGAAGTTGCCGAGCATCTCGAAGAAGGTGTGGTGCCGCGCGGTGTAGCCGACATTGTCGAGGTCGTTGTGCTTGCCCCCGGCGCGCACGCATTTCTGTGAGGAGGTCGCGCGCGGCGCAGGCGGGGTCTCGAGGCCGGTGAAGACGTTCTTGAACGGCACCATCCCGGCGTTGACGAACATCAGCGTGGGATCGTTGTAGGGCACCAGCGCTGCGCTCGGCGTGACGGCGTGGCCGGCCTTGCCGAAATAGTCGAGGAACGAGCGGCGGATTTCGTTGGTCGAGGTCATGGCGGTGCAGTTAGGCAATCACCAGGCTTTAGGCAATGGAGCGCGCTCGGCGGGCGGTTCATCGCGCGCGGCGGGTGTGACCGGCGGCCCACAGCGGCACGGCGGCGAACATACGAAAAGCCGGCGCGAAGGCCCTGGGGAGAGGCCTTGCGCCGGCTTCCCGGTCTTCCGGGCGCCTTGGGACATGCGGGGAGCGGGACACTCCCCGGTTACGCCCGCTTGAGGATCAGTCTTCGGAGTCCGCGTCCGGCCCCGTCATCATCTCCTCGGCGACCGCGTCGGTGCGGCTGCGGATCGCAGCTTCCAGACGGTCGCAAACTTCGGGATTTTCCTTGAGGTAGGTCTTGGCGTTCTCGCGCCCCTGCCCGATGCGGATCGAGTCGTAGGAGAACCAGCTGCCCGACTTCTCGACGAGGCCGGCCTTGACCCCGAGATCGAGGATCTCGCCGATCTTGGAGATGCCCTCGCCATACATGATGTCGAATTCGACCTGCTTGAACGGCGGCGCGACCTTGTTCTTCACCACCTTCACGCGGGTGGTGTTGCCGATGATCTCGTCGCGGTCCTTGATCTGGCCGGTGCGGCGGATGTCGAGCCGCACGCTGGCATAGAACTTAAGCGCGTTGCCGCCGGTGGTGGTCTCCGGGTTGCCGTACATCACCCCGATCTTCATGCGCAGCTGGTTGATGAAGATCACCATGCACTTGGAGCGGTTGATCGAGCCGGTCAGCTTGCGCAAGCTCTGGCTCATCAGGCGGGCCTGGAGGCCAACGTGCGAATCGCCCATCTCGCCCTCGATTTCCGCGCGCGGCACGAGCGCGGCGACCGAATCGACCACCAGCACGTCGATCGCGTTCGAGCGCACCAGCGTGTCGGTGATTTCCAGCGCCTGCTCGCCGGTGTCGGGCTGCGAGACGATCAGCTCGTCGATGTCGACGCCCAGCTTCCTCGCATAGACCGGATCGAGCGCGTGTTCGGCATCGACGAAGGCCGCGGTGCCGCCCGCCTTCTGCGCCTCGGCGATGACGTGCAGCGCGAGCGTGGTCTTGCCCGAGCTTTCCGGGCCATAGACTTCGATTACGCGGCCCTTGGGCAATCCGCCCACGCCCAGCGCGATGTCGAGCCCGAGCGAGCCGGTCGAGATCGCCTCGACCTGCATGGTTTCCTTCTGGCCCAGCTTCATCGCCGAACCCTTGCCGAAGGCCCGATCGATCTGGGCGAGTGCGGCTTCGAGCGCCTTCTGACGATCCACGGCTTTCCGATCCTCTTCCACCAGCTTCAATTGGGTAGCCATCGCATGCGCTCCTTCGCTTGCCTAGAGATGATCGCGAGCTTTCCACGACCGATCCCGATCCGCGATGTATCGCATTTGTTCTATTGGAACAAGTGGGGAACGAAAAATAATTTCCCACACGCGCGCCAAGCACTTGCCGGTCACCTTGCGGCGGCTTCGGCCTCCGCCCGCTCGGAACGCGCCTGGCGCAGCACAGCGCCGACCTTGTCGCCGATCGAGGCGACGCTGAAGGGCTTGGCGATGAAGTGCATGTCGGGGATGTCGATGTCGCGGCGCAGTTGCTCCTCGGCATAGCCGGACATGAACAGCACCGGCATTTGCGGGTGGCGGGCGCGGATCGCGCGAACCATCGCGGGGCCGTCCATGCCGGGCATCACCACATCGCTCACCACGAGGTCGAAAGAGGCCCCCGGTTCGGCGATGGCGGCGAGACCCTCTTCCCCGCCCGAGCACGCCGTCACCTCGTAACCGGCGCGCGCCAGAGCCCGTTCGGCGACCGCGCGGACCATGTCCTCGTCCTCCACCAGCAGCACCTTGCCGCCGGCCGACCATTCGGAGGAGACCAGCGGCCGTGCCTCGCGCTTCTTCGGCATCTCGCCGCGGTGCACGGGGAAGTATACGGTGAAACGCGCGCCGGTCGGGCGACCTTCCCTGTCGGTAACGTTGTCGGCGAAGATGAACCCGCCGGATTGCTTGACGATCCCGTAGGCGGTCGACAGGCCGAGCCCGGTGCCCTTGCCCTGCTCCTTCGTCGTGAAGAAGGGCTCGAACAGCTTGGGCAGCACGTGGGGCGGAATGCCGCCGCCGGTGTCCTGCACGATCAACACGGTGTAATCCGCCGCGGGCAGCACCTCGGAGCCGAGCTGCACCACCTCGGTGGCGTGCAGATGGCGGGTGTAGAGCGAGATCCGCCCGGTCCCGTTGCCGCGCGACTGGATCGCATCGCGGGCATTGACCGCCAGATTCATGATGACCTGTTCGAGCTGCTGCGGGTCGGCGCGCACCGGCCCCAGGTTACGGTCATGCTGGACGTAGTAGGCGATCTTCTCGCCGAGCAACCGCTTGATCAGCGGGCTGACCTCGCTGACGACGTCGGGCAGTTGCAGCACCTCGGGGCGCAGCGTCTGCTGGCGCGAGAAGGCGAGCAGCTGGCGGGTCAGCGAGGCGGCACGGTTGGAGTTGGCGCGGATCTGCTGGATGTCGTCATAATCGCTGTCGCCCGGGATGTGGCGCAGCAGCATCAGGTCGCAGGTGCCGATGATCGCGGTCAGCACGTTGTTGAAATCGTGCGCCACCCCGCCCGCGAGCTGGCCCACCGCCTGCATCTTGGTGGCCTGCGCGACCTGGCGCTTGAGCTGGTTTTCCTCGCTCGAATCGGTGAGGCTGAGCAGCACCGCACCCTCGCCCAGCCCGCGCACGCCGGCAAGGCCGAGCGAGACCGGCTCTTCGGGGCTGTTGGCGAGCCGCACCGCGACATCGCCGCTGGTGGCAGGGCCGCGCCCGTGCCGGCGCACCGCGTCGGACAGCGCGGCCTTGTCCTCGCGCACCACGAGGTCCGTCGGGAAGGCGGGCAGACCGCGGCCCTCGCGCCCGACCGCGCGCAGGAAGGCTTCGTTGCCGAAGAGGAAGCGGCCGTCGCGGTCGGTCATCGCGAGCCCCAGCGGCAATTGCCCAAGCAGCGCGTCGAGCTGCGCCGCACCGGCCTGCGCCGCGCCGTCGAATCCCGAGCCGATGCCCACGCCGCTGTCGATCAGCAGCATCAGCGATTTCGCCTCGTCGGGACCGGCGGGTGCGGCGCGGGTGGCAGGGTCGACCAGCGGCACGTCGACCAGCGTCTGCGGAGTGCCGCCGCGCCCCTCGCGCGCGAAGAAAATCCGGTCGCGCTCATCGGTGCGCAGGAAGCTCACGAAATCCTGGCCGGCCAGCGCTGCGCTCTCATCACCCGCCGCGCGTTCGGCGAAGCCTGCGCTGACCGCGCGGATCACCCCGTCGGCGGTGGTGATGGCGGTTTCGATACCGGCGCGGCTGAGCATCTGGCCGAAGGCACCGCCAAGATCGAGCGCGTCGATATCGGTGCCGGCTGCGCGCTGCACGGGGCGAAGCCGCCAGACGAGGTGATCCTCGCCGCGGCCCGCGCGGGTGGCGCTGACCTGCCAATCGGCCTCGCCGTCCGGCATGGCGAGCTTGTCGAGCGCGGCTTCACCGTCCCGCCAGGCCTCGCGGGCAAGCCGGGTGAGCGCTTCGATCCCGTCACGTTCCACCGGCAGTGCGGGGGGCGCGGCGGTCGCGCCGAAACTCTCGACGAACAGGCTGTTGGCGCACACCAGCCGGTTGGCACGGTCGGTGATGGCGATCGCCTCGCCGGCGCGCTCGATGGCGGCAACCGTCACCGTCCAGTCCGGCACCAGCGCCTCGTTCTCGGCGGGTGTCGCCGGCATCCGGTCTAGCGCGAAGACCCCGCCGAGCAGCAGCCCCACCGCCAGAACGAAGACCAGCGCCACCACCCAGCTGCCGGTCGCGAAATAGAGGATGGCGGCGCTCGCGAGCAGTCCGGCGCCCAGCACCGTCACCAGCGTGCTCGAGGGCGCAGACGACACTCCGGCCGCGCTCGCGCCGAAGCCGAAAGCGGCTGGTTTCGGTGTTCGGCTGTTACGTTCGGACAAGCGCCCTGTTCCCGTTCTCTGGATGTCACGCGATCCCGGCGCAAGGATGCGCGGAACGGCGATCTTCCTAATGCGAGCCGAGCCGCTGGTCGAGACGCGCTTCCATCCCCTTCAACCGCTTGGCGCGTTTGCGCGCCACCACGGCGCGCCACACCCACACGGACACGATGTAGCCGAGCGCCGGAGCGACCACCGCGAGCAGCGCGAAGCCAAAGGCGGTCGCCCCTGCCATCTGGAAGAAATCGACCACCACGCCCCATGCGCCCGATTTGACCGCAGCGTGTTCCACCGTGGTCCCCCCGGCATCGAGGCGCAGGGTGAAATTGCCGATCTTGTTCGCCACCACCAGCCAGAAGGGCAGCGTGAACGGATTGGTGACGAAGGTCACCAGCGCGGCAAGCGGCACGTTGGCGCGTGCGGGCAAGGCGAGGAAAGCGGCAAGAAAGATCTGCCCGATCGGGATGATGAAGGCCGCGAACAGCCCCAGCGCCACCCCACGCGGCACCGAGCGGCGGGTGAAGCGCCACAACTCTGGCGAGAGGAAGCGGTGCGCGATGGGGGCCAGATAGCGGTTCTCGGCCATCTCCTCGCGCGAGGGCATGCGGCGGCGGAGCATCTGGCTCACCCGCAGCTTGAAGCTGCGCCGCCGTGGGGTCTCGGGGGCGCTCATTCCGTCATGCCCCCTAAGCGCAGCGTCACACCGCGGCAGGACAACATTGTGGCGGGGAGCATGGGAGCCGACATGGGATGCAATATGGGACGCAAAGTGTTTCTGACCAGTGGAACATTCGGCCCGGATCGGGGATTTTTTCGCAGGCCTCCGGGCGCTCACCCCTTCTCGCGCATCAGCCGCGCCTTATCGCGTTTCCAGTCGCGTTCCTTGATGCTGGCGCGCTTGTCGTGGGTCTGCTTGCCCTTGGCGAGCGCCAGCTCGACCTTCGCGCGGCCGGTGCGGTTGAAGTAGATCGACAGCGGGACGAGCGTCATGCCCTTGCGCTCGACCGCGCCGAACAGCTTGTCGATCTCGCGCTCGTGGAGCAGCAGCTTGCGCGGGCGGCGCGGTTCGTGGTTGAGGCGGTTGCCGTGGCTGTATTCGGGGATGTTGGCGTTGATCAGCCAGACCTGCCCGTCCTTCACCTCGGCATAGCTTTCGGCGATCGTCGCCTCGCCCGCACGCAGCGCCTTGACCTCGGTGCCCTGCAGCGCGAGCCCGGCCTCGTAGACGTCCTCGACATGGTAGTCGAACCGCGCGCGCCGGTTTTCGGCGACGGTCTTGAGCTTGTCGAAGGTTACGGGCTTGGGGCGTGCCATAAGGGGGCGCGATGTAGGCGCGCGCGCGCCAAAAAGCGAGGGGGGTCACGCAGAATTGCATGGCGCAGCGGTGGCGGGCGCGATAATCCGGGCGCAGGCGGTCGGTGACGGGGGAGATGCAGCGGAAATGGATGCAGCCACGAGCGGCGCCGAGCCTTTCGTCATCGCCGCAGATGCCGTTCCGCCGGGGAGCTGCCGCGACGTCGCGCTTCCCGTCAGCACGCTCGCCACCGGCACGGCTTCCGCGCTCGCGGTGCGGGTGCTGCATGGCGCCCGCCCCGGCCCGGCGGTGTTCGTGAGCGCGGCGATCCACGGCGACGAGATCATCGGCACCGCGATCATCCAGCGGCTTGCGCAGGAGCTCCGCCCCGAGGCGCTGGCAGGCACGGTGCTGCTGGTGCCGGTCGCCAACATCTTCGGTTTCATCACCCATTCGCGCTACCTTCCCGACCGGCGCGACCTCAATCGCAGCTTTCCGGGGAGCGCGGGCGGCTCGCTCGCCGGACAGCTGGCGCATATCTTCCATCGCGAGGTGGTGGCGCGCTGCACGCTGGGGATCGACATCCACTCCGCCGCGATCCACCGCTACAACCTGCCGCAGATCCGCATCGCGGCGGGCAGCACCCGGCTGGTCGAGCTTGCGATGGCCTTCGGCGCGCCGGTGATCGTCGAGAGCCCGCTGCGCGAAGGGTCCTTACGCGACCTCGCGCAGAAGCACGGGGTGGAGATGCTGCTGATGGAGGCGGGCGAGGCGCTGCGCTTCGACCGGCTGTCGATCGAAACCGGCGTGTCGGGGGTGTGCCGCGTGCTCGCCCATCTCGGCATGGTCGATGCCGACGACGGGCTCACCGAGGTCGGCATCCCGGCGCGCGCCAACCGCTCGGTCTGGGTGCGAAGCCCGCGCGGCGGGGTGACGAAGCGGCTGCGCAAGAGCGGCGATCCGGTGCGCAAGGGCGATCCGCTCGCCCGCGTCGCCGGACTGTTCGGCGAAGACCCGCAGGAGCTCGTCAGCCCGGTCGACGGGATCGTGATCGGCCACGCCACCCTCCCGGTGGTGCACCAGGGCGACGCCTTGTTCCATATCGCCGCAATCCCCCACCCCGAACGCATCGGCGCACGGATCGACACCATCACCGAGGCGATCCTCGCCAGCGAGCCCGAGGGCCCGCCCGAACGCCTGCTCGACGAGGACGAGGTGGTCTGACCCGGATTCCTCTGGCGATCATGCGGGTAATGGTTGAACCCAATCGAATACAGTGCTTTGTATCAGCCAGTTCTGACAGGGGTCGTTTCCGTATGAATCTGTTTCGCAGTGTCGCAGGCGCGCTCGCCGGCGTGCTCGTCCTGGTGTCCCACGTGCCCGCGCTCGCGCAGCCGGATGCGCCGCCGCTCGAAGCCTACGGGAACCTGCCCACCTTCGAGGACGCGGCGCTTTCGCCGGGCGGCAATCTGGCGATCCTGACGACGGTGAACGGCAAGCGGTTGCTGCTTCTGCTGGATCGCAACTCGCAGCCGCTGAACGTGCTGGAAGTCGGCGACATGAAAATCCGCGATATCGACTGGGTGGGCGACGACAAGGTCGCGATCAGTCGCAGCGACACCTACGATCTCGGCGACCGTTTCATCGCCAAGAACGCCGAGTTCTGGAACGTGATGATCCTGAACGCGGATGGCAGCGGGGAGCCGCATTTCGTCTTTCACGAGGACCGCACGATCCTGAACGCCGTCTACGGCTTTTACGGCGAACGGCGCATCGGCGGGAAGCTCATCCGCTTCTATTCGGGCCTGCCCCTGCATCGCAATCAGGCGGGCAACTGGTTCTACAAGGGTGACGGGGAAACCCTCTACGCAGTGGACATGACCACCTTCGACGCGCGCCGGGTCAGCTCTGTGGGGACGAGCGAGGAATCGAAGGACTGGCTGATCGACGAGCGCGGCCAGATCGGGGCGACGCTGACCTGGGACCGTTCGAGTGACAGCTGGAAACTCGAGAACGCGGCAGGTGCGACCGTCGCCAAGGGCAGCGAGCCGGGGGGCAGCGTTTCGCTGATCGCCTTCAGCACGGACGGGACGAAGATCGTCTACGGCGTGCGACCGGATGGTGAAGAGCATGCGACCTATTGGCAGGTCCCGGTCGGCGGCGGCGCCAGCGAACAGGTCTTCACCGATCTCAAGCGGCCGATCGGATCGTTCTACTACGATCCCGACACCGCGCGGCTGACCGGCTACCGGCTGGACCGGAAGGACGCGGCGCCCGTTTTCTTCGATCCCGAACAACAGCAGCGTCTTGGCGGGGTCTATGGGGGAATGCGCTCGCTCAACGGAACCCTGCGCGATTTCTCCGAGGATTTCGGGAAGGTTCTGGTCACCACGGAAGGCAATAACGACAGTGGGACGTGGTTCCTGGTCGATACGATGGCGGTGGACGCGAAGCCGATCGGCCAGTCGCGACCGCAGATTGCGCCGGACATGGTCGGTCCGGTCTCCACGATCAACTACAAGGCGCAGGACGGGCTCGAGATAGAGGCCATCCTGACCCTTCCTCCCGGCCGCGAGGCGAAGAACCTCCCTGCCGTCATCTTCCCGCACGGCGGACCGCGCCTGCATGACGAGCTGGGGTTCGATTGGTGGGCCCAGGCCTTCGCCAGTCGCGGCTATGCCGTGCTTCAGCCCAACTTCAGGGGATCGACCAACAAGGACGATGCCTTCATGCACGCGGGCGACGGGGAGTGGGGCCGCAAGATGCAAACCGACCTTTCGGACGGCCTCGCCTATCTCGCCGGCCAAGGCATCGTCGATCCCAAGCGCGTGTGCATCATGGGGGCCAGCTACGGCGGCTATGCAGCCATGGCGGGCGTCACCGTGCAATCGGGCATCTACAGGTGCGCCGTCGCCGTGGCGGGGGTCAGCGATCTCGACCTTTTCGTCAATCGCGACACGCGCGAAATGGGCGACACGCGAGCGGCGCGCGAACTGCGCGAGACCTGGCTCGAGATGATGGGCAAACGCAAGGAACTGAGCGACATCTCGCCACGCAGCCTCGCCGCGAAAGCCGACGCGCCCTTGCTGCTGATCCACGGCAAGGACGACACGGTCGTGCCCATCCAGCAGAGCAAGATCATGGCCGACGCGCTGAAGGCCGCGGGCAAACCGTTCGAATACGTCGTCCTCGACGGCGAGGACCACTGGCTGTCGCGCGGCGAAACGCGCCTCAAGATGCTGACCGAGGCCGTAAGATTCGTGGAGCGCTACAACCCGGCGGACTGACCGCCGCCGCAGGATCGGTTCAGATCACCCCGGCAGATGCCAGCGCCTCGTCGACCGCGCGCCGGGCCTCGTCCGAACATTCGACCAGCGGCAGGCGCACTTCCGGCGAGATCCAGTCGTGGACCCGGCTGAGCGCGTACTTCACCGGCGCGGGCGACGCATCGGAGAACATCGCGTAGTGCAGCGGGAACAGGCGGTCGTTCAACTCGCGCGCCTTCTTCAGCTCGTTGGCGGCGATCGCCTCGTGGAACTCGGCGCACAGCCGCGGCGCGACGTTGGCGGTCACCGAGATGCACCCGCGCCCGCCCGCCGCGGCGTGGGGCAGCCACAATTCGTCATTGCCCGACAGCTGGCAGAACTCCCGGCCGATTCCCATGCGGTGATCGGCGACGCGGCTGAGATCGCCGCTTGCATCCTTGATCGCGATGATGCGGTCCGGATACTTCGTGACCAGTTCGACCACCGTGTCGTCGAGAATATCCGTGACCGTGCGCGAAGGCACGTTGTAGAGCACGATCGGCAGCTCGCAATTCTCCGCCAGCCAGCTGAAATGGGCGATCAGCCCGCGCTGGCTCGGGCGGTTGTAATAGGGCGCGACGCAGAGCCCTGCCGCCGCGCCCGCCTTCTTGGCGAAGTTCATGTGCAGCGCGGCATTGCGCGTGTCGTTCGATCCGCAGCCCGCAATCACCGGCACGCGGCCGGCAGCCTGTTCGATGCACACCTCGATCACGCGGTGGTGCTCGGCATTGGAGAGCGTCGAGGCCTCGCCGGTGGTGCCGCAGGGCACCAGCGCGGCGCTGCCGTTGTCGATCTGCCAATCGACCAGTCGCCGGAAGGCCCCCTCATCGAACGACCCGCCGCGAAAAGGAGTCACAAGAGCGGGTATCGAACCGCTGAACATTGCTTTTGTCCTGCTATGACCATTAGACTGTGCGCGGTGCGGATGCGGCGATCCGCGCCCTTCCACGTTAAGCGCCTGATAAGGAGCCGACCGGCACTATGTCCAGCATGGTTCGCACCCCCCTGACCACGATGCGCGGTGTGGCTCTCGCCGGGCTGGCGCTGCTGGGCGGGATGGTGACGGCACCGCTTGCCGCGCAGACCTACGCGCCGCCGAGCGGAACCAACGACCTCGTGGCGCATCGCCCCGGACCGATGGATGCCGCGCTCGCCCGCTGGGAAACGCTCCAGGCCAGTCGCGACCTCGGCTTTGCCGACTACGCCGGTTTCGTGCTCGCCTATCCCACTTTCCCGCGCACCGACATCCTGCGGCTGCGCGCCGAGAAGGCGCTGGAAGACGAGGCCCCGCCGCAGGCCGACCTGCTGCGCTATTTCGACGCCAATCCGCCGCTCACCAACCCGGCACGCGCGCGCTATGCCCTCGCGCTGGCCGGGGCGCAGCGACCCGAGGCTTTCGAGGAAGCGCGCAAGGCATGGCGTGGCGGCAGGATGAGCGACCCGGCCGAGCTCTACCTCGTGGGGCTCTATGGCGGGCGTTTCACCCCCGAGGACCACGCGCTGCGCATGGATGCGCTGCTGTGGCAGGGCGAGGCCGAGGCGGCGGCGCGGCAGCTGGTCAATCTCGATCTTGCGGACCGTCCGCTGGCGCTCGCCCGGCTGGCGCTGCTGCGCGGTGCGCGGCCCGAGGAATCCGGGCTGGCGGTGCCGCCGGATGCGCTTGCCGACCCGGGCTATGTCTTCAATCTCGTCAATTATCTGCGCTCCTCGCGCCAGATGGGCGAGGCGGTGCGCGTGCTCGCGACAGGGCCGCGCTTCGTCCGCCCGGCGCGCGATCCCGAGGAGTTCGTCGGCGATTTGCTCGCGGTCGCCAAGTCGGCGGGGTCGCGCGATGCGGCGCGGATCGCCGCTCGGGTGGACGAGCTGTTCCCGGCGGGCGCGGACATTTCGCAAACGTCCTTCACGCTGCGCGACCGCTACACCGATCTCGTCTGGCTGGGCGGCACCAACGCCCTGTGGAACCTCGGCGACGGGACCGCCGCCGCGCCGCTGTTCCAGCGTTACGGCGATGCCGCGCGCACCCCGCTGACCAAGGCCAAGGGCTATTACTGGGCAGGCCGCGCAGCGCGCGCCGCTGGCGATACGGCCGCAGCGCAGACCTACTTCGCCAATGCCGCGCAATATCCGCACTGGTATTACGGCCAGCTCGCCATTTCCGCGCTGGGCCGCACCATGCCGGCTTTCGCCCCTCTGCCCGAAGTGACGATCACCCCCGAGGCGCGCACTGCCTTCGAAGCCGATCCGTTGGTCCGGGCGATCCGCACGCTTGCCGCGAACCGCCGCGACTGGCGCACCGAACGCCGCTTCTTCGAAGCCTTGGGCGACGAGGCGGACACGCCCGAGAAGCTCACCATGGCCGCCCAGCTCGCCGCCGAGACGAAGCTCGACGAGATGGCGGTGGTGATCGGGATGAAAGCGGGAGAGCACGGCCTTGCCGATTTCGAACGGATCGGCTTTCCGGTGATCGACACCCCGGTGGTCAACGACTGGACCATGGTCCACGCGATCGGCCGGCAGGAGAGCGAGTTCGACATCACCCGCGTCTCCCACGCAGGCGCTCGCGGGGTGATGCAGCTGATGCCCGGCACCGCGCGCGAGCAGGCAGGCAAGCTCGGCGTGCAATATCTTTCCGCCGACCTGACCGGATCGCCCCAGTACAACATCCAGCTGGGCGACGCCTATTTCGCACGGATGATGAGCTATTACGGCGGGTCCTATCCGCTCGCGGTGGGCGCCTACAATGCCGGACCCGGGCGGGTGAACGAGTGGCTGCGGATGAACGGCGACCCGCGCAAGGGCGAAATCGACTGGGTGACCTGGATCGAGAAGATCCCCGCCAATTTCGAGACCCGCTACTACATCATGCGGGTGCTGGGGAACGCGGTGACCTATTCGCACATGTACCCCAAGCGCGCCGGCCTGCCGCGTCCGATCGACGCCTTCCTGCGCTGAACCCCGACCCGATGTCGACAAAGCCGGGGCCGCCGATTACGCCGCAGGGCTATGCTGCGCTGAAAGCGCGCTACGACCACCTGCTCACCACCGAGCGCCCCGCGATCGTCGAGATCGTCAGCTGGGCGGCGGGCAATGGCGACCGCTCGGAAAACGGCGACTATCTCTACGGGCGCAAGAAGATGCGCGAGATCGACCGCGAACTCGCCTATCTTGCCCGGCGGATGAAGGTGGTGCGGGTGATCGACCCGGATGCGCAGGTCGACCGCGGCCGCGTCTTCTTCGGCGCGACGGTCGAGATCGCCGACGAGGACGACAATCGCCAGCTCGTGACGCTGGTGGGCGATGACGAGCAGGACGCCGGAAAGGGCCGCATCGGCTGGAACTCGCCGCTCGCCCGGGCGCTGCGCGGTGCGGCTGTCGGCGACCTGCGGCTTGTCACCCTTCCTTCGGGCGCGAAGGAATGGGAAGTGCTGGCCATCGCCTATGCCTAGGCCCCCCGCCGCCTTGCCGGCTGCCGCTGCCTTCGCGCTGCTGGCCGCCGCGCCGCTCGCCGCGCGCGACAGTCTCGGGGTCTACGAGGGGTGGGCCGCCTTCCGGGACGATGCGCCGGCGCGCTGCTATGCTATCGCCAAGGCGCAAGGAGCGCCGCCCGCCCCCGCTTATGCGACCGTCTCCACCTGGCCCGGGCGCAAGGTGCGCGGCGCCGTGCACTTCGTCTTATCGCGGGAGGTGCCAGAGGGCGCGCGCGTGCGCCTTGCGGTGGGCGGGCAGCGCTTCGATCTTCTCGCCAAGGGCCGCAATGCCTGGGGCAAGGACGCGCGCGCCGATGCGGCCATCGTGGCCGCGCTGCGGGGCGCCAGCCGCATGAGGGTGTCGGCGCGAAGTGCGAAGGGCGGCGCCTTCACCGATCGCTATGACCTTGGCGGGGCTGCCACGGCAATCGACGCAGCGACCGTGGGATGTGCGCAGCGGCGCTGACTGGTCAAACCCGCCGCGCAAGCCTATATGCGCGCGCACCCATGGCCGATACCGCACTCATGACCATTCCGGGCCTCGTCGACCCAGTCCCCGCTTCGCGCGACATCACGCCGCGCGCCGATGGCCGCGTCGACCTGATCGGCCTTCCCCGCCCGCGCATCCGCGAATTGTTCGAGGAAGCCGGGCTCGACGCGCGGCAAGCCAAGCTGCGCGCCAAGCAGGTGTTCCACTGGCTCTATCACCGCGGCGTCACCGATTTCGCGGCGATGACCGACATCGCCAAGCCGATGCGCCCCTGGCTCGCCGAGCGCTTCGTGATCGGGCGCCCGCAGGTGGTCGAGGCGCAGCATTCGGTCGACGGCACCCGCAAGTGGCTGCTGCGCACCGCCGACGGGCACGATTTCGAGATGGTGTTCATCCCCGACGAGACGCGCGGGACGCTGTGCGTTTCCTCGCAGGTCGGCTGCACGCTCAACTGCACCTTCTGTCACACCGGCACGATGAAGCTGGTGAGGAACCTCACCCCCGGCGAGATCGTCGGACAGGTGATGCTCGCGCGCGATGCACTCGGCGAATGGCCGCGCGGGACGATGGCGGGGCTCGACGAGGTCGAGGAAGACCGCGGCCACTACACCGCCGACGGACGCCTGCTCACCAACATCGTGATGATGGGCATGGGCGAGCCGCTCTACAACTTCGACCACGTGCGCGATGCACTTTGCCTCGTGATGGATGGCGACGGGCTCGCCCTGTCCAAGCGCCGCATCACGCTTTCGACCAGCGGGGTCGTCCCGATGATGGAGCGCTGCGGCGAGGAGATCGGGGTCAACCTCGCGGTCAGCTTGCACGGCGTACGCAAGGAAGTGCGCGACGAGCTGGTGCCATTGAACCGCAAATACGGCATCGAGGAACTGCTCCAGGCCTGCGCCGATTATCCGGGCGCCTCCAACGCGCGGCGCATCACCTTCGAATACGTGATGATCCGCGACAAGAACGATTCGGACGAGGACGCGCGCGAGCTGGTCCGGCTGCTCAAGCAGTTCAACCTGCCCGCCAAGGTCAACCTCATCCCCTTCAACCCGTGGCCGGGGACCAGCTATGAGTGCTCGAGCCCCGAGCGCATCCGGCGCTTCTCCGAAATCGTGTTCGAAGGCGGTTTCTCCGCTCCCGTGCGCACCCCGCGCGGGCGCGACATCGACGCGGCGTGCGGACAATTGAAGACCGCCGCCGAGAAGAAGAGCCGCGCCCAGCGTGACCGCGAAGCGGCCGCCGCCGCCAACGGCTGACCGCGCACTTCGCCCGCCCCGTCCGGCCCTTCCCCGGTTCGCCCACCTAGGTTACCCGCACGCCGGAACATCGACCCCTCCTTTCCCGTCATCCCAGCATCAGCCCCGCGCGGAGCGGGGCCTTGCTGCAACCACAAGGAGGAGGCACGACATGGCGCGCATACCCGTTGAGAAGAAATCCAATAACAACTGGATCTGGCTGCTGCTGATCCTGTTGGTGGTCGCCCTGCTGATCTGGTGGCTGGTCGAGGCCAACGACGATGACGACGTGGTGGCCGACACCCCCGTGGTCGCCACCCAGACCGAGCCGATGGGCGCCGAAACGATCGGCGCGATGACCATCGCGGCGATCCTCGCCAACCCCACGCAATATTACGGGCAGGATGGCTTCACGGGCATGGTCGAGGTTGCCGGACCGCTCACCGACCGCGGCTTCTGGATCACCGACGACGCCGGCAACCGGATGCTCGCGATCATCATCGACCAGCCGCGCGAACAGCCGATCGACATCAACCCGGGCCAGACGCTGCGCATCACCGGCGGCACGGTGCGCAACCCCTCGGATGTCGCGAACCTGCCGGGCGACGCGCTCGACGCCGACACAAAGGCGGCGATGCAGGGCCAGCAGGCGGTGCTGGTCGTGAACGAGGCCAACATCGACATCGCCCAGCCCGCCTGATCGGGCCGAAAGGAGACACGGAAAAATGACCCACCACGACACTCATCACGACGCGGACATGCCGACCGACAACTATGTCGATCTTTCCGACCTCGACGACTACAAGCTCGAGCACAAGAGCCAGGACCTGAGGGGCCATGCGCTCTACAGCCGCGACGGAACCCGGCTAGGGACGGTGCGGCGCATGCTGGTCGATCCCGAACGCGATCATGTCGCCGCGCTGGTGCTCGACGACGGGCGCGGCGTCCCGGTGGAAGACATCGAGATCCGCGACGGGGACGCCTATATCGACCCGATCGAGGAGCGGCGCTTCTTCAAGCCTCCCGAACGGCGTCACAATGTCGAACGCGGACCGGTGCGGCTGCGTCGCCGCACCTGAGCGCGCCGCCCCTCATTGACGCGCCTCCGCCGCGGGCCTAGCCATCCGGCAAGCCTGCGGCGGAGGTGTTCTCGTGCCCCCTTCAACGATTTTGCGCGCATGAGCGCGAGCCGCGACCCGGCCACCATCGCCTTCTACGAAGCGCGCGCGCCGCACTGGGTGTTCCATTCGAGCGAGGCGCATAGCCACCAGCTTGACACTTTTCTGGATCGCCTTCCCCAAGGCGCAAGGGTCCTCGAACTGGGCTGCGGCGGCGGGCGCGACGCGGCGCAGATCCGCGCGCGCGGCTTCCTCGTCGAAGCGACCGATGCCACCCCCGCAATTGTTGACCGCGCCAATGCCGCCTTCGACCTCGGCGCAAGGGTCATGGCCTTCGACGAACTTGATGCCGAAGCCGAATATGCCGGGGTCTGGGCCCATGCCAGCCTGCTGCACTGCCCCCGCGCCGCCCTGCCTGATGTGCTTGCACGCATCGCCCGCGCGCTCTTGCCCGGCGGGTGGCACTTCGCCAGCTTCAAGCTCGGAGACGCAGAGGGGCGGGACCTGCTCGGAAGGCTGCACAATTTTCCCTCGGCTGACTGGCTGATCGCCGCCTATCGCGAAGCGGGATTCTCCATCGCCGCGCAGGAGACCTATGCCGGCAAGGCAAGCGATGGCACCCAGCGCGACTGGATCGACCTCACCGTGAGAAAAGCATGAGCACCTGGACCATCGAGGCGGTCTGCACCGGCACCGCCCGCCCCTTCAACGGCGCGGAGACCAGCGCGATCATGAAGCGCCCGCGCGAAGGGGTCGTGCAGGTGCTCGAAGACGGCCTCGCGCCCGACGAGCAGGCCGACCGCCGGGTGCACGGCGGGCCGGAAATGGCGCTGCACCTCTACCCGCTCGATCACCATGCGTTCTGGCGCGAGACGCTCGGCGATCACCCCTTGCTCGCCGAACCGGGCGCCTTCGGCTCGAACCTCGCGGTGGCGGGCATCGGCGAGGCCATGGTCCGGATCGGCGACCGCTTCCGATGCGGAAGCGCGCTCATCGAAATCAGCCAGCCGCGCCAGCCGTGCTGGAAGATCGAGCATCGCTTCGGCGCCACCGGCATGGTCGCGGCCATCGTCCACACCGGGCGCTGCGGCTGGTATTTCCGCGTTATCGAACCGGGCGAAGTGAGCGCAGGCGACCGGCTCGAGCGTGTCGCCGCGGGCGATCCCGAGTGGACCGTCGCACAGGTCTTTTCGCTCCTTTTCGGCAAGGGGGCCGACAAGAATGCCCTCCGCGCGCTTGCTGCCCTTCCGGCGCTCGCCCCCAAACTGCGCGCCAAGGCCGCTGAAAAGGCGGGCTGAATCGCCTCGCCGCGCCCTTGGGGCAACTCGCCCGAGCCTGCTGTTTCCTGATCAAGTCGTTCATCCTGCATTCCAGTTATATGAACAAAAAGGGGCGTGCTCCATCGGGGAGCCGCCACAAGGGAAACGAGATATGAAACACCTGACCCTCCTCGCCGCCGCCGGGTCGCTTGCGGCCCTCGCGGCTCCCGCCCAGGCCGCCGAACTGGCACCTGCGACCGCTCCGGTCGTCGCCGGCTTCGACGTCGACGCGCTTTCGTGGGATCACCGCGGCCACGACCGGTGGGATGACCGCCACGATCGCCATGACCGCTATGACCGGCGCTGGCGCGGACGCGACCGCGACGACCGCTGGGACGATCGTTATGACCGCCGCGACTGGCGCGACGCCCGCCGCATCCGCGAACGCGACCGCATCTGGCGGGGCCGCGACGGGCGCTATTACTGCAAGCGCGACAACGGCACGACCGGTCTCGTGATCGGTGCTGGTGTCGGCGCCCTGATCGGCCGCGAGATCGACCGCCGCGGCGACCGCACGCTCGGCACGATCCTCGGTGCAGTCGGCGGGGGCCTGCTGGGCCGCGAGATCGACCGCGGCGACGTGCGCTGCCGCTGACGGGCGCGGGGCCCAAGATCCCATCGCCGATTGAAGCAGGGCGCCAGCGCTGGTAGCCACGGGGCCATGCCCCGCCGCGCTCCACTTCCCGCATGACCCGCCCCGCCGTTCTCGTGACCGGCGGGGCGACCCGCATCGGCGGGGCGATCACCCGCGCTTTCGCGGCGGCCGGGTGGCACGTGGTGATCCACTATCGCTCGTCCGCCGCCGAGGCCGACGCGCTTGCCGCCACCCTGCCCTCGGCCGAGACGGTCGGCTTCGACCTTCTGGATGACGAGGCCGCACTCGAGGCGATCCGCCGCCTCGCGAACCGGCTCGCCGATTGGCGCTGCCTCGTCAATTCGGCGTCGGTTTTCCACTACGACGCTGTAACCGCGCTCGACCCGGCGACGTATGCAGAGGCGATGCAGGTCAACGCCCTCGCCCCGGCCCGGATGTCGCAGGCCTTTCTCGCCCATGCGGCAAGCGCGGGGGTGCGCGCGGTGATCCAGATCACCGACATGAAGATCGCCAACACCAATCCCGATTTCTTCAGCTACACCATGTCGAAGCACGCGCTGGCGAGCACCATCGGGATGCTCGCCAAGGGTGCGCGTTCGCCGAAGGATCGGGTCTACGGCATCGCGCCGGGCGCGATTCTCGCCAGCCACGACCAGAGCGAGGACGAAACCGAGCTGTCGCACCGGATGAACCTGCTCGGCCGCAAGACCGGGGCGGACGAGGTCGCCGGTGCCACGCTGTTCCTTGCCGGCGGCACGCTGCGAAGCGGCGAGACCCTGTTCGTCGACAGCGGCCAGCACCTTCTCGATCAGCCGCGCGATGTCATCTGGCTCGCGCGTGAACTTGCCGCAGCGGAGCGCAATGCATGACCAAGCACGCCCTATCGACCCGCCTGTGGCACTGGGTGAATGCCGCGGCGATCATCGTACTGTTCATGAGCGGGCTCAACATCTCGAACGCCCACCGCCATCTCTACTGGGGCCGCTACGGCTTCGATCCGGCCACGGCGTGGCTCGACGTGATCCGCTTCCCCGGCTGGGCGACGATCCCGCAGCATTATGACCTCGCCGGGGCGCGCGACTGGCACATCCTCGCGGCCTGGCCCTTTGCGGTGGGCCTGCTATTCATCTGGGTGGCGATGCTGGTCAACGGCCACTTCCGGCGCGACCTCACCACGTCCCCGCGCGACTGGACGCCCGGCGCGGTGCTTGCCTCGCTGCGCGCGCATTCGCCCGGCACCGCCGAGGGTTCCGCAGGCCACCGTTACAATCCGGTTCAGCGCATCCTCTACGGCATGGTGTTCGGCGTGCTGCTGCCGATGATGGTGCTCACGGGACTGTCGATCAGCCCCGGCTTCGAGCCCGCCGCGCCGTGGCTCGTCGAACTGCTCGGCGGACGGCAAAGCGCGCGCTCGCTGCACTTTCTCGCCGCCTGGGGCATCTTCGCCTTCTTCCTCATCCACATCGTGCTGGCGCTCGCCGACTGGCGGCTGATCCTCGAGATGTTCACCGGCGGCAGGCGGGAAGGCCCCGCTGTCGCCCCGCCGCCACCCGCAGTCGAGGGAGTTCCCCAGAATGGCTGAGATCCGCCGACGTTCGCTGCTCGCAGGCATGGCCGCGCTCGGCGCGGGTGCCTGTGCGAAGATTCCCGGCGGCAAGGACGGGCAGGACCTGTTCGACGCCGCCGAGGGCGGCCACCGCGCGCTCCAGCGGGCGCTGGCCGGAAAGCAGGGGCTCGCCCCCGAATATGCGCCCGAGGACCGCTCGCCGACCTTCCGCGGCAATGGCTCGCTGACGGTCGACAGCGATTTCTACCGCCAGCAGCTGGCCAGCGGCTTTCCCGAATGGAGGCTGACCGTCGGGGGGCTGGTCGACAAGCCGCTCGCGCTTTCGCTCGACGCAATCCGCGCCCTGCCGCAGCGCACCCAGATCACCCGCCACGACTGCGTGGAGGGGTGGAGCGCGATCGGCGAGTGGACCGGCCCGCAGCTCGGCACGATCCTTGAGGCGGCCGGGGTGCGCGAGCAGGCGAACTTCATCGTGTTCCGCTGCGCCGACACCCTCTATGGCAGCCCCTATTACGAGAGCATCGACATGATCGAGGCGTGGCATCCGCAAACGATCATCGCCCATGCGCTGAACGGCGAACCCCTGCCCGAGAAGAACGGCGCCCCCTTGCGCGCCCGGATCGAGCGGCAATTGGGATACAAGCAGGCCAAGTATCTCACCGGGATCGAGGCCGTCGCGAGCCTCGAGGGCATCGGCAAGGGCAATGGCGGGTTCTGGGAGGACCACTCGGGATATCAATGGTATGCCGGGATTTGACGCGCGCGCCTGAGCCGCCCCTTCTCGCGTCCGCTGGCAGGCTCGCGGTTCGCCTGAGGAAAGCAACGGCCCGGCGGCAATCCCCGTGTCAACCGCGCCGGGCTCTGCCATCGAGGCCGCGCGCTTGCGCGACCTCTTGCCGATCCGCCGACAGCGGATAATCTTCGCACGACAAAACCAAGAAAGGCGCCTCATGAGCAAAGCCTTCCTCGACCGCTTTCTCTCGCGCTCCGTTCGGCAGGGGCGCCTCGGCGTCGTCTTCGCGGACGGCAGCGCGAGCACCTACGGCACCGCCACTCCCGGCTTTCCCGAAATCGTGCTGCGCTTCACCGACGAGCGGGTGCCGCGCGACATCGTGATGGACCCGCGGCTGGGCGCCGCAGAGGCCTATATCGAAGGGCGCCTGCTGATCGAGGAAGGCGACGTGATGGGGCTGGTGAGCCTGCTGCGCGCCAACAACCCGTGGGACAAGGGCGGCGACATCGGCAAGCCGAACCCGCTCAAGCGGCTGCTCAACCGCGCCGCCTTCGCCGCCGAACAGATCAACAACCGCGTCGGCGCCAAGCAGAACGTCGCGCACCACTACGACATTGGCAACGATCTCTACGCGCTGATGCTCGATGCGGAGCATTGGCAGTATTCCTGCGCCTACTGGCCGCGCGACGACATGACGCTGGGCGAGGCGCAGGGCGCCAAGCTCGCACATATCGCGAAGAAGCTGGCGCTGCGTGCGGGCGACAGCGTGCTGGACATCGGCTGCGGCTGGGGCGGGATGGCGATCCATCTGGCAAAGCACCATGACGTGCGCGTCATCGGCGTCACCCTGTCGGAGGAACAGGCCGCGCTCGCGCGCGAGCGGGTCGAAGCTGCCGGGGTCGCCGACCGGGTCGAGATCCGCCTCCAGGACTACCGCGACACCGCCACGACGGGCGAACGCTTCGACAGGATCGTTTCGGTCGGCATGTTCGAGCATGTGGGGCGCGCGCAGTTCGAAACCTTCTTCGAAGCCTGTGCCAACCTGCTTACCGACGAGGGGGTGATGCTGCTCCACACCATCGGGCGCATGGGCCCGCCGGGCACCACCGATGCGTTTACCCGCAAGTACATCTTCCCCGGCGGCTACATCCCCGCGCTCTCCGAGACGGTGGCGGCTTCCGAGAAGTTCCGCCTGATCGCCGCCGACGTCGAGACGCTGCGGCTCCATTATGCGAAGACCATCCGCCAGTGGTACGCCAACTGCATGGCGAACCGCGAGAAGATCATCGCGCTCTACGACGAGCGGTTCTTCCGGATGTGGACCTTCTACCTCGCCGGCGCGGCGACGGTGTTCGAGCACGGCAGCATGTGCAATTACCAGATCCAGTACGTGCGCAGCCGCCACGCCTTGCCGATCACGCGCGATTACCTGCTGGACTAGCGATGCGGATTGCCTCGCGCGGGCGGCGCTGATACGGGCGCGCAGTTTTCCGCCCGCCTCTTCTGCAAGGAATCCCGCCCATGGCCCAGCCCCAGAAAGTCGTCCTCGCCTATTCGGGCGGGCTCGATACCAGCGTCATCGCCAAGTGGCTGAGCGTGGAGCGCGGGCTCGAGGTGGTGACCTTCACCGCCGATCTGGGACAGGGCGAGGAGATCGAGCCGGCGCGCGCCAAGGCCCGGGCGATGGGGATCCCCGACCACCACATCTTCATCGAGGACCTGCGCGAGGAATTCGTGCGCGATTTCGTCTTCCCGATGATGCGCGCCAATGCCCGCTACGAGGGCGACTACCTGCTCGGCACCTCGATCGCCCGGCCGCTGATCTCCAAGCGCCTCGTCGAGATCGCCCACGAGACCGGTGCCGATTTCATCGCCCACGGCGCGACCGGCAAGGGCAACGACCAGGTGCGTTTCGAGCTGTCGGCCTATGCGCTCGACCCGGACATCAAGGTGATCGCCCCGTGGCGCGAGTGGGACCTGACCAGCCGCACCGCGCTGATCGCCTGGGCTGAGAAACACCAGATCCAGGTGCCCAAGGACAAGCGCGGCGAGAGCCCCTTCTCGACCGACGCGAACCTCCTGCACACCTCGTCCGAAGGCAAGGTGCTCGAGGACCCGTGGGAGGAGACCCCGGACTACGTCTATTCGCGCACGGTCAATCCCGAGGACGCGCCCGACACGCCCGAATACATCACCATCGACTTCGAGAAGGGCGACGGCGTCGCGCTCAACGGCGCGGCGATGAGCCCCGCCACGCTGCTCGCCGCATTGAACGATCTGGGCCGCAGGCACGGCATCGGCCGGCTCGACCTCGTCGAGAATCGCTTCGTCGGCATGAAGAGCCGCGGGATGTACGAAACGCCGGGCGGCGAGATCTACGCGCGCGCCCACCGCGGGATCGAGCAGATCACGCTCGACCGCGGCGCGGCACACCTCAAGGACGAGCTCATGCCGCGCTATGCCGAACTCATCTACAACGGCTTCTGGTTCAGCCCCGAACGCGAGATGCTGCAGGCGGCGATCGATCACAGCCAGGACAAGGTCACCGGCACGGTGCGCCTCAAGCTCTACAAGGGGCTGGCGAGCGTGGTCGGTCGCAAGTCGCCCCACTCGCTCTATTCCGAGGCGCACGTCACCTTCGAGGACGACGCGGGCGCCTATGACCAGAAGGATGCGGAAGGCTTCATCAAGCTGAACGGGCTGCGGCTGCGGCTGCTCGCGCGGCGCAGCCGCGACGTCTGACGCCGGCCGCGCGCGAGTCGCACGGCCTCGCGCAGCATTTGCCGAAGCGCCAAGATGACGGTTTCGGGACGGTTTCGTTCCACCCGACCCGCGCGGTCTTTAACAAATGCGATGAAGCGTTGACTTATCCACTCTCGTCCACAAGCGATCGGGGCGGAAGTGGAAAAGTCGCGGGTTCCAATGTTGCCAGAACGCCCGACTGGGCGCACTTTCAACCTGTCTTCGGGACACGAAGCAACCGGAACGGAAAGCCGCAAGGCCTTGAAGTTACCGGGGTTTTTATCCCAAGGATGGCGGTGGCAACTGTCCACGCCCCTGTCGAGAGACGGCATGCGGGAGGCTTCGGCCAAAGGCAAGTCCGCCTCGTTCGAGACAGCGGCGAAGCAACGCCACCGGACAGGCCGCGAACCTGGCCGGATCGGGTGATGGAGAAGGACGCAAGTCCGGATTCGCCGCAAGCCCGGATCGGTAAAGGGACACGGTCTCGGCCCAGCGAGTGCGCAAGGCCGCGGATGTCGGAGGCTTCGGGCTTCGAGGGACGCGGCAGTGCAGGAGCGAAAGCCGGATGCCGGCGCGAGCGCCGGTGAGCAATCCCGCCAGGCGGAGCATCGCGAGATGCTGTCGCGGCGGGGCCAGACATCGGGCGCCAAGCATGCCCCGGAGCGAGGATGCGGAAGGTTCGCCGGAAGCATCGGAGCAAGGGACGTCCACGCGCCGGTGAGAGTGGGGTCGGCAGCAATGTCGGCCCCATTTGCTATGGTTTTCCCAAGCTCCCGGGAGCGTTTCGCTCCGAGTCGCACTGCCCAGTCTAGGCGGCTTGGAGGCACTACAAACGGCACTTTGCCGCAAAATCGGCGCATTCCTGCGACGAACCGTCGGAGCCGCACGACGAGCCGTTGGCGCTATTTGCCTTGGGTGAGAAGTGCCGCCACAGCCGCTCGCCATGCGGACGGGAAATCGCATCAACGCCCTCGAGGGTCGCGGCCTGCGCGCCGCGCTCCTCGCAGCGCTGCTCGGCCTTGTGCCGCTCGCCGCCTCGAGCGCGGCGACCCCGGCCGACGGCGTGCCGCCGGTGGAGACCGGTGCGGTCGCTGCCGAAATGGCGATCGAGACCGTGCCTTTGCCCGGCACCGCGATGCCCGATGCGCCGAGCGCGCCGGAGATCGCCGAGCCGGTCACGACCCCGCTCGGCAGCGGCACCGCCTCCTATTACGGGCGCAAGTTCAACGGGCGTCGCACCGCGAGCGGCGAGCCCTTCGACATGGGCGCGATGACGGCGGCGCACCGCACCCTGCCCTTCGGCAGCCTCGTGCGCGTCACCAATCTTGCCAACGGCAAGAGCGTGACGGTGCGGATCAACGATCGCGGGCCGTTCAGCCGCGGGCGGATCATCGATGTCAGCCGCGCCGCCGCCGAGGAGCTCGGCCTGATCGCGCGCGGTCACGGCACGGTCGAACTGGCGCTCGTCGAGGGCTGAGCCTTCGCTGCCGGGGACGCTCCCTCAGGGGTTGTCCGAATAGGTCATTCCCAGCGCCGCAGTATCGCCGCGGATCGTCAGTTTCAGCTTCGCACTGCGCGTGGCCGAGGTGTTGCGCAGCAGCGCCATCTCGCCCGGTGCGAAGCGCGCGTCGACCGCGCCGCCCGGCTGCACCGTCCCGCGCAGGTCCGGCACCGCGGCCCCCCCGGTCTTCTTGCCCAGAACCTCGACGGCCACCGACCCGGTGTTGCGCCCCGTGACCGTGAACCCGCCCTCCTGTCCTCCGCCCAATTCGAAGGTCTTGCCCGGTTCGATATTCAGGCCCGAGTTGATCGTTCCGCCACTTGCCGGGACGCCGCTCGCCAGCGCGAGTGCCAGCGCAGCCAAGGTGGTGCCGAGGGCGAGGCGGCGCAGATGATGATGCGTGTCGTCGGGCATGGCAGGTCTCCTGAGCTGGCCTTGTCGCGGTCAGCTACGCTGCTTCGGGGAACGCGGATGCAGCCGTGCGCTCCGCACCGGCCACGGCACAAGGCGCCGAAGGATTTGCCGCCCCTCGCGCGTTGCCCCCCGGCGGCGCGAGGCGGTTGCTCCGAAAGGGATGCATCCCGGCTTGCCGCCGCCTCGCGGTGTGGCAGGTTCGACACGGCGGAGCAATCTCGCGGGGTGAGTCCATGTTTTATCTGCATATTCCCAAGACCGGCGGGCAGACCCTGGCGCGGCGTCTCGCCTCCGCCTTTCCGCCGGGACGTTCGCATCTTCAGGTCGGCCAGTTCACCTATCCCGCCGATTGCGCGGCCTTCACGGATTGCCTCGCCGAGCACGATTTCGTCGAGGCGCACGTCACCGGACAACTGCTCGAGGATCGCCCGGTCGAGGACCTGCTGGTCACGGTGCGAGAGCCGGTGGCGCAGATCATCTCCAACTTCCGCCATATCCGGCGCGAGCCCGATCGCCGCCTGAGCCGCGCCGCTCGCGAGCTCGATCCGGGCGCCTTCTTCGATCATTTCGGCGACTTCTTCACCAACTTCCAGACGCGCTACCTGCTTTCAGCCTTCCTCCCCCTGGGAATCGAGGAACAGCGCCGCGGCTATTGGCCCACCGCCGCGCACCACCTGCCCAAGGTGCTCGACAAGATCCGCTGGCTGCTGCCGACCGACCGGATCGACGCCTTCGTCCCGCTGTGGGAGGCAGAGACGGGGCGGCGTGCGGCGGAGCGCGGCTTTGCCACCAACCATGCCCCGGCCGACGATGTCGACCTCGGCGCGCTCGAGGCCGCGATCCGCGCGCGTCCGGGGCTGTTCGCGCTCGACAGCGTGCTCTACCAATATGCCTGCGCGCGCCATGCCGAATGGGTCGCCGCGGTCCAGCAGCAGGTCGCCCCGTGGGACTATCCCTCCAATGCCAGCCGCGTCTTCCACGACGAGGGCGGCGGGGTGTGGCTGCGGAGCGGATGGTATCCTTCCGAGGAGACCGCGATCGGCCCCGGCAACTGGGCCGGTCCGTCGCGCCGCAGCGACGTCGCGGTGAAGCGCGGCCCCGGTCAGGATGCGCTGGTGTTCGACGTGATCGTCATCAACGGCATCACCTTCGACGACATCACCGCCTACACGGCAGAGGGGTTCGAGCCGCTGCCCATCCGCCGCGAGGAGGTCTCGCGTGACCGCTGGCGCTACCGCGTCGATCTGTCCGCCCTGCCCGACAGCTGCAGCGTGGCGCTGATGGTGCCCAACTGCTTCGCCGCGATCAACGTCTTCGGCGATGGCGAGGACGCGGGGCTGGAGCGCCGCAGCTTCCTCGCGGCGGGCTGGGGTCTGGAGCGCATGGCCGCCGCATCCCGGCCCGCGTCGGTGCAGGAAGCGGCCTAGCTCACACCCCCGCCGCCCGAGCCCCCGCCGCCTGCGTCCCCGCCGCCCGGGCCACCGCCGCCGACGCCCCCGCCGCCCGCGTCCCCGCCGCCGTCATCCCGCCGCCACCATCCCCGCTCTCCGACTGGCGGGGCGGGAGGTGCGGGGTTGTTGGAGACACATGAGACACTGTCCAGGGGATGAAAATCCCCCCTCCCCTGCACGGCCCCGTTCCGCCCTGCGCTGCCCTGCGGATCGCCCTCCGACGCACCTGCCCCGTCGTCCTCTCCGTCGTCGTCTGCGTCGTCGGCCCCGTCGTCGCGGTAATCGTCGTCATCGCCATCATCCCCGTCCTCGGGTCCATCGGCGTAGAGCCAGTCGTCGTCCTCGTCCTCGTCTTCCGCCTCGTACGCGTCCCAGACATCGGCCGGCGGCGGATTGCGCAGCCGTTCGAGCCGCAGTTCGAAATCGCGCGCAGCCTGCATGACCTCGCCGCGCATCCCGAGCCGGTCGAGCCGCCCGAGATGGGCGAGGAGCAGGCGCGCATCATAGCGGGTGCGGGTGGCGACTTCCTCGCCGTGGTAGAACACCGCCTCGGTCACGCCGTTGAGGGCGCGGTCGGCGAGCACCTCCTCAACCTGCGGGCGCGCCAGCAGCAGCGCGGCATCCCACATCTGCCGGAACTCCTCCGAGGCGCGCCGCATCCGGTAGAGATGCGCGCGGCTGACCCCCACCTGCCGCGCCGCCGCCCGGACATTGCCCCACTGCGCAAGCGTCTCGACGAACCGCGCCTGGGTCTCGGGAACGAGATCGGGCGCAAGGTCGGCCGGATCGAAGGCGGCGGGGGCGTGAGCGGAGGGATCGCCAAGCGGCGAGAGCTGGGTGGACACGGACGCGGGCTCCTGTGCTGGGGCGCGGGAGCCGGGGAGGGTATGATGGGGGCGGGGGTGTAGGAAAGGAATTCTTGCCCGACTCGCTCACTAAATCTTCAGGGGATTTGCTCACTCGGCATTGCCCAAAGCACAGGACGGTGGCACATCAAGATCATGGCTAAAGACGAACCGACAGCTGATGAAGACCTCTTGGAGCAAGAGGGCGTCGGCGAACTCCCTGAGGACATCAGAGAACCGTTCGACCCTGCGCAAATAAAAATCAGTCGTCGAGTGGTTCCGATAAACCTCATTGTCGATCGCATAAAATACAATGAGATCGATCTACAGCCAGAGTTTCAGCGTAAAGCTCGTATATGGGATAGGACCCGAAAAAGTCGCCTTATCGAGTCGATCATGCTAAGGATACCGCTTCCTGTTTTTTACGTTGCTTCTGATGAAAATGAAAACTGGCGAGTGGTAGATGGGCTTCAAAGATTAACGACCATATACGACTTTATTTCACAGGAGATCGAGCACAATTTCAGATTGAAGGGCCTTGAATACCTCACACCTTTTGAAGACGCAGCATATAACGACCTGCCACGCTCAATCAAAAGGCGAATTGATGAGACAGAAATAAATGTAAACGTGATTGAGTCTGGAACGCCAGAGACGGTCATGTTCAATATCTTCAGAAGACTCAACACTGGCGGAATTTCGCTAAATAGCCAAGAAATCAGAAATGCGCTTCACCCTGGTCCTGTGCGAGATTTTCTTAAGGAACTAGTCGCCTTACCAGAGTTTCACCTCGCAACTGATGGAGGCGTACGCGACGAACGGATGGGCGCCAGAGAGCTTGCGTTGAGATTCTGCGCTTTCCGGCTGACATCGTTTCGGTATTACAATTCAGCAGATCTCGACGGATTTCTGAACGAAGCCATGCGAAAGATCAATTGCATGGATGAAACTGGGCGGGGCGAACTCCTTGCCGATTTCAGAGAGGCGATGGTACGATCACATCAGCTTTTTGGCGAAAACGCCTTTCGCAGAACGTTTTCTTATCAACCTCGCAGATCGCCGATAAATCGTGCCCTGTTCGAAAGCACTGCCGTACCGATTTTGGATATTGAAAGCCTACGCTTCAGACGGATGGCGACCTCACGAGAGCTCTACCAACAGAAATTCTACGACCTCCTTATCGATGACCGGTTCAATAGGGCGATCTCGCTCTCGACTGGTAGCCGCTCTGCGGTGATTGAACGCTTCCAATCAATGTCTCGTTTTTTCGAAAGCGGCGTATCGTGATCAAAAATATAGCAATCAAGCGCTTCAAACCTTTTCTTGAGAGCGAAGCTTGTCTCAAAAGGCTGACATTCGTGTTAGGCGAAAATGGCGCCGGGAAAAGTTCAGTTTCTCAGTCGATCATGCTTCTGAAGCAGACTTTTTCAGGTGGTGCGCAATCGCATCTGCAACTGAATGGTCCTTTGGTAAAGATCGGTAACGGTGTCGACGCACTGAGCCAATCCGCCGATGAAGACTCCATCGAGTTCAGCATCGAGTTTGATTCTGGGCGATCCCTTTGCATCAAGGCAAAGTATGAGCAAGATAGCGATTTTTTGCCGATTGAAGTTCTTCCAGAATCCGACTTGACCGAACTCGAAGAGACAAATTTGGTATATTTATCGGCCGACCGCCTCGGACCACAACTCCTCAGCTCTTTTTCTGCAGCTAACGCCGCGACACGCCGAGTTTCTGAACGTGGCGAGAATGCGTTGGCACTGCTTCATGCCCATCGAAGTGCGACTTTTGAGAAGGATGATCCTCGTGTCGTCGCTGAGATGGACTCATTGAGTGTGAAGAGTGCGTTCGACCACTATCTTTCCCAAATTTCCACTGGCGCATCCATTGAAGTCCAAGGTTTATCAAATTTAGACAGCGTCGCTTCGACTTTTTCCTTCGGAAAAACGGGAATGCTTCCTACGGAGCGAATACGCCCGACGAACGTAGGCTTTGGCCTATCTTATTCTGCTTCAATTATCATCGCCTGTTTACTCGCAAGAGAAGGTGATCTTCTGATAATTGAGAATCCTGAAGCGCATCTACACACGAAAGGCCAGCGCGCCCTCTGCGATCTTTTCACTCGCACTTCGGAAGCAGGTGTGCAGATCATCTGCGAAACTCACAGTCGCGAGTTTCTTTATCACATCCGCCGTCAAATAGCGGATAATCGAGTCAATGAGAATATCTGTAGCTTTAATTTAGTCTATAGAAATGAGACGGGCTCGAAGGTATCAGAATGGTTCCCGGTTTCTCGCCCATTTTCCGAATTGGGAGAAGAATTCGAGAATTTCTTAGATTTTTTTGGAACTCCAATGGATTTCATCCAACCTGTTCGACCTTAGATTTTGCCAAGACTTGCTCCGTTCTGCGAATACCTCTTTCCCGAGCGATCTCGGGGAGGATCACCGCCCCAACAGCGGCGCCAGATACCGCCCCGTAAACGACCGCTCCACCTTCACAACCTCCTCCGGCGTCCCCTCCGCCACAATCTCCCCGCCGCGCACACCCCCCTCCGGCCCCAGATCGATGATCCAGTCCGCCGTCTTGATGACGTCGAGATTGTGCTCAATGACGACGACCGAATTGCCACCCTCCACCAGCCGGTGCAGCACTTCGAGCAGCTTTCTCACGTCCTCGAAGTGCAGGCCCGTGGTCGGCTCGTCGAGGATGTAGAGCGTCTGCCCGGTGCTTCGCCGCGCCAGTTCCTTCGCCAGCTTCACCCGCTGCGCCTCGCCGCCCGACAGGGTCGTCGCCTGCTGCCCGACCTTGACGTAGCCGAGGCCGACCTCGTTCAGCATCCGCATCTTCTCGCGGATCGGGGGGACGGCCTTGAAGAACTCCTCGGCATCCTCGATCGTCATGTCGAGAACGTCGGCGATCGAGTGGCCCTTGAACTTCACCTCCAGCGTCTCGCGGTTGTAGCGGCGGCCGTGGCACTCCTCGCAGGTGACGTAGACGTCGGGGAGGAAGTGCATCTCGATCTTGATGAGGCCGTCGCCCTGGCACTTCTCGCAGCGGCCGCCCTTGACGTTGAAGGAGAAGCGCCCGGGCTTGTAGCCGCGCGCCTGGCTCTCCGGGAGCCCTGCGAACCAGTCGCGGATCTGGGTGAAGGCGCCAGTATAGGTGGCGGGGTTGGAGCGCGGGGTGCGGCCGATCGGCGACTGGTCGATCTCGATCACCTTGTCGCAATATTCGAGCCCGGTGATGGCGTCGTGCGCCCCCGCGATCACCCGCGCGCCGTTGAGCACCCGCGCCGCGCCCGCCTGAAGCGTGTCGATGGTGAGCGAGGACTTGCCCGAGCCCGAGACCCCGGTGATGCAGGTGAAGGTGCCGAGCGGGATCTTCGCGGTCACGCCCTTCAGGTTGTTGGCGCGCGCGTTCTCAACCGTGATGAAGTGCCCGTTGCCCTTGCGGCGCTTGGCCGGCACCTCGATCTTGCGCTTGCCGGTGAGGTAGTCCGCGGTGAGCGAGCCCTTGGCCTCGAGGATCTGCTTGAGGTTCCCCTGCGCCACCACCTCGCCGCCATGCACCCCGGCGCCCGGGCCGAGGTCGACGATATGGTCGGCGGCGCGGATGGCGTCCTCGTCATGCTCGACGACGATCACGGTGTTGCCGAGATCGCGCAGGCGCTTCAGGGTTTCGAGCAGCCGGTCATTGTCGCGCTGGTGGAGACCGATGCTCGGCTCGTCGAGCACGTAGAGCACGCCCGACAGGCCGGAACCGATCTGGCTGGCGAGGCGGATGCGCTGGCTTTCGCCCCCCGACAGCGTGCCGCTGGTGCGGTCGAGGTTGAGGTAATCGAGGCCGACATTGTCGAGGAAGCCCAGCCGCTCGTTGATCTCTTTCAGGATCGCCTTGGCGATCTGCGACTGCTGCTCGGTGAGCTGCGCGTCGAGCTTCAGGAACCACGCCTTGGCGTCCGCGACGCTCATCTGCACCGGAGTGGCGATGTCGGTGCCCGCGACCTTCACCGAAAGCGCCTTTTCGTTCAGCCGCTTGCCGCCGCACACCTCGCAGGGCTGCGCGGTCTGATACCTTGAGAGCTCCTCCTGCATCCACGCGCTTTCGGTCTGCATCATGCGGCGGTTGAGGTTGCCGATCACGCCCTCGAAGGCCTTGTTGACGGTGTATTCGCGCCGCCCGTCCTTGAAGGTCAGCGGCACCGGCAGGCCGTTCGTGCCGTGGAGAATGATGAGCTTCTGGTCGGGCTCGAGGTCCTTCCACGGGGTGGTCAGGTCGAAGCCGTAGGCCTTCGCCAACGACGCCAGCACCTGCATGTAATAGGGCGACGGCGGATTGGACTTCGCCCAGGGCACCACCGCGCCCTGCTTCAGAGTGAGCGCCTCGTTCGGGACGACCAGCTGCGGGTCGAACAGCATCTTCTCGCCGATCCCGTCGCAGGCCGCGCAGGCGCCCTGCGGCGCGTTGAAGGAGAACAGGCGCGGCTCGATCTCCTCGATGGTGAAGCCGGAGACCGGGCAGGCGAACTTCTCGGAAAAGACGATGCGGTTGGCGGGCAGGCCTGCGCCCTTGAGATTGCCCCCGCCCTGCTCCTCGCCCTCGCGGCCCGGCACCACGCCATCGGCGAGATCGACATAGGCGAGCCCCTCGGCGAGTTTCAGCGCGGTCTCGAAGCTGTCGGCGAGTCGCGTCTCGATCCCTTCGCGCACCGCGATGCGATCGACCACCACCTCGATGTCGTGCTTGTACTTCTTGTCGAGCGCGGGGGCTTCCTCGATCGGGTAGATCTCCCCGTCGATCCGCACGCGCGCGAAGCCGGCGCGCTGCCATTCGGCCAGTTCCTTGCGGTATTCGCCCTTGCGCCCGCGCACCACGGGGGCGAGCAGGTAGGCGCGCGTGCCTTCGGGCAGGGCCATCACCCGGTCGACCATCTGGCTGACGGTCTGCGCCGAAATCGGCTCGCCGGTGACGGGCGAATAGGGGATGCCGACCCGCGCCCACAGCAGGCGCATGTAGTCGTAGATCTCGGTGACGGTCGCCACGGTCGAGCGCGGGTTGCGGCTGGTGGTCTTCTGCTCGATCGAGATCGCCGGCGAGAGCCCGTCGATATGCTCGACATCGGGCTTCTGCATCATCTCGAGGAACTGGCGCGCATAGGCGCTCAGCGATTCCACGTAGCGGCGCTGGCCTTCGGCATAGATGGTGTCGAAGGCGAGGCTGGACTTGCCGCTGCCCGAAAGCCCGGTGACCACGATCAGCGCATCGCGCGGCAGATCGATGTCGATGCCCTTGAGGTTGTGTTCGCGCGCACCGCGCACGGAAATGGTGGTGAGGCTCATGAGCGTCGCTTGTTCCGGAAATGTTCGCTAATGTAAAGGTCGTGTCGCGCGGCGACTCCGTGTTTTCCCAGATGGGGCCGAGCCTGTCTCGATGCAACGTGGGAAGGCACCGGAAGTTTCGCTAAAAAGCGACCCGTCGCAAGCCTGTGGGACCACTTGTGCCACCTTTCCGGGCTTTCACTTCACTGCGAGGGCAGATTTTTATCTATGATTTTTCAGAGCTTTGTGCACACTTCAGCCGCCCTACAGAAAAACTGAAGTCGCCAGTCGGGCCTGTGTGGGGCACCCGGAGGCCCTGAACTGCATCTCTCGGGCCGGGTCCTTTCGAGGGTCGCAACCTGGCTCCCCCGATCGCAGAAAAACCGACATCGGGCTTCGCTGACACCCCCTGGCTTATGCCGGGCGAGGCTCAGCGACCCGGTGGAGCGGCATCCCCCTTCGCCGTGAGCAACGCGCGTGCGCCCGGCTCGCCGATCCAGCGCGCCGCCACGCCCCACACCTGCGCAATGAGGCCGGGCGCAAGCGCCGCCTCGGGAGCGGCGTCCACGACCAGGGTGCCCGCGTCGAGCACCAGCACGCGGTCCGCATGGTTCATCGCCAGGGCAAGATCGTGCAGCACCACGACGACGCCCTGCCCGGCCGCGGCACAGGCGCGCAGATGCGCAAGCAGGGCGATCTGGTGGGCAAGGTCGAGCGCGGCAAGCGGCTCGTCGGCGAGGATCCAGCGCGGGGTGCCCGCCAGCACCCGGGCGAGCAGCACCCGCGCCCGCTCGCCGCCCGACAGGCGACTGGCCGGCCGGTGACGCAACTCATCCAGACCGAGCGCGGCAATGGCGCTCTCGATTTCCGGCCGCCCGCGGTCGCGCCAGGGCAGACGGCCGAGCGCGACGAGGTTTTCGACCGCGACATCCCACGCGATCTCGGGCGCCTGCGGGAGATAGCCGAGCGCCTGGGCTCGGGCTCGCGGAGCAAGCGCGGCGAGGTCCTCGCCCTCCAGCGCCACCCGTCCGGCAGCAGGCCGCAGCAGGCCCGCCAAAGCGAGCAGCAGGCTCGACTTGCCGGCACCATTGGGGCCGATGATGGCGGTGATCTCTCCCGGAGCGAGCGCGGCGGAGAGGTTCTCCACCACCCGCGCGCCGCCGCGCGCCAGGACAAGGTTTTCCGCCGCCAGCATCCTAGAGCATTCCCCGCCGCATCCGCAGCAGCAGCCACAGGAAGAAGGGCGCACCGATCAGCGACAAGGCGATGCCGAGCCTGAGTTCGGTGACCAGCGGCAGCACCCGCACCGCGCTGTCGGCGGCCAGCACGAGGCAGGCCCCGGCCAGCGCGCTCGGCAGGATGAGGCTCGAGGGCAGCCGGTCGGTGAGCGGGCGGACGAGGTGCGGCACGACCAGCCCGACAAAGCCGATGATCCCCGCCACCGCCACACCCGCGCCGACCGTCAGCCCCACGCCCGCGACCAGAAGCAGCAGCAGCCGGCGCGGGTCGAGCCCCAGCGAGCGGGCGGCCTCCTCGCCGAGCGTCAGCGCATCGAGGCTCTTCGCGGCGAGCGCCAGCACGCCCACCCCGCCGGCGACCAGCGGCGCGGCGATCGCCACCTCGCGCCACGAACGATCGGTCAGCGCACCGTTGAGCCACAGCACGATCTCGGACAGCGCGAAGGGATTGGGCGCGAGCGTGATGGCGAGTGCGGTGAGCGCGCCGGCGAGGCTTGCGATCATCAGCCCGGCGAGGGTGAACAGCGCGATGCCGCCCCCCGCCCCGCCGCGCGCATCTTCGGCGGTGCGCCCCGCGATCAGCGCGAGCGCGGCCATGCCGGCTCCCGCCCCGGCCAGCGCGAGCAATGGCAGGCCCAACGGTGCCCAGGCGGGGGGCAGCAGCGGGGCCAGCCAGAAGCTCGCGACCGCCCCCAGGGCCGCCATCGGTGCGATGCCGAACAGGCCCGGATCGGCGAGCGGGTTCCTGAGATAGCCCTGCATCGCCGCACCGGCCGCCCCCAGCCCGGCCCCGACCACGATCGCCAGCACCGCGCGCGGCAGGCGCAGTTCGGCGAGGATCAGTGCGGCATTGGCGGGACCGTGATCGGCGAAAGGTTCGATCCACACGCGCCCGGCGAGCAGCGAGAGCGGGAGCAGCACCGCGAGCAGCAGCGCGAAGACGAGGCTCGCGCGGTTCACTGCGTCATCTCCGCGCGCAAGGCGTCGAGCCGCTTGCCGAGCGCAATCACCGTGGGGCCGCCGCAGAACAGCAGGTTCGGCGCGAGCGGCTCCACCCGCGTGCCGGAAAGCTGCTGCAGCACCGGGTGGTGTTGTCCGCGGCTCTCTCCCGCCACCAGCAGCAGTTCGGGCGGGCGGGAGAGCACGGTCTCCAGAGCGACGAAATCGGCCTGCCCCAGTCCCATCGCCGCGGCGTGATTGGAAAACCGCTTGGCGCGCAGCATTTCGGCGACGAGCGTCGCCTCGCCCGCGACGATCTCGCCCGGCTGCCAGAGCAGCGTGTCGATGCCGCGCGCCCCGGCGGGCGGAGGGGCGGCGGCGCGCTCCATCGCCGCGACCAGCGCCGCGCCCTCCGCCTCGCCGCCCGCCAGCCGCGCCACCGCGCGCACCTGCGCGATGCTGGCGGCAAGGCTCGTGGGGCTGCCGAAGGTCGCGACCCGCAGCCCCGCGGCTTCGAGCGCGCTGCGGGTCGGCTGCGGCAGGAAGCTCGAGGCGAGCACGAGATCGGGATCGAGCGCGATCACCTCCTCTGCCGTGCCGCCGGTGACGCGGTAGCGGGAGGCGACGTCCGACGGGATCGAACTCGCCGAGGGATCGCGGCTGTAGTGCGACAGGGCCAGCACCTGTCCGGGCGCGGCGACCCTGACGAGGATCGCGTCGAGGCACGGGTTGAGACTGACGATGGTCGGCCGTGCGGACGCCGCGTGCGGCGCGGCGGCGGGGGTGCAGGCGGCGGCAAGCAGCAGCGCGAGCGCGGCGACCCAGCCGCGCGCGCCCCCCGCGCCAGTCCTGTCCCGATCCCGCAGCATGTCCGCCGCCCGCGATAGGGCCGCCCCGGCGGCGGCGCAAGCGGCGGCGCGGTCACACCTCGAAAGGCCGCTGTCCGGTTTCGGGACGCGGACCCGCAGACGCCTCGCTGCGCCGGGCGAGGCGCGCTAGGGCGAGGATGACCCCATGTCCCTTGCCCGCGCGCCCTCTGCCTTCGTCGCCCCGTTCGCCGCCGCGCTGCGCCGCATGGGACCGTTGCGCAAACGTCTGGCGGTGCTCGCCATCGCGATCGCGCTTCCCGCGCTCGCCGCGCCGGGCAGTCTTGTCGCCCTGCCCGGCCCCGCCGCCGCGCCCGATGCGCCGCGTGCCACGCGCGAGGCCGCCGCCACCGCACTGCCCTTCGAAAGGCCGGGGATGAGCTTTCCGGGTTCGGCCTTCTACTATCTCGCCGATCCGCCCGGCGCGCAGCTGGTGGCGCTGCCCGAAGCCAATCCGTTGTCGAGCGGTGCGGAAGATGGCCGCGCGCTCGGCGCACCGATCGATGTCGGGGCGCCGGCTGCACCCTTCATCGCCAGCGGCACCGGCATCACCCAGGCGCGTGCGCAGCAATGCCTTGCGCAGGCGGTGTGGTACGAGGCGGGCAGCGAGAGCGAGGCCGGGCAGCGCGCCGTCGCCCAGGTCGTGCTCAACCGCGTCGCGCATCCCGCCTGGCCGGCGAGCGTGTGCGGGGTCGTCTATCAGGGCTCCGGCCGGCGCACCGGCTGCCAGTTCACCTTCACCTGCGACGGCAGCCTTGCCCGCCATCCGGGCGGCGCCAGCTGGGAACGCGCACAACGCATCGCCGCCGAGGCGCTGGCGGGGCGCGTCTATGCCCCGGTCGGCCATGCCACGCATTATCACACGCTCTGGGTCAACCCCGGCTGGGCGGCGCGGCTCGACCACGTCGGCACGATCGGCGCACACCGGTTCTATCGCCTGCGCGGGCTGGCGGGCGAGCAGCAGGCCTTCACCATGGCCTATGCCGGTAGCGAGAGCGGCCCCGCACGGCGCGAGCCGGCAGCCCCGGCGCCCGCACCCGAGCCCGCGGCCGGAGCGAAGACGCCGCAACCGGTGATCGCCTATGATCTTGCCCCGATAACCGGCACCAAGGCCGCCGCTGCGCGGACCGCACCGACCGCAGGGTCGACCCCCGCGAGGACGAGCGGCGAAGACGGCGCCGCGCCGATCTCCGGGCAGGTCCGGCCCGAATATGCCCATGCGGGCCAGTGGAAGGTCCCGCCCGAGGCGGCGCCGAGCCCACGTCCGGCGCCCTAGATTCCTTACGCAAGACCGGCCCGGTCACGGTTAAGACGCGCGAAACCCTGTCTGCACACCAAGGCTTCAGCGCCGCGGGACTAAGGCCGCTGACCAGAACAGTGCCTCCCGCCGTCTCGGCGAGGCGGCCGCAGCAGGAATGTCGCCCATGCCGATCCGTCTCGCTCCCGCCCACGATCCTGCCCGCACCGCCGGGCGCCATGCGGCGGGACGCGGTCTGGTGTCGCGGGTGCGGATCATGGCCGCCAACGACAATGGCGATGGCGTTGCCGCGGGAACGGCGGGTGCCTTCGATCCGCTGCTGGTCGATGCGCTGCGGCACTTCGCGCGCCACGGGCTCGATGCGGCGCGCGTCGCGCAGGGCGAGGCCGAGCGTGCCGCACTGGCCGGCGATGCGCCCGGCGCGGCCCACTGGATCGCGATCACCGGCCTGTTCGACCGCCGCCTTGCCGCTGCGGCAAGCCCGCTTCCCGTTCTCGCCTGACCGCCGGATTGCTGCGATGCGTCGCACCGCGGATGCGGCGGAGCGCAGGCTTATTGCAACTGCGAACCAATCGCACAGATATGTGCCGAAGCGGTTGTTTTGACGGTTGCAATCGCCCCATGACGGGCCTACCGCGCCCCTAGACAAGCGATGACCGGCCGTTTGGGACGGAAGGCCCGGGCATCACCGCGCTGGTGCGCACTTGGACACGCGTCTTCGTCCCGTCGGATCAGGGAAGGAAGTCTTCACACCATGGCTCGCACCAAGATCGCGCTGATCGGCGCCGGGATGATCGGCGGCACGCTCGCCCACCTCGCCGCCAAGAAGGAACTGGGCGACATCGTCCTCTTCGACATCGCCGAGGGCATGCCGCAGGGCAAGGCGCTCGATCTCAGCCAGTGCGGCCCGATCGAAGGCTTCGACGCCAGCATCAAGGGCACCAATGATTACGCCGACATCGCCGGCGCCGACGTGGTGATCGTCACCGCGGGGGTGCCGCGCAAGCCCGGCATGAGCCGCGACGATCTGCTCGGCATCAACCTGAAGGTGATGAAGGCGGTCGGCGAAGGCATCAAGAACAACTGCCCCGATGCCTTCGTGATCTGCATCACCAACCCGCTCGATGCGATGGTCTGGGCGCTGCGCGAGTTCTCGGGGCTTCCGGCCAACAAGGTCGTCGGCATGGCGGGCGTCCTGGACTCGGCGCGCTTCGCCACCTTCCTCGCGTGGGAATTCGGCGTGTCGGTGAAGGACGTGAACGCCTTCGTGCTCGGCGGCCACGGCGACACCATGGTGCCGGTTCTGTCCTATTCGACCATCAACGGCATCCCGGTGAAGGACATGGCCAAGATCAAGGGCGTGTCGGAAGATCGCCTCGATGAGATCGTCAAGCGCACCCGCGCGGGCGGCGGCGAGATCGTGCAGCTGCTCGGCAACGGTTCGGCCTATTACGCCCCCGCCACCAGCGCGATCGCCATGGCCGAGGCCTATCTGGGCGACCAGAAGCGCATCCTGCCCTGCGCGGTGCAGGTCAACGGCAAGTATGGCGTCGACGGGCTGTACGTGGGCGTCCCCGCGGTGCTCGGCGCGAACGGTGCCGAGGACGTGATCGAGATCGCGCTCTCCGACGAGGAGAAGGCCAACCTCCAGGTCAGCGTCGATGCGGTCAAGGAACTGCTCGAGGCGTGCAAGGCGCTGGACGGCAGCCTTGCGTAAGACCCTCGTCCTGCTGGCACCCCTGATTGCACTCGGCGCAGCGCCTGCTGCCGCCGAGCTGCGAACGGCGCCGCTCGAGGACATCTTCGAAAGCTACAATGATTGCTTCGCCGCCACCAACGGCGGCGCGCTTGACCCGGCCGAACTCGAAAAGCTCGGTTGGTCGCGGGCGACCATTTCCTCCCGCGGCAAGCCAGTCGAGGGTGGGCCGGTCATCTTCGGCCACGGCGAAAGAGCCCCGATCATCCTGCTCAGCGGGACCGAGGGCGCGGGCATTTGCATCGTCAACGCGCGCATCAAGAACTTTTCTGTCTTCACGGATTTCACCTCGGCGTTCGGGGGCAAGCTGCCCAAGCCCGACAAGGACGGCGAAATCAACTTTATTGCGGAAGGGCGGCCGGTCCAGATCGCCCCGACCGGCTCACGCGACAAACCGGCCATGCGGCTGGTGGTCATGACCCCAACGGAGAACAAGTAATGTCCATCCTCGTCAACAAGGACACCAAGGTCATCACGCAGGGGATGACCGGCAACACCGGCACCTTCCACACCCAGGCCGCGCTCGATTACGGGACGCAGATGGTCGCGGGCGTGACGCCGGGCAAGGGTGGCACCACCCATATCGGCCTGCCGCAGTTCGACACCGTGCGCGAGGCCAAGGCCGCGACCGGCGCGACCGCGAGCTGCATCTACGTGCCCCCGCCGTTCGCTGCCGACGCGATCTGCGAAGCCATCGATGCCGAGATCGAGCTGATCATCTGCATCACGGAAGGGATTCCGGTGCTCGACATGGTCCGCGCCAAGCGCGCGCTCGCGGGCTCCAAGTCGCGGCTCATCGGCCCCAACTGCCCCGGCGTGCTGACTCCCAACGAGTGCAAGATCGGCATCATGCCGGCCAACATCTTCAAGAAGGGCAGCGTCGGCATAGTCAGCCGCTCGGGCACGCTCACCTATGAAGCCGTGCACCAGACCACGATGGCGGGCCTCGGCCAGACCACGGCAGTGGGCATCGGCGGCGACCCGGTCAACGGCACCAACTTCATCGACGTGCTCGACCTGTTCCTGGACGATCCGGAGACCGAGTCGATCATCATGATCGGCGAGATCGGCGGCAGCGCCGAAGAAGAAGCCGCCGCCTTCATCAAGGCCGAGGCCACCAAGGGCCGAAGCAAGCCGATGGTCGGCTTCATCGCCGGGCGCACCGCCCCTCCGGGCCGCCGCATGGGCCACGCGGGCGCGATCGTCTCGGGCGATCAGGGCGGCGCCGAAGACAAGATCGCGGCGATGGAAGATGCGGGCATCCGCGTCAGCCCCTCGCCCTCGCTGCTCGGCGAGACGCTGGCCGCGATGCTCAAGGAAAACGCCTGAGTTAACGACGACCGCCCCCTCGCAGCGTAGCGGGGGGGCATCCTTCCTCCTCCCCGGGAGCCCCTCATGGGTAACGAACCGCAGAACTTCATCCCCGCCCTCGCCGATCAGGAAGGCCCGCAGCCCGGTCCTTCGTGGGAGCGGCGCGGCTGGCTCGACACGCTGGCCGATAGCGCATCGGACCTCGTGTCGGCGATGGACCCGACCGAGATGAAGCTTGCGGTCGCCAAGGCGGCGAAGGACGCCGGCAAGCCTGCCGATCCCAAGGCGGTCGAAAAGGCCGCGGCGCTCTCGATCGCGGCGATGACCCTGGTGCGCCTCTACCGCGTGCGCGGGCACATGGCCGCCGACCTCGATCCGCTCGGCCTCGCGGACCGCGAAGGGCCGGAAGACCTTACGCTCGCGTGGCACGGCCTTGCGGGCAAGGAGAACGAGGAGGTCTATGTCGGCGGCGTGCTGGGCATGGAGTGGACCACCGTCGGCCGCCTCCACCAGCGCCTGCGCGAGGTCTATTGCGGCAAGGTCGGCCTCGAATACATGCACATCGCCGACACCGAGGAACGCCGCTTCCTCCAGGACAAGTTCGAAAGCCCGGGCGAGACGATCCAGTTCACCCCCGAGGGCAAGAAGGCGATCCTCGCCGCCGTGCTGCGCGGGGAGCAGTACGAGGAATTCCTCGCCAAGAAATATGTCGGCACCAAGCGGTTCGGGCTCGACGGCGGGGAATCGATGATCCCGGCGCTCGAGGCGGTCATCAAGCACGGCGGCAGCGCGGGCGTGCGCGAGATCATCTACGGCATGGCCCACCGCGGCCGGTTGAACGTGCTCGCCAACGTGATGGCCAAGCCCTACCGCGTGATCTTCCACGAGTTTTCCGGCGGCAGCGCCAACCCCGACGATGTCGGCGGCTCGGGCGATGTGAAGTACCACCTCGGCACCTCGACCGATCGCGAGTTCGACGGCATTTCGGTGCACATGAGCCTCGTGCCCAATCCCTCGCACCTCGAGGCGGTGAACCCGGTGGTGCTCGGCAAGACCCGCGCGCAGCAGGCGATCCGCGACGACCTCGCCAAGAAGGAGCAGGTGCTCCCCGTGCTGATCCACGGCGACGCCGCCTTCGCCGGGCAAGGCGTGGTGTGGGAGAGCCTCTCACTCTCGGGCGTGCCGGGCTACGACACCGGCGGCTGCATCCACTTCATCATCAACAACCAGATCGGCTTCACCACCAGCCCGAAGTTCGCGCGCTCCTCGCCCTATCCGAGCGACGTGGCGAAGGGCGTGATGGCGCCGATTCTCCACGTCAACGGCGACGACCCGGAAGCGGTGACCTTCGCCTGCAAGCTGGCGGTCGAATATCGCCAGACCTTCCACCGCGACGTGGTGATCGACATGTGGTGCTATCGCCGCTTCGGCCACAACGAGGGCGACGAGCCCAAGTTCACCCAGCCGATGATGTATGACGCGATCCGCGCGCATCCCAAGGTCTCCAAGGCCTACGAGGCGCGGCTGATCGCCGAGGGCGTGGTCGAGCCCGGCACCCGCGAGGCGCTGGCGGACGAGTTCGTCGCGCTGCTCGAAGCCGAGTTCGAGGCCGGCAAGAGCTACAAGCCCAACGAGGCCGACTGGTTCGGCGGGCGCTGGGCCGGGCTCAACAAGCCCGCCGACCCGGAAACCGCGCGCCGCAATGTCGAGACCGCGATCGAGCCCAAGATGCTCGATTCGCTCGGCCGCGTGCTGACCGAGGTGCCCGGCGATCTCGACATCCACAAGACCCTGGACCGCGTGCTCTCGGCCAAGCGCGAGATGTTCCAGAGCGGTGATGGGTTCGACTGGGCCACCGCCGAAGCGCTCGCCTTCGGCAGCCTCGTGATGGAAGGCTATTCGGTGCGGCTCTCGGGGCAGGATTCCGGGCGCGGCACCTTCAGCCAGCGCCACGCGGTGTGGGTCGACCAGAAATCGGAACGCAAATACGTGCCCCTCAACACCCTGCCCCACGGCAAGTTCGAGGTGCACGATTCCACGCTCTCCGAATATGGCGTGCTCGGCTTCGAATACGGCTTTGCCATGGCCGATCCCAAGAGCCTGGTGCTGTGGGAAGCGCAGTTCGGCGACTTCGCCAACGGCGCGCAGATCATGATCGACCAGTTCGTCGCGAGCGGCGAGGCCAAGTGGCTGCGCGCCAACGGCCTCGTGATGCTGCTGCCGCACGGCTACGAGGGCCAGGGTCCGGAGCACTCCTCCGCGCGCCTCGAACGCTTCCTGCAGCTGTGCGCGAACGACAACATCCAGGTCTGCAACATCACCAGCCCGGCCAACTACTTCCACGTGCTGCGCCGCCAGATGCTCCGCAGCTTCCGCAAGCCGCTCGTCATCATGAGCCCCAAGTCGCTGCTGCGTCACCCGATGGCCAAGAGCGCACGGGCCGATTTCCTCGGGGAATCGCAGTTCAAGCGCATCCTCTCCGACACGCAGGAGATCGCCGACGACAAGGTGCGGCGCGTGGTGCTGTGCTCGGGCAAGGTCGCCTATGACCTGATCGAGGCGCGCGACGCGGCGGGGCAGGAGGACGTCTCGATCATCCGCATCGAGCAGCTCTACCCCTTCCCCGGCGACCCGCTGGCAATCCGCCTGAAGCGCATGACCAATCTTCAGGAGGTCGTGTGGTGCCAGGAGGAGCCGCGCAACAACGGCGCGTGGTTCTTCGTCAACGAGCGGATCGAGGACGCGCTCACCGCCGCCGGCCACACGGGCAAGCGTCCGCGCTATGCCGGGCGCGATGCCGCCGCCTCGCCCGCCACGGGCCTCGCCAGCCGCCACAAGGCCCAGCAAGAGGCGCTGGTCGCCGAGGCGCTGGGACTCTGAACGCCTGACGCACTTTACACAGACAAGCAGAAAACCGCAGGAACCCACCAAGATGGCTACCGAAATCAAAGTCCCCGCGCTCGGCGAATCCGTCACCGAAGGCACCATCGCCGAATGGCTGAAGCAGCCCGGCGAGGCGGTCGCCGCGGACGAGCCGATCGCCAGCCTCGAGACCGACAAGGTCGCGGTCGACGTGCCCTCGCCGGTCGCGGGGGTGATGAGCGAACACCGCGTCAGCGTCGGCGACACGGTCGAGGTCGGCGCGGTGATCGCGGTGATCGAGGAAGGCGCCACGGCCTCTGCCGCCCCCGCGCCCGCCCCTGCCGCCACCAAGGCGGACACGCCCGCGCCTGCCGCCTCGGGCGAGGTGCCGGGCGCAGCGCAGACCATGTCGCCCGCGGTGCGCCGCGCGGTGCTCGAACACGGGGTCGATCCTTCCACCATCAAGGGCACCGGCAAGGACGGCCGCCTGACCAAGGAAGACGTGCTCGCCGCGGCCGAAGCGAAGAAGTCGGGTGGCACCCCTGCCCCCGCGCCCGCCCCGGCTGCCGCCGCCGCGCCTGCCGCTCCCTCGGGCGCGGGCCGCAATTCCGAGCGCGTCAAGATGACCCGCATGCGCCAAACCATCGCCCGCCGCCTCAAGGGCGCGCAGGACCAGGCGGCGCTGCTCACCACCTTCAACGACTGCGACATGAGCGCGGTCATGGAAGCGCGCGACAAGTACAAGGACCTGTTCGCCAAGAAGCACGACATTCGTTTGGGCTTCATGGGCTTCTTCGCCAAGGCCGCCTGCCTCGCGCTGAAGGACGTGCCCGCCGTCAACGCCTATATCGACGGCGATGAAATCATCTATCACGACTATGTCGACATCTCGGTCGCGGTGTCTGCGCCGAACGGCCTCGTCGTCCCCGTCATCCGCGATGCCGACAAGAAGGGCTTTGCCCGGATCGAGCAGGACATCGCCGATTTCGGCGCGCGCGCGAAGGCAGGCACGCTGACGATGGAGGACATGACCGGCGGGACCTTCACGATCTCCAATGGCGGCGTGTTCGGCAGCCTTATGTCCACCCCGATCATCAACCCGCCGCAGTCGGCGGTGCTGGGCCTCCACCGCATCGAGGACCGCCCGGTGGTCCGCAACGGCGAGATCGTGATCCGCCCGATGATGTATCTGGCGCTGTCCTACGACCACCGTCTGATCGACGGTCGCGAGGCGGTGACGGCGCTCAAGATCATCAAGGAGGCGATCGAGGATCCGACGCGGATGCTGATCGACCTTTGAGTTCAACCGTCACCCCGGCGAAAGCCGGGGCCTAGGGCCGCATGTCTTGCCCTTCGACGCTCGAGACCCCAGCTTTCCGCCGGGGCGACGGAGAAAATAATGGCTGACCATTCCTACGATTACGACGTCCTTATCATCGGTGCCGGCCCCGGCGGCTATGTCGCGGCGATCCGCGCCGGCCAGCTGGGGCTGAAGACCGCTTGCGTGGAATCGCGCGAGACGCTCGGCGGAACCTGCCTCAATGTCGGGTGCATTCCTTCCAAGGCGCTGCTGCACGGCTCGGAGCTGTTCGAGGAAGCCGCGGGCGGGCACTTCGCCACCTGGGGCATCACCGCCAAGCCGAGCCTCGACCTCGGCCGCATGATGCAGGAAAAGACCAAGGCGGTGGGCGAGCTGACCGGCGGAATCGAGTTTCTGTTCAAGAAGAACAAGGTCACCTGGCTCAAGGGCCATGCCGCCTTCGAGGACGCGCACACCGTGAAGATCGGCGATGAGACCGTCACCGCCAAGGACATCGTGATCGCCACCGGTTCCTCGGTCACCCCGCTCCCCGGGGTGGAAGTGGACAACGCGGGCAAGCGCATCGTCGATTCCACGGGCGCGCTCGACCTCGATGAAGTGCCCGAACATCTCGTGGTGATCGGCGGCGGGGTCATCGGCCTCGAACTGGGGAGCGTGTGGCGGCGCCTCGGCGCGAAGGTCACCGTGATCGAATATCTCGACCAGCTGCTTCCCGGCATGGACGGCGAGGTGCGCAAGGAAGCGGGCAAGATCTTCAAGAAGCAGGGCATGGAGATGATGCTCGGCCACAAGGTCACCGGCGCGAAGGTTTCGGGCAAGAAGGTCACCCTCAGCGTCGAGAAGTCGGCCGGCGGCGATGAACAGACCATCGAGGCGAGCCACGTGCTCGTTGCGATCGGCCGCCGCCCGAACACCGATGGCCTCGCGCTCGACAAGGCAGGGCTCACCGTCAACAATCGCGGCCAGATCGAGATCGATCACGATTTCCGCACCAAGGTCGACGGCATCTGGGCGATCGGCGACGTCGTGCCCGGCCCGATGCTCGCGCACAAGGCCGAGGACGAAGGCATCGCCGTCGCCGAAAACATCGCCGGGCAGACCGGCATCGTGAACCACGACGTCATCCCCAGCGTCGTCTACACCGCGCCGGAAATCGCGGGCGTGGGCCTGTCGGAAGAACAGGCCAAGGAGCGCGGGATCGCGGTCAAGGTCGGCAAGTTCCCGATGATGGCCAACTCCAGGGCCAAGGCCAACCGCGACACCGACGGCTTCGTCAAGGTGATCGCCGACGCTTCCAACGACCGCGTGATCGGGGTGTGGATGATCAACTCCCTCGCCGGCACGATGATCGCCCAGGCCGCGCAGGCAATGGAATTCGGCGCGACCTCGGAAGACATCGCCTACACCTGCCACGCGCACCCCACCCATGCCGAGGCCTTCAAGGAAGCGGCGATGGCGGTGCAGGGGAAACCTATCCACATGTGATTTGCGCGCTCCCCCGGCTTTGCCTAGACCGCTGGCCGAGGGGAGTTAATCACGCATGGCCTATCCCGAGCTTACCGACAAACCCGGCGCGCTCGCCACGGCGGCGGCGATCCGCGAAGGGCGGCGCAGCGTTGCCGAGGCGGTCGATGCCGCGATCACCCGGATCGAGAAGCTCGATTCGCAGATCGACGGGCTCGCGGTGCCCGATTTCGAGCGCGCCTACGAGGCCGCGAGGGCGCTCGACGCCGCCGGCCCCGGCGAGAACCAGCCGCTGTTCGGCGTGCCGATGACGATCAAGGAGAGCTTCGACGTCGAAGGGCTCCCCACCACTTTCGGCCACCCCGAGTGGCGCGACACCCCCGCCCCGCGCGATGCGGAACTGGTCCGGCGGCTCAAGGCTGCGGGCGCGGTGATCATCGGCAAGACCAACGTGCCGGTCGACCTCACCGACTGGCAGAGCTTCAACCCGGTCTATGGCCGCACCAGCAATCCGCACGATCCGGCACGCTCGCCCGGCGGCTCCTCGGGCGGGAGCGCGGCGGCGGTGGCGAGCGGGATGGTGCCTTGCGATTATGGCACCGACATCGGCGGATCGGTGCGCGTTCCGGCGCATTTCTGCGGGGTGTGGGGCCACAAGACCACTTGGGGGCTGATCTCCAAGCGCGGGCACGATCACCCCGCGCAATCGCGCCGCGCGGGCTTCGTCGCCGCGCATGACGGGGCGCTCTCCATCGCCGGGCCGCTGGCGAGGAACGCCGCCGACCTCGCGGTGCTGACCGAAATCGGCGCGGACGTGCCGCTGCGCCGGCGTGCGAAGCCGCTGAAAGACTGCCGCTTTCTCGCCGTCGCCGAAATCCCCGGCGCACCCGTGGATGCGAGTGTGCGCGAGCCGCTCGAGGCTGCGCTCGAGACCCTCGGCCAAGCGGGCGTGCGGATCGACCGGGCGAGCGAGCTGCTCCCCGACCAGGCCCAGCAGCATCGCGCCTATATGCGCATGATGGGCGTCGCCATGGCGCGCGGTGCGCCCTCGCGCGAGGGCAAGCGCGCGACCGCGACCGACTGGTTCGACCTGCTCGATGCGCAGGCCACCGCGATGGCGCAGTGGGATGCGCTGTTCGCGGCCTACGACTTCGTCCTCGCCCCGCCCGCCCCAGTGCTCGCCGTCCCGCACCGCGAGGAAGCGGTGTTCAAGGGCACGCTCACCATCGACGGGGCCGAGGAACCCGGCGCGGGCGCGCTCGCCTGGGCGGGGATCGCGACCTTCCCGAACCTTCCCTCGACCGTGCTCCCGATCGGCAGCGCCGCCTATCTCGGTAGCACCCTGCCTTGCGGGATGCAGGTGATCGGCCCGCGCTGGGCCGACCTCGACTGCATCGCCGCCGCCGAGGCGATCGGGAACATCTTGCACGGCTGACGCGGCTTCGCCATGGCGCGGGGCATGGCCCGCACACCGCTCATGCTCACCCTCGCCAAGTGGCACATCTGGCTCGGCTGGCTGGTCGGGGTGCCGATCGTCATGTGGCTGGCGACCGGCCTCTTCATGACCCTGCGCCCGATCGAGGAAGTGCGCGGCGAGCACCTGCGGCGTGAGGCACCGGCGCAGCCGCTCGTGATCGCAGGCAGCACATTGGCCGGGCCGGAGGCAGGTCTCAAGGAGATGCGCGTCACCATGCAGCAGGGCCGCGCGGTCGCGATCCTGACGGGGCTCGACGGCGCGGTGCGGCGGGTCGACTTCGCCAGCGGCGCGCCCCTCCCCCCGCTCGATGCCGCCGCGGCGCGCGCGCTGGTGGCGCAGCGCATCGCGGGCGGCGACAAGGTCGCCAAGGTCACGCTGTTCGAAGCCGAGAACGCCCCCCTGGATTTCCGCCGCCCGCTCGCCGCCTGGCAGGTCGCGCTCGCGGACGGCACCAATGTCTATGTCGGGCGCGACACCGGCGAGATCGAGGCGGTGCGCACCCGCTGGTGGCGCGCCTTCGATTTCGCCTGGGGGCTGCACATCATGGACCTCTCCGAGCGCGAGGATACCAGCCACCCGGTGCTGATCCTCTTCGCGGCGCTGGCGCTGGCAGGGGCAAGCATCGGACTGGTGCTGATGTTCCGCCGCCGTCGCCGCCGCCACCGGATCAGGCCGCTCAGGTGACCCCGACCGTTCTCACCCCGATCCTCGACTGGCTCGACCTTGCCGGCATCGCGCTCTTCGCGCTGTCGGGCGCGGTGCTGGCGGCGCGGCTCAGGCAGACCTTCGTCACCATGGCCTTCTTCGCGCTGGTGACGGGCGTGGGCGGCGGCACGGTGCGCGACCTCCTGATCGGCGCACCGGTGTTCTGGATCGACGATCCGCGGGTCGCGGCGGTGTGCCTCGCCACGGCGCTGATCGCGTGGTTCACGCCGGTCCGCTGGTGGGAGGGCAAGGGCTTCGCCTATGCCGACGGCGCGGGGCTCGCCGCCTATGCCGTGCTGGGGAGCGCAAAGGCGCTCGCCTATGGTGTCCCGCCGATCCCGGCCGCGCTGATGGGGGTGATCACCGGCTGCGTCGGCGGGATCATCCGCGACGTGGTGGCGGGCCGCCCCTCGATCATCATGAGCCCCGAGCTCTACGTCACCCCCGCCGCGCTCACCGCCGCGCTGACGGTGGCGGGGATGCTCGCCGCGCCGCTCATCGGGATCGAGCGCGAGTGGGCATGGGCCTCAGGCTTCGTGTGCGGCTTCGCGCTGCGGGCGGCAGCGATCCGCTGGGAATGGGGCCTGCCGAGCTATGGCGGCAGGCCCGAAGAGAGCGCGGACTAGCCGCCGATATCGCCGTCTATCGTCTCGGGGATTTCCTCGCCGGGGATCGGCCCGCCGGGATAGGCGGGCATCAGCTGCGCGGCAGAGGCGGCGCGCTCGGCATCGGTGGTCGGCGGGATCAGGTTCTCGTCCCCGTAATAGTCGCCCGCCACGCGCGCCTGCGGCTGCGCCATGCCGCCCATCGCGAGGCGCGCATCGGCATAGCGCGCATCGCTCCACTGGCCGTCGCCGCGCGGAGTGTCGCTCACGTCGGATGCCGCGCCCCAATCGCCGCCGCGTGCGAAGCCGCCGCCGAAATCGACGCCCTCGATCCGCCCGTCATTGCCGATCCGGCACTGGAAGGGCGATCCATCGAACAGCGCGCCGCTGACCTGCCAGCCGTGCCCGTTGCGCTCGACGCTATCGACACTGTCGACCCGCACGTCGCGCTCGATGCGGGCGACGCACTGGTCGACCGCGGAGTCGAGACCGGTCGAGCCGGTGCTTCGGCGCCGCGTGCGGCGGTCGTCGTAACGGCGGCTGTCATCGCGCCAATCATCGTCGCGCACGACCACCACGTCTTCGGTGCGGGTGCGGCGCTTGTTCGCATTGGCGATGGCAATCGCCCCGCCGATGATCGCCGCGCCGATCAGCACGTCCCCGGCGTCGACCCGATTGCGCCGCCAGCCGCGATGCCCGCGCCAGCCGCCGCAGCCCCAGCCGCGGCAGCGCCAGTCGGCGGCATCGGCAGCGGCGTCGAAGCGGCTGAAATCGAATCCCGAAGTGACGCTCTGCGGCGTCAACGGCGCGGGCGAGAGCGCCGCAGCCTCGACCGGAGCGGCGAAGGTGGCGGTGGCAGCAAGAGCGCCGGCGAGGGCCAGCGCAGACGAACGAAGAGCCATGAATGCTCCCTCCTGTTTGTGGCGAGCGCCCACCAAACGCCCTGACGCCATGAAGCCTAGCCGTGCATGGCTTGCGCCCGGCTGAACCGCAAGAGGCATCACGCAATCGCCCCGCGAGCCGGTGAGGGCCGCGGGGCGAAGCGAGTGGAGAGGCGATCAGCGCAGACCGCGGATGCCGTCGAAGTCGATCTGCGGCGCGCCGCGTCCGTCGAGCCGGCAGGTGAAGCGTCCGCGATCGAAATCGCGCCCGCGCCAGCCGCGCCGACCCTCGACCTGGATGCGCCCCTCGATCCGGAAGCCGTAGCGCTTGCGGTCGACATCGCGCACGTCGGTCACGTCGGCATAGCGATAGCCGCCGAAGCGCCGCGCCTGGTTCTCGGCGGCGCGCACACAGCGTTCGACTGCGCCGCGGGTGCCGCCGCGGTAGTAGCGGTCCCGATAGGCATAGCGCGGATCGCGGTCGTAGCGGCGATCGTAACGGTCGTAGTGGTCGCGATCGCCGTCGAAGGCGCCCGCGAGCGCCGCGATGCCGCCGATCACCACCGCACCGGCGATAACCTCGCCTGCGCTGATGCCGTCGTGGTCGCGATAGCGATGATCGTCGGCCATCGCGGGCGTCGCGGATGCCAGGGCCATTGCGCCGGCCGCCACCGTGCCGAGCGCGGTCCGGGCGAGTTTGGGGGGTAGAGTGCTCGTCATGGGTCTCATCCTCGCTGGGCACCGATGCGGGATTGCGCCGGTGTCGAGGACGAACCTAGCGATTCGCGCTGAGGTGATGCTGAATCGGCGTGACAGGGTTTGTTAATTTAAACGGCATTTTTTCTGAACAGTGCCTTCAACTCCGGCGTTCGGACGCCCGATCCTCATCCCGCTGGTCGCGCACCATGCAAAAGGGCCGCGCGGATCGCTCCGCACGGCCCTGTTTGCGTAACGCGGGGCGTGATGCCTTACGCCTCTTCGTATTCCTCTTCCGACTGCACCGGGCCGGAATCCTGACCGCGGGCGCTCTCGTCGCGGTCGACCAGTTCGATCACCGCCATCTGCACCGCGTCCGACGCGCGCACGCCGGCGCGCAGCACGCGGGTGTAGCCGCCGTCACGATCCGCATAACGCTCGGCCAGAACGTCGAACAGCTTCTTGAGCTGGGTCTCGTCGCCCAGACGGCTCATCGCGAGGCGACGGTTCGACAGGCCGCCGCGCTTCGCCAGCGTGATCAGCTTCTCGACATAGGGGCGCAGTTCCTTGGCCTTGGGCAGGGTCGTGACGATCTGCTCGTGCTTGATCAGCGCGGCGGCCATGTTGCGGAACAGGGCGTTGCGGTGGCCGGTCTTGCGACCCAGCTTGCGGCCCGAGATACCATGACGCATTGTATTCTTCCTTCGTTCGTAGGGAGCCCGTGCAAGGTAGCTCCATCCTGGTCGGAAAGGGCCCGACCCGCCCATCTCTTCCCGGCGAGGCCGTCACGGGAGTAAATCCCGTGACGTCGAACGGGCTTTGCCCGCCGGCCGGCCTTCCGGCTGTGCGTCACCAAGCTATGCTTGGCGACGTCGCCGATTGGCTTAACCAAGCAGCTCCTGCTCGAGCTTCTTGGCCATTTCCTCGATGTTCTCGGGCGGCCAGCCGGGGATGTCCATGCCGAGGCGCAGGCCCATGCTCGAGAGCACTTCCTTGATCTCATTGAGCGACTTGCGGCCGAAGTTCGGCGTGCGCAGCATCTCGGCTTCGGTCTTCTGGACCAGGTCGCCGATATAGATGATGTTGTCGTTCTTGAGGCAGTTGGCCGAACGCACCGACAATTCCAGCTCGTCGACCTTCTTGAGGAGGTAGCGGTTGAGCTGGTTGGCGTCGCTTTCTTCCGGCTGCACGGCGTGGCCGATCATCGCGCTCTGCGGCTGCGGAATGCCGTCCTCGAAGTGGACGAACAGGGTCAGCTGGTCCTGCAGGATGCGCGCGGCATAGGCCACGGCGTCTTCCGGGGTGACGGTGCCGTCGGTCTCGACGGTCAGCGAGAGCTTGTCGTAGTCGAGCTCCTGCCCGACGCGGGCATTCTCGACCTTGTAGCTCACCTGGCGGACCGGCGAGTAGAGCGAGTCGACCGGGATCAGCCCGATCGGCGCGTCCACCGGACGGTTCTGCACGGCCGGCGAGTAGCCCTTTCCGGTGTCGGCGGTCAGCTCCATGTTGAGCGTGGCGCCTTCGTCGAGGTGGCAGATCACGAGGTCCTTGTTCATCACCTCGATGTCGCCGGTGACGGCGATGTCACCCGCCTTCACCTCGCCCGGGCCGGTGGCCGAGAGCTGGAGGCGCTTGGGGCCTTCGCCTTCCATCTTGAGCGCGATCTGCTTCACGTTGAGCACGATGTCGGTGACGTCCTCGCGCACGCCGGCGAGGCTCGAAAACTCGTGCAGCACGTTCTCGATCTTGATCGAGGTGATCGCCGCGCCTTGCAGGCTGGAGAGGAGCACACGGCGCAGCGCGTTGCCGAGCGTCAGGCCGAAGCCGCGCTCGAGCGGCTCGGCAACGAAGGTCACCTTGCGCTGACGATCGCCGCCATCCTTGATTTCGAGGGTGTTGGGTTTCTTGAGTTCCTGCCAGTTCTTCGTGTTGACGGACATGGATTTCCCCTAATTCGCCTGTGGGAGGCGGTTCAAACTTGGGCGGGCCGGATGCTCAGCGAAGCGACGCGGCACCTGACCCGGGCGGAGGCGGCGGCACCGCGGCCGCCGCCATCCGGCGGATCAGACGCGGCGACGCTTGGACGGACGCACCCCGTTGTGCGGGATCGGGGTGACGTCGCGGATCGAGGTGATGTTGAAGCCCACGGCAGCGAGGCCGCGCAGCGCGCTCTCACGGCCCGAGCCGGGACCCTTCACCTCGACTTCAAGGGTGCGCACGCCGTGTTCGGCGGCCTTCTTGCCGGCATCGTCGGCGGCGACCTGCGCGGCGTAGGGAGTCGACTTGCGGCTGCCCTTGAAGCCCATCATCCCGGCGCTGGACCAGCTGATCGCATTGCCCTGCGCATCGGTGATGGTGATCATGGTGTTGTTGAAGCTGGCGTTGATATGCGCAACGCCGCTGGTGATGTTCTTCTTGTCACGGCGCCGGATACGGCCTGGTTCGCGTGCCATTGTGATCTGTCCTTTAGCTCGTCAGAAGGAAAAAGCCTGAAGCCGAAGCTCTTGGCTTACTTCTTCTTGCCCGCGATGGGCTTGGCCTTGCCCTTGCGGGTGCGGGCGTTGGTGTGGGTGCGCTGACCGCGGACGGGCAGGCCGTTGCGGTGGCGCAGGCCCCGATAGGCACGCAGGTCCATCAGGCGCTTGATGTTCATCGCGGTCTGACGACGCAGGTCGCCTTCGACGGTGAAATCGGCGTCGATGGTCTCGCGGATCCGCAGCACTTCCTCGTCGGTGAGGTCCTGCACGCGCGCGGTGTGCGGAATGCCGAGCTTGTCAGCGATCTGGACAGCCGTGGTGCGACCGATCCCGTGAATATAGGTGAGCGCGATGATCACGCGCTTGTTGGTGGGGATATTGACCCCGGCAATACGAGCCACTTATTTCTCCATGCTCCACAGGGGTTGAAAGGCCAGGATGGCCAGCGCCCCTATCTCAACGCTTCCTCACCGACCTGCCCGGTCGCCGCGGCACCTGCGGGTGGCAGGCTGGCAAACGGCAAAAAGTCCGGTTGGCACGCGCGAACGCTGGTGCCTGCCGAACTCGGTTCGAACATGTCGAATGAGGGGGGGCGCATAGGCTGATTCGCGGCGCGGGTCAACAGCCTCGCGGGAGCGACGGGCCGAGCCGTTGGAAATGGCGAGCAGGCTGCGCTTTGCCGCCGGAACGGGCGCCGCCTAATTCTCGTCGGCAAGGTCGCCGAAGGCATCCTCGACCGAAGCCGACTTGGCAGCCGCCTCGCCCTCGTCCGGTGCGGGCGCGGCCCCGGCATCCGGCACTGCGGCGGGTGCGGCGCCCTCACCCGCGTCCGGCGCGGGGGCGGGATCGGCTCCGGGAGCAGGCTCGGCAGCAGTCGGCGGCGCAGGCAGCGCCACCGGGTCAAGCCGCCCGGCGAGCGCCGTCAGCTGAATGGCCATCACTCCGTCGACCGCACGCGCGATCACCGGCACCTCGTAACGCATCGCCCCGCCGACATTATATTCCCAGACGATCCGCGTGCCCTCGTCGACCTCGCTGATGACGATGGTGAGGACGCCCACCACCGGCTCGCTCTGAAGCGGGCCGAGCGCGCCCAGCATCCTGAGCGCGCGCTCCGGATAGGCCTGGATCACCCGCATGTGTTCGACACTGCCCTCGAGCGTGAAGCGCTCGGGTTCGTCGACCTCGGGAATCTTCTCGCAGAAGCACCCGCCGGCCTGCGGGGTGAGCGTGAGGTTGGCGGCGTCGCCCGACCAGGTGTGCGCCGAATCCCACCAGTCCGCCGGCGTGATCAGCGCCAGCCACACCTCCTTGGGGCTGGCCTTCACCACCGCCTCGTTGTGCGAGACGAAGCCGTTGGGGCCCGAGGCGGTGATCTCCGCGGCGGCGGGCACGCTTGGCAGCAGAGCCGCAGCGGCCAGCAGCGGCAGAAGACGACATCTCGACATGGCGGAAACCTCCCTCACCCGCGCGGCTCTAGGCCAAAGCGTGGCGTAGCGGAAGCGCCCTTGCGCCCTTCAGCCGCGCAGGATCGCGTCGATCTGGCCCGCGACTTCGTCGATCGCGGCCATGCCGTCGACCCGGGTGACGATCCCGCGCGCCTCGTAGCCGGGCAGGATCGGCGCGGTCTTGGCGCGATATTCCTGCATCCGCATCCGCACGGTTTCCTCGTTGTCGTCGGGCCGGCGCTTGAATTCGGTGCTGCCGCAATTGTCGCACACGCCCGGCACCTGCGGCGGATTGGCGGTGTCGTGATAGAGCGCGCCGCACTTCGCGCAGGAGAAACGGCCGGTGATCCGCTCGACCAGCGCGTCCTCGTTCACCTCGAGTTCGATGACGTGATCGAGCGTGCGGCCGTTCTTCGCGAGGATCGCGTCCAGCGCGTCGGCCTGCGCGGCGGTGCGCGGATAGCCGTCGAAGATCGCGCCGGTTTCCGGGCCCATCGCGGCGAGTTCGGCGTCGATCAGATCGGAGACGATCTCGTCCGAGACCAGCTCGCCGCGCTCCATCACTTCCTTGGCCTTCAGCCCCACGGGCGTGCCGGCCTTGACCGCGGCGCGCAGCATGTCGCCGGTGGAAAGCTGCCGCATGCCGTGGCGTTCGACCAGCCCGGCGCTCTGCGTGCCCTTGCCCGCCCCGGGAGGGCCAAGAAGAATGATATTCACGAACCGTCCCCCGTTGTCGCCGCCGGTTCCTGCCGGCGGGATGCGTTCAGATCTGCGGGTTCAACCATGCCCGGCCTCGCGTCAAGCAGCCCTGCCGCCCGAGGCTCAGCGCAGGCGACCCTTGAGTTTCGCCTTCTTGATGAGGTCGCCGTACTGGTGCGCCAGCAGGTGCGACTGGACCTGGGAGATGGTGTCGACCGTCACGTTGACGACGATCAGCAGGCTGGTGCCGCCCAGGAACAGCGGAATGCCGGTCTGGGCGATCATGTATTCGGGCACGACGCACACGACGGTGAGATAGACCGCGCCGATCACCGTGATCCGGGTGAGGACATATTCGAGATAGTCCGCCGTGCGCTTGCCCGGACGGATGCCGGGGATGAAGCCGCCGTTCTTCTTGAGACTGTCCGCCGTCTCCTCGGGGTTGAAGACCACCGCGGTGTAGAAGAAGCAGAAGAAGATGATGCCGATCGCATAGAGCGCCATGTAGAGCGGCTGCCCGTGCGCGAGATACTGGTTGAGCGACTGGATCACCGTGTAGAACGAGCTGTCCGGGTCCATCGACTGGCCGGCGAACTGCGAAATCGTCAGCGGCAGCAGCAGCAGCGAACTGGCGAAGATCGGCGGGATCACGCCGGCGGTGTTGATCTTGAGCGGCAGGTGCGAACGATCGGCCTGCATCATGCCGTTCTGGGTCGCGCGCTTGGGATACTGGATCAGCAGACGGCGCTGGGCGCGCTCCATAAAGCTGATCAGCAGGATCAGGCCGACCACCATCGCGATGAAGCCGATGATGACGAAGGGCGCGATCGCGCCGGTGCGGCCACCCTCGAACAGGTTGCTGCCGAAGGTCGGGAACTGGGCGACGATGCCCGCCATGATGATCAGCGACACGCCGTTGCCGATGCCGCGACTGGTGATCTGCTCGCCCAGCCACAGCAGGAACATCGTGCCCCCGACAAGGTTGATGACGGTGACGATCCGGAACATGTAGCCGGGATCGACCACCGCCTGCAGGCCGCTCTGCGCGCCGAAGCTCTCGAGCCCGACGGCGAGGAAATAGCCCTGGATCGCGCACAGGATCACCGCGCCGTAGCGGGTGTACTGGTTCAATTTCTGCCGCCCGCTTGCGCCTTCCTTCTTGAGCGCGGCGAGGGTCGGATGCAGCGCGCTCGCCATCTGCACGACGATCGAGGCGGTGATGTAGGGCATCACCCCGAGCGCGATGAGGCTCATGCGCTGGAGGCTGCCGCCCGAAAAGGTGTTGAACAGGTCGAGAATGCCGCCGCGGGTCTGGTTGTACAGCTCGCTGAGGATCAGCGGGTTGACGCCCGGCAGCGGAACGAAGCTGAGGAAGCGGAAAACGATCAGCGCGCCGATCGTAAACCAGATGCGCTGGCGAAGCTCGGTGGCCTTGGCGAAATTGCCGAGGTTGAGATTGCTCGCGATATTGTCGGCGCGTGATGCCATGTCGTCTCGTCGATCCTAGCTCTTGGCCCCTCCGCGATGGCTCTTCCTGCCGCGGCTCGGGGCCGTCTCCTGCACGCCGACTTGTGACGATAGCCCCCACCGGTGAAAACCGGCCCGGCGCGCGAGAGCGTAAATAGGGAGCGAGGGGGCTCTTGTCGAACCCCCTCGCCCCTCATTTCGTCGATTACTTCGCCTTGGCGGCCTTGTTCGCGTCGCGGCGGGCGAGCTTCTTCTCGTGTTCCGGGGTCGGGGCAGGCGCCACTTCGACCTTGCCGCCGGCGGCTTCGACCGCGGCGATCGCGCCCTTGGTGGCGCCGGTCACGGCGAAACTCGCCTTGGCGGTGAACTCGCCCTTGCCGAGCAGGCGCACGCCGTCCTTGCCGCCGCGCACGAGGCCCGCTTCACGCAAGGAGCTCTCGGTGATGGTGGCCTTGGCGTCGAGCTTGCCCGCGTCGATGAACTTCTGGACGAGCCCCACGTTCACTTCGGCGTAGTCCTTGCCGAACGGATTGTTGAAGCCGCGCTTGGGAAGGCGCATGTGGAGCGGCATCTGGCCGCCCTCGAAGCCCTTGATGGCAACGCCCGAACGCGCCTTCTGGCCCTTCTGGCCACGCGCGGCGGTCTTGCCCTTGCCCGAGCCGATACCACGGCCGACACGGACGCGGCCCTTGCGGGCACCGGCATTGTCGCGGATGTCATTCAGTTTCATGATTCTGCACTCGCTTTCGCTTTTGTCGCGCTGGAAGATGGAAAGCCCCGCCGCAGCGGGGCCCTCCGGATGTTTAGTCGATCACCTGCACCAGATGCGGGATCTTGGCGATCGCGCCGCGCACCTCGGGGGTGTCCTGACGCTCGACGACCTTGTGCATCTTGTTGAGGCCCAGGCCGATGAGGATCTTGCGCTGGCTCTCGGGGCGACGGATCGGCGAACCGACCTGCTTGATCTTGATGGTAGCCATCTGGGATTACTCCACAATCGCCGCAGCGTCGGCTTCCGCCTCGGCTGCGCTGGCCCCGCCCCGACCCAGGAGGTCGGCAACCTTCTTGCCGCGACGCTGGGCGACCGACTTCGGCGAAGTCTGGTCGGCGAGCGCGTCGAAGGTGGCGCGGATCATGTTGTAGGGGTTCGAGGTGCCGACCGACTTGGTCACCACGTCGGCGACGCCGAGGCTCTCGAACACGGCGCGCATCGGACCGCCGGCGATGATGCCGGTGCCCGGAGGCGCCGAGCGGACGGTGACCTTGCCCGCGCCGAAACGGCCGTTGCCGTCATGGTGCAGGGTGCGGCCTTCCTTGAGCGGCACGCGGATCATCTTCTTGCGCGCCGAAGCGGTCGCCTTGGTGATCGCTTCCGGCACTTCGCGGGCCTTGCCGTGGCCGAAGCCGACGCGGCCCTGGCCATCGCCGACAACCACGAGCGCCGCAAAGCCGAAGCGCTTGCCGCCCTTCACGGTCTTGGAGACGCGGTTGATGTGGACCAGCTTCTCGATGATGCCGTCGTCTTCTTCCTCGCGCTTGCCGCGACGGTCGTCACGGCCACCGCGACCGCGCCCGCGGCCTTCGCCGCCCTCGCGGTTGCCGCCACGGCCACGCCCGCGACGCGGGTTGCCGTCATCGGCCTGGGCCGGCGACTGGTTGTCGGCGGCTTCCGACGGGGTCGTCGCCACGGCGGGGACCTCGGTCTGGTTTTCGGTGTTCTCGTCAGCCATCATCAGAACTCCAGCCCGCCTTCGCGGGCGGCATCGGCCAGCGCCTTGACGCGGCCATGGAACAGGAACCCGCCGCGATCGAACACGACAGTGGTCACGCCCGCCTTCTTGGCGGCCTCGGCGATCTGCTTGCCGACCTCGGCCGCAGCCGAAACGTTGGCACCGCTCGCCTTGGCGCCCAGCGTCGAGGCGGCGGCAACGGTCTTGCCGGCGGCGTCGTCGATGATCTGGGCGTAGATGTGGCGGCCGGTGCGGTGCACCGACAGGCGGGGCTTGCCACCGGCACGGGCGCGCAGCGCGGTGCGGACCCGGCGACGGCGGCGTTCAAAGAGAGAGAGCTTTGCCATCTTACTTCTTCTTCCCTTCCTTGCGGAAGATGTACTCGCCGCGATAGGCGATACCCTTGCCCTTGTAGGGCTCGGGCTTGCGCCAGCGACGGATTTCGGCGGCGAACTGGTCGACGGCCTGCTTGTCGATGCCCGACACCTCGACCGTGGTCTGGTCGGGGGTCTTGACCTCGAGGCCTTCCGGCACCGGCAGGTCGACGTCGTGGCTGTAGCCGAGCTGCAGCTTGAGCGTGCGCCCCTGCGCGTTGGCACGGTAGCCGACGCCCTTGATCACGAGGGTCTTGGTGAAGCCCTCGGTCACGCCCTCGACGAGGTTCGACACCAGCGTGCGCTGCATGCCCCAGAAGGCCCGCGCCTGCTTGCTGTCATTGGCCGGCTTGACCAGGATCTCGCCCTCTTCGACCTTGTAGTCGATGAGATCGGACAGGCCCATGGTGAGGGTGCCCTTGGGGCCCTTCACGCTCAGCGCGCCATTGTCGATAGTGGCCGTCACCCCTCCGGGGATCGCCACCGGCTTCTTGCCGATGCGGCTCATCAGAACACCTCCGCCAGCACTTCGCCGCCGACGTTCTGGGCACGCGCCTCGGTATCCGAGAGCACGCCCTTGGGCGTCGAGACGATGGTGATGCCAAGGCCGTTGCGGACGGTCGGCAGCTCCTTGGAGCCCGAATAGATCCGGCGGCCGGGCTTCGAGACGCGCGCCACGTGCTTGATCGCGGGTTCGCCTTCGAAATACTTCAGTTCGATCCGCAGCGCCGGGTGCTTGCCCGAATTGTCCTGCGAATAGCCACGGATGTAGCCTTCGCGCTGGAGCACTTCGAGAACATTGGCGCGCAGCTTGCTGGCGGGCGTGAGGACGGAATCCTTCTTCGCCTGCTGGCCGTTGCGGATGCGGGTGAGCATGTCACCCAGGGGATCGGTCATAGCCATCTATGTTGTCCTCACCAGCTCGACTTGGTCAGGCCCGGAATCAGGCCCTTGTTGCCGAGTTCGCGCAGTTCGATGCGGTTGATGCCGAACTTGCGGTAATAGCCGCGCGGGCGGCCGGTGGTGGCGCAGCGATTGCGCACCCGGGTCGGGTTCGCATTGCGCGGGATTTCCGCCATCTTGAGACGGGCCATCAGGCGCTCGGTCTCGTCAAGCGATTCATCGTCAGCGATCGCCTTCAGCTTCTCGTACTTCGCAGCATACTGCTTGACGAGCTTCTTGCGGCGTTCGTTCTTGTTGATCGAACTCAGTTTCGCCATGGACTTAAGCTCTCTTCTTTCGTGTCTCTACGAAGAGGCGGCTCACGCCGCTTCCTTCTGTTCGGCAGGCTTGGCTTCGCCCTGGAAGGGGAAGCCGAACAGGCGCAGCAGCTCGCGCGCCTCTTCGTCGGTCTTGGCGGTGGTGGTCACGATGATGTCCATCCCCCGCACCTTCTCGATCTTGTCGTAGCTGATCTCGGGGAACACGATCTGCTCCTTGAGACCCATCGCGTAGTTGCCGCGGCCGTCGAACGAACGGGCATTGAGCCCGCGGAAGTCGCGGATGCGCGGCATGGCCACGGTCACGAGACGATCGAGGAACTCGTACATGCGGTCACGACGCAAGGTCACCTTGCAGCCGATCGGCATGCCTTCGCGCAGCTTGAACTGGGCGATCGACTTCTTGGCCTTGGTGATGACCGGCTTCTGGCCGGCGATAAGCGCCATTTCCTCGGCGGCGGTCTGGACCTTCTTCTTGTCCTGGCTCGCCTCGCCCACGCCCATGTTGAGCGTGATCTTTTCCAGACGCGGCACTTCGAGGCGGTTCTTGTAACCGAACTTCTCGGTCATCGCCTTGACGATCTCGGCCTCGTAACGGGCCTTCATCCGGGGGGTGTAATCAGCCATCGATGGTCTCCCCACTCTTCACGGCAACGCGCACCTTCTTGCCGTCCTTGGTTTCGAACCGGACGCGGGTGGGCTTGCCATCCTTGGGATCGGCCAGAGCGACCTTGGAGATGTGCATCGGGGCCGGGAACCGGTCGATGCCACCCTGCGGGTTCACCTGGCTGGGCTTGCGGTGACGGGCGACGATGTTGACGCCCTCGACGACGACCTTGCCGTCCTTGGGCATGACCTGGGCAACCTTACCGGTGCGGCCCTTGTCCTTGCCCGACAGCACGACGACGCTGTCACCCTTCTTGATCTTGGCGGCGGCCATTACAGCACCTCCGGAGCGAGCGAGATGATCTTCATGAAGCCGCGGCCGCGCAGTTCGCGCACCACCGGGCCGAAGATACGGGTGCCGATCGGCTCCTCGTTCTTGTTCACGAGCACCGCGGCGTTGGTGTCGAAGCGGATCACGCTGCCATCGGGACGACGCACGTCCTTCTTGGTGCGCACGATCACCGCGCGGTGAACGTCGCCCTTCTTGACCTTGGTGCGCGGCTGCGCCTCCTTCACGGAGACGACGATCACGTCGCCGACGCCCGCGGTCCGGCGCTTCGAGCCGCCCAGCACCTTGATGCACTGGACGCGCTTGGCGCCGGAGTTGTCCGCGACGTCGAGATTGGATTGCATCTGGATCATGGATCCGTCTTCCTTCTCATTGGCTTACCAGGACGCCCGATCCGACCGGGGCCTGACAGTTCCGTCTAGGTTTCAGTTACCCGCTTCGGCCACGTCGAGGTCGGCTTCCACCGCCTGCACGCCGCCCGCGACGACCCGGTCCTTGACGGCCCAGGTCTTGGTCTTCGAGATCGGGCGGGTCTCCTCGATCCGCACGACGTCGCCCACGGTGTATTCGTTGTTCTCGTCGTGCGCGTGATACTTCTTCGAACGACGGATGATCTTCCCGTAGAGCGGGTGCTTCACCTTGCGTTCGACCTTCACGGTGACGGTCTTGTCGGTCTTGTCGGAGGTCACAGTCCCGACGAGGATGCGCTTGGGCATTGTGCTTGCTCCTTTACGCCTTGGCGGCGGCGGACTGGGCCGCGCGCTCGCTCTGCAGCGTCTTGATCTGCGCGATGGTCCGGCGCACCTGACGGATGCGCGAGGGAGCCTCGAGCTGGTTGGTCGCAGCCTGGAACCGCAGGTTGAACTGTTCGCGCTTGAGCTCGGTGAGCTCGGCCGCCAGCTGATCGTCGGTCTTGGTGCGAAGGTCCGCGATATCGGCCATCATTCGCCTCCCAGGTGGCTGGTGTCGCCGAGACGGGCGACGACCTTGGTCTTGATCGGCAGCTTCATCGCCGCGCGCTCGAAGGCTTCGGCGGCCAGCGGGCCGGCCACGCCGTCGAGTTCGAACAGGATGCGGCCCGGCTTCACGCGCGCCGCCCAGTATTCGACCGAACCCTTGCCCTTGCCCTGACGGACTTCGGCAGGCTTCTTCGACACGGGGACATCGGGGAACACGCGGATCCACAGGCGCCCCTGGCGCTTGATATGGCGGGTGATCGCACGACGCGCGGCCTCGATCTGGCGGGCGGTGATCCGCTCGGGTTCCAGGGCCTTGAGGCCGTAGGAGCCGAAGTTGAGGGTGGTGCCACCCTTGGCTTCGCCCTTGATCCGGCCCTTGAAGGCCTTGCGGAACTTGGTCTTCTTCGGTTGCAACATGATCCGTTACCTCAACGCGCCGGCCGGACGCCGGAAGTCTGCGCTTCCATCATCAGGCGATCCTGAGCGGTGGGATCATGCGCGAGAATCTCGCCCTTGAAGATCCACACCTTGATGCCGATGATCCCGTAGGCGGTGAGCGCCTCGGCTTCGGCATAATCGATGTTCGCACGCAGCGTGTGGAGCGGCACGCGGCCTTCGCGGTACCATTCCACGCGGGCGATTTCCGCCCCGCCGAGACGGCCGCCGCACACGATCTTGATGCCTTCCGCACCAAGACGCAGCGCCGACTGCACCGCGCGCTTCATCGCCCGGCGGAACGCCACGCGGCGCACCAGCTGGTCGGCGATGCCCTGCGCGACGAGCTTGGCGTCGATTTCCGGCTTGCGGATCTCGACGATGTTCAGCTTCACCTCGCTCGCGGTCATGGTGGCGAGCTTGGAGCGCAGCTTCTCGATGTCAGCGCCCTTCTTGCCGATGATGACGCCCGGACGCGCGGCATAGATCGACACGCGGCACAGCTTGGCCGGGCGCTCGATCACCACCTTGGAAATCGCCGCCTGCGGCAGGTTTTCCATGATGTACTTGCGGATCTCGAGGTCTTCCTTGAGCAGGCCGGCATAGTCGCGCCCTTCGGCGTACCAGCGGCTGTCCCAGGTGCGGTTGATCTGCAGGCGCAGACCGATCGGATTGCTCTTCTGGCCCATCTTACGCCTCCTCTGCTTCGCGAACGACGATCCGCAGACGCGAGAACGGCTTGAGGATCCGGGTCGACTTGCCGCGGCCACGGGTGTGGAAGCGCTTCATCGTCACCGACTTGCCCACGCTCGCTTCGGCGACGACCAGCGCGTCGACGTCGAGGTTGTGGTTGTTTTCCGCGTTGGCGATTGCCGAGGCGAGCACCTTGCTCGCATCGCGCGCCATCGCCCGCTTCGAAAAGGCGAGGATGTTCATCGCCTCTTCGGCCTTCTTGCCGCGGATCAGGGCCGCAACGAGATTGAGCTTCTGCGCCGAACCACGGATGGTGGTGCCGACGGCCAGCGCCTCGTTGTCGCCCACGCGGCGGGGTGCCTTAGCCTTGCCCATTAGCGCTTGCCCTTCTTGTCGGCGGCATGACCCGGGAACGTGCGCGTGGGCGCGAATTCGCCGAGCTTGTGGCCGACCATTTCTTCCGAAACCGAAACGGGAATGAACTTGTGCCCGTTGTAGACATTGAAGGTGAGCCCGACGAACTGCGGCAGGATCGTCGAACGCCGCGACCAGGTCTTGATCGGCTTGGCGTTGGTGGTTTCCTGCGCCGTTTCTGCCTTCTTGAGCAGGCTCAGCTCGACAAACGGACCTTTCCAGACGGAACGTGCCATCGTCTCTTACCTCTTCTTCTTCGCGTGACGCGAACGGATGATCATCTTGTCCGTCTGCTTGTTGTGGCGCGTGCGGGCACCCTTGGTCGGCTTGCCCCACGGGGTCACCGGATGACGGCCACCCGAGGTGCGGCCTTCACCACCGCCGTGCGGGTGGTCGACCGGGTTCTTCGCGACGCCGCGGGTCAGCGGACGCTTGCCCATCCAGCGGCTGCGGCCGGCCTTGGCAAAGTTCTGGTTGGCGTTGTCGGGATTCGACACCGCACCCACCGTGCCCATGCAATCGGCGCGCAGGTAACGCTGCTCGCCCGAGTTGAGGCGGACGATGACCATCGCACGGTCACGACCGACGACCTGCACATAGGTGCCGGCCGAACGGGCGATCTGGCCGCCCTTGCCCGGCTTCATCTCGACATTGTGGCAGATCGTGCCGACCGGCATCTGGCCGAGCAGCATGGCGTTGCCGGGCTTGGTGTCGACCTTCTCGCCGGCCACGACCTGGTCACCCACCGCAAGACGCTGCGGCGCGAGGATGTAGGCCTGCTCGCCGTCCTCGTACTTGACGAGAGCGATGAACGCGGTGCGGTTCGGGTCATACTCGAGACGCTCGACGGTGGCCGGCATGTCCCACTTGCGACGCTTGAAGTCGATGAAGCGGTACTTCTGCTTGTGGCCCCCGGCGATCCCGCGCGAGGTGACGTGGCCCTTGTTGTTGCGGCCGCCGGTCTTGCGCTTGCCTTCGGTCAGCGCCTTCACGGGCTTGCCCTTCCACAGGGCGGTCTTGTCGACCAGGATCAGGCCGCGGCGCGCGGGACTGGTCGGCTTGTAGTTCTTGAGTGCCATTGTTCGTATCCTGTCCCTTGGCCTCAGATACCGCTGGTGATGTCGATCATTTCACCCTCGGCGAGGGTGACGATCGCCTTCTTCACGTCGGTCCGCTGGTAGGCCTTGCCCTTCCAGCGCTTGGTCTTGCCCTTCATGACCAGGGTGTTCACCGCGACGACCTTCTTGTCGTAGATCGCTTCGATGGCTTCCTTGATCTGGGGCTTGGTGGCATCCCGCGCGACCTTGAAGACGACCGCGTTCTGCTCGGAGGCAAGGGTCGACTTCTCGGTGATGTGGGGGGCGAGGATCACGTCGTAATGACGCGCATCGACGGTCTGCTTCTTAGCCATTGAAGCGCGCCTCCAGCTTTTCGACCGCGGCCTTGGTCAGCACCAGCGTGTCGTGGTTGAGGATGTCGTAGACGTTGGCGCCCATCGCCGGCAGCACGTTGATGCCCAGCAGGTTGCCCGCGGCCTTCTTGAAGCCCGCGTCGACCTGTTCGCCGTCGATCACCAGCACCTTGCCCTTGAGCCCGGCGGTGGCGAGGTGGCCCTTGAGCACCTTGGTCTTGGCGTCCGACAACTCGAGGCTGTCGACCACGACCAGGCCGTCCTTGGCCTTGCTCGAAAGCGCCATCTTGAGGCCCAATGCACGGATCTTCTTGTTGAGCGACTGCTCGAAGTCACGCTTGCGCGCACCATGGGCCTTGCCGCCGCCGATGAAGATCGGCGCCGCACGGTCGCCGTGACGGGCGGTACCACCACCCTTCTGGCGGCCGAACTTCTTGCCGGTGCGGGCCACGTCCGAACGCTCGCGCGTCGGGCGGGCGGTGCCGCGGCGGTTCTCGAGCTGCCAGGTCACGACCCGGTGCAGGATGTCGGCGCGCGGCTCGAGGCCGAACACGTCGTCCGACAGCTCGATGTCGCCCGACGCCTTGCCGCCGTCGATTTTCTGAACCTTCACCTTCATGGCTCAGCCTTCCTTGTTTTCTTGCGCATCCGGCGCGTCGGTTTCGACGGCTTCGGTCGCGACAACGTCTTCAGCGGCGGTTTCGGCCACCGAGGGAGTCTCGTCGTTCTGCGGCGCCTTCTTCTCGATCACGGCGCCGGGGAACGGCAGACCCTCGGGAAGCGGCAACTTGACCGCGTCGCGCACGAGCAGCCAGCCATTCTTCGCGCCGGGCACCGAGCCCTTGACGAACAGCAGGCCGCGCTCGGCGTCGGTGCGGACGATTTCGAGGTTCTGCTGGGTGCGCTGACGGTCGCCCATGTGGCCGGCCATCTTCTTGCCCTTGAACACGCGGCCCGGATCCTGACGGTTGCCGGTCGAACCATGCGCACGGTGCGAGATCGACACGCCGTGGGTAGCGCGCATGCCCCCGAAGCCCCAACGCTTCATGGCGCCCGCAAAGCCCTTGCCCTGCGTGTGCCCGGTGATGTCGACCATCTGCCCGGCAACGAAATGCTCGGCGCTGATCGTGGCGCCGACGGGAACGAGCGCGTCTTCGCTCTCGACCCGGAATTCGGCGACCTTCTTCTTCAGGCCGACATCGGCCTTCGCGAAATGTTCACGCTGCGGCTTGGCAACGTTCTTCTGCTTGGCCTCGCCCGCGCCGAGCTGGACCGCGAAATAGCCATCGCGGTCTGCGGTGCGGTGCGACACCACCTGGCAATCCTCCAGCGCCAGAACGGTCACGGGCACGTGCCGTCCGTCCTCCTGGAAGAGGCGGGTCATCCCGACTTTCTTTGCGATCACGCCGGTGCGCATCGTCTGGTTACTCCTCGACAGAGGCACCCTGCAGACCATCCGCAAGGTGCGTGTGGAACCCCGGCACAAGCGCCGCGGCCCCGTTCAGCCCGAATTGTCGTGCATCGCCCCGTCCGGGCTGAGTGCTTCCGCTGGCCCGGGGGCCGCTGGAAGCGAGACGGGGGACGCAGCCCGGAGAGTTTCTCCGGCGGTATCCGCCCTATCGCCTGGTGAGGCTGTCAGCGCCTCAACGATAGAGGCCCCTGCCCGAGGGCGGGGGCATTTCGGCCGGCTTACGCCAGCTTGATTTCCACGTTCACACCCGCGGCGAGGTCGAGCTTCATCAGCGCGTCGACCGTCTGGGCGTTGGGCTGCACGATGTCGAGCAGCCGCTTGTAGGTGCGCACCTCGAACTGCTCGCGCGACTTCTTGTCGATGTGCGGGCCGCGGTTCACGGTGAACTTCTCGATACGCGTCGGCAGGGGAATGGGGCCGCGAATAAGCGCGCCGGTCCGACGGGCCGTGTCGGCGATCTCGCCGGTGGCCTGATCCAGAACGCGGTGGTCGAACGCCTTGAGGCGAATGCGGATATTCTGAGCTTCCATGTCCTACTACCGATGCGAAAGAGCCAAGGAACCACCGGCAAAGCCCGGCAGCTCCCAAAAAAACAAAGGCCCGCCCGCTTGTCCCGGTGTCCCGAGCGCGGGCGGCCTTCATGAAATTCGTTGCAAGGGAAACGAATCCCCGTTGCGGAGCCGCGCCTATACGGAGCGACGAGGATTCTGGCAACCCCGAACTGCGACGAATTGCATGCGAATTCGCGTGCAGCCCGCCAGGCCGGAAAATCGCCCTTGCCCTCAACCAAAAGGGCCCGGCACCATCTGGCGCCGGGCCCCTTCGATTTCGCTACGCTCCGGCGAGGAGCGACAGGCTTACTTGGTGATCTTCGAGACCACGCCCGAGCCGACGGTACGGCCGCCTTCGCGGATCGCGAAGCGCAGGCCTTCGTCCATGGCGATCGGCGCGATCAGCTTGACGCCGATCGAGACGTTGTCGCCCGGCATGACCATCTCGGTGCCCTCGGGGAGGATCACTTCGCCGGTCACGTCGGTGGTGCGGAAGTAGAACTGCGGGCGGTAGTTGGCGAAGAACGGCGTGTGACGGCCGCCTTCGTCCTTCGACAGCACGTAGACTTCGGCTTCGAACTCGGTGTGCGGCTTGACCGAACCGGGCTTGCACAGCACCTGGCCACGCTCGACTTCTTCACGGCCGACGCCGCGGATCAGGGCACCGATGTTGTCGCCCGCTTCACCGCGGTCGAGCAGCTTGCGGAACATTTCGACGCCGGTGACGGTGGTCTTGCGGGTGTCCTTGAGGCCGACGATTTCGACTTCGTCGCCCACGTTCACCACGCCGGTTTCGACACGGCCGGTCACCACGGTGCCGCGACCCGAGATCGAGAACACGTCTTCGATCGGCATCAGGAAGTCCTTGTCGACCGGACGCTCGGGCTGCGGGATGTGCTCGTCGACGGCGTTGATGAGCTCGATGATCGAGTTCTTGCCGATTTCGTCGTCACGGCCTTCGAGCGCGGCCAGCGCCGAACCCTTGACGATCGGAATGTTGTCGCCGTCGAAGTCGTACGACGAAAGCAGTTCGCGCACTTCGAGCTCGACGAGCTCGAGGATTTCCTCGTCGTCGACCTGGTCCACCTTGTTCATGTACACGACCAGCGCCGGCACGCCGACCTGACGGGCGAGCAGGATGTGCTCGCGGGTCTGCGGCATCGGGCCGTCGGCGGCGTTCACCACCAGGATCGCGCCGTCCATCTGGGCAGCACCGGTGATCATGTTCTTCACGTAGTCGGCGTGGCCCGGGCAGTCGACGTGCGCATAGTGGCGCGCAGCCGATTCATACTCGACGTGCGCGGTCGAGATGGTGATGCCGCGCTCGCGCTCTTCGGGAGCCTTGTCGATGTTGGCGAAGTCCACGGCGGCGCCGCCGTAGGTTTCGGCCATCACCTTGGTGATCGCGGCGGTCAGCGTGGTCTTGCCATGGTCGACGTGACCGATGGTGCCGATGTTGCAGTGCGGCTTGTTCCGCTGGAATTTTTCCTTGGCCATTTTCCTGGTGTACCTTCTTGAATGAAACGTTGTGTTCGCGGGAGAAAGGCGGCGCCCGCTGAATCAGGCGCCGCCCCTAGACCGATCGATCGGCTTAGGCAAGTTTCTCCTTGACCTCGGCTGCGACGTTCGCCGGCACTTCGTCGTAGTGCGAGAACTGCATGGTGTACTGCGCGCGCCCTTGCGTGAACGAGCGCAGTTCGTTGACGTAGCCGAACATGTTGGCGAGCGGGACGAAGGCCTCCACCGCCTGGGCATTGCCGCGCGTGTCGGTGCCCTGGATCTGACCGCGCCGGCTGTTGAGGTCGCCGATGACGTCGCCCAGATAATCGTCCGGGGTCACGACCTCGACCTTCATGATCGGCTCGAGCAGCTTGATGCCCGACTTCTGGGCGACTTCGCGCATGGCGCCGCGGGCGGCGATTTCGAACGCGATCGCGCTCGAGTCGACGTCGTGGTAGGCACCATCGACCAGCTTGATCGAGAAGTCGATGATCGGGAAGCCCACGAGATGGCCGCTTTCGGCCTGCTCGCGGAAGCCCTTCTCGATCGCCGGGATGTATTCGCGCGGAATGTTCCCGCCCTTGATCTGGTCCTCGAAGATCACGCCCTGGCCGCGTTCACCCGGGGTGACGACGACCTTCACGCGGCCGAACTGGCCCGAGCCGCCCGACTGCTTCTTGTGGGTGTAATCGACCTCGACCTCGCGGGCGAGATATTCGCGGTAGGCCACCTGCGGCGCACCGACATTGGCCTCGACCTTGAACTCGCGGCGCATGCGGTCGACGATGATGTCGAGGTGGAGCTCGCCCATGCCCTTGATGATGGTCTGGCCGCTCTCGTGGTCGGTCGACACGCGGAAGGACGGGTCCTCCTGCGCGAGACGGTTGAGCGCGATGCCCATCTTCTCCTGGTCGGCCTTTGTTTTGGGTTCCACCGAGAGCTCGATCACCGGCTCGGGGAATTCCATCCGCTCGAGAATGATCGGCTTGGTGGCGTCGCACAGGGTGTCGCCGGTGGTGGTGTCCTTCATGCCGGCCAGCGCGACGATGTCGCCCGCGAATGCCTCATCGATGTCCTCGCGGTTGTTCGAGTGCATCAGCAGCATGCGGCCGATCTTTTCCTTCTTGTCCTTCACCGAGTTCAGTACCTGGCCCTTGGTGAGCTTGCCCGAATAGATGCGGGTGAAGGTCAGCGAGCCGACGAAGGGATCGTTCATGATCTTGAACGCCAGCGCCGAGAACGGGGCATCGTCGCTCGAGGGGCGCTCGGCCTCCTCGTCGCTGTCGGGCAGCACGCCGCGGATCGCCGGAACGTCGAGCGGCGAGGGCATGTAGTCGACCACCGCGTCGAGCAGCGGCTGGACGCCCTTGTTCTTGAACGCCGAGCCGCACAGCACGGGCACGAAAGCGCGCGCCATGGTGCCCTTGCGGATCAGGCGCTTGAGCGTCACGGCGTCGGGGATGGTGCCTTCGAGATAGGCTTCCATCACCTCGTCGTCCTGTTCGACGGCGGTCTCGATCAGGCGCTCGCGATATTCGGCGGCCTTGTCGGCGAGATCGTCGGGGATCGGAACGAATTCATACTTCGCGCCGAGGCTCTCGTCCTTCCAGACGATGCCGCGGTTGTTCACGAGGTCGACCACGCCCTGCAGCTGGCTCTCGGCCCCGATCGGGAGATACAGCACCAGCGGCGTCGCGCCGAGGCGATCGATGATCGATTGGACGCAGTAGTAGAAGTCGGCACCGGTGCGATCGAGCTTATTAATGAAGCACATGCGGGGCACACCGTACTTGTCGGCCTGGCGCCACACGGTTTCCGATTGCGGTTCAACACCGGCCACGCCGTCGAAGACCGCGACGGCACCGTCGAGGACGCGCAGGCTACGTTCGACTTCGATGGTGAAGTCGACGTGGCCGGGGGTGTCGATGATGTTGATGCGGTGCTTGGGCTGGCCCTCGCGCAGCGCTTCGGGGTCCGACATCGGGTCCATCGAGGCGTCCTCGCCGGTCCAGAAGGTCGTGGTCGCGGCCGAGGTGATGGTGATCCCGCGCTCCTGCTCCTGCTCCATCCAGTCCATCGTCGCGGCACCATCGTGCACTTCGCCGATCTTGTAGGACTTGCCGGTGTAGTAGAGGATACGCTCGGTCGTGGTGGTCTTGCCGGCATCGATGTGCGCCATGATGCCGATGTTGCGATAGCGCTCCAGCGGATACTCGCGGGCCATATCAGGTTCCTTGGTTGTGAGAGGGCCGCCGGTTCGCGGTCGGGCCTCCATATAGTGATGATTGTGACAGCCGGAAGACCCCAAGTGGCTTCGGGTCCCCCGGCTGGCCGCAATCAGCGGGGGTTACCAGCGGTAATGCGAGAAGGCGCGGTTGGCGTCGGCCATGCGGTGCGTGTCCTCGCGCTTCTTCACCGCGTTGCCGCGGTTGTTGGCGGCATCCATCAGCTCGCCCGAGAGGCGCGCCGACATGGTGGTTTCCGGACGCCCGCGCGCCGCCGAGATCAGCCAGCGGATCGCCAGCGCCTGGGCACGCTCGGGACGCACCTCCACCGGCACCTGGTAGGTGGCCCCGCCGACGCGGCGGCTGCGCACTTCGACCTGCGGCTTCACGTTGTTGAGCGCATCGTGGAACAGCTGGATGGGATCGGCCTTGGCCTTGGCCTCGACCGTGGCGAGCGCACCGTAGACGATCTTCTCGGCAACGGCCTTCTTCCCGTCGAGCATGAGGTTGTTCATGAACTTCGACAGGATCTGGTCCCCGTACTGGGGATCGGGGAGGATGACCCGCTTTTCGGGACGACGACGACGTGACATTTCGTTTAACTCCTTCGGAGTGCGGCACCACCTTCGTGGTGCCTTGCGGCTCCAGCCCGCTCCCCCACCCGGCCACCCAAATTCTACCTGGTAGGGGTAGCCGGGTGGGGGAACGTGCTGGATCCGCGTTGAACCTTTTTCCCGGCTCCGGTCTGCTCCCCCACCCGACCACCCTTGCGGATAATGCCTTGGGTGGTCGGGTGGGGGAGCGGGCCGGTGCCGTAGCTTCAGGCGGACGCCTGAAGCGCACCCATTATTTAGGCCGCTTGGCGCCGTACTTCGAGCGGCTCTGCTTGCGGTCCTTCACGCCCTGCGTGTCGAGCACGCCGCGCAGCACGTGGTAGCGCACGCCGGGAAGGTCGCGCACGCGCCCGCCGCGGATCAGCACCACGCTGTGCTCCTGCAGGTTGTGGCCCTCGCCCGGGATGTAGCTGATGACCTCGCGCTGGTTGGTCAGGCGGACCTTGGCCACCTTGCGCAGCGCCGAGTTCGGCTTCTTCGGGGTCGTCGTGTAGACGCGGGTGCAGACGCCGCGCTTCTGCGGGTTCTGCTCCATCGCAGGGACCTTGGACTTGGCCTTCTGCGGAACGCGGCCCTTGCGGACCAGCTGGTTGATCGTCGGCATAGTTTCTCGCTTCGCTCGTTGCGCGCCCCTTCCGGGCGCCTTTTTCGTCGTCACCCCATCCGGGCGGAAAAGCGGTGCCCGCTTTTCCTGACGGGGTTCTAACCGGTTCCCACTTTTGCTGAAGGGGCGCGGCGCTGTGCCACTGACCTTCCGCTTCGGCGGAGACCCAGAAAATCGCATTCCATCGGCGCTGCCCCGCATCATGATCGGGCGCCTCGCCGGGCTGGTGAGCACGGGTGCCGGACGATGTGGAGGGAGAGGATTGCCCCTGGCCGTCATCCCAGCGAAAGCTGGGACCCAAGGCCGCAAGCACGATGCTTGCCGCATGAGATCCCCGCTTTCGCGAGGATGACGACGAGACCGAAACGCTCCACCCGCATGTCAGGCCCTACGGCCACCGGGTTACTTTGACGGCTGCCCCCCGCGAGGGAGACGGGACCGGCAATGTTCAGCTCGCTTTGCCGAGGGAATGCCCCGGCAAGGATGCGCGCCCTTAGGCGGGTTTGGGCGGGGGGTCAAGGCGGGAGTTGGAACAAGCGCCCGCCCTACCCACTCCGTCACCCCGGACTTGATCCGGGGTTCGGCTTCTATTTGCCGCTCTTTCGCCGATTATCCGGCTTGCACAGCATCTGGCAGTTTGCGGCGATTGTCTTTCCGCCTGCGTGCCATGGGTCAATATGGTCCGCTTCCATATCCTCGATTGCAAACTTCTTGGTGCAGACCGGACAAATGCCGCCCTGCCGCTCCCATGCTTCCCGCTTCATGTTGTCGGTGAAGGCGCGGATGGACAGGGCGCGTTCATTGCCGCTCAACACATAGTCGAAGATGCCCGATTTCTTGGTAACATCCTCGTCCTGCATCAAGCGCGAGACTTCGGCTTCCAGCTTTGCGGTGTCCTGCGGCACATCCTTGAAGCGATTGTAGAGCGGCCCCCACGCCACGCCCTTCATTTCCTTGCGGTAATTGGGAAAGGTGAGGTTGACCCAGTTGATCACCGCCTGAAAATAGCTCCACAATTCATTGGCGTTCTGATCGTGCTGGTGCGCCGCCATATAGGCTTCGATCTTGCCCTCGCTGATCCAGGCAAGCGCGGTTTCGAGGTAGTCCTGCCGGATCGGTGTGCCGTTGAGCAACTTGTTGCCAATGGCGGCGGCCGGAGCGCCAGTCTTGGAAAACCAGGTCTTGGCTGCGGCGAGCCACGGGCCGGTGTAGATCGCGTTGCGCAGTTCCTGATCGTAGAGCTTTTCGCCCGCTATGTTGATGACCCGAAACCAGTCGAGCTTCTGCTGGTCGGTGCCCTCGCAAACGTAGATCGAAAGTTCGTAATCGAGAATCTGCTGCTGGCGTTCCTTCGGCAGATTGGCGAAGCCGAACGGGTTGCCGTCGATCATCACCGAATAATCGCCTTGCACATATTGGCAGATGCTGATGGTGCGCTGTTGGCCGTCCATCAGTTCGAAGCCGCCGTCGTCGGTCACGGCCCAATACATGGTGTTGAGCGGGAAGCCCTTGCGAACCGTGTCGATCACGGCGTCGCGCTGCTTTTCCTTGTAAACGAACTCGCGCTGATAGGCGGGACGGATGTTGAGTTTACCGCCATAGCCGGTGACGCCTTGATCGCCTTTGTCGCTGTAGTCGGCGACGAGCTCGAAAACCCTCACCTTGTTAAGCTCAATCTTCATGATGCCCTTTTTCGAACTACGATACGGTCATACTGTCGCTTATATGTGCCGTCCCCATTCGGAAGGTAAAAACGCGGGCCTCCCTGAACGAAGCTACCTTTTGGGGCGATCTCAGACATTCGCCTGCCTAGCGTCCGGCTTGATCCAACAATCTCAAATTGGTCCGGATTGTATTTATCAAGGAATGTGATGGGTACACCCATCAAGCCGTTATAGTCAGCAGGAATTTCGGCGGTCTTAGCTACCTCGATTTCATCGAAATTAGCATACTTCGGATAGTCGTTCTCATTGTATATCTTGTAGAGTGGAATTTCCAAATGGCGTTCTGGAATATCCAAATTTGTGAACCACCTTACCCCTTTAACTCTAATATATTTCGTGCCGTCTGCTGATACTCGAAAGCCCGCAGCTATCAGAGGATAATGATCCGGCACTCGAAATTCACGATCACCGCTGTGGATACTTGGCCCTAGCCAGATCCGATCTTCCTGAATTAGGGAAAAAATTTCCTAGTAAGTGCAGGCATTCACATTGCCCAACATGACGTGACCCCCTGATTTTCCCCCAAGAGCGATTAGAGTCTGGCCTGAAGGAAGGACAGATGATGAAGCGTGTGAGGTTTTCAGAAGAGCAGATCATTGGCGTGCTGAAGGAAGCGGAGGCGGGTGCGAAGACCGCTGAT
>WGLN01000014.1 GCA_016125555.1 Porphyrobacter sp.
ACTGCAGGAACTCGATGCCGGTCAGCGTGTCGGTGCCGTCCGGGCCGACCACCTGGAACACGCCGGTCGAGGTCTGGGTGACGGTGTACTGCGCACGCGTCCCGCTGACGATCGCCGTGTCGACATTGCCGCCGCCGTCGAGCACATCATCACCGAGCCCGCCTTCGAAGAAGTCGGCGAAGGCGCCTCCCCGCAGCGTGTCGTTGCCGCCGAGGCCGCGCACGAGCCCGCGGGTCTCGCCGCCGGTGTTGTCGTAGCTATCGTTGCCTTCGCCCAGCCAGACGTCGCCCTCCAGCAAGCCATTGTTGTGGAGCGTGTTGCCTTCGGCCCCGTAGAAGAACACCGCGATCGATCCGCTGATCGTGCCGTTGTTGGTCACCGTGGTCGAGCCGCCGCTGCGCGGGAAGCTGGCCACTCCGACCGAGCGCGCACCCTCGACCGCGCCTTCGCCCACCGCGGCGACGATGAAGCCGTCATTGGTGAGATTGCCGCCCCCGCGGAAGCCCACCGCGACGGCGCCCGCGACAGGGTGGGTGGTGATCGTATCGTAGATCGAAGGATCGGAGACATTGACCCCCTCGGCATAGATCAGGCCAGTGTTGAAGAAGGCCTGGTTGCCGAACAGGTCGGTGCCCTCGGCGTTCACCCCGTCGGCCGCATGCGAGCCCGAGATCGCGATGACGTCACCCGAGTTGATGAAATGGCGGCTTTGCGAATCCACCCATGCGCCAAGCACGTTGCCGGAGGCGGAATAGATGTTGATCTCGCCGCGGTTGACGATGTCGCCCTCGACATAGACCGCAATCCCGACGATGCCGACATCGTGGCTCCCGACGATCGGACCGGTGGCCTCGACGGCGACCAGCCCGTTGTTGATGAAATCAACGAAGCCGGTCTGGCGGCTGAGGGCGACGCCGTTCGCGAAATGGGTCTGATCGTTGATCGAGGCCAACACGCCGTCATTCACGAAGGTCGCGAGTGTCTCCCCGGCCCTGAACAGGAAGCCCTCCCCGACGGTGAAGTAGAAATCCTCCTCGCTAACGACGAATTCGTATGATCCCTGGCTGAAGGGATCGGGATCGTTGATGACGTATTCGGACACGTAGGTTTCGCGCGGGGTGTAGTCGAGCCCCGCCGCCGCGCCGGGGCGCAGCGCCGCAGCACCGCCGGCGACGGCGTCGAAGCCGCCGAAGCCGGGCGCGGAATTGATCGCGACCGCCGCCACGGCGGTGACCAGAACAGTGAAGCCGTCCTTCTCCCACGCGTGGTAGGTCACGCCTGCGAAATCCACATCGGCCCCGCGCGTCCAACTGCCCGCCAGGTGGACGGTGTCGGTCGCGGTGGCGTCGACCCAGAAGGTGGTGGCGTCATCGCTCAGATTGGCGATCGCGGCCTCGTCCAGCGCGAGCTGCTGGTTGCCACGCAATTTAATGGCGTCGATGCCGAGCAGGCGCTGCCCCGCGAGCATCGCGCCGAGACTGAAATTGCGCGCGCCCGCAGCCATCGCCAGCACATCGAAACCGCTGCCGCCGTTGATCGCCGCGAAGGTGTAGTCGCCCAGCTCGATCCGGTCCGCGCCGCTGCCGCCCTCGACGTAATCGCCCCCTTCGGTGACGATCGTGTCATTGCCGAACTCGCCGAACAGCCCGTCATTGCCCGCCCCGCCGACGAGCAGATCGTCGCCGAACCCGCCGAGCAGCAAGTCCCGGCCGCCGAAGCCCAGCAGCGTGTCGTTGCCGCGATTGCCGGTGACCACATCGGAAAAAGCCCCGCCCTCGAAGCGGTCGTCCTGCCAGCCCATGTCGACGACGCCCTCGACCTGCCCCGAACCGGTGAACAGGTCGCTGCCCTCGCCCATGAAGACATCGCCGCGGATCAGCCCGTCGTTGCGGATGACATCGTCGGTTTCCTCGTTGACGATCAGGCCTTCGATCACGCCGCCTGCGGCATTGAGGATGTCGGTGATGTTGTAGACCGCGAATTCGGCGCGGATCGTACCGTAGTTGACGATCGAGGTCGCCGCGGAGAAGGAATAGATGGCGAAGGAGGTTCCGTTCACGTCCGTCGCCAGCGCCTCGATCAGCCCATGGTTGGTCACGGCCGGATCGCCCGTGTCGAGATCGGGCCCGCCGATCTCGATGGCGATCGCCAGATCGGGTGCCTCGGCGAGGATCTGGCCGGTGGCGTGGTTGTTGATGATAGTGCCGTTGAAAGACGAGATCGTCGTCGCGTTACCACCGTTCGAGAGCGGGGTCGATTCGAGCGTGCGGGCCGCCATGATGCCCGAATTCTCCACCAGCGCGTAACGCCCGGCCTGGACGACGCGGGCCCACCCGGATTCTGAGACGGTGAAGATCTCGCCGGTGTTGACGACCCGGTCGGCACCGTTGTTGAGCGCGACCTGGCTTGCGCTGCGCAGGTAGATCGTACCGTTGTTGTAGATGTCCGGCTGGTCGCCGACCACGAAGAACACCTGCGGCCGGTCGGTCTCGATCCAGACGATGCCGTTGTTGGTGAGCGTGCCGCCGAGGCCCGAGCGCAGCATGGTCGGAAGGTCGGTGGCGTAGAAGATTTCGTCCGCGCCGAAGGTGAAGTTGGAGAACTCGCCGGACACGAGGATTTCCTCGGTCCGTTCGGGCGCAATCGGGGCCGGGCCGGGATCGGGGATGATGCTGCTGCCCGAGGAAGCGGCGTTCTCCTCGCGCAGCAGCGCGGCGGCGCCGACCACCCTTGAATTGATATCACGCCCTTCCAAGGCGAAGATGCGTCCGGCAAAGCCTTCCGAAGGATCGCGCAGCGTGTCGAGGACCCCGGAGAAACGGGAGCGGGAAATCGGCGTCATGGAAAGTGCAGGCCCCCTCAGAAATCAGGATCTGCATACAGCAATTTCACGAAAGAAAAGAGGTTGAAAACACGTCGTGGCAGGGAGCGTCACTGCTCCTGCATCGCGTGCGAGACGGTCTTGAAGATCGGCTTGGTCAGGTAGTTCCAGACGCTGGTCTTGCCGGTCAGGATCTCGGCGGTCGCGGTCATGCCCGGTTGCAGGTCCACGCGCACGCTGCCCTGGTCCTCGCGCATGGTCGAGGTGTCGACCTCGAGATTGACGCGGTAATAGGCCTGGCTCGCCCCGTTCTGCGCGGTTTCGACGATGGTGTCGGGGCTGATGAACACCACCTTCCCGCGCGCCGATCCGTAGATCGCGCTGTCATAGGCATCGAAATTGACCCGCGCGCGCTGGCCGAGCCTGACGAAGGCGATGTCGCGCGGGGAGACCCGGCTCTCGACGATCAGCTTCTGCCCGGCGGGAACGATCTGCAGCACTTCCTCGCCGGCGCGCACCACTCCGCCGATGGTGGTGATCCGCACGTTCTTGACGATCCCGTCGGTCGGCGCGGTGATGCGCGCGGCGGCGAGGCTGTCCTCCGCCCGCGCCAGCTGCTCGCGCGCGGCGGCAAGCTGTTCGCCGGTGGTGGCCGCCTCGTCCTGCAAGCCGTTCAGATATTGCGCGCGCAGGTTGGTGATGCGTCCCTCGGTCTCCACCACCGCGCGGCGCATCGCGATGATCTCGCTGCGCGCCACGTCGCCCGTGTCGAGCAGCGGCAGATTGAGGTCGAGCTCCTGCTGCTGGAGCCGCGCCATGTCGCGCAGGGTGCCTAGCTCGGCGTCGAGGCTGGCACGGCGCTGCGCGTAGAGCCTGCGCTGGTTCGCGGTGAGATCGGGAAAATCGGCGAGCGAGGCCGGGAAGGTGAGCGGACGCTGGTATAGCTCGGCCTCCAGCCGCGCCATGCGGCTTTCGAGCGCGGCGACCTTGACGCGGGCCTCGCGCCGCGCCGCCGCGAGCTGCACCGTGTCGAGCGCGATCAGCAGGTCGCCGGCCTTGACCCGGGCGCCCTCGCGCACCGCGATGCGCGCGATGGTGCCATCCTGCTCGCTCTGGACGACCTGCACCCGCGCGAAGGGCACCACCCGACCCGGCGCACGCGCAACCTGGTCGAGCTCGGCCCACACCGACCACAGGATAAAGCCGAGGATCGCCGCCGCGATCGTGATGATGATCAGCCCGCCGGGCCTGAGCCAACGGGTCACGACGCCCCTCCGCCGCCCAGCCGGGTGCTGACGAAGCTTTCGCCCGCGGCCCTTGCAGGCGCGGAGAACTCGCGAATCTTGCGCAGGAACTCCTCGGCCGGCTCGCTGCTGACGACGGTGCCGCGGGCCATCACCACCACCCGGTCGAAGCGTTCGACCAGCGGCAGCTTGTGGGTCGCCATGACGAGGATGCCGTCCTTGCCGATCCGCGCCATCACCGCATCGAGCACCGCCTTCTCGCTCGCCGCGTCGAGCGCCGCGGTGGGCTCGTCGAGCAGCCACACCGAAGGCGCGGCGTGGATCAGGCGGTTCAATGCCACCAGCGCGCGCTGCCCGCCCGACAGGCCCGCGCCGCCTTCCTGCACCTCGGAATCGAGCCCGCGACTGCCCCCGGCGAACAGCGCGTCGAGCCCGGTCGCCTGCGCCACCGCGAGCAGATCATCGTCGCTCACCCCGCCCAGCCCCATGGTCAGGCTGTCGCGCAGGGTGCCGCGCACCAGCCGCGCGTTCTGCGACAGGTAGCCGATATTGCGCCGCAGCGTCTCCTCGGCGACCTGTGCGAGGTCGAGCCCGCCGAGCGTGATCGTGCCCGTGATCGGCGTGTAGAGCCCGGCGAGCAGCTTGAGCAGGGTCGACTTGCCCGCGCCGACCCCGCCGAGCAGCGCGACCTTCTCGCCCGGGCGGAAGGCCAGCCGCTCGATCGCCACCGCCTCGCCGCCTGCACCGCGATAGGCGAAGCGCACCTCGGTGAGCGCCAGCGGCCCGGCAAGGCGGCCGGGCCGCAGCCCCCCGCGCGAGGCGGTCTTCTCGACCGGGTGCTGCATCAGCATGTCGAGCCCCTTGAGCGAGGAGCGCGCATAGCCCCATTGCACGATCAGCCCCGGCAGCTGCGCGATCAGCGGGCCGTTGATCCGCCCGACGATGATCGAGCAGGCGAGCAGCGCACCGGTGGTGATCGACCCGGTCGCGGCGAGATAGGCGCCGAGGCACAGGACCGCGGTGTAGGTGACCTGCTGCATCGTCGAGAACAGCGAGCCCGACACCGCCGCGGCGCGCTTCACCGGGTCCTCGTAGTGGTGGATCTCGCGGATCAGCCGGTTCCAGCGTGCCAGCATGTGCCACCCGCCGAGATTGGCCTTGAGCGTCTCGGAGGCGTCGAGCATCTCGACCAGCATGCCGTTCTTGCGGGTGCCGGTGACCTGCGCGCGCTCGGCGCCCTTGCGAATGATTCGTGCGAACAGCAGCGCCATGGCGATCGCCACCGGGAAGCTCACCAGCGGCACCAGCGCCACGGCCCCGCCGATGCTCGCCACCACGATGATGAACAGCAACGCGAAGGGCAGGTCGGTGAGCACGAACAGCGAGCTAGCCGACATCACCTGGCGGATCTGCTCCTGCCCCTGGATCTGCGCCGCCATGGTCCCGATCCCGCCGGGGCGCGCATCGAGCCGGATCGCCTGCGCGCGGGCGAAGAAGAACTCGGAGACCTCGCGGTCGATGGCCTGCGCCTCGGCCTCGATCAGCACTCCGCGCAATGACCTGAGCGCAAGGTCGAGCAACAGCGCGAACAGCACGCCGAGGGTCAGCACCACGAGCGTCTCGAAGCTGGCGAGCGGGATCACCCGGTCATAGAGCTGCATCGCGTAGAGCGAGGTCGCCAGCGTCAGGATGTTGGCGAAAATCGTCGCGAGGCCGGCGAGCAGCAGCGCGCGGCTGCGGCGGCGGATCGCGCGGGCGAAGACGGCGAAGGCGCTGGGCTCCTCCTCGCCGAGCGGGTCGGCAAAGGCGAGCCGGAACCACGCCTGCCTGTCGGCATCGTAAGCGAGCGTGCCGCCGGTGACCAGCGCCACCGCGTCCTCACCGATCCATTGCCGCGCTGCGCGCCAGCCCTCGGCCGGGTCGTGGACCAGCAGCGGGAATTCGTCGGGGCGCGGTCGGCCCGTGATCGCCTGAGGCGGGGACCAGTCGAGCGCGGCGCGCAAGGCTTCGAGCGCGGCCGGCCCCTCGGGCAGCGCGGCCGTGTCGCAGGTGTCGGCCCAGCCCGGCGGCAGGGCATGACCCGCCGCGTCGGCACAGGCCTCGATTGCAGCAAGAAGATCCGCGCCCATGATCCGTTCCTAGCCCTAGAGGCCCGCCGGACGCCAGCGGCACGACAGCGCGAGGATGCGCGTCGCGCTCGCCGCGGCGTTCACCCGCGCGTCGCTTTCGGAGATCCGCGAGGAGACGAGTTCGCGCGCGGCGTTCATGACGTCGAGCCAGCTGCGCCGCCCGGCAACGAACTGGCGCTGGTAGCTCGCCTGCAGGTCCGCCGCCGCGCCGCTGGCGAGCGCGCCGTTCTCGGCCTGCGCACGGTTGGCGCGCAGCGCAACATATTCGCCCGCCAGCCGCGCCCGCACCTCGCGCTCGGCCGCGCCCAGTTGCGCGACGCTCTGGTCGACCCGCGCCTCGGCCCGGTCGATCGCCGAAAAGCGCGACAGGCCGTTGCCGGTCTGGGCGCGCAGCACCAGGGCGGCGCGCGCGCCGGTCAGCTCGTTCTGGGAGAGCTGCAACAGCAATTGCGGCCACAGCGCGCCCCGGGCGATGCGCACCTCGGCCTCGGCGGCGTCGATCTGCTTGTCGAGCCGGGCGAGCGCGGGGGTGCAGGCGAGCATCTGGTCGAAGGCGAGCCCTTCGGGCGGGACCGCGGCGAAGATCGCCTCGCCGGGCAGCGCCGGCGGCGTGTCGACGCTTCCGACAAGCGCCTCGAGCCGCACCAGCGCGTTGGCGCCCGCTTCCTCGACCGCAGCCAGCTCGATCTCGAGCTGGGTCAGGCGCGAGCGCGCGAGAGTGAGGTCGGCGAGCGGGGAGACCTGCTGCGCCACGCGCCGCTCGATCGATGCGACCAGCGTGCGGTGCTCGGCGATCCCGGCCTTGATCGCACTGGCGCGCTCCGCGGCGCGCACCACCCCGAACCATGCCTCGACGATGCCGGTCAGCACGCCCAGCCGCGCCTCGCGCAGCCCCTCGGCCCCGGCGTCGCGCAGCGCGCGTGCGGCGTCGATCTGGTTGGCGATGGTCCCGCCCGCCCAGATCGGCTGTTCGAGCGCGACGTTGACCGCCAGCCCGTCGATATCGGCGGCGTTCGAGCCGCGGGTCGCGGCGAGCGCCTCGGCGGAAAGGCTGGGATAGCGCCGCCACTTCGCCGCATCGAGATCGGCCTGCGACACCGCCAGCGCGGCGCGGCTGGCGATCACCTGCGGGTTTTCCGACAGGGCCCGGTCGGCGAGGGCGGCAAGGCTCGGCGGGAGACCGTCGGGCACCGCGGCCGCGGCAGGCTGCGGAGCGGAATCGTCGACCGGGCCATAGGTCGCCTCCTGCGCCTGCGCGAAGCCGCCTGCGAGCAGCGCGGCGATCCCGGGCACGAGCCACCGCGCGCCCGGCCTGCGCCGCGCGAAGCGATCCTGCGGAAGAAGGTGCGTTGCCGGAGTGCCCATGCCCGTTGCCGCCGGCGGCGCGCCGCAAGGGCCGCCGCTGCTGTGTCCAAGCCCCGTGCAATCGGCTGCAATTGCCGCACAGACAAGCGAAAACTTGGTTTCCCAGGTCGGCAACGCCGGCAATGTTGTTGCATCGCCGCACCAAGCCCAGCAATAGGGCCGCTTGCAGCCCTTGGGGACAAGCCTGTCATGCGCACCGTTCTCGTTACCGGATCGGCCGGGTTCATCGGCTTTCACCTGTCGCAGCTGCTCCTCGACGAGGGCTTCCGCGTCGTCGGCTATGACGGCATGACCGACTATTACGACGTGCGCATCAAGCAGCGCCGCCACCAGATGCTGCTCCAGCATCCGCATTTCAGCTGCACCGAGGGGATGCTGGAGGATTTCGGCACGCTACACGCCCTCGCCGCGGCCGAGCAGCCCGACGCGATCGTCCACCTCGCCGCGCAGGCGGGGGTGCGCTACAGCCTCGAGAACCCGCGCGCCTATGTCGATGCGAACCTCGTGGGCACCTTCAACGTCATGGAATGCGCGCGCGAACTGGGCGTGGATCACCTGCTGATGGCCTCCACCTCGTCGGTCTATGGCGCCAACACCGACATGCCCTTCACCGAGGTGCAGAAGGTCGACACCCCGCTCACCCTCTACGCGGCGACCAAGAAGGCGAACGAGGCGATGGCGCATTCCTATGCCCACCTCTGGAACCTGCCGACCACCTGCTTCCGCTTCTTCACGGTCTACGGCCCGTGGGGGCGGCCCGACATGGCGCTGTTCAAGTTCACCCGCGGGATTCTCGAAGGCACCCCCATCGACATCTACAACGAGGGCGAGATGTACCGCGATTTCACCTATGTCGCCGACCTGGTGCGCGGCATCCGCCTGCTGATCGACACGCCCCCGGTGCGGCCCGAAAGCCTCGAGGACATCGCGCCGGGCGACAGCCTCTCGCCCGTCGCGCCCTTCCGGGTGGTCAATATCGGCAATGGCGAGAAGGTGCGGCTGATGGATTTCGTCACCGCCATCGAGGAGGAATGCGGGCGCGCGGCGGTGAAGAACTTCCTGCCGATGCAGCCCGGCGACGTGCCCGCGACCTGGGCCGACACCACGCTGCTCCAGAACCTCACCGGCTATGCCCCGCAGACCTCCTTCCGCGAAGGCGTCAAGCGCTTCGTGGCGTGGTACCGCGAATACTACCGGGTGTAAGGCGGCTCAGGCGCCCGGCGGGTTCTCGGCGGGCGGCGTCCCGTCGAGCGGCACCTGCTCCTCGCTGCCGTCATCGAAGGGGCCGGGCTTGGAAGGTTCGACCGGCGGCTGACGCGCTTCGGTGTCGACCGGCGGCGGGGTGAGCGAGGGATCGCGCTCGCCGGGGATCGCCCCGTCGCGCTCGCGCTCGAGCCGCTGCATGTATTCGCGCTCGATCATCTCGACCCGCTCCTGCTCGGCGGCGGCCTCGGAATCGATGGTGGCGAGCCGCTTCTGGCGGGCTTCCTCGATCAGCTGACTGAAACGCACACTGTCCGCCTCGGAGCGGTCCTTGTAGGCCGCCTCGATGAACTTCTGGGTGCAGCCGGTGAATCCGCCCAGGCCCGCCGGGCTGCAGCTCATCGCCCCGAAATCGCCGATATACTTGATCTCCTCGACCCGCCGCGCCCAGGCGACGTTCTCGGGCGAGTCGGAATTGCGCAGGTTCTTGGGGATGCGGTAGCGATCGGCCTCGACCAGGATCTCGCAGACCACCAGTTCGCCGTCCTTGGCCTCGGGGCATTCGTCGGCGCTGTAGGCGATCACCATGTTGATCTTCTCGTTCGCGCCCTGCGCCGAAGCGGGCGCGGCGGCGGCAAACGCCGCGGCGGCGGCGAGCGAAGCGGGGGCGAGCAGGTGCTTCATCGCGAATGATCCTCGTTTACGGGGCGTCCTTCGCCCCTGCCATGCCTTCGGGCAGACCCGCTTGTCTAGAGCGCTTGCGCTGAACCGCCCGTGAAGCGGCGCCCTGCCGCGTGGTTAGCGAAAAATTGAGTCCTGTTAATCTACACGCCGCGGCCATGAAGGAAAGGATCGCAGTCGTGGGACTCGGCTATGTCGGCCTGCCGGTCGCCGTGGCGCTGGCCGAACGCTGCGGATCCGTGGTCGGCTTCGACATCGCCGCGAGCCGCATCGCGGCGCTCAGGGCAGGGCACGACGCGACCCGCGAGATCGACAGCGCGCGGCTGACGTCATGCGGCCTTGAAGTCAGCGACGATCCCGCGGTGCTCGAGGAGGCCGGGACGATCATCGTCACCGTGCCCACCCCGATCACTGCCGAGCGCCGCCCCGATCTCACCCCGCTGCAGCGCGCCTGCGAGACCATCGGCCCGCGCCTGTCCAGGGGCGCGCTGGTGGTGTTCGAATCGACCGTGTTCCCCGGCGTGACCGAGGAGATCTGCGGGCCGTGGCTGGCGCAGCATTCCGGCCTCGTGCAGGGCCGCGACTTCGCGCTCGGCTACAGCCCGGAGCGCATCAACCCGGGCGACACGGTCCACCGGCTCGAGACCATCACCAAGATCATCGCCGCCGACAGCCCTGCGGCGCTCGCCCGGATGCGCGAGGTCTATGGCGCCATTGTCGATGCCGGCCTGCACGAGGCGCCCTCGATCAAGGTCGCGGAAGCGGCGAAGGTGATCGAGAACACCCAGCGCGACCTCAACATCGCGCTGATGAACGAGATCGCGCTGATCTTCGACCGGATGGGCATCGCCACGCGCGACGTGCTGGCGGCGGCGGGGACCAAGTGGAACTTCCTGCCCTTCACCCCCGGCCTCGTCGGCGGGCACTGCATCGGGGTCGACCCCTTCTACCTCACCGCCGCGGCCGAGAAGCTCGGCTACCGCCCCGAGGTGATCCTCGCCGGGCGGCGGATCAACGATTCGATGGGGCAGCAGGTCGCGCAGAAGCTGGTCAAGCTGCTGATCGGTCAGGGGGTTTCCCCTTGCAGCGCGCGGGTCGGCGTGATGGGGCTGACCTTCAAGCAGGACGTGCCCGACATCCGCAATTCCAAGGTTCCCGACATCCTTGCCGAGCTGGCCGAATACGGGATCACGGCGCTGGTCGGCGATCCGCTCGCCGACCCGGAGGAAGCGGCGCGCGAATACGGCATCGCGCTCAGCCCGCCGCAGGACATGGTGGAGCTCGATGCGCTGGTGCTGGCGGTGAACCATGCCGCCTATCTCGCCGACCCGGCGGACCTGATCGCCCGGGTGCGCGAAGGCGGCGTGCTGGTCGACGTCAAGAGCGCACTGGGCCGCGCGAGCCTGCCCGAGGAACTGGTTTACTGGAGTCTTTAGATTGCGCACCCGCCTCCGCGGGTGCGTCCTCGGCGCTGTTCCTCCCCCGGATCAAGTCCGGGGTCCGGGCGCCTGCGGGCGGCCTTGCAGGTGTGCTTTGCACGTCTGCGCCTTCGGCTTCGACTCCGGCCTTGCGATCGCTGCGCGACCGTTGCAGCACGCTCGCGCGAACTCGTGCCTAGATCCTCTCGCTCACCTTGATGGCGATGCGGCAGCCCAGCCGGATCGCGCCGGCGAGCAGCGGATAGGCGGGCGCGCGCTCGGCCCCGCTGGCGAGCGCGGCGTCGCGATGTTCGCGCTCGTCCTCGCGGAAGGCCTCGATCATCCCGGCCAGTTCGGGGTCGGAGCCGGTCGCGGCGAGCCGTTCGAGCTGCTCGGAATAGTGCTTGTCGATCTCTTCCTCGACCGCCGCAGTGCAAGCCATCGCCGCCTCGGGCCCAAGCAAAGCGGTGCCCGCCCCCAGTGCATAGCCCGCCGCCGACCAGAAGGGGTGCAGCGCCGTCGGGCGCACCCCGCGCTCGATCAGCAGCGCGTCGAACTTGGCGCGGTGTTCCTTTTCCTGCTCGGCCATGTGGCGGATTTCCGCCGAATGCGGCCCGCGGTCCCCCATCACCGCGAGCTGGCCTTCGTAGATGCGGGTCGCGCCGAATTCGCCGGCCTGGTCGACCCGGATCATGCGGTGGAGTTCGTCGCGTTCCATGGAGGGTGCTCCCTTCGTCTTTCCTACTTCCTGTACGCGCTCACTAGCACAATGGCTGCGCCGAGGGTGGAGGAAATCAGGAAATTGAACCCCGCGAGCGATATGCCAAGGAGGGTCCAGGCGGGAACGTCGCAGCGCACCTGCACGGCGGAGAAGTCCATCAGGTCGACATTGCCGGTGGGAGCGGCGCAGGCGGTGATCCCTTCCCACCAGCCATATTCGACCCCGGCATGGAAGCCGCCGATCAGGCCCGAGACGAGAATCGCCAGCCCCGCGAGACCGGTCCAGACCCTGGCCGGCGGCGCGATGAAGGCGAGCGCGCCGAGGCCGAGCGCGACGAAGTGCGGATAGCGTTGCCACCAGCACATCTCGCAGGGGTGCAGGCCGAAGCCGTATTGCGCCACGTAGACCGCGCCGAGCAGCGCGGCCGGAACCAGCACGGCCGCCAGCCGCGCCTTGCCGAAGCTGTCCATTCGGGCGCCCCTAGTTCTTGGAGGCGCGCGGCGCAGGCCTCAGCGCCACGGTGCTCTTGGTGGTGCGGCGCAGCGTCTCGAGCGCGTAGTGCAGCTGGAAGTCCTCGATCCCCTCGTCCTTGAGCTCGGCGGCGGTCAGCTTGAAGCGCGGATCGACGTTCTTGTCGGTCTCCAGCTCCTCGTCCTTGATGCCGATTTCGTTGACGAGGTGGCCGCGCAGGTCGCTCTCGCGGGTCTGGTACTTCTCGCGCAGCGCCAGGTCGGGGTCGGAAAGCTGCGGCACCGCGATGTCGGGCTTGATACCGCCTTCCTGCACCGAACGGCCCGAGGGCGTGTAATAGCGCGCGGTGGTGAGCTTGAGCGCGGCATCGGGGCCGAGCGGCAGCAGCGACTGGACCGAACCCTTGCCGAAGCTCCGCTCGCCCATGATCAGAGCGCGGCGATGATCCTGCAGCGCGCCTGCGACGATCTCCGAGGCCGAGGCCGAGCCGGCGTTGATCAGCACGATCAGCGGCACACCTTCGGCCATGTCGCCGCGATACTTGGTCTCGGCATCGTAAAGGATCGTCTCGCCACGCGCGCGGCCGCGCTGGCTGACGATCCGCCCGTCGGTGAGGAACAGGTCGGCGAGCGCCACCGATTCGTCGAGGCTCCCGCCCGGGTTGTTGCGCAGGTCCAGGACCAGCCCGTTGATGCGCCCGGCGGCCTGCTTGCGCAGGTCCTGGTAGGCCTTGAACACGTCGGCGCCGACATCGGCGGAGAACTCGTTGACGGTGATCACGCCGACATTGCCCGAATCGAGCTCCGAGGTCACCGGCTCGAGCTCGATCACCCCGCGGGTGACATCCACCTCGAGCGGCTCGTCGCGGCCCGGGCGGTAGATCGTCAGCTTGATCGAGGAACCCGAGGGCCCGCGCATCTGCGCCACCGCGTCATCGAGGCTGCCGCCGTAGATCAGCTTGCCATCGAGATGGGTGATGAAATCGCCGGCCTTGATGCCCGCCTTGTCGGCCGGGCTGCCCTTGAAGGGCGAAACCACCTTGACCGCGCCATCCTCGAGCACGACCGACAGGCCGAGCCCCGAATAATTGCCGTCGATCATGGTTTCGAGCCGCTGCAGGTCGCTGCCGTCGAGATAAGCCGAGTGCGGGTCGAGCGCGGCCAGCATCCCGTCGATCGCGCCGCGGATCAGCACGTCGTCGTCGACCGGCTCGACATAGCTCGCCTTGACGCGCTGGAACACGGCGAAGAGCTTGGCGAACTCGGGCGCGGCGCGGCCATCGACCTCGGCCATGGTGGCTGTGGTGGCGGGAATCAGCGCCACCGCGGTGACAAGCGCGGCGCTGCGCAGGAGTGGGGCGAATTTCATGGGATGTGCAAGGCTCCTTCGGAACGCGAATGTATAGGCTTCGCGGGCTTAACGCCAGATGAGAGCGCAACCGCGGGCGGCACGTCGCGGCGCGGGACAGGCGGGCGCGGCTCAGCGCAGGAACTGGAGCGGGTTGACCGCCGCTCCGTCGCGCCTGAGCTCGAAGCTGACCGGTGCCCCGCGCCCGCCCGCGACCCCGATCGGGCTGCCGCCGATGACGGCATCGCCGACCGCCGCATCGACCCGCGCGAGGCCAGTGACGAGACTGGTCCACCCGCCGGCGTGCTCGATGATGACGATTTGCCCGAAGCCGCGATAGGGCCCGGCGAAGGCGATCCGCCCGTCGGCGGGGGCAACCACCTGGGCACCCGGTGCCGGGGCGAGTGTGACCCCGGTGCTGGCGAGGCCGCTGGGGCGCTTCGCCCCGAAGCCGAGCAGCGTGCGCCCGTCGACCGGCAGCTGGAAGCCCGCGGGCGGCGGCGGGCTGGCAGCGGCAGACGGCGGGGCGACGGGCTCCGGCGGGATCGCGGCGGCGAGGTTCTCGGGGCGCAGCACCGGGCCGGGCAGCGCGGCCAGTTCGCGCCGCAGCGTCGCCACCTGGTCGAGCCGCGCCACCAGGCCGTCGAGATCGCGCGCCTCCTCGGCCAGTGCGAGCGCACGCTCCGCCTCGCGCGAGGCCGCGCCGCGCGCGGTGCGCGATGCGAGTCGCTGGCGGTTCTCCAGCGCGGCGAGTTCGCTGCGGCGGGCGCGCAAGGTGCTCTCCCCGTCGCGCAGTTCGGCAAGCGTGCGCGCCGCCTCGTCCTCGAGCGCGCGCCCGCGGGCGAGTTCGGCCCTCAGCGCCGCGGTGCGCGCACGGATTGCGGGCACCGCGCTGCCAAGCACGGCGCGCACATGGACCACGTCCTTCAGCGAGCCCGGCTGCAAGGCCGACAAGGCGAGCGGACGGCGCGCGGCGGTCTGCAATGCGGCGGCGAGGCGGGCGGTGGGCTCCTGCTTCTTCGCAAGGCGCGCGGTCAGCGCGGCGCGCTCGGAGCGCACCAGCGACAGGCGTGCATCGGCGACCGCGATGTCGGCTTCGGCCTGCTGGATGCGCGCGGCGAGCGCGGCGGCCTCGCGTGCGGTGCGGGTCGCGGCCTCGGTCGCGGCCTCGGCCTCGCGGCTGAGGCGCGCGGCGCGCTGCCGGGCAAGTTCGCTCTCGCGCGCGGCCCGGGCGAGCTGGGCCTCGGCCTGCTCGGGTTCGAGAGGCAGGACGGCGCGCGCGGCCTCGCTCTCCGGCGCCGCCACGAGCAGCGCGGCGCCGAGTGCGGCGGCAGCGAGGAGCGCGAGGATGGCCGGGCGGGTCATGACGTCACCCTGCCCGATGATAGGGATGTCCGGCAAGGATCGTGGTGGCGCGGTAGAGCTGTTCGAGCAGCATCGCCCGGGCCATCATGTGCGGCCAGGTCGCCGGGCCGAAGGCGAGCAGCAGGTCGGCCGAGGCGCGCTCGGTTTCGGAATGGCCGTCCGCCGCGCCGATCAGGAAGCGGGTTTCGCGCACCCCCTCGTCGCGCCACTTGCCGAGCAGGGCGGCGAAATCCTCGGAAGTCAGTGCCTTGCCGCGCTCGTCGAGCAGCACCGTGCGGCACGGGGTGAGCGGATCGGCGGCCTTGCCCGCGCCGGTGTCGGGCCATTCGGTGAGCTTCACCGGCCAGGTGAGGCGCTTGGCATAGCGGTCCACCAGCTCGCCCTCCGGCGAACGCCCGATCTTCCCGCGCGCGATGATGTGGAGAAGGATAGGCGATTCCTTTTTCTCTCACGGCACAAGGCTTCGCCTTGGCCTCCGAGGGGGCGGCCTACCGGCCGGCGGGCGGTCGCCCTTGCGACCCCTGCGGGGCCGAGAGTTTTGCCAAACGGCACGCGGAGCGGGCCGCGAGGCCACGCGGCCGAGCCGCAGGTGCTTTGCCGCGCAGCGGCAGAAACAGCACCGAGGACGTGCCCGCGGACGCGGGCACGCAAACAGGAAAAAGCCTCAGGCCCTGCCTGAGGCGGCCGCGTCGCTTCCCTCGAAGGACCACATCCGCTCGAGATTGTAGAAGCTGCGCACTTCGGGGCGGAACAGGTGGACGACCACGTCGCCCGCGTCGATCAGCACCCAGTCGGCGGCGGGCAGGCCCTCGACGCGCACCGGGCCGTGGCCGGCCTGCTTGATCTTCTCGGCGAGCTTCTGCGCCATCGCAGCGACCTGACGGGTTGAGCGGCCGCTGGCGATCACCATGTGATCGGCGATCGAGCTCTTCCCGGCGAGCGGGATGGTGACGATCTCCTGCGCCTGGTCGTCGTCGAGCTGTTCGAGCACCAGCCGGTGCAGCGCATGGTCATCCATGGCGGACTGCGCGAGCGCCTGCGCCGCCGTGACGGCGCCGAGCGGAAGGGAAGCGACAAGGGCCTCGTTCATGGGCAATCGGGTCTCTCCAGAGTGCGGGGCGATGCGGGCTGACAGGACGCAGTGGGCGGGGCGAACGGGCCGAAACGCGGATGGTGCGTCTCATGCCTCCTCCCATTCCCGGATGCGGCGGAATGTCAGTCGGTCGCGCAGCGGCACATCGCGTTCCTTGCCGAGAAGGTCCTCGGCCCATCCGGCACGGGCGCGGCGGATCGCCGTGGCCGAGCGGTGATCGGGATCGAAACGCAATAACACCAGGGCCGGTGCGCTCCATTGCCCCCGTTTCCTCAAGCTGGCAGCGGGCACACGGTAGCGCCTGAGCCAGGCCATGGCGGGGCTCGTCATGGCCTTGGCATCATAGCCGGGGCGGGCGATGACCGCAATCGGCATTGTCCGCGCGATCCTCCGCCAGCCGCGCCAGAGGTGGAACTGGGCGAGATTGTCGGCGCCCATCAGCCACACGAAGCGCCGTTTCGGATAGCGGCGGGTGAGCTTGGTCAGGGTGTCCACGGTGTAGCGGGTGTCGAGATCGAGCTCGATCGCGCTGGGCACGATGGGCGCGCGTCGGGCCATCGTCTCGGCGGAGCGCAGCCGCGCCTTGAGCCGCGCCATGCCGTCCTGCGGCTTGAGCGGATTGCCCGGCGAGACCAGCCACCACACCTCGTCGAGCCCGAGCGCGTGCGCCGCGAACAGGCTGATGCGGCGATGCCCGCCATGCGCGGGGTTGAAGCTGCCCCCCAGCAGCCCCGTGGTGACCGGGCGTGATCGCAAGCGCTAGGCTTTCGTGCCTCAGGGCCGGGTCTGGCCGGTCCCGCGCACCTGCCACTTGTAGGTGGTCAGCCCCTCGAGCGCGACCGGACCGCGCGCGTGGAGGCGTCCGGTGGCGATGCCGATTTCCGCGCCGAGCCCGAACTCGCCCCCGTCGGCGAATTGCGAGGAGGCGTTGTGCATCACGATGGCGCTGTCGACCTCTCCGAGGAAGCGTTCGGCGGCGGCCTCGTCCGACGTCACGATGGCATCGGTGTGCCCCGAGGAATGGCGCGCGATGTGTTCGAGCGCGGCGTCTAGCCCGTCGACCATCGCCACCGAGAGCACCGCGTCGAGATATTCGGTGTCCCAGTCGTTGGCGCTCGCCGGGATGACGCGCGCATCGAGCGCGCGGATGCGTTCGTCGCCGCGCACCTCGCAGCCCTTGTCGATCAGCGCGGCGACCAGGCCGGCGGCGTCGGGGAAATCGGCGTCGATCAGCAGCGTCTCCATCGCCCCGCAGATGCCGGTGCGGCGCAGCTTGGCGTTGAGCGCGATGTCGCGCGCCATCCCTGCGTCGGCGGCGGCGTGGACATAGGTGTGGCAGATGCCGTCGAGGTGGGCGAGCACGGGGACCCGCGCATCGGCCTGCACCCGCGCGACGAGGCTCTTGCCCCCGCGCGGCACGATCATGTCGATGAGGCCGGCCGCGGCGAGCATCGCGCCCACCGCCGCGCGATCCTGCGTCGGGATCAGCTGCACCGCCTCTGCCGGCACCCCACCTTCCGCCAGCCCCTCGGCAAGCGCGGCGTGGATCGCGCGATTCGAATGGACCGCCTCGCTCCCGCCGCGCAGCAGCGCAGCGTTCCCGGCGCGCACGCACAGCGCGGCGGCATCGGCGGTGACGTTGGGCCGGCTTTCGTAGATGATCCCGATCGTGCCGATCGGCACGCGGATGCGCTGGAAGGCCAGGCCGTTGGGGCGCTCGCTGCGGTCGATCACCTGCCCGACGGGATCGGGCAGGTCGGCGACCGCGCGCACCGCGGCGGCGATCCCGGCGAGCCGCGCCTCGTCGAGCGCCAGCCGATCGAGCATCGCCTTGGCGAGCCCGCGCGCCTCGCCGGCGGCGAGGTCTTCGGCATTGGCCTCGAGAATCGCGTCCGCCGAGGCCTCGAGCCGGTCGGCGGCCTTGTGGAGCGCGGCGGCGCGCGCTTCGCTCGACATGGCGGCAAGGCGGCGCTGCGCCGCGCGCGCGGCCCGCGCGAGGCCGTTCACCAGCGCCTCGGGATCGGGGGTTTCGGAAAGGGTCTGCACGCTTGCTGTCTGGGTCATGGGGCGTCTCTTAGCAGCCGCGCCGCCCGCTGTCAGGCCCATGCGCCGCGCAGGGCCCGGCGCCACGGCACGAATCGGGAACAGATGATGCGTTGCTACGCAATTTCCCGCAAGCGGCGCGGGCGGGTGTGGAAGATGGCTCCGACATGAACCACTCGCCGCGATTCCGCATCGCTTCACCCCTCGCCGGACTGGCGCGGTTAGACCGTTAAGACCCGCGCTGATAGCGACCCATGTGTGGGGCATAGATAAACAAATCGGGGCCGCAGTGTCAGAACAGTCTTCCGCGCACCGGTGGAGCGAGCGTGTCCGCTCGTGGTTCACCGACCGCGAATTCTTCATGCGCTCGCAAGGGCAGGTGCGCTTCATCAAGGTGAGCGCGAAGCTGCAGATGCGGCTCGCCGCGGCGGTGTTCGCGGTGGTGCTGGTGTGGCTCGCCAGCCTGGCGGTGATGGCTTGGGGCCAATACCGCGCCGAATCCGATCTCGCCGCCTTCGCCGACAAGCGCGCCCGCGTCGCCAAGAGCGAGGAGCGGCTCGAAGCCTATGGCAGCGACCTCGACCGGGTGGTCGGCGATCTCAAGCAGCGCCAGGACTTCCTCGAGGAAATGGCGCAGATGCTCCCCGATGACGTGGTGGCCGAGGGCGCCGAGGGGACCGTCACCGACTCGAGCGCCGAAGCCGCCAAGACGGTCGAAAAGGTCGGCCAATACATCCCGCAGGCGCGCGGCCTGGCCGAAGTCGAGGCGCGCCAGCTCGCGCTGGTCGAGCGGCTCACCCGCTTCGCCGATGCCCGTGCGCGCCGCGCCGAGGCGGCGATGCGCAAGCTCAACCTCGATCCGAAGGCACTGACCCGCAAGGCGCAGGCCGGCATGGGCGGTCCCTTCGAGGCCTTCGCCGGTTCCGACAAGGGCGAACTCGACCCGCGGTTCGAGCGGCTCGGTCTCAGCCTTGCACGCATGGCCGTGCTCGAACGCGCGCTCGATGGCATCCCGCAGGTCGTGCCGGCCACGGCGCAGAGCATCACCTCGGGCTTCGGCTACCGCCGCGACCCCTTCAACGGCCGCGCGGCGATGCACGCCGGGATCGACTTCCGCGGCCCGGTCGGCTCGCCGATCTTCGCCGCCGCAGATGGCCGCGTCACCTGGGCGGGCCGTCGCGGCGGCTATGGCAATGCGGTCGAGATCACCCATGCCAACGGCTTGATGACCCGCTATGCCCACCTCTCGCGAATCGACGTCAAGGTCGGTCAGCTGGTCAAGGCCGGCGAGACGGTCGGCGGACTCGGCAGCACCGGCCGTTCGACCGGCCCGCACCTCCATTTCGAGGTCCGCATCAACAATCGCGCGATCAATCCGCGCCCCTTCCTGGAGACAGCCCCCGATGTTCTCAAAGAAGTCCGCCGCAGCCGAGCCGGTCACAGTGCCGTCGCCGGCGCGGCCCAGTAGGAGCAGCACCATGGCTTCGGGTTCGACCTTCTCGGTGATCGGCGCCGACGTGACGATCAATGGCGACATCGCCGCCACCGCCGATCTCCATGTCGACGGGACAATCGAGGGCGACATCAAGTGCGCCAGCCTCGTCCAGGGCGAAGCGAGCAGCATCCACGGCAGCGTCATCGCCGAGAGTGCGCGGCTTTCGGGCCGGGTCACCGGATCGATCACCGCGCGCGAGCTGGTGATCCTCAAGAGCGCCGTGATCGAGGGCGATGTCCACTATGACGCGCTGACCATCGAACAGGGCGCGCAGGTCGACGGGCGCTTCGCCCCCAATGCGCGCCAGCCGGTCAAGGCCGTGCCCGCGCCGAGTGTCGAAGCCGCGGAGTAGGCGCCTAGAGCACCTCGGCGCGCAGCGTCTTGCGGTCGAGCTTGCCGATCATCGTCTTGGGCAGGCTCTCGCGGATCACCACCTGGTCGACCCGTTCGTGCTTGCCGACGCGGGCGTTGAGCCAATCGTGGAGTTCCTCCCCGGTGACCGCCGCGCCGTCGCGCAGCGTCACATAGGCGCGCGGCATCTCGCCGCGATATTCCTCCGGCACGCCGATCACCAGCGCCTCCTTGACCGCGGGATGTTCGAGGATCACGTCCTCGACCGCGCTCGGGAAGACCTTGAAGCCCCCGACCGCGATCATGTCCTTGATCCGGTCGACGATGCTGATGAAGCCGTCTTCGTCGATCGCGGCGACATCGCCGGTGCGCAGGTAGCGTTTGCCGCCGTGCTCCACGAAAGTCTCAGCTTCGGTTTCGGGCCGGTTCCAGTAGCCGCGCATCACCTGCGGGCCATGAACGGCGAGTTCGCCCGGCTCGCCTTCGGGGGCGAGCCGCGAGGGGTCCTCCTTGTCGAGCAGGATCACCTCGGTGCCCGGCACCAGCTGGCCGATCGTGCCGCGCTTGCGGGTGCCTTCGTAGGGATTGGCCGAGACCACGCCCGAGCTTTCGGTGAGCCCGTAGCCTTCCGAGATGCGCACCCCGGTCACCTCCTCGAAGCGGATGTGCACCGGGGCGGGCATCGGCGCCCCGCCCGAGATGCACACCTTGAGGCTGGAGAGGTCGTATTTCGCCAGATCGGGGTGGTCGAGCATCGCCTGGAACATCGTTGGCACGCCAGGAAAGCCGGTGCAGCGGTAGCGCTGGATGGTCTCGAGCACTTGCCGGGTCTCGAAGCGCGGCACCATCGCGATCGCCGCGCCGGTCACGCAGGCGTGATTGAGCAGCGCGGTGTTGGCAAAGACGTGGAAGAATGGCAGCGCGCCCATGAAGATCTCGTCCGAGGGATGGCTGAAGGGATTGAGCGCGGCGACCTGCTGGGCGTTCACCGAAAGCTGGTCGTGGCCGAGCATCGCGCCCTTGGGCCGCCCGGTCGTGCCGCCGGTATATTGCAGCAGGGCGAGGTCCTGCGGGGTGACTTCGGGAAGCGGAAAGCGGCGGCCTTCCAGCCATTCGGTCCAGGCCCAGTCCTGGAGCATGTCGCTCCACCGGCGGATCGAGGCCCCCTCCCCGCCATAGGCCACATCGGCGATCTGGCTGCGCTTCAGGAGCTTGAGCGCCAGCCCCTTGTACCACGGCAGCTGCTCGGCGAGGCTGCCCACCACCAGCGTTTCGAGCGCGGAGGTCTCCAGCACCTTGTGCGCCGTGCGGTAAAGTTCGGGCACGTCCACCGTCACCAGCACCCGCGTGCCGGAATCGCCGACCTGCCAGGCGAGCTCCTCGACCGAATAGAGTGGCGAGAAGTTCACCACCGTCGCCCCCGCCATCATCGCCCCGTAATAGGCGGCGGCGTAGATCGGGACATTGGGCAGGAACAGGCCCACGCGGTCGCCCTTGGCGATGCCCATTTCGGCGAGGCCGAGCGCGAAGGCCTTGGCCTGCTCGAAGATGTGCTTGTAGCTGTAGGTGCGCCCGAGGAAGTGCAGGAAGGGCGCTGCGGGCGTCGCGCGCACCGTGCGTTCGAGCATCGCCGGCAGGCTCATCGGCGCGAAACTGGTGTCGAGCGGAGTCGGGTGGTGGTAGGCTGGGTTACTGACAGACATGTCAGTAATTGTGGCCGACAACGCGGGGGCGCACAAGCGAAACTAGGGCGCCCGGGGTGCGAATAGCGCGCACCCGCCGCCCCGAATCGGGCACGGGTCCGCGTTGCTGGCGAGCGGGGGGCAAAGCGGCTTCGGTCCGCAATCATGCGGAACCGACGGAACTCGCCCTCAAGCAGCGAAGCGGTAGGGCAACAAAGACGCACCGAGGACGTGCCCGCGCAAGACGGGCACACAAGCAGGAAATCAGATGAAGCCGCTTTCGGGGTCGATCTTCTCTTCCCCGGCCTCGGCTTCGCGCTTGCGGGCGAGCCAGGCTTCGGCCTCGGCCTCCTGCGCGGCTTCGCTTGCGGCCTTGGCCTGCGCCTCGCGTTCGGCGCGCAGTTCCTCGATCAGCTTCTCGCGGTCGTCGCGCTCCGCCTTGACCGGCGCCTCGCCGTCCTCGCTCACCCCGGCGCGCTTGGCGGCCTTGGCGACCATCGCGTCGAGCTCGCGCTGCGAACACAGGCCCAGCGTCACCGGGTCCTTGGGCTGGATGTTCTGGATGTTCCAGTGCGACCGATCGCGAATCGCGCCGATGGTGTTGCGGGTGGTGCCGATCAGCTTGGAGATCTGCAGGTCCGACACCTCGGGGTGGTTGCGCAGGATCCAGGCGATGCCGTCGGGCTTGTCCTGACGCTTGGACACCGGGGTGTAGCGCGGGCCCTTGGTGCGGGTCACCTCGACCGGCGCCTTGTGCATCCTGAGCGCGTAGGACGGATCCTGCTGGCCCTTCTCGATCTCGGCCTGGGTCAGCTCGCCCGAGTGCACGGGGTCGCGCCCGGTATACTTGCTGCCGGCGAGATCGTCGGCCATCGCCTGCACCTCGAGGATGTGCAGCCCGCAGAACTCGGCGATCTGCTCGAAGGACAGGGCGGTGTTGTCCACCAGCCAGGTCGCGGTGGCATGGGGCATCAGCGGCTTGGGCTGATCCTTGGCGGCCATGGGGAAATCTCCGTTGAAAATGAAAGGGCCGCCCCTCGCGGAGCGGCCACCTTGGGAGCCTAGATAGGCGAAAGCCTGCGAAACGGCAAGGAAAAGGGAGTCAGAACGCGGGAAGGGTCTGGAGCGAGACCGCTTCCTCTTCCTTGAGCGCCGCCAGCCCCGACAGGAACTGCCGCGTGGCCGCTTCCCACGAATAGGACGCGCCATAGGCCGCGCAGGCCGTGCGGTCGCAATAGCGCGCCGCGTCGATCGCGCGGGTGAGGTCCTCCGACAGCGCCCCGGTTTCCGGCGTCACGACGTCGAGCGGCCCGGGCACCGGGAAGGCGGCGACCGGCGTGCCGCAGGCCAGCGCCTCGATCATCACGAGGCCGAAGGTATCGGTGCGGCTCGGGAAGACGAACACGTCGGCCCCGGCATAGCAGCCCGCCAGCGCCGTGCCCGATTTCTTGCCGAGGAACAGCGCGTCCGGGAACCTCGCCGCGAGCGCCGCCCGGGCCGGACCGTCACCGACCACCACCTTGGTGCCGGGATAGTCGCAGGCGAGGAAGGCCTCGATGTTCTTCTCCACCGCGATGCGCCCGACATAGAGCAGGATCGGGCCTTCGAGACCGGCATATTCGGGCGGCGGCGGGGCGGCGGGAGAGAAGCAGGCAAGATCGACCCCGCGGCTCCAGTGGGTCAGCCGGGTGAGACCCTGTTCGCGCAGGGCGGCGCGGATCGTCTCGGTGGCGACCATGATCGTCTCCGCCGGGCGGTGGAACCAGCGGATATAGGGCCAGAAGGCGCCCGCGGGCAGGCCGGTGCGGCGCGCGAGGTAATCGGGGAACTGGGTGTGATAGGCGGTGGTGAAGGGCACCTTGCGCTTGAGGCAGTAGCGCCGCGCCGCGAAGCCCAGCGGGCCCTCGGTGGCGATGTGCACCGCGTCGGGGGCGATCCGCGCGAGCCGCCGCCCGACCGCGCCCGGCGCGGTCAGCGCAAGGCGGATTTCGGGATAGGTGGGCGCGGGGACCGAGGGATATTCCTCGGGCGAGATCACTGTCACCTGGTGGCCCCAGCCGCGCAGCACCTCGCAGGTGGTCGAGAGCGTGCGCACCACCCCGTTGGTCTGCGGATGCCAGGCGTCGGTGACGATGGCGATCGATGCCGGGGCCGCCGGGGCGGGCGCGACCTCGGCGCCGGTTTCCGCAAGGATGGTGGTGTGCCGGTTCACGCGGCCTCGCGGGTCGGATCGCTTTCGGGTTCGGGCGCCGCGGCTTCCGCTTCGGCCTCGGCGCGGCGCTTCATTTCCTCGGGCCAGTGGAGGATCTCCATGCGCCCGTCATGGTGTTCGACGAGGGCGTTGCAGCCTTCCACCCAGTCGCCGTCGTTCCAGTATTCCACCGGCTTGCCGTTGTGCTGGAAGGTGCGGAACTCGGCGGTGTGGATATGGCCGCACACCACCCCGTCGACCCCGCGCTCGCCGGCGGCCTTGGCGACCACCTCCTCGTACTTGCCGATGAACTCGACCGCGTTCTTGACCTTGTGCTTGGCCGCCTTGGAAAGCGACCAGTAGGGCTTGCCCATCCAGCGCCGCACCGTGTTCACCGCGATGTTGCACTTCATCATCAGGTGATAGGCATGGTCGCCGACGAAGGCGAGCCAGCGGTGCGAGAGCATCACCGCGTCGAATTCGTCGCCGTGCAGCACCATCAGGCGGCGCCCGTCGGCGGTGTCGTGGAAGGCGGCGCGGCGGATCTCGATCCCGCCGAAATTGAGCCCGGTGAACTGGCGGAACATCTCGTCGTGGTTGCCGGGGATGTAGACCACCCGCGTGCCGCGCCGGGCGCGCTTCATGATCCGCCACACGATGTCGTTGTGCGCCGAGGGCCAGTAGAACTTCTTCTTCAATCGCCACCCGTCGATGATGTCGCCGACGAGATACATCGTCTCGCTGTCCACGCTGTCGAGGAAGTCGATCAAGAGCTCCGAATTGCAGCCCTTGGTCCCGAGATGGACATCGCTGATCCAGATCGTGCGGTAGGAACGCCGCTCACGCCCCTCGGGCTCGGGGGTCCTGGGCGCCGACAGCGGGAAGCTGGCGACGTTGTCGGCGATAAGGTCGGACAGATCGGAACCGGTCATGGAACATCCCTGTTGCTTGCATGCTCGCAGCCCTGCCTTGCCAGCCAATTGTTACAAGGGACTCACAGGCAAATGACGGTTTCGCGTCATTTTCCACAGGGCGCGTCAAGGCTTTGCCGCATTTGCGCGCAGGAAGCTGACCGCAGGATGACCGGAATGCGACCCGGTGGCGGGGCGTCAGCCCATCGCCACGAAGCCGGGCAGCGCCGCGACCCGCGCGATCCAGGCGCCGATGGCGGGGTAATCGCCGAGCCCGAAGCCGCCCTCCTCGGCGACGTGGGTGTAGGCGAACAGCGCGATGTCGGCGAGCGTCGGCGCATCACCGCAGAAAAAGGCGTGTCCGGCCAGATGGCGCTCCATCAGGTCGAGCGCCGCGCAGCCCGCCATGCGTCTGGCCATGACCTGCGCGCGCTGCTGCTCCGAGAGGTTGGCCTCGCCCACGAAGCGCAGCCAGAAGCGCAATGTGGCGATGTTGGGTTCGTGGCTGTATTGCTCGAAGAACATCCAGCGCAGGCAATCGGCCTGGGCGAAGCGCTCCTGCGGCACCAGCGCGCTGCCGTGGGCGAGATACCAGCAGGCGGCATTGCTTTCGGGCAGGAAGCGCGCGTCCGCTCCCTCGCCGATCTGCAGCACCGGAATGCGCCCGTTGGCGTTGACGGTGGCGAGGAACGCGGGCGTGCGGGTCTCGCCCTGCATGATGTCGTAGCTGCGGCGCTCGAGCGCCAGGCCGAGCAGCGCGGCGGTCAGCCTGATCTTGTAGCAATTGCCGCTGCGCGGGTCCTCGTGGAGGGTCAGCGCCTCAGCCATTGCCGAGGTCTCTGGCAACCTCCAGCACGATCTTGCCGATGTGCTCGCCGTTCTCCATCCGCGCGTGGGCGGCGGCGGCCTCGGCCAGCGGGAAGGCCCTGTCCATCACCGGCGAGAGCTCGCTGTCGGCGAACAGCGGCCAGGCATTGTCGGCGATCTCGTCGGCGAGCGCGGCCTTGAAGGCGTCGGAGCGCGGGCGCAGGGTCGATCCGGTCAGCGTCAGCCGGCGCATCATCACCACCGCCATGTTGAGGTCGGCCTTCGCCCCGCCAAGCACCGCGATGGTGACGTGTCGCCCGTCCTCGGCAAGGCACTTCAAATTGCGCGCGACGTAATCGCCCGAGACCATGTCGAGCACCACGTCGACGCCCTTGCCTTGCGTTTGCGCCTGCACGGCCTCGACGAAATCCGCCTCGCGGTAGTTGATCGCGAGGTCCGCACCGATGCGGCGCGCGGCGGCGCACTTGTCCTCGTCCCCGCAGGTGACGATCACCTCCATGCCGAAGGCCTTGGCGAGCATGATCGCCATCGTCCCGATCCCGCTCGTCCCGCCATGGATCAGCACCCGCTCCCCGTCGCGCGCGAGCCCGCGCTCGAACAGGTTGTGCCACACGGTGAACAGCGTTTCGGGGAGCGCGGCGGCCTCGGCCAGCAGCATCCCCTCGGGCACCGGCAGGCAGTGTTGCCAGTGCGCGGCGCAATATTCGGCATAGCCCCCGCCCGGGGTGAGCGCGGCGACCTGCTGGCCGATCATCTCGCGCGGGACCTCGCTGCCGGCGGCGACCACCTCGCCCGAAACCTCCAGCCCGAGCAGCGGCGAGGCGCCCGGCGGCGGCGGATAGGCGCCCGCGCGCTGCAGGCAATCGGGGCGGTTGACCCCCGCATAGGCGACCTTGATGAGCACGTCGTCGGGGCGCAGGCGCGGCAGGGGCACGGTGCCAGGGCGCATCACCTCCGGCCCGCCGGGCGCATCGAAGACGATCGCCGTCATGTTCTCGGGCAGGTCTGCCACGTTCCCTCCGGCCATTCGTCTCCCCCGTGAAAGGCCCGCATTAACCACCCGGGCCGACCCAGTCGCCGGGCAGATACCCGCCTTGCCGATTGACAGCAAGCCGCTTCCCCCTGATGCTGCCCGGCGATGGAAGAGCCCGATCTCCCGCGCCCCAGGGGCGACGCTGCCTCGCGTCTCGCCGGCGAAGATCTCGGCCCCTATTCGCAGGCCGAGCTGGACGAGCGGATCGCGCTGCTCGAGGCCGAGATCGCGCGGGTGAAGGCGCACCAGAGCAAGGCCGCCGCGCACCGCGCCGCCGCCGACGCGCTGTTCGGGAAGCCAGCCGGGTGAGCGGCGAGGCTTTTCCTCCGCCCCCTGTGCATCGGGATTCGCAATTCCGCCGCAATCTCCCATATACTGCGATAACGACTCCCCCCGCTCCCGTGCCGGGAGCACTTCCCTCCCCCTGACAGAGACATCCCCATGCCCAGTTTCGCCCAGAACCTCGAACGGACCCTGCACAACGCGCTCGGCAACGCCTCCGAGCGCAAGCACGAATACGCGACGCTCGAGCACTTGCTTCTGGCGCTGATCGACGACGAGGATGCGGCCCAGGTGATGGCCGCCTGCGGGGTCGACCTTGCCGAACTGGGCGAGGTGGTGAAACAGTATCTCGACCAGGAATACCAGAGCCTCAAGACCGAGGACGGCGCCGATCCGCAGCCCACCGCCGGCTTCCAGCGGGTGATCCAGCGCGCGATCCTGCACGTCCAGTCCTCGGGGAAAGACACCGTCACCGGCGCCAACGTGCTGGTCGCGCTGTTCTCCGAGCGCGACAGCTACGCGGTCTATTTCCTCCAGCAGCAGGACATGAGCCGGCTGGATGCGGTGAGCTACATCAGCCACGGCATCGGCAAGGGCGGGCGGCAGATCGAGAGCAAGACCCCGCAGGGCGCCGACAAGGCCGAGGAAGCGCAGACCGCCAAGGAAGGCGGCAGCAAGAAGGAAACCGCGCTCGACCAGTTCACCGTCAACCTCAACGCCAAGGCCGAGGCCGGGAAGATCGACCCGCTGATCGGCCGCGGGCCGGAGGTCGACCGGACGATCCAGATCCTGTGCCGCCGCTCCAAGAACAACCCGCTCTACGTGGGCGATCCCGGCGTCGGCAAGACCGCCATCGCCGAGGGCCTCGCGCGCAAGATCATCGAGGGCGACGTGCCCGAGGTGCTGAAGGAGGCGGTGATCTACTCGCTCGACATGGGCGCGCTGCTCGCCGGCACGCGCTATCGCGGCGACTTCGAGGAGCGATTGAAGCAGGTCGTCTCGGAACTCGAAGGCATGCCCCACGCGGTGCTGTTCATCGACGAGATCCACACCGTGATCGGCGCAGGCGCGACCAGCGGCGGGGCGATGGACGCCTCGAACCTGTTGAAGCCGGCGCTGTCGAGCGGCGCGATCCGCTGCATCGGCTCGACCACCTACAAGGAGTTCCGCAACCACTTCGAGAAGGACCGCGCGCTGTTGCGCCGGTTCCAGAAGATCGACGTGAACGAGCCGACCATCGAAGACACGATCAAGATCCTCAAGGGCCTGCGTTCCGCCTTCGAGGATCACCACAAGGTCAAGTACACGCCCGACGCGATCAAGACCGCGGTCGAGCTCTCGGCGCGCTACATCAACGACCGCAAGCTGCCCGACAAGGCGATCGACGTGATCGACGAGGTGGGCGCGATGCAGATGCTCGTGCCGCCCAGCCGCCGCAAGAAGACCATCACCGCGCGCGAGATCGAGGCGGTGATCGCGACCATGGCGCGCATCCCGCCCAAGTCAGTTTCGAAGGACGACAAGAAGGCGCTCGAGAACCTCGAACGCGATCTCAAGCACGTGGTGTTCGGGCAGGACGAGGCAATCCACCGCCTGTCGACCGCGATGAAGCTGTCGCGGGCCGGCCTGCGCGATCCCGACAAGCCAATCGGCAGCTTCCTGTTCTCCGGCCCCACCGGCGTCGGCAAGACCGAGGTCGCGCGCCAGCTCGCCAGCATCATGGGGATCGAGCTGAAGCGCTTCGACATGTCGGAATACATGGAGCGCCACTCGGTCAGCCGCCTGATCGGCGCGCCTCCGGGCTATGTCGGCTATGATCAGGGCGGGCTGCTGACCGATGCAGTCGACCAGAACCCGCACTGCGTGTTGCTGCTCGACGAGATCGAGAAGGCCCACCCGGACCTGTTCAACATCCTCTTGCAGGTGATGGACAACGGGCGGCTCACCGATCACCACGGCAAGACGGTCGATTTCCGCAACGTGGTGCTCATCATGACCACCAATGCGGGCGCCGCCGATATGGCGCGGCAGGGCATCGGCTTCGGCGACGTGTCGAAGGAGGACGCGGGCGAGGAAGCGGTGAAGAAGATGTTTACCCCCGAGTTCCGCAACCGTCTCGATGCCATCGTGCCCTTCGCCTATCTCGGCCGGTCGACCGTGGCGCGGGTGGTGGACAAGTTCATCCTCGAACTCGAGCTCCAGCTCGCCGAGCAGAACGTCCACATCCAGTTCGACGGCGACGCGCGCGCGTGGCTCGCGGACAAGGGCTATGACAAGCTCTACGGCGCGCGTCCGATGGGCCGCCTGATCCAGGAGAAGATCAAGCAGCCGCTCGCCGAGGAACTGCTGTTCGGCAAGCTGTCGGGCGGCGGCGAGGTCCACGTGGGCATCAAGGACGGCAAACCCGCCTTCGAGATGACCCCGGCCCCGCCCAAGGCCAAGCCCAAGCGCAAGACGGCGGCGAAAAAGAAGCCCGCCACGAAGAAGCCCGTGCCCGAGGCAGGCGAGGGCTGATTTCCGGCGCGTTCCGCATCGATTCCCGGGCGGCGGGGGTGCTGATCGGCACCTCCGCCGCTTTCGCATCGGCCTGACGCGGCAGGCGATGACTGCCCACCTCGCAGGGGCAAAGCGGCGTTGACCGGGACCGGTGCATTGGCGAAGAAGAGCGGGGCGGCGCCGCGACCCGACGAGGAAGGTGCCGCCCGCAATCGTGATCGAGAGGGGATGCCAATGATCCGGACGCCGTTGTTTCTCGCGAGCGGCGCTGCCGTCGCGCTGCTTCTCAATCCCGCGGCAGTTGTCGCCCAGGACGAAGCGCCGCCGCCGCCGCTGTCCAAGCGCACGATCGAGAGCGGCTTGCCGATGAGCGCCAACCAGAAGGCGACCGGGCTCGATGCGCTCGACCTCGCGCTCAAGATCGATCCGATCGCGGCGCGGATCGACGGGACGGCGCGCTACGCGCTGACGGCGCTCGCCCCGATGACCAGAGTGGAGTTCGACCTCGACCCGCGCTACGCGATTTCGGCAGTGTCGCTCAACGATGTGCCCGTCCCCGCGACGGCGTGGCGCAACGACGACGGACAGCTCTCGATCGACCTGCCCGCCAAGGCCTCGCGGGGCGAGAAGATCGCGGTGGAGATCCGTTACGGCGGACGGCCGCACATCGCCGAGCGCGCGCCTTGGGAGGGCGGGATCATGTGGCGCCTGACCCCCGCCGGACAGCCGTGGATCGCCACCGCCAACCAGAACGAGGGCTGCGACATCCTGTGGCCGTGCATCGACAGCTCGGCCAAGCGCGTCGCGACCACCAATATCGCCTTCACCGTCCCGGCGCCGCTGGTCGCTGCCGGAAACGGCACCTTCGTCGGGCGGAGCGACGAGAACGGCTGGACGACCTGGAGATGGCGCGCCCGCAATCTCAACATGTACGGGCTGACGCTGAACATCGGGCCCTTCGGAAAAGTCGAGAAGACCTACGAGAGCCGCTTCGGCAACAGCTTCCCGATCGATTTCTGGTATCTGCCCGGCCATCGCGAGAAGGCCGCCGCGCTGGTCGATCAGCTCGCCGACGCGATCGCCTTCTTCGAGCGCACCATCGGCCCCTTTCCCTTCGGCGACGAGAAGGCGGGGATCGTCGAGACCCCTCACCTCGGCATGGAGCACCAGACCATCAACGGCTACGGCAATGGCTTCAAGCTGGCGCCGGAAGGCTACGACTGGCTGATGCAGCACGAGTTCGCGCATGAATGGTTCGCCAACCAGCTGGCCGAGACCGAGCCCAAGCACATGTGGCTCCAGGAAGGGCTCGGCAGCTACATGCAGCCGCTCTACATGCAGCAGGCGCGCGGCGAACAGCTCTACCAGGCGCTCTTGTGGGACATGCGCAAGAAGATCGTCGCGAAAGTCCCGCTGGTGCCGGACGAATATCTGCCCAGTTCCTACTACAACGACAAGGACGCCGGGTGGGGGAGCGACATCTACGCCAAGGGGGCATGGATCGCGCACACCCTGCGCGGCCTGATCGGCGACGAGGCCTTCTTCACCGCGCTGCGCACCACGGTCTATGGCCGCCCGGACCCGGCACCGGGGAACTTCGCGCCGGTCTATCGCACCACCGACGATTTTCGCCGCGAGGCGGAAAAGGCCAGCGGGCGCGATCTCGGGTGGTTCTTCGATGCCTATCTCCACCAGGGCCCCCTGCCCAAGCTGGAGGTGACGCGCGACGGGCAGCGGCTGGACCTTGCGTGGACCACTGCCGGGGGGACGCCGTTCCCGATGCCGGTCGAGGTGCGGGTGGGATCGCGCGTGGTCCGCGTCGACATGGCCGGCGGCAAGGGCAGCGTCGCGCTGGATGAGGACGGCGGCGACTACACCGTCGACCCTGCCAACAAGATCCTGCGGGACGATCCGGCGATCGCCGCCTGGCAGGCGCAGGAAAAGGCCGCCAAGGAGGCCGAGGCGAAGCCTGCCAAGGGCAAGTGACGGAACCGGGCCGCAGCCTGCGCGGTTGAAGCTGATGTGACCGCGCCCAGCTCCTGGATCCGCCCCGAACCGCACGGCATTCATGTCGTGCCCGCCGACGCATGGGTCGATCCCGCGCGCCCGGTCCCGCGCGCGCTGGTCACCCACGGCCATGCCGACCACGCCCGCGGAGGGCACGGGGAAACCATCGCCACCCCGGCGACGCTCGCGATCATGGAATTGCGCTATCAGACGCGCGAGGGCGCGGTGCCGGTGGAATATGGCGAGACGGTCAGCATCGGCGGAGGGGTCACCGCCACCTTCCTGCCCGCCGGACACGTGCTCGGCTCGGCGCAGATCCTGCTCGAACACGCCGGCGAGCGGGTGGTCGTCACCGGGGATTACAAGCGCGCGCCCGATCCGACCTGCGAAGCCTTCGCGGTCACCCCTTGCGACATCTTCATCACCGAGGCGACCTTCGGCCTGCCGGTCTTCACCCACCCGCCGATCGCCGAGGAAATCAGCAAGCTGTTGAAATCGCTTGCCAATCATCCCGAAGGCTGTGTCCTCGTCGGGGCCTATGCGCTGGGCAAGGCGCAGCGCGTGATCGCCGAACTCAGGGCGTCAGGGCATCATGACGCCATCTATATCCACGGCGCGATGGAGGCCATGTGCCGCCTCTACGAGGACCACGGCGTCCCGCTCGGCGAATTGCGGCTGGTGAGCGAGGCGAGCAAGGAGGACATGCGCGGGCACATCGTCGTCGCGCCGCCTTCCGCGCTCGCCGACCGCTGGAGCCGCCGCCTGCCCGACCCGCTCACCGCGATGGCTTCGGGGTGGATGCGGGTCCGCCAGCGCGCCCGCCAGCGCGGGGTCGAACTGCCGCTGGTTATCTCGGACCATGCCGACTGGAACGAACTCACCCGCACGATTGGCGAGGTGAACCCGCAGGAGACCTGGATCACTCACGGGCGCGAGGAGGCGCTGCTGCGCTGGTGCCAGCTGAACCAGCGCCGCGCCCGCGCGCTCGCCCTCGTCGGCTACGAGGACGAGGACGACTGATGGAGGAGTTCGCCGCCCTCCTCGATGCGCTGGTCTACACCACCAGCCGCAACCGCAAGCTGGCGCTGATCGCCGACTACCTGCGCCGCGCGCCCGATCCCGACCGCGGCTGGGCGCTGGCCGGGCTGACCGGAGGGCTGGACTTCCCGGCCGTGAAGTCCTCGACCGTCCGCAACCTCATGATGGAGCGCATCGACCCGGTGCTGTGGACCCTGAGCCGCGATTTCGTCGGCGACACGGCAGAAACCGCGAGCCTGTTGTGGCCCGAGGCCGAGGATGCGCCGCCGCAGGCGGACCTCTCGCTCGCCGAGGTGATCGAGCGCCTAGCCGCCCTCACCCGCGCCACCGCGCCCAAGGAACTGCCCGGGCTGTTCGACCGGCTCGATCCCAAGGGCCGCTACGCGCTGATCAAGCTGGCGACCGGCGGGATGCGCGTCGGCGTCTCGGCGCGGCTCGCCAAGACTGCCTTCGCGCAGGCCTTCGGCGTCAATGTCGAGGAGGTCGAGGAATATTGGCACGCCCTTGCCCCGCCCTACACCGAACTGTTCGACTGGGCGGCCAAGGGCGGCGCGCCGCCCGATCTCGCCAACGTGCCGCGCTTCCGCCCGTTCATGCTTGCCCATCCGCTCGAGGAGGGCACAGTCGACCTCGCCGAATATGCCGCCGAGTGGAAATGGGACGGCATCCGCGTGCAACTGGTCCGCGCCGGCGGCGAGACGCGAATCTACTCACGCTCGGGCGACGATATTTCCGCGACCTTCCCTGAACTGCTCGACGCCCTGCCGATGGACGCCGTGCTCGACGGGGAGCTGCTGGTGCGTGGCTCTGCGCAGGGCGGGGAAGCCGGCGGCGCGGCGAGTTTCAACGCGCTCCAGCAGCGGCTCGGGCGCAAGACGGTCTCGAAAGCGATGCTGCGCGACTACCCGGCCTTCGTGCGGCTCTACGACGTGCTGCTGCTCGAAGGCGAGGATTGGCGCGAGGCCCCGTGGAAGTCGCGCCGCGCGACTTTGGAGGCGCTGATGGCGCGGCTCCCGGCTGACCGCTTCGACCTTTCCGCGCTGGTCGAGGCGGAGGACTTCGCCCATCTCGCCCGCATCCGCGAAGGCGCCCGCGACGAGGCGATCGAGGGGCTGATGCTCAAGCACCGCGAGAGCGCCTATCTCGCCGGGCGCAAGGTCGGGCTGTGGTACAAGTGGAAGCGCGATCCGCTGCTGGTCGATTGCGTGGTGATGTATGCCCAGCGCGGCAGCGGCAAGCGGTCGAGCTTCTATTCCGACTACACCTTCGGCTGCTGGGACGGCGATCCCGATGCGGGCGCGGAGCTGCTCCCGGTGGGCAAGGCCTATTCGGGCTTCACCGATGCCGAACTCAAGAAACTCGACCGCTTCGTGCGGCAGAACACGGTGAACAAGTTCGGCCCGGTGCGCGAGGTCAAGCGCGAGCTGGTGTTCGAGGTCGCATTCGATTCCGTCCATGCCAGCAAGCGCCACAAGAGCGGCCTTGCCATGCGCTTTCCCCGCATCCACCGCATCCGCTGGGACAAGCCCGCGCACGAGGCCGACCGGGTGGAGAACCTTCGTGCGCTAATCAAAGATTAGCTGATCCTCGGCGGGTTCTTCCGCAGGACTACGTCCGGCTCCAGGCGCCTGCGGGCGGGCAGTCGCCCTTGCGGCCCTGCGGGCCGGAACGAGCGTTGATAAAGGACTGAGGCGGGCGTAAGCCTGCGCGATGCAAACCGCCTCGCTCCTGCTCACCACCTATGACAACCTGCTCGGCTCGCTCGACGGCTGGCTGGCCAAGGCCGCCGAACATGCCGATGGCGACGCGCTGCTGACGCGGCGGCTGGTGGAGGACATGTTCCCCCTCGCCCGTCAGATCCGCTTCGCCTGCAACCTGCCGGGCGAAGCGATGGCCGCGGTGGCGGGGGCCGGGTTCTCCTCGAGCGACATCGACGACGAGACGCTCTCCGCCGCGCGCGAGCGGGTAGGCGCCACGCGTGCGCTGGTCGCCGGTTGGCGCAAGACACCCTTCGGCGCCGACGATGCTCCGGTCGAATTCTCGCTCGCGAACGGCATGACCTTCGACCTCGACACCCAGAGCTATGTGCGCGACTGGGCCCTGCCGCAGTTCTATTTCCACCTGATGAGCGCCTATGCGATCCTGCGCAGTGCGGGTGTGCCGCTCGGCAAGGCGGACTATGTCGGCTTCATGTTCCAGTATCTGCGCCGGCCGCCTGCCGACTGACGCGCGGCCCGGATGCACCGCTACGACCCTTCGCGCCAGCGTCTCGCGCTCGGGCTTGCCGGGCTCGCGGGGCTGGTGGACGCGACCGGCTTCGTGGTGGCGAAGGGCTATTTCACCTCCTTCATGTCGGGCAACACCACGCGGATGGGGACCGAGCTGGTCGAACGGCCCGCGCTCGCGGCATTGCCCTTCGCGCTGATCGCCTGCTTCCTCGGCGGGGTGGTCGCGGGCGCGCTGGTGCGGCGGCGCAGCGAGGGACGGCACAAGCGGGTGCTGCTGGCGCTAGTCGCGCTGCTGCTGGCGAGCGGCGCCGCGGCGCTGGCGACGGGGGTGACGCTCGCCTTCCTGCTGGTCTCGGCCGCGGCTATGGGAATGGCGAACAATGTCTTCGCGCGCGACGGCGAGGTGACGGTGGGCGTCACCTACATGACTGGCGCGCTGGTGCGCTTCGGCCAAGGGCTCGCCGCAAGGCTCGACGGGCAGGACCTGCCGAGCGCGCGCGGCTATGGCCTGCTGTGGAGTGCGCTGGCGCTCGGCGCCGTGGCGGGCGGGGCGCTGTGCCTGCGCTCGCCGCTGCTGGCGGCGGGATGCGGGGTCGCCGGCGCGGCGGCGCTGTGGGGACTCGCCCTGCGGGTCGAGCGTCAGTCGGACGCGAGTTGAAAGACCTTCTGCCGCGAAGTCGCGCCGCGCAACAGAGCGAGGCGGGACCGCGGGATGCCGAGCGCCCGTGCCAGCAGCACCGTCACCGCTTCGTTGGCGGCGCCCCTGTCCGCAGGGGCGCGCACCCTCACCAGCACCGCGTCGGCGGCAAGGGTGATCGCTTCCTCGCGTGCGCCGGGCGTCGCCTTCACCGTCAGCCGCCCCTGCGGATCGACCCGCGCCCGCAGATCATCCGCGGCCGGGAGCGCCGGGCCGGGCCGCGCCATCAGGCGAGCGCGGCGGCGACCGCCTCGGCGTGATGCCTGGCGTTCTCGGCGTAATGCGCGGTGCCCATGCGCATCCCCATGATCGCCGCATCGTCGAGATCGCGCATCTTCCTTGCCGGACGGCCGCCCCACAGCTCGCGCGCCTCCATCACCTTGCCCTCGGTCAGCATCGCGCCCGCCGCCAGCATCGCGTCCGAGCCGATCACCGCCTTGTTCATCGCGATCGCGCCAAGGCCGACGAAGCCGCGATCGTGGATCGTGCAGCCATGGACACAAGCCAAGTGCCCGATCAGCACGTCGTCGCCGATGATCAGCGGCGAGCCCTCGGGATCGCCCGGGCGCGGCGGGTCGCAGTGCAGCACGCTCCCGTCCTGAACATTGCTGCGGGCGCCGATGACGATCCGTGACACATCGGCGCGCAGCACGCAATTGTACCAGATCGAGCTGCCCTCCCCGATGGTGACATCGCCGATGATGGTGCAGCCGGGCGCGACGAAGGCGCTATCGTGGATCTGCGGGGTCTTCCCGTGGATCGGGACGATGTTGACGCCCGGTCGGTGGGTCATTTCTGGCTCTCCCATTGTGGCCTTGTGATCGCGTATTGGATGATCGGTTCCGACGCGGCCGGATCGCGGAAATCGCAATCGGCGCGGCGCGTCATCCCGAGCTTTTCCATCAGCCGCCAGCTTCCCACATTGGCCGCTGAGGTCAAGGCGACGAGGTGCGGGGCATCGTGCACGGCAAAGGCCCACGCGATCACCGCAAGCATCGCCTCGAAGGCATAGCCCCGCCGCCAGCGGTCCTCGCGCACCAGCCAGCCGATCTCGTGATCGCAGGGGTTCGGCGCCTGCGGATGGTCGACGCGCTTCATCCCGCAGTGCCCGACCAGCGCGCCGCCGTCGCGCTCCTCCATCATCATGAAGCCGAACCCCTCGCGCTCCCACAGCGCGCGGGTGCGGGCATGTTTCTCGGCAATTACCGCGCGCGGCTGCACCCCGCCGAGATGCGCCATCACCGCCGGCGTGTTGAGCAGCGCCAGCTGCGCCTCGAGGTCGCCCTCGCGCAGGCGCCGCAGCACCAGCCGCCCGGTGGTGAGGACGACCCCGCTCACGCCGCGGGGAGCCGCCAGCGCGCGGAGGCGATCGACCACACGGTCGTGGGATTGTCCTCGGGCGGATAGTCGGGGTCGTGATAGTCGAGTTCGGACCGCCGGGTGAAGCCCAGACGCTGCATCATCCGGGTCGAGGCGCGGTTGGAATCGCTCGTCTGCGACCACACCTCCGGCAGGTCGAGCGTCCCGAAGGCATGATCGAGCACCGCACGGGCCGCTTCGCTGGCATAGCCGCGCCCCCAATGCGCCTCGGCGAAGGTCCAGCCGATCTCGCGCTGTCCGTGCAGCAGCGGCGGCGCGGCAGGGGCGCGGACATGGAACAGGCCGACCCGCCCGACGCGCGTCGGTGCATCGCGCAGCCACACCGTCCAGCGTTGGTGTCCGCCGCTGCCGAAGGCTTCGATATCCTGCGCCAGCCCTTCCGCGACCGTCTCGGGCGAGCGCAGCGTCCCGCCGAGATGGCGAAGCACCGCCAGCGTGTTCATCGCTTCGAGCAGCCAGGGCAGGTCCTCCGCCGCCGGCGGGCGCAGCACCAGCCTCGCGGTCGAAAGCGTGGTGTCAGCCATTGAGCAGGCGCGCGACGTGGGCGGCGTGGTAGGTCAGCACCCCGCTCGCCCCGGCGCGCTTGAAGGCGATCAGCTTTTCCAGCACCAGCGCGTCGCGGTCCCCGATCCCGGCGGCCTGCGCGGCCTCGATCATCGCGTATTCGCCGCTCACCTGATAGGCGAAGACCGGCACGTCGAAGCGCTGCTTCACGCGGTAGACGATGTCGAGATAGGCAAGGCCGGGCTTGACCATCACCGAGTCCGCACCTTCGGCGATATCGAGCGCCACCTCGCGCAGCGCCTCGTCGGCATTGGCGGGGTCCATCTGGTAGGCCTTCTTGTCGCCCTTGAGCAGCCCGCCCGAACCCACCGCATCGCGAAACGGGCCGTAGAAGGCGCTCGCATACTTGGCGGCGTAGCTCATGATCTGGACATTGGGATGCGCGTTCATCTCCAGCGCCCGGCGGATCGCGTGGATGCGCCCGTCCATCATGTCCGACGGCGCGATGATGTCCGCCCCGGCGTTGGCCTGGTTGACCGCCTGGTCGACCAGCACCGCCACGGTCTCGTCGTTCACCACATAGCCGGTCTCGTCGACCAGCCCGTCCTGCCCGTGCGAGGTGTAGGGATCGAGCGCCACGTCGGTGAGCACGCCGATGTCGTTGCCGCAGGCGTCCTTGATGGCGCGGATCGCGCGGCACATCAGGTTGTCGGGATTGTGCGCCTCGGCCCCGTCGTCGCTGCGCAATTCGCGCGGGGTGTTGGGGAACAGCGCGACCACCGGGATTCCGAGGTCCACCGCCTCCTTCGCGCGTGCCACGATCCCGTCGACCGACCAGCGCGACACCCCCGGCAAGGTCGTGATCGGTTCCTCGACGCCTTCGCCGGAGGTCACGAACAGCGGCCAGATCAGGTCGGCGGGAGTCAGCACCGTCTCGCGGTGCAGGGCGCGGCTCCAGCCGTGGGCGCGGGTGCGGCGCAGGCGGGTGTTGGGATAGTGTCCGGTCATGCGCGCAGATGTGGCGCAATCCCCGCTGGACGACAAGCGCTCGTTACAGGCGGGCCTAGAGCGCGCGGGCCTTCTGCGGGCGCTTGGCAAGGTCGATCTTCTCGATCTCGCGCACCGGCTCCTCGACTTCGGTGGGAAGCGGGGCGAGATCCTCGAGCGCGGCGCCGGACTCGACCTCCTTGAGCTTGATCAGCTGGCGGCGGAAATCGATCAGCTCGGTGCCCGAAAGCTCGGCGCGGGTGACGAAGCTGACGCTTGCCGGATTGATGACCCGCCCGCCGCGATACATCTCGTAGTGAAGGTGCGGGCCGGTCGAGAGGCCGGTCGAACCGACATAGCCGATCACCTGCCCGCGGCGCACCTGCTGGCCGCGGCTCACCGCCATGCGGCTCATGTGGCAATAGCGGGTCGAAAGCCCGCCGCCGTGCTCCAGCCGCACCGCGTTGCCGCAGCCCCCGGCGCGGCCCGCGCTCGACACCCGCCCGTCACTGACCGCGACGATCGGCGTGCCGTAGCGCGCGCGGAAATCCATGCCGGCGTGCATCCGCTTGTAGCCGAGGATCGGGTGGCGGCGCATCCCGAAGCCCGAGGTGATCGCCCCCGGCACCGGCGCGATCAGGCCGTTGCGCTGCTCGCCCACGCCCGAGGCCTCGTAGAAGCGCCCGTCCTTGCCCCAGCGCATCAGCTGGGTCTTGGGCTTCCCGCCGCGGTCGACCCCGGCATAGAGCAACTGCCCGGCCTGGCGTTCGCCGGTGGCGGCGCGGCGATAGGCGAGGATGATGTCGAATTCGTCCGAGGAGCGCACCTCGCGGTCCATGTCGATCTGCGCGTCTAGCGCCTTGATGTATTCCTGCACCGCGCTTGCCGGCACCCCGGCCTGGCGCATCGAGCGGTAGAGGCTGCTGCCGACCGTGCCGCGCACGCGCAGCGGGGTCTCGTCGACGCGGATCGGCTTGCGCTTGAGCGCCAGCGGCCCGCTCGGGACCACGGGAGTGCCGTCGGGGTTGGTCTCGCCCACGCCCGGGCGGGCGAGTTCAAGCTCGAGGTCGAAGCGTGCGCGGAAGGCGAGGCTGTCGAGCGGACGCTGCTCGCCGGGCGCGGGACGGCGGCCGAGGGTCACGTCGATCTGCGTGCCCGGCGAGATGTCGCCGAGCGGGACCGCCTGACCGACCAGCGCGGCGGCGCGGTCTATGTCGGTGGAGGCCACCCCGGCGCGGCGCAACATCGACGCGAAGCTGTCCCCGGGGGCAAGCGTGACGAGCATCTGGACCTGCGGCCGCTCGGGGGCGCTCTTCAATGGGATCACCCGGTCGGTGGGGCCCATGCGGCGCCCCGAATCCGCGCCGAGCGCGAGCGGCAGGATCATCTGGCTGCGCAGCTCGCTGGTCACTTCGGCGTCTTTCGGCATCGCGGGGCGCGCCTCGAGCGGGGTGAGGTCAGGCCAGAAGGCGAGCGCCAGCGCGCCCAGTCCGACCATCGTGCCCAGCCCGCGGAACCAGCGGCGGCTGCCGATCTCCTCGGCAAGGTCGGGAGCGAGGTCGAGCCCGGCGAACCAGCGCGAGGCCGAGAGCTTCCACTCGTCGTAGCGTTCCGACAACCCGTTGACCCGCGCCACCACCTTGCGCTTCGCCTCCTGTGCGGGTGAGGGCGGCGCGAATTTCCGCGCGTTGCGCAGGTAGGGCGCCAGTTCGCGGGCGGTCTCGGGGTCGATCGGCACGGTGGCGAGCGGCACCGGCACGCGGGCGGGCAGGCCTGCCTCGGGGCCGCCCTCTGCCTCGGGCAGGTCGCCCTGGTCTAGCGCTTGGTTCAACATCACTGCCCCGATTGCCGCACTCACGGGTGAGACGGCTTCACGCCATGTCGCATTTCTCTGCCCGAACAAAGTAAAGTCCGCATTAACCAGCGACCAGACGCATCACCGGCGCGACAGAACGTTTCCCCGGGCGGGGCGAAGGCTCACCCGGCGGCCTTGCCGGGTGGTGCCAAGCCTGACACAAGGCCAGGTGTTGTGACCTTTCCCCCCGGTTCCCGACCCGCTGCGCTGCCCGCCGATCAGGCGGGGGACGAGCGGGTGCGCGCGGTGCTCGGCCCCACCAACACCGGCAAGACCCACCTCGCGATCGAGCGGATGTGTGGCCATTCCTCCGGCATGATGGGCTTCCCGCTGCGGCTGCTGGCGCGCGAGGTCTATGACCGGGTGCGGGCGATCAAGGGCGACAAGGCGGTGGCGCTGATCACCGGCGAGGAGCGGATCGAACCGCCCGACGCGCGCTATTTCCTGTGCACCGCCGAGGCCATGCAGCGCGTCAGCGGCCAGCACGCCTTCGTCGCATTGGACGAGGCGCAATTGGGCGCGGACCCGGAGCGCGGGCACATCTTCACCGACCGGCTGCTCCATGCGCGCGGCCGCGAGGAGACGATGATCCTCGGCTCGGCGACGCTCGAACCGATGGTCAAGGCGCTGATTCCCAGAGCGGAAGTGACCAGCCGTCCGCGTTTCTCGACGCTCTCTCACGCCGGGGTCTGCAAGCTCTCGCGCCTGCCCAAGCGCAGCGCCGTGGTCGCCTTCTCGGTCGAGCAGGTCTATGCCATGGCCGAGGCGCTCCGCAGGTTCCGAGGGGGCGCGGCGGTGGTGATGGGGGCATTGTCGCCCGAGACCCGCAACAAGCAGGTCGCGATGTTCCAGTCGGGCGAGGTCGACTACATCGTCGCCACCGACGCGATCGGGATGGGGCTGAACCTCGATCTCGATCACGTCGCCTTCGCCGCGCTGTCGAAATATGACGGGCGGCGCAAGCGGCGGCTCACCCCGTCGGAAATGGCGCAGATCGCCGGGCGCGCGGGGCGGCACCAGCGCGACGGGACCTTCGGCACGCTGTCGGGCACGGGGAAGGGCGATAGCGGCGAGCCGCTCGCCTTCACCGACGAGGAAGTCTACGCCATCGAGGAGCACAAGTTCGCGCCCCTCACCCACCTGTTCTGGCGCGAGGCCGATCCGCGCTTCGACAGTCTCGCCGCGCTGATCGCCGATCTCGAGGCGCGGCCCGACAGCCCGGTGCTGCGCCCCGCCCCCGAGGCGATCGACCTTGCCGTGCTGAAGCGACTGGCTTCGGATCCCATCGCCGATTCGGTGCGCGGAGCGGGTGCGGTGCGGCGCTTCTGGGAGGCCTGCTCGCTCCCCGACTTCCGCAATCTCGGGGTCGAACCCCACGCGCGCTTCGTCGCGCGGCTGTGGGAGGACCTGCGCGGCGGCTATCTCGGCGCGGATTTCGTCGCCGCGCGCATCGCCGAGCTTGACCGGATGCAGGGCGACATCGACACGCTGCAAGGGCGGATCGCGGCGATTCGCAGCTGGGCCTATATCTGCCAGCGTCCCGACTGGGTGCTGGCGCGTGACGAAATGGCCGCGCGGGCGCGCGCGGTCGAGGCGAAGCTCTCGGATGCGCTGCACGCGCGGCTCACCGAGCGTTTCGTGAACCGAAGGACGACACTCTTGATGAAATCGCTGGGGCAGGATGCAAGCGCGCTGCCCGTCACCCTCGAACCCGATGGCCACCTGACCGTGGAGGGCGAGAGCATCGGCCGCCTCGAGGGCTTCCGCTTCCATGTCGACCCGAATGCAGGGGTCGCCGACCGGCGGATGCTGCTGGCGGCGGGCGAGAAGGCGCTGCCGGCGCTGCTCACCGAACGGGCCGAGTGGCTGCTGACGCAGGGGCTGGAGGAGCTCGCCATTTCCGGCGGCGCGATCCGCTGGCAGGGGCGTGCCTTGGCCGACATCGCCTTTCCGGGCCAGCCGGGCGCCGGGCACTTCGGCGAACCGCGCCTCACCCTTACCCGCGATCTCGCGCTGCTGCCCGATACGGCCAAGGCAAAGCTGGAGGAAGGGCTTGCCGGTTGGCTCGACAAGCAGCTCGAACCGCTCGCACCGTTGAAGAAGCTCGCCGAGGCCGCGCGCGACCCCGAGGCCGGGTCGCAGGCGCGCGCGCTGGTCATCACCCTGATCGAGGCGCGCGGAGTGATCGGGCGGGAGGAGGCCGGGCTCGAACACCTGCCCAAGGAAATGCGCCCCTATCTGAGGAAGCTCGGCATCACCTTCGGCGCGCTCGACATCTTCGCCGCGCCGCTGCTGAAGCCCGCCCCGCGGCGCCTGCTCCATGCGCTCGGGCTCGATCCGCGCCCGGTGCAGGAAGCGATGCTGCCGGTGCTCGCCGAGGGCAGCTGGGCCAAGGGGCGGCTGCCCGCTGGTTACCGCTATGCGGGCACCCAGGCGATCCGCGTCGATCTCGCCGAGAAGATCCTGCGCGCGGCCTTCGATGCGCGGGCGGCGGCGGTCGCGGCGCACCCGAAGGAACGTGGACCGGCCTTCCGGATCGACATGGCGCTGCCGGTGTCGATCGGGCTCGAGGCGGACAATGCCCGGCGTCTGCTCGGCAGTGCGGGCTTCCGCTGCGACCGCGCCCGACCGCTGCCCGAAGGCGCCCACGGCGCGCCCGCGCCCGACCGCTGGCACTGGCGCCCGCGCCGTCCGGGCGAGAAGGAGGCGCGCGTCCAGCAGCGTCGCGGCAAGCCGCGCAGCGCCGGCGAGGACCGTCAGGACAAGCGTGCCGAGGGCGAGCGGCGCAACGGCAAGCCGCAGGGCGACAAGGGCCATCGCGACAAGGCCAACCGCGGCAAGCGTCCCGAGCGCGCCCCGCGTCCCGCGCCCCGGCCCGACACCGGACCGGCGCGCGCCGGGGGGGCCTTCGACAAGCTGGCGGACCTGCTCAAGGGATGAGCGCCGCGGGCGAGGCGACGGCTCCCGGGTCGCTGCGCATCGACCGCTTGCTCGTGTATCTGCGCTTCGCCCGCACCCGCTCGGCCGCGCAGGCGCTGATCGATGCCCACGCGCTGCGGCGCAACCGCCGCCACGTGCTGCGCGGCGCGGAGCAGGTGCGCATCGGCGACGTGCTGACGCTGGCGCTGGGCGGCAGCGTGCGGGTGATCGAGGTGCTCGCCCTGCCCGAACGGCGCCTCTCCCCGGCGGCCGCGCTCTCGCATTATCGTGAGGTTGACGCCGGCACTCTTGACCCTACAGGGCAAAACACCATAGCAGCGTCGCCTTGCACGGCGGGTCCTCCGCCCGACGCTTCCGAAGACACCTGGTGAAAGAGCCGCAATGACCTACGTCGTCACCGAAGACTGCATCAAGTGCAAGTACACCGATTGCGTGGAAGTGTGCCCGGTCGACTGCTTCTACGAAGGCGAGAACATGCTGGTGATCAACCCCAGCGAATGCATCGATTGCGGCGTGTGCGAACCCGAATGCCCGGCCGAGGCGATCCTGCCCGACACCGAGGACGGGCTGGAGAAGTGGCTGGAGCTCAACACCAAGTTCTCGGCCCAGTGGCCCAACATCACCAGCCAGAAGTCCCCGCCCGAGGATGCCGATGCGCACAAGGGCGAGAAGGACAAGTTCGAGAAATATTTCAGCGCCGAACCGGGCGAGGGCGACTGATCGCCCGTGAGCCGGGGCGGGGCGACGGAACATCCGCGCGCCGCTCCGGTTGATGGGGTATGCGCCCGCTGATCGCATCCCTACGCTCCGGCTGGACGCGCGCGAATGACGGCAATGCCGGGATCATCGCCGCCGGGGTCGCCTATTACGGCTTCCTCGCGCTGGTCCCGCTGCTCGCCGCGGCGCTGCTCACCTATGGGCTGGTGGTCGAGCCCGAGACCATCGCCGCGCAGGGCCAGCGCCTCGCCCAGACGCTTCCGGCCGGCGCGGGCACGCTCGTCGCCGACCAGCTCGAAAGCGTCGCCGCAAGCCGCGGCGGCGCGACCGGGCTGGGGCTGGTCGCGGCGATCGCGCTGTCGCTGTTCGGCGCGCGGGTGGCGGCAGGCGCGCTGATCACCGCGCTCAACATGGCCTTCGATGCGAGCCGCGCGCGCGGTTTCCTGAAAGCCAACCTGCTGGCACTGGGGATCACGCTGGCGGTGGTGATCGCGCTCGGCCTGCTCGCCGGGGTGACCGCGCTGATGGCGAGCGTGTTCTCGGGCGTCGCCGGGTCGCTGGCGAGTTTCGCGGTGATCGGCATGGCGGGGCTCGGCGGCGCGGTGCTCGCCTATCGCACCGTTCCCAATGTGCGCTGGGTGGACCGCGCGGCGGCGATGCGCGGCGCGGTGCTGTTCGCACTGGGCTGGATGGCGGCGAGTGCCGGTTTCGGGATTTATGCAAGCAATTTCGGACATTACAACGCGACCTACGGCTCGCTCGGCGCGGTGGTGGCGTTTCTCACCTGGCTGTGGCTGAGCGCGTGGCTGCTGCTGCTCGGCGCACATGTTGCCGCGGCGAGCATCGGGAGGCGCTAGCGAAAAGCGGGACTCGCAATTTTCTTGCGGCTGTGCTATATAATAGGTAACCGCGCCGCCCCGGGACCCCAGCCCGTCCGGCGCAGGCGTTGAAACCAGGAAGGCCCGACACCAGCAACCCCCCTCAGGACAGTCCGCTCCCGGCGCTTGCCCTGACGAAGGGCGGGTCGCGCCGCCGGGATCATTGTCCCTCTCCCGTTGCCGGACGGCCCCACAGAAAGGACCTTGCATGGCAAGCACCGCGAACGCATTCACCGTCGGCGACTATGTTGTCTATCCCAAGCACGGCGTGGGCCGCGTGATCGAACTCCAGAAGGAGGAGATCGCCGGGATGCAGCTCGAACTCTACGTGCTGCGCTTCGAGAAGGAGCGCATGACGCTCCGCGTGCCGGTCAACAAGGTCGAATCCATCGGGATGCGCAAGCTGTCTTCCGACAAGACGTTGAAGCAGGCGATGGAAACCTTGAAGGGCAAGCCCAAGGTCAAGCGCACCATGTGGTCGCGCCGCGCGCAGGAATACGAAGCGAAGATCAACTCGGGCGACCTCGTGTCGATCGCCGAGGTGACCCGCGACCTGTTCCGCCCCGAGGACCAGCCCGAACAGTCCTATTCGGAACGCCAGATCTTCGAAGCGGCCTCGAGCCGTCTCGCCCGCGAACTCGCGGCGATGGAGGAAACCGACGAGCCGACCGCGCTCGGCAAGATCCTCGACGTGCTGCGCGAACACGCGCCCCAGTATTACGAGAGCACCGAGGAAGCCTGACGCTTCCCGGCCCACTCAGGCAAATCGAAGGGCCGTCCTGCGGGGCGGCCCTTTTTGCATGCGCAGGCCGCACCGCGCTTGCACCTCCCGATGTGGTGTATTATATCGGCAATACGCTTACAGGCATGGCAGGAGAGGATACCGCATGATCAACCAGTTCTTCAGGCGCATGGCCCCGGTCGCCGCGCTTGCGCTCGGCACCGCGCTCGGCGGCTGCGGCGGAGCGGACATCTCGATCAACGGCGAAAAGGGCGTTCCCCTCGCCGAACTCGACAAGACCGGCCCCGCCCCGCGCGAGCTGGTGCTGTCCTCGGGCGACACCGTGATCCTCACCGAAGGCGACAGCTTCGATCTGTCGGTCGAGGGCGAGAACACCGATGCGCTGCGCTTCGTGCGCGACGACAAGCTGATCGGCATCACCCGCGAAAAGGGCTCGAACGGCAAGGGCGCGGCCACCATCCGCATCACCATGCCCCCGCCCGAGGAAGTGGTGATCGCCGGTAGCGGCGTGGTCAAGGCCCAGTCGCTCGCCAGCGCCGCGACGATCAACATCGGCGGTTCGGGCACGGTCGCGTTCGAGCGCCTCGCCGCGGACAAGCTCGACATCAACATCGGCGGCAACGGCAACGTCAAGGGCGCGGGCACCGCCAAGGCGCTCAACCTGGTGATCGGCGGATCGGGCAATATCGATCTCTCCGCGCTCAAGACCGACACCGCGGACGTCTCGATCGGCGGATCGGGCGACGTGACCTTCGCCTCGGACGGGACGGTCGAAGCCAACATCGCCGGATCGGGCGATGTCACGGTGAACGGCAGTGCCAAGTGCACCGTGAACGCGTTCGGATCGGGCAAGCTGACCTGCAATCCCGGAGCGGGCGCCGCGCCCGTCGCGGCGCTGCCTTCCGAAGGCTAGTCCGCCGGGGCCGCCGCGCGCCGCAAGCGGTCGTTGATTGCCCGGCCGACGCCCTTCTCGGGCACCGGCGCGACAGCGATGCGCGGGCGATCGGCGCGGGCGGCTTCGTGAAGGCAGGCATAGAGCCGCGCCGCCGCTTCGTTGACGTCACCGCTTGCCGATAGCGTGACGTCGCCCTCGACCGGGCCAAAACCGATCAGGAATTCGTCGGGTTCCGCCTCGGTTGCCCCCAGTCGCACCGGCTTGCCCGGCGCATAGTGGCTGGCGAGCTGGCCGGGGGCTTCGATGCTCCCGCCCCCGCCCTGCACTCCCACCGCCAGCGGGCCGGGGCGCAGTTCCTCGATGCTGCCGTCGGCGCGCACCGCAACGATGGTCGATTCCACGCCCGCAGTGGTTGGCCCGCCGTCGAGCACCAGGTCGATCCGCCCGTCGAGCGAGGCGAGGACGTGGGCGGCGGTCGTCGGACTGATGAAGCCCGAACGGTTGGCGGACGGCGCGGCCAGCGGGAATTCGATTGCCTCGAGCAAGGCCCGCATCGCCGGGTGTGCCGGAGCGCGCAGAGCGACGGTTGGAAGCTGTGCAGTCACGGCTTCGGCCAACCCTGCATCCCCCCGGCGCGGCAACACCAGTGTCAGCGGCCCCGGCCAGTGCGCCTCGGCCAAAGCCAACGCGGCGGGCGAGAATTCGGCATATTCCGCCGCCTGCGCCGCGTCGCGGACATGGACGATCAGCGGATTGAAATCCGGACGCCCCTTTGCGGCATAGATCGTCGCCACGGCTTCCGCCGAATCCGCCCGCGCGGCGAGGCCGTAGACCGTCTCGGTCGGCACCGCGACCAGCCCGCCCGATTCGAGGATGCGCGCCGCGCGCGCGATCCCCTCGGCATCCGCCAGCACCATGTCCGTAACGTTCTTGCCGCTCATGCCCCTCGCGCTATAGACTGGCGCGCGCCCTGCCAAGTGCGGGGCGCACCGCCCCCTTTCTTCCCGTCAGCGCCACAGGATTTGCCGTGACCCCCTTCACCCCGCCGACCGCCGACCAGCTGCTCGCCATCCGCGTCAATGCCGGGATTGCGGAACTGGCGCAGAGCGAACGCTTCGCCCACGCGGAAGCCGATCTGGTCGAGGCGATCGTCGAGGGCGTGGGGCAATTCGCGGCCGGGGAATTCGCGCCGCTGAACCGCAAGGGCGATCTGGAGGGCGCGAAGCTCGAGAACGGCCGGGTGCGCCTTCCGCAAGGCTTCGAGGCCGCCTATCAGGCCTATGTCGAGCAGGGCTGGAACGCCATCGCCTCCCCGGCGGAGTTCGGCGGTCAGGGCCTGCCCTTCACCCTCGCCTGCAATGTGCTGGAGAACCTCGGCGCGGCCAACATGGCCTTCACCCTCCTGCCGATGCTGAGCGTCGGAGCGATCGAGGCGCTCGAGCATCACGGCTCGAAAGACCAGCAGGCGATGTATCTGCCCAACCTCGTCAGCGGGAAGTGGTCGGGGACGATGAACCTCACCGAACCCGCCGCCGGGAGCGATGTCGGCGCGCTGCGCACCACCGCCGAGCCGATCACCGAAGGGCCGCACGCGGGCAAGTACCGCATCGCCGGGCAGAAGATCTACATCACCTGGGGCGAACACGATCTCGCGGAGAACATCATCCACCTCGTGCTCGCCCGCCTGCCCGGCGCGCCGGAAGGGTCGCGGGGCATCTCGCTGTTCGTGGTGCCCAAGTATCATGTGAATGCCGACGGCAGCCTCGGCCCGCACAACGACCTGCGCTGCGTCAGCCTCGAACACAAGCTGGGGATCAACGCCTCGCCGACCTGCGTGATGAGCTACGGCGACAATGGCGAATGCATCGGCGAGCTGGTCGGGCACGAGAACAAGGGTCTCGCCGCGATGTTCACGATGATGAACAATGCGCGCATCAATGTCGGCAACCAGGGCGTGCAAATCGGCGAGCGCGCCACTCAGCAGGCGCTCGCCTATGCCCGCGAGCGAATCCAGTCGGCCCGCGCCGGCTCCCCTGACAAGACCCCGGTGGCGATCGTCGAACATCCCGACGTGCGGCGCATGATCCTGCGCATGAAGGCGCTCACCGAAGGCGCGCGCGCGCTGCTCTATTACTGCGCGGGGCAGGTCGACCGCGGCAATTGCGGCGACGCGGCAGCCAAGGCGCGCGGCGAGATCGTGGTGCCGCTGATCAAGGCGTGGGGAACGGATATCGGCGTCGAAGTCGCGGGGCTCGGCATCCAGATCCACGGCGGCATGGGCTTCGTCGAGGAGACCGGCGCCGCCCAGCACTGGCGCGATTCGCGCATCGCCCCGATCTATGAGGGCACCAACGGGATTCAGGCCGCTGACCTGGTTACCCGCAAGCTCGGGCTCGACGGTGGCGAGGCGATCGTGACGCTGTTCGAGACCATCGCCCGCGAAAGCGCCTCCGAACCCGCGCTCGCCGCGCTGGCGCAGGATTGCGCGGGCATCGCGCGCTGGATGCAGGCCGAAGCGAGCCTCGACGACCGGCTCGCGGGCAGCGTCCCCTTCTGCACCATGGCCGCGGTCTGCGTCGCCGGGTGGCAGCTGACAAAGCAGGCCGCGGCGGTGGCGGCGGGTGCCGCGCCCGAACTCGCCACCACCAAGCCGGTGACGGTGCGCTTCTTCCTCGACCGCATCGTGCCCGAGGCCGCCGGGCTCAAGGCGGGGGCGATGGCGGGCGCCGACCTGCTCTACACCCTGCCTGCCGAGGCGCTGGTCGGCTGAGATGGACGAGCGCGGCGAACTCGCACGCATCGCCGCCGCGCTCGAGCGGCTCGCGCCCCTGCCCCCGCCGCCGACCGATTGGCACGCGCACCCCGCCTATCTGTGGGAGGGCGAGCGCACCCGCGCGGTGCCGGTGATCGACGCGCTGCCGCTCGAGGCCCTGCACGGGATCGACGCCCAGAAAGTCGCGCTGCGCGACTTGTGCGCGCGCTTGGCGAAGGGCGCCGCCGCGCATGACGCGCTGCTATGGGGCGCGCGCGGCATGGGCAAGTCGGCGCTGGTCCGCGCCGCGGTCGCCGATGTGCAGCGCGAAGACTCGCAGTCGCTGGCACTGGTCCAGCTCGCCCCCGGCACCCTTCCCAGCTTCCCCGCGCTGATCGCCGAATTGGCGGAGCAGACCCGCGCCTTCCTCCTGTTCATCGACGATCTCGGCTTCGGCGAGGGCGCGCGGGCGGAAATGCTCGCCTTGCGGAGCCTGCTCGACGGCGGCATCGCCCCGCGCCCCCCGCATGTCCGCATCTGCGTGACCGCCAATCGCCGCGCCATCGTCGAGCGCGAGGACACCGGCGCCGCGCTCCACGAACGCGACGAGCGCGACGACGCGCTGGCGCTCGCCGACCGTTTCGGGCTGACGCTGGGCTTCCACCCGGCGGACAAGGACACCTATCTCGCGATTCTCGCGGGCTACCTCGCCCCGCTCGGCCTTCCCTTCGATGCCGAGGAGGCGATGGCTTTCGCGATCCAGCGCGGCAACCGCTCGGGCCGCACCGCGCTGCAATTCGCCACCGAACTCGCGGGGCGCGCCGGCCTCGCGCTCTAGTTGATCTTCTGTCCGGCCTGCTCGCGCAGGTAATCCTCCTCGAAGGTCGCGCGCGGATCGCGCAGCTCGCGCTGCGGGGGCAGGCGTTCGGTGACGATCTCCTCGATCTTCGGCGAAGGCGCCGCCTGCGGGTCGCGCAGGCGCCAGATGATCCCGCCGGTGTCGTCCGAGACCAGCAGCGATCCGTCTTGCGCCCATTCGACCCAGGTGGGCCGGCCGCGCGTGGTGCCCTTGCCGGTGAGGAAACCGGTCAACACCGGCACGGGCTTGCCGACCGGGTTGCCGAGCTTGTCGAAATCGACGTAGACCACGTCATAGCCCGAGGCCGGCTTGCGGTTCCACGAACCGTGCCGCGCGATGAAGGCACCGCTCGCGAAGTCCGGCCCCATCCGAGCGCCCCCGCCGCTGAACACCATCCCGAGCGCCGCAACGTGCGGGCCGAGCGCATATTCGGGGTTGCGGGTGTATTCCTGGAGGAAGCGCGGCATCGGCGCCTCGACCCGGCGGTCGAAGTTGTTCTTGTAGTAGATCCACGGCCAGCCGTATTGCGCCCCGACCGGCACATTGGTGAGATAGTCGGGCACCAGGTCCGAGCCGAGCATGTCGCGCTCGTTCACTGTGGTCCACAATTCGCCCGTCCACGGGCTGAAATCGAGACCGTTGGGGTTGCGCAGCCCGGCTGCGTATTGGCGCTGGCGATTGGTCTCGAGGTCGTATTCCCAGATCATCGCGCGGCCCTGTTCGGCCTCCATCCCGTTCTCGCCGATATTGCTGGACGAACCGACCGCGACAAACAGGCTCTTGCCATCGGGCGAGAGCGCGATGTTGCGCATCCAGTGATTGCCCCCGGCAGGCAGGTCCATCAGCTTGCGCGGGGCGCCGGTGACCTTGTCGCTGCCGAGTTCGTAGGGGAAGGCGAGCAGGGCATCGTGATCGGCGACATAGAGCGTGCCGTCCTTCCACGCCATGCCCGAGGGCGAATCGAGACCCTCGGAAAGGATCACCTTGCGCACCTCGGCGGTGCCGTTGCCGTCTGCATCGCGCAGCAGCACGATCTGGTTGGGCGAGGGACCGGCCGATCCGGCCTTCTCGAACAGGTAGTCTTCCACCCAGCCGCGGATCGTCGCCATGATGCCGCCGCCGCTGTCCTGCTTGGCCGGGGCGCGGGTGAGCGCCACCAGGATGTCGCCGTTGGGCAGCGCCTGGAGGATGCGCGGATGATCCAGCCCCTCGGCGAAGCGGTTCACCTCCAGCCCCTTGGCGGGGGTCGGCGCGGCGCCTTCGGGCCAGCCCACCGGCTCGGCGATCTTGACCGTCGGGATGCTTTCCGCGGCGGGGTCCTGGAGCACCGGATCGGTGCCGGCGACCGCATCGACCGAGAGATCGGCGGTGTCCCCGCGCGACAGCCAGAACAGGATCCCCCCGACGAGAATGACGATGACGAGGAGAGCGATTGCGATCTTGCGGAAGCGTGCCATGTGGGGGAGATAGAGCCGCCCCGCGGCGGCGGCAACCGTCAAGCTGCACCGCCCAGCCAAGGAAAGCGTCAGGCCCGATGTACGATTTCAAGCCCGATCCCGCCACCGATCCCCACGAGCTCCACCGCCAGCTGGTCGAAGCGGCCGATGCCCTCACCGCGGGCGAGCCCGATGGTGTCGCCAACATGGCCAATGTCGCCGCGCTGCTGTGGGAGTTCCTGCCCGATCTCAACTGGGCGGGCTTCTACCGCGTCGCGCCGCGCAAGGACGGGAACGGCAACGAGCTGGTGCTCGGGCCCTTCGTCGGCCGCCCGGCCTGCATCCGCATTCCCTTCGGCGCGGGCGTGTGCGGCGCTGCGGCGCAAAGTCGCGCGGCGCAACTTGTCGCCGATGTTCATGCCTTCCCCGGCCATATCGCCTGCGACGCGGCGAGCCGTTCGGAACTGGTCGTGCCGGTGCTGCGCGAGGGCGAGGTGATCGCGGTGATCGACCTCGACAGCCCCTCGCCTGCCCGTTTCACCGAGGCCGATGCCGAGGGGATCGCGGCGCTCGCGGCGCTGCTCGCCGCGCGGATCTGACCGGCCACCTTCCCGAATCGGGACAGCGGGCGCAGCACCGCTTGGGCGCGCGGGCGAGTCGATGGTAAGCCTTTGTGAACCATCGGCCGCTCCGGCCGTCCCGAGGGGGAACGACATGTCCAAGCTTCCGGCCCTTCCGCTTGCCGCTCTCGCTGTCGCGCTCGCGCTGCCCTGCGCGGCACAGGCGCAGGATACGGGCGACCTGCCCCCGCTCGCCCCGATGAGCGAGAGCGAGGTCCGGGCGCTGCCGCAGGAATATCGCACCGCCCCGGCGCTCGAGACCGAGACCGTCACCAACGAGAACGGGGTGGAGACGATCACCCGAACCCGCCGCATCCCCGCGCCGGGCGCCGCTCCGGCGCAGCCCTATCCCGCGGCGGGGGCCTATGACCCCACTCCGGTGGTGTTCGAACGCGACCAGTGGATCGACGAATGCAAGCGCCGCACCGCGCGCCGCCACCGGCATGGCGACAGGGACGACGCGGACCGCTACGACTGCGCGGCCGCGCTCGACGCCTTTCTCGATCAATACGGCATGCCGGCGCCCCGGATCGCCAGCCGCGAAATTCCCTATGCCGCCTATCCCGCCTATGGGTACGGCTACCCGGCCTATCCCTACGGCTACAGCTACGCCCCGCCGCAGCAGGTGGTGATGGTGCCGGTGCGCACCGAGGTGCAGCAGCAGGTGGTGGTGCGCGAGACCGCACGCGAGGAGACCTACACCGTCCCCGGGACGCGCACGCCTGCCGAGCGGGTGATCCCCGCCCCGCGTCCCTCGGCCAAGATGATCAAGTCCGACCGCTAGAACATGCGGCTTCGCCCGCGGGCGGAGGCACGGAGTCCTGGAAGGCCGCCTGGCGACGTTCCGGGGCTCCGTGTTCGGTCAGCGGCCGGTCAGAACTCGCCGCCGGTGAGGCGCTGGCACACCAGATCGAGCTGGTCGAGCGTGGTGTAGCGGATCGTGATCGTGCCCTTGCGCGGATCGGCCTCGGGCTTGATCTTGACGCCGAGGCCGAGGAACTCCTCGAGATGCTGCTGCACCGCGAGAATATCGGCGTTTTCCGCCGGGGCTTCGCCGCGGGGCGCATCGGGACGCGGCTTGTCGGCCTTGCCCATCCGGCGGGTGAGCAGTTCCATCTCGCGCACCGACAGCCCCTCGGCCACCGCGATCTCGGCGAGGCGCTGGGCATCGGGCCGTCCGATCAGCGCGCGGACATGGCCGGTGCTGAGCTGGCCCTGCTCGACCATGTCGAGCACCTTGTCGGGCAAGGTCATCAGCCGCATCATGTTGGCGACATGGCTGCGCGATTTCTCGACCATCTTGGCGATGTCGACCTGGATCATCCCCTCCTCTTCCGAGAGGCGGTGATAGGCGCGCGCTTCCTCGACCGGGTTCAGGTCCTCGCGCTGGAGGTTCTCGATCAGCGCGAGCGCCATCACCTCGCGGTCGGACAGCTGGCGGACCAGCGCGGGGATCTCGTGGAGGCGCGCCCGCTGCGCCGCGCGCCAGCGCCGCTCGCCCGCGACCAGCTGATAGCCGCTGCCCTCGGGATGCGGGCGGACGATGATCGGCTGGATCACCCCGCGGCTGGCGATCGAGGCGGCGAGTTCGTCGAGCGCGGCATCGTCGAAATGCTTGCGCGGATTGCCGGGCAGCGGACGGATATTGGCGAGCGCCACCGACCGCAGCGACGGACCGCCCGCAGCAGGCGCTTCGACCGGCTCCTCGCGGCGCACCAGTGGCTCCTCGCGCCGGGTTTCGCCGAGCAGCGCGCCCAACCCCTTGCCGAGACGCCGCGGCTTGTCTCCCGATGCGCGGGAAACGGGCGAAATATCAGTTGTTTGGGTGGTCTCTTCGGTCATGCCGCCTGCCTTTGTTCGGGAAAGCGCCCGATCAGCTCGCGCGCCAGCGACATATAGGCGCGGCTGCCGGTGCAATGCTGGTCATAGACCAGCGCGGGAAGCCCGTGGCTGGGCGCTTCGGAAAGCCGCACGTTGCGCGGGATCACGGTCTCGAACACCAGCTTGCCGAGGCAGTCGCGCACGTCGTCGGAGACCTGGTCGGTCAGGCGGTTGCGGCGGTCGAACATGGTCAGCGCGACGCCGATGATGCCGAGCCGCGGATTGAAGCGCTGCTGCACCTGGTCGACGGTCTGGAGCAGCTGCGAGAGCCCCTCGAGCGCGAAGAACTCGCATTGCAGCGGCACCAGCAGCGTGTCGGCGGCGCACAGTGCGTTCAACGTCAGCAGGCCGAGCGAGGGCGGGCAGTCGATGAAGGCGATGTCGTGCCCCTTGTGCTGCGCGAGGGCGTTGCGCAGCCGGGCGGTGCGCTCCTCGACCGAGACCAGCTCCACTTCCGCACCCGACAGGTCGACCGTCGCCGGCACAATGTCGAGCCGCGGAATACTGGTCGGGACGATCGCATCCTCCAGCGCCACCTCGTCGACCAGCAGATCATAGCTCGATACCTCGCGCGCGGCCGAATGGACGCCGAGCCCGGTCGAGGCATTGCCCTGCGGATCGAGGTCGATCAGCAGCGTGCGCCACCCCGTCGCCGCCATCGCCGTGGCGATGTTGATCGCGGTGGTGGTCTTGCCCACTCCGCCCTTCTGGTTGGCAATCGCGATGGTCAGCATGGGTGCTTTCGTCCTTCCGCAGCCGGATTCCGGCGGAATCCGCAAGCTTCTCGCGCATCAGGCCTTCACAATGATTCCCGCGAGGGGATCGGTCAAGGAATGTTTCACGTGAAACATTGCCCGAATCGAAGGCTTCAAGTCCTGCAATTCCTGCGCCGCGGAGCGTCCCTTGGGCAACACGTAGACGGTCTGCCTTGTGGAGAAGGGTGCGGACAAGGTGAGGAGTTTCGCCAGCGGGGCGAACGCCCGTGCCGAAATGGCGCGTGCCGGAAAGGGCGTGACGCGCTCGAGCCGCTGGCCCTCGACCCGGCATTTGGGCAGACCAAGCTCGGCGATGCAGCGTTCTAGAAACCCGACCCGGCGCGCGCGGGATTCGACCAGCACCACCGGCATTTTCGGGCACAGCGCCGCGATCACCAGCCCCGGAAAGCCCGGTCCGCTGCCGAGATCGAGCCATGGCCCACCCGCATTCGGCCCCAATGTTTCACGTGAAACATTTTCGAGGAGCTGCGCGGAATCGGCGATGTGGCGCTGCCAGATGTGCGGCTCGGTCGGTTTGGCGATGAGGTTCTGGTGCCGGTTCTCCTCGAGCACCAGCGCGGCGAAGGCTTCGAGCCGCGCCATGCCCTCGGCATCGGTCTGCCCGGCGACATAGGCGCGCGCCTCCTCTTCGGTGACGATCACGCCGCGCGCTGCCCGTCGGCGAGCCGCCGCGCATGGACGAGCAGCGCCGAGAGCGCCGCCGGAGTCACGCCCGGCACGCGCCCGGCCGCCGCCAGCGTGCCCGGCGCGGCGCTGGTGAGGCGTTCGACCATCTCGTTCGAGAGGCCCGGCACCTGGGCGTAGGGGAAGTCTGCGGGCAGCGGCAGCGCCTCGCTCGCGCGCAGATCGCGCAGCTCGGCGTCCTGTCGCGCCAGATAGGGCGCGTAAGCCGCGTCCTCGGCCATCTCCTCGGCGAGCCCCGGGTCGCACGCGGTCAGTTCGCCCAGCCAGGGCGCGAGCGCTTCGGGCGTGACCCCGTCGAAGCGCAGCCATTCGGCCAGCGGCTTCTCGCCATGATCGCGCCGTACCGGCAGGCCGAGATCGGCGAGGTCACGCGAATGGACGCGCTCGGAATGTTTCACGTGAAACATTGCGCGCAATTCCTCGCGCCGCTCCCACCATGCCCGGCGCTCCTCGCCGACGCACCCGGCTTCGATCCCGAGACCCGTCAGGCGCGTCGCGGCATTGTTGGCGCGCAAGCGCAGGCGGTATTCGGCGCGGGCGGTCAGCATCCGATAGGGCTCGGTCACGCCCTGCAAGGTCAGATCGTCGACCATCACCGCGATATAGGCATTGGCGCGGTCGAGCCGGGGCGCGGCCTTCCCGAGCGCGGCGGCGGCAGCCTCCAGCCCGGCGACGAGGCCCTGCGCAGCCGCCTCCTCGTAGCCGGTGGTGCCGTTGATCTGGCCAGCGCAATAGAGGCCGGGGATCGCCCTCACCTGCAAATCGGGCGTCAGCGCGCGCGGATCGATATGGTCATATTCGACCGCATAGCCCGGCTGCACGATTTCCACCCGCGCGCAGCCCGGCATGGTGCGCACGACGGTCTCCTGCACATCCACCGGCAGCGAGGTGCTGATGCCGTTGGGATAGACCATGTGGGTGTCGAGCCCCTCCGGCTCGAGAAACACCTGATGCCCCTCGCGGTCGCCGAAGCGGTGGATCTTGTCCTCGATCGAGGGGCAATAGCGCGGCCCCGCCGCCGCAATCGCGCCCGAGAAGAGCGGCGAGCGGTCGAGGTTGGCGCGGATCACGTCGTGGCCCGCCTGCGTGGTGCGGGTGATCGCACAGAACACCTGCGGGTTCATGCGCGCCAGGGTGAGCGGCGACATGGTCCAACCCTCCCCGTCCGAGGGCTGTTCCTCAAGCACGGCCCAGTCGATGGTCCGCCCGTCGAGGCGCGGCGGCGTGCCGGTCTTGAGGCGGGCCATGGGCAGGTCCGCGCCGCGCAATTGCTGGGCGAGCCGCTTGGCCGCATTCTCGCCGATGCGCCCGCCCTCGACGCGTTCCTCGCCGCGGAACAGCACCCCGCCAAGGAAGGTCCCGGTGCACAGGATCACGCGCCCGGCTTCGAGAATGGTGCCGTCGGCCAGTTCCAGCCCGGCGACCGCCCCGCCCTTCAGCACAAGCGCAGCCGCCTCGCCCTCGACAAGCGCGAGGTTCGGCTGCGCGCGCACCATCGCCTGCACCGCCGCCTTGAACCGCACCCGGTCGGCCTGGACGCGCGGGCCCCACACGGCGCTGCCCTTGGAGCGGTTGAGCATCCGGTAATGGATCGCCCCCGCATCCGCGGCGCGGCCGATCACTCCGTCGAGCGCATCGACCTCGCGCACGAGGTGGCCCTTGCCGAGCCCGCCGATCGCCGGATTGCAGCTCATCGCGCCGATCGCGGCGAGATCGAAACTCACCAGCCCGGTGCGCGCACCCATCCGCGCCGCCGCGCAGGCGGCTTCGACCCCGGCGTGACCGCCGCCGATGACGAGGACATCGAACTGGTGCATGGGCGCGCAGATAGGCCGCGCGCGGGGAATCGTCAAAGCGGATTTGCGCGACGGGGCTCCCGCTTCGTCAGCAATGTTTCACGTGGAAGCGAAGCTGTGGCGCAGCCACAAACATTGGGAGCGAATGTTTCACGTGAAACATTTGCTCCCGCGCAAGCTCACTTCCCGATGCAGAAGCGCCCGAACAGGGTGTCGAGCATGTCCTCGGTGGTGGCGCGTCCGATCAGACGATCGAAGGCGAGGCGGGCGCGGCGCAGTTCCTCGGCCACGAGCAGCGGGTCCGACAGCGCCTTCGCTCCCTCGAGCGCCTCGGTGGCTTCGGAAAGGCGCGCGTGCTGGCGAGCATTGAGCGCGGCTTCGCCCGGTCGGGGGAGCGCGTCGCGGGCCACATCGAGCAGCGCGGCCTTGAGCGCTCCCACTCCTTTGCCCGTCGCCGCCGAGAGGGTGAAGTGCGCCGTCGTCTTGGGCGCAAAGTCCGCACGGTCGGCCTGTGCGGCGATTTCCCACGCGTCCTGCGGCCCCGCACCTTCCGGTCCGAGCCACAGCACGAGGTCAGCGCGAGAAAGTTCTCCCTTCGCCCGGTCGATGCCGATCGCTTCGACCGCGTCGCCACTCTCGCCTTCGCGCAGCCCGGCGGTATCGACGAAGGTGAAGGGCACGCCGCCAATCGCCACCGCGCGTTCGATCACGTCGCGGGTGGTCCCGGCAATCGGCGAGGTGATCGCCGCCTCGCTTTCGACCAGCGCGTTGAAGAGCGTCGACTTGCCCGCATTGGGCGGTCCGGCGAGCACCACGCGGAAGCCCTCCCCCAGCCGCTCGGAGCGCGGGCGGGCGAGCCATTCGCGCAATTCTCCGGCCAGTGCGGCGATGTTCCACGTGAAACATTCGGGCAGATCGGCCGCGTCCTCCTCGTCGGAGAAGTCGAGCACGCCCTCGACCTCGGCCGAGAGCGCCAGCACCTTCTCGCGCCAGGCCTCGACCTGCCGCGACAGCGCCCCGCCCGCATTGGCGAGCGCGGCGGCGCGTTGCAATTCGGTCTCGGCGGCGAGGAGATCGCCCAGCCCCTCGGCCTCGGCGAGGTCGATCCGGCCATTGGCGAAGGCGCGGCGGGTGAACTCCCCCGGCTCGGCGCGGCGCAAGCCCGGCAGCGCGGCCAGCGCCCGCTCCACCGCCGCGATCACCGCGCGGCCGCCGTGGCAGTGGAACTCGGCGAGGTCCTCGCCCGTCGCGCTGTTCGGCCCGGGAAACCACAGCACCAGCGCCGCGTCGAGCAATGCCCCTTGCGCATCGCGCAGCTTCGCGAGCGAGGCGCGGCGCGGTTCCGGCATGCGTCCGGCGAGCGCCTGCAAGGCTGCCCCCGCCCCCGGGCCGGACACGCGGATCAGCCCGACGCCCGCCGGCGGCGCGCCGCTCGAGAGCGCGAAGATGGTCGGCAGCGCGCTCACGAGGTCAGTCGGAGGACTTCGGCCCCTCGCCGCGCGACGCCGCCTTCATCCCGCCTTCGACGAAGCTCTGGAACAGCTTCAGGCCCACCTGCCCCATCGGCGCGAGGGCCGCGGCATATTCCTGAAGCTGGTCGGGGCTGGAGACGCCCTTCATCGCCTTGGCGATGTTGTCGACATAGACGCTGTTGGCCGCGCTCACATCGGGCAGGCCGAGGAAGCTGCGTGCCTCTTCGGGGGTGCAATCGACTTCGATGGTGATCTTCATTTGCGGCTCCTCCTGCCTCACCCCATTTGCGCTTGGCAGGGGGACAAGGCAAGAGATAGGACCGCCAGACACCCCGCAGCCAGGAGAGATGCCATGAGCCTCAACGAAACCATCCCCACCCTTGAAGGCGATTCCCACTTCGGCGCCTATGTCGCCAAGCCGGAAGGCACCCCGCGCGGCGCAATCATCGTCATCCAGGAGATCTTCGGGGTGAATCCCGGCATCCGCCGCAAGTGCGACAAGCTCGCCGCCGAGGGCTACCTCGCGGTGGCGCCCGACCTGTTCTGGCGGCTGAAGCCCGGCGTCGAACTCGACCCCGACGTGGAGAGCGAGTTCAACACCGCGCTCGACCTGATGGGCAAGTTCGATCAGGACGCGGGCATCCGCGACATCGAGGCGACCATTCACCACATCCGGCGCACCTTGGGCGTCGCCAAGGTCGGCTGCGTCGGTTACTGCCTCGGCGGGCGGCTCGCTTACATGACCGCGGCGCGCACCGATATCGACGCGAGCGTGGGCTATTACGGGGTCGGCATCGACGGGTTGCTGGCTGAGAAGCACGCGATCTCGAAGCCCCTGATGCTCCACATCCCCACCGCCGATCATTTTGTTTCACGTGAAACACAGGCCGCGATGCATGAGGGGCTCGACGATCACCCGCGGGTGACGCTGCACGATTACGAGGGGCTCGACCACGGCTTCGCCACTGAGATGGGCGAGCGCCGCAAGGAGGAGGCCGCCAACCTCGCCGACAGCCGCACCATGGCTTTCTTCGCGGAAGCCTTCGGATGAGCCGGGAAAACCTCGCCCGCTGGCACGCCTATATGGAGGGCGGCGGCGATCCTGCCGCCCTCGCCGATCTGCTGGCGGAGGACGCGGTGTTCCACTCGCCGGTGGTCCACACCCCGCAGGTCGGCAAGCCGGTGGTGATGGCCTATCTCCTCGCCGCCAGCCAGACGCTCGGGAACGACAGCTTCCACTATGTCCGCGAGCTGGTCGACGGCGAGGAGATGATGCTCGAATTCGTCACCGTGATGGACGGGATCACCGTCAACGGGGTCGACATCATCCGCTGGAACGATGCCGGAAAGATCATTGATTTCAAGGTGATGATCCGACCCTTGAAGGCGATCAACAAGGTCTGGGAGATGATGGCGGCCGAGCTCGAACGGGCCAGGGCCTGACGCGCCCTAGTTCAGCACAGCGAAGTTGACGATCATCTTGCGCAGCTCGGGATCGAGGCCTTGCGGAAGCTCGGCCTCGAGCATTTCGCGGCGGGTGTCGATGCTCTCGGCGATCATCACGCGCTTCATGGCCCAGTCGGGACAGGCGCGCTCGTGGATGCCGCGGCGGTCGAGCACCGAGACGCCGCTGTGGCGCGGATCGGCGAAGATCGTTTCCATCAGCGCATTGACCTCGCCCTCCTCGCCCTCGAGCAGCTGGAGGAAATTGCGGCCGTTGAACAGCAGCAGGCCGGTGATGCCGCGCGCCGGGTTGTTGCGTTCGCTGGCGGCGAGAATCGCATCGACCTCTTCGCGCGGCAGGGTCGGCGCGGTGCTGATGTAGAGATATTGGCTAAGCACTTTTCCCGAACCGTCCGTCTGTCGTCGTCCCTGGCGTCTGCGCCCCCCGGCGCGCGCAGCCTTACTGATTCATCGTATCGAAGAAATCGTCGTTGGTCTTCGAATCCTTCATCTTGTCGAGCAGGAACTCCATCGCATCTACGGTGCCCATCTGCATCAGGATGCGGCGCAGCACCCACATCTTCGACAGGCGATCCTTCTCGACCAGCAGCTCCTCCTTGCGGGTGCCGGACTTGCCGACATCGAGCGCGGGGAAGATGCGCTTGTCGGCGACCTTGCGGTCGAGCACGATTTCGCTGTTGCCGGTGCCCTTGAACTCTTCGAAGATCACCTCGTCCATGCGGCTGCCGGTGTCGATCAGCGCGGTGGCAATGATCGACAGCGAGCCGCCTTCCTCGATGTTGCGCGCCGCGCCGAAGAAACGCTTGGGCCGCTGGAGCGCGTTGGCATCGACACCGCCGGTCAGCACCTTGCCCGAGGAGGGCACCACGGTGTTGTAGGCACGGCCAAGGCGCGTGATCGAATCGAGCAGGATGACCACGTCATGCTTGTGCTCGACGAGGCGCTTGGCCTTCTCGATCACCATTTCGGCGACCTGCACGTGACGCTGCGCGGGTTCGTCGAAGGTCGAGGAGACGACCTCGCCCTTCACGCTGCGCTGCATGTCGGTGACTTCCTCGGGGCGCTCGTCGACCAGGAGGACGATCAGGAACACTTCCGGGTGGTTGTCGGTGATCGCCTTGGCGATGTTCTGCAGCAGCACGGTCTTACCCGTGCGCGGCGGGGCGACGATCAGCGCGCGCTGGCCCTTGCCCTGCGGCGAGATGATGTCGATCACCCGCGCGCTCTTGTCCTTGACCGTCGGATCGAGGCTGTCGAGCCGCAGCTTCTGGTCGGGGTAGAGCGGGGTGAGGTTGTCGAAATTGGTGCGCAGGCGAACCGCCTCGGGATCGTCGAAATTGACCTTGGCGAGGTTGGTCAGCGCGAAGTAGCGCTCGCCCTCGCGCGGCGCGCGAATCTCGCCTTCCACCGTGTCGCCGGTGCGCAGGCCCCAGCGGCGGACCTGGTTGGGCGAGACGTAGATGTCGTCGGGACCGGCAAGGTAGTTCGCCTCGGGGCTGCGCAGGAAGCCGAAGCCGTCCTGCAGCACCTCGATGGTGCCGATGCCCATGATCTTCTCTTCGTATTCCTCGTCCTCGGCGAGTTCGCGCAGGATCGAGAAGAGCAGATCCTGCCGGCGCATGGTCGAGGCGCCCTCGACGCCGAGTTCTTCCGCCATCGCGACCAGTTCGGCCGGGGTCTGTCGTTTGAGGTCCTTGAGGTGCATGTCGTGTCGTTTTTTCCGAAAAGAGCAGGAGTGGCCGGATGGTCAGTGCCTCTTCACGGATGAAGAGGTGCCCCTGGGAGATGCGGGGCTGGGCTTGGAGAAAGCAGACCTGCCGGGGCGTTGTTCCCCGGACACCGGATGGATGGATGCGAGATAGAACCGCCGCGCGGCGCGGTCAATCGCGGAAAATCGCGCGGGTCTCCGGCCCGGCTCAGAAGGGCTTGAGATAGACCAGCGTGACGATCAGCACCAGCAGCAGGCCCGGCACTTCGCCGAGCACCCTGAGGCGCGTCTCGGTCAGCGGACGCTCGCCGCGGGCCATCTTCTTCGACTGCGCCACCAGCCAGCCGTGATAGCCGCTGAGCAGCAGCACAAGCGCGAGCTTGGCGTGCAGCCAGCCCGCCGAGAAGAAGCCCATCGCATAGGCCATGGTCAGGCCCAGCACCCACACCACGATCAGACTGGGGGTGAGGATGATTTTCCTGAGCTTCGCGCTGCGCTCGGCCCACCTGGCCTCGCCTGGCGAACCCGGCGCATGGTCGAGCATGTAGATCATCTGGCGCGGCAGCATGAACAGCCCCGCCAGCCAGAACACCATGAAGGTGACGTGCCCGATCTTGAGGAACAGGTAGATCTGGAGAAGCGTGGACTGCATCTGTGCTTACCCTCTGAGCGCGGCGAGCAGTTCCTCGACATGGGAAATCGGCGTGTGCTGTCCGATTCCGTGGCCGAGATTGAAAACATGGGGACGGTCCGCGAAAGCCGCAAGGATCGTGCGCACCCTTTCGGGAAGCGCCGGCCCCCCCGCCTCGACCAGCAGCGGATCGAGATTGCCCTGCACCGGCATGCCTTCCGGCAGGCTCCGGTGCGCCCAGGCGGGATCGAGCGTCTCGTCGAGCCCGACCGCATCGACCCCGGTTTCGCGCGCATAGGCGGGCAGCTTCGCGCCCGCGCCCTTGGGAAAGCCGATCACCGGCACATCCGGGTGCGACTGCTTGAGCTCAGCGGTGATCGCCGCATTGGGGGCGATGACCCACCTCTCGAACTGATCGGGCGCAAGGCTCCCCGCCCAGCTGTCGAACAGCTGCACGGCTTCCGCGCCCGCGTCGATCTGGCCGCGAAGGTAGGTCACCGAAACCTCCACGATGCGGTCGATGATCGCCTGCATCCGGCCTGCATCGCGATAGGCGAGCAGCCGCGCCGGGCCCTGATCCTTCGACCCTTCCCCCGCGATCATGTAGGTCGCGACCGTCCAGGGGCTCCCCGCAAAGCCGAGCATGGTCACCTCGGGGCCGATCTGCTGGCGGGTGAGGCGCACGGTCTCGTAGACCGGCTCGAACCGCTCGAAGGCCGGGGTGAAGCTGTCGAGTTCCACCTCGAGCAACGTCGGCGAGAGGTGCGGGCCCTCGCCCGCCTGGAAGGTCAGCCCCTGCCCCATCGCGTGCGGCACGATCAGGATGTCGGAGAACAGGATCGCCCCGTCGAAGCCGAAGCGCCGGATCGGCTGCACGGTGATCTCGGCCGCGGCCTCGCTGTCGTAGACGAGTTCGAGGAACCCGCCCTTTTCCGCACGAAGTTCCCGATATTCAGGAAGATAGCGACCCGCCTGACGCATCAGCCAGACAGGCGCGACGGGTTGGCGGACACCTTTGAGCGTATCGAGAAGCGGACCGGGCATGGCGTTCCTTAAACAAATCAATTCAAATTTTAAAAGGATTGATGGAGTCTGTTGGCCCTGTGGAAAGCGGGAATTACCGGTTCCTGCCCGATTACCCCCAGCCCTGCCAGTCCCAAACACCCCCCGCCGAATCCGCATGGCTTGGACGTCAAGCGGGGTTTATCCCCACTCTTCCCAGCCTGTCGACAAAACCTCTCCCGTGTCGACAAATACCCCGGTGAAAAGCCGGACAGCGGGCAGGAAAATCGCTCCGCAGCTTGTCCGGCAATTGCTCCCGTGGTTTATGCGCCCTTCTGTCCACAGCCCCGGCGGATCCGCGCGAGCCATGAACCGACTCAACCTCCACCTCGTATCGGATTCGACCGGCGAGACGCTGGAGATGATCGCCAAGGCGGCGCTGGCGCAGTTCGACGATCCCGATGTCAGCCGCCATTTCTGGCCGATGGTGCGCTCGCTGCAGCACCTCGACCGGATCGTCCCCGATCTCGCCGCGCATCCGGGCCTCGTGCTCTACACGCTGGTGAACCCGGAAACCCGCAAGCGGCTGGAGGAGCATTGCCGTCATCTCGGCCTCCCCGCGGTGCCGGTGCTCGACCAGGTGACCGCCGCACTGGAGGCGCAGCTCGGCCAGGAGGCGCATGGCCGCCCGGGCCGGCAGCACATGATGGACGAGGATTACTTCAAGCGCGTCGACGCGATCCAGTACACCATCGCCCATGACGACGGGATCGGCTGGGAGGAATGGGAGGAAGCCGACATCGTGCTGGTCGGCGTGTCGCGCTCGTCCAAGACGCCGACGAGCATCTATCTCGCCAATCGCGGCTACAAGGTCGCGAACATCCCGCTGGTGGTGGAAAGCCCCCCGCCCCCGGTGCTGTTCGGGCTGCGCCATCCGCTGGTGGTGGGGCTGACCACCAGCCCGGAACGCCTCGTGCAGATCCGCCGCAACCGGCTGCTGTCGCTGAACGAGGCGACCGAGACGGCTTACGTGGACAACGAGCGGGTCAAGGGCGAGATCCAGTTCGCGCGGCGGATGTTCGGCGACAATGGCTGGCCGGTGATCGACGTCACCCGCCGCTCGATCGAGGAGACCGCGGCGGCGATCATCCGGCTGGTGCAGGAACGCGGGCGCCGCACCGAGGGCGCGCGCGGGGCGGGCAAGCCGATATGAGCGCCCCGGCGCCTCGCCTGATTCTCGCCAGCAAGAGCGCCTCACGCAGGGCGATGCTCGATGCCGCCGGGGTCGCCTATGAAAGCATCCCCGCCGATATCGACGAGCGTGCAGTGGAAGTGGGGCTTGCAGGCGCCGCCCCTGCCGAGGTGGCCGAGGCGCTCGCGGTCGCCAAGGCGGCGGCGGTGGCGGAGCGCCATCCCGGCGCGCTGGTGCTGGGTTCGGATTCGCTGGTGGTGGCAGGCGGACGGCGCTTCGACAAGCCGCGCAGCCGCGAGGAGGCGGGCGAACACCTGCGGTTCTTCTCCGGCAAGGTGATGGAGCTGCACTCCGCCGCCGCGCTGGTCAGGGCCGATAGGGAGGGTGCGGGGTGCGAGTGGAGCCACGCGAGCCTTGCCCGGCTGCACGTGCGCGCCCTGTCCGAGGATTTCATTGCGCATTATCTCGACCGCGAATGGCCCGCGATCGGCCACACCGTCGGTGCCTTCCGCATCGAGGGCCCGGGGGTGCAGCTGTTCTCGGCGATCGAGGGCGATCAGTTCACCGTGCTCGGCATGCCGCTGCTCCCCCTGCTGAGCGCGCTGCGCGAGGAAGGGGTGCTGGTTTCGTGAGACCCTACGCGGAAGTGATCGGCGACCCCATCGCGCAGTCGAAGTCGCCTGCGATCCACAATTTCTGGCTGGAGAAGCTCGGGATCGACGCCGAATACCGCGCCTGCCATGTGCGGCCCGAGGAACTCGGCGAATACCTCGCCGCGCGCAATGCCGATGACGATTGGCGCGGGTGCAATGTCACCATGCCGCACAAGCAGGCGGTTCTGCCGCTGCTCGACACCGTGTCTCCCACGGCAGAGCGGATCGGGGCGGTCAACACGGTGGTGATGCGCGATTACCTGCTGCATGGCGACAACACCGACGCACCGGGCTTCATGGAGCCTCTGGGTTTGTATGAGACTGGGCAAACCTACCGTTTCGCCATGCTTGTCGGCACCGGCGGTGCGGCCCGGGCCATTGCCGACGCGCTGCAAGAAAATCGTTGGACCATCATCTCCTATAGCCGCGATCCCGCCAAGGCCGAGCGCGAGATCGGTCGCTACATCTGGGACAAGGATTTGATCTGTCCGCTGGAGGATCTCGCCCGTTCCAGCCATCCGGAACTCATCCCTTCCGACGCAGACCGCATCGACATCCTCGTCAACGCCAGCGCGATGGGCATGGCAGGATACCCCGATCTTGCGGTCGATCTTGACGGAATCGTCGAAGACCTGATCGTCTATGACATCGTGACCCACCCCTTGGAGACACGCCTGATCCGGCAGGCCCGCGCCAAGGGACTGCGCACCATCGACGGGCTCGCCATGCTGATCGGCCAGGCCGCGGTCGCCTTCGAGAAGTTCTTCGGCCAGCCCGCCCCGCGCGAGCATGATGCCGAACTGCGCGCGATCCTCACCTCATGACCAGACCGAAGATCATCGGCCTCACCGGTAGCATCGGCATGGGCAAATCCACCGTCGCAGCCATGTTCGCGGAAGCCGGAATCCCGGTGTTCGATGCCGATGCCGAGGTGCGCGCGATGCAGGGGCCGGGTGGCGCACTCGTCCCCGCGATCGAGGCGGCCTTTCCCGGTTCGACCGGCCCCGAGGGCGTCGACCGCGACCGATTGGGCCACCAGGTCTTCGCCGACAAGGCGGCGCTCGCGCGGCTCGAAGCCATCGTCCACCCCGCCGTCGCCGCCAAGCGCGCCGTCTTCCTCGCAGCCAACGCCGACAAGCGCGCGGTGGTGTTCGACATCCCGCTGCTGTTCGAGCGCGGCGGGCACGAGGCGGTGGACATGATCGTCGTCGTCTCCGCCCCCGAGGACGTCCAGCGCGCCCGGGTGCTCGCCCGGCCCGGCATGACCCGCGAGAAATTCGACCACATCTTCGGCCTGCAGCTCCACGACAGCGAGAAACGCGCGCGCGCCGATCATGTCATCGACACCGGCACCTCGCTGGAGGAAACCCGCCGCGAAGTGCTGGCGCTGATCGCGTCGATTTGAACGCTGGCGGCTCTTGCCAGCGGACCATTCCGGGAGGATAGTGCCGCAAATGCGCGAAGTGATCTTCGATACCGAAACCACCGGGCTCGACCCCAAGAGTGGGGACCGCATGGTGGAAATCGGCTGCGTCGAGATGGTCGGCCGGGTCGAGACCGGGCGCACCTTCCACGCCTATTTCAATCCCGAGCGCGACATGCCGGTCGAGGCCGAGAAAGTCCACGGCCTCTCCGCCGCCTTCCTCGCCACCAAGCCGCGCTTCGCCGAAAGCGCGGACGAACTGCTCGCATTCCTCGGCGACGCGCCGCTGGTGGCGCATAATGCCGGATTCGACTTCGGCTTCCTCAATGCCGAGCTCGAACGCATCGGGCGGGAACCGGTGAGCTACGACCGGATGGTCGACACCGTCGCGCTTGCGCGCCGCAAGCACCCCGGCGCCAAGAACTCGCTCGATGCGCTGTGCACCCGCTACGGCATCGACCGCAGCCACCGCGTCAAGCACGGCGCGCTGCTCGATGCCGAACTGCTCGCCCAGGTCTATGTCGAACTCACCGGCGGGCGGCAGATTGGGCTCGAACTCGCCGCCGAGAGCACCGTGGTGGTGGAAAGCGTGGTGCAGATCACCGCCAGCCCCGCCGCCGCGCGGGTGGCGCGCCCGCCGCGCCCCCATGCGCCGAGCGCCGAGGAGCTCGAGCGCCACCGCGCCTTCATCGCAGGCATCGAGAATGCGATCTGGGCCAGCGGGGCGCGCTGAAGGGGCGGCGCGCAAACTTTGATCGGGATCCGTATTTCCGGACGGAGGATAGTGACATGGACATCAGGATTTCAGGCCACCAGGTGGACACCGGCACGGCGCTGCAGGAACACGCCGCCGACCGGCTGGGCGCGGTGGTCGAGAAATATTTCGACAACGCGCTCTCCAGCCATGTCACCTTCGGCAAGGCGCCCGCCGGGGCCTTCACCTGCGACATCGTCACCCACGTGATGCAGGGCCTGATCCTCAAGGCGCAAGGTCAGGCGCAGGACGCGCATGTCGCGCTCGACGACGCGGCGGCGAAGATCGACAAGCAGCTGCGCCGCTACAAGCGCCGCCTCACCGACCGCCACGAACAGGCCGATCACGCGCGCGGCGAGGAGGAGGCCGCCTACACCATCCTCGCCGTCGAGGAGGATTCCGAGGAGGAGGTTTCCGCCGACGCCCCTTTGGTGATCGCCGAAACGCGGACCGACATCCCCACCGCCAGCGTCGCCGACGCGGTGATGATGATGGACCTGCGCCACACGCCCGCGCTGTTCTTCAAAAATGCTGGCACCGGACGGCATAATATGGTTTACCGGCGCGCCGATGGTTCGATCGGATGGGTCGAACCGCGATAGTGCACGGGCCAACCGCTGGAGGGCGGTTTCACTGGGATGGCACCGGGCGCACGCGGCAGCAGCAGGAGGGGCACGAGCCCCGGTCGGCAGGACGATGCGTCCCCCGCCGCTCCGGCACTGCACGCTAAGGCATCTTCAATCGGGAATCGTGGCAATATGGACGTCAACCTTGCTCTCTCACCGCAGGCGATTGCGTTTGCGCGTCTCGACAGCAAACCCGCGGTGCTCGCCGCGGTCGCCGGGCTGATGGCCGCGGCTTACGGGATCGACCGCGAGGAGGTTCTGGAAAACCTCGAAGCGCGCGAGGCGCTCGGCAGCACCGGTTTCGGGCGGGGGGTGGCGATCCCGCATTGCCGCAGCAAGGATGTGCGCCGCCCCAGCCTCGCGCTGATCCGGCTCGAGGCGCCGCTCGATTTCGCCGCCGCCGATGCACAGCCGGTGACGCTGGTGTGCGGGCTCGTTTCGCCCGAGAACGCCGGCGCGACCCACCTCCATGCGCTCGCCGCGATCTCGCGCCTCGCACGCGACGAGGCCAAGTTGCAGATGCTCGCCGAGGCGCCCGATGCCGAGGCGGTCTACGCCCTGCTCACCCACCAGTTCGAGCGGGACGCCGCCTGACCTCCCGAACCGCCCGACGATGACCGCAGAGCACGACGCATCGCCCGCCACCGGAGCGGACAGCCATTACCGCGCGCTTGAGCGGCTCTATGCCTCCGCGCCGGTCAACGCCAAGTTCGCAAGCCGGCTGCACATCCCGGGCGAGGGCCGCTCGCGCCTCACCTTCACCGTCTCGCCCGAGGATTACCACGCGGCGGGCGCGGCGCACGGGACGATCTACTTCAAGATGCTCGACGATGCCGCCTTCTACGCGGCCAACACGCTGGCGACCGACCGCTTCCTCCTGACCACCAGCTTCAATCTGCACTTCACCAAGCCGGTGCGCGCCGGAACGGTCACCGCCGAGGGACGCTGGGTCTCCGGACGACGGCGGGTGTTCGTCGCCGAGGCGCGGCTGGTCGATGCGGAAGGCGAGGAGATCGGCCGCGGCACCGGCACCTTCATGCGCTCGCGCATCCCGCTGTCCAGCCTCCCCGGCTACACGGCCGGGAAATGAGCGCGCGCCTTCCCGCCCATCTCGAAGCGGGCGCGATCATTCGCCTCGCCGAGGCGCAGGGCGGATTCGCGACCGTGCTCGCGAAGGGCGAGCGCGATGCGGGGACGATCCTGCTGGTAACCACGTGTCGTGGGGAAGCGGCAAGACTTTATGAACGCATGCCCAATCTCGAGGGTTCGCGCAGCTTTGTTGCTGTGAAAAGCGAAGACCCTGAAAACAGGCAGGATTTTTCGGAATATCTGGCCCGGCGCCGGCGCCAGGACGCGGATCTCTGGCTGATCGAGGTTAATATCGATGATGAGGAACGCTTCGTCGCGCAAATCGACGCGTTAACTTGACCTCGGCGCGCGCAGGGCTATGTGCCCGCGCACTTCCTGGCGCAGGCTGACAGGGCGGCAATCCGGCCGTTCGTGCAGCACGCAGACGGGGAGCGGCCGGCAGGCCTTTTTCGAACCCCCCTCTCATTACGTGAATACACGCAAAGGGTTCCCGCCTGCGTCGGAGCGCGCTCACCGCCCGAATGATTGAGTTGATGAAGCGCAAGGCTTTCACTTCCGTCGCTCTGGCCGCTATGGCCGCCGCGACCTTCACTCTCCCCGGCGTCGATGGCGCCGCGGTGCTGGCCCAGAGCGCAATGGCGTCGGCCAGCGAACAGCTCGCCCCTTCCGGTGCGGCCCAAGAGGCCCCGGCGGCGGAGCTGGTCCCCGAGACTCCCGTTTTCGTGTCCGAGCCGGTCGTGCAGCCGCTCCCCGAGCCGTCCGAGACGCCGGTGCTGACCGAGGCCGGCTCGCTTTCCGAGCTGGTCGGCATGGTCGATACCGCCGCGCCGATGGGCGAGGAGCTGCGCTGCCTTGCCGGCGCGGTCTATTTCGAGGCGCGGGGCGAGCCGCTCGACGGCCAGCTCGCGGTGGCGCAGGTGATCGTCAACCGCGCGGGCGATACGCGCTTCCCTGCGAGCTATTGCGGCGTGGTGCGCCAGAAGGGGCAGTTCTCCTTCATGCGCGGCCAGCGGATGCCGAAGATCCGCAAGGGCACCGCTGCCTGGACCCGCGCCGTGGCGATCGCCGAGATCGCCGACAAGGGCCTGTGGGAATCCGAGGCGAGCGACGCGGTCTATTTCCACGCCAAGTATGTCCGCCCGGCATGGAGCCGTCGCAAGACCCGCCTCGCGCAGATCGACACGCATATCTTTTATCGCTGATTGCTTATCCTCGCCGCTGTTTCGCGCTGCGCGCGAGCGGCTGCGGGCGGCCTTGCAGGTGTGCTTCGCACGTCTGCGCCTTCGGCTTCGACTCCGCCCTTGCGGCCCTGCGGGCCGGTGGCATAGTTCACCCCGGTTCAGTCGTTTAGGCTGACCCAAACAGGCGCGTGATCGCTGGCCTTCTCGCGGCCGCGATGCGCCTTGTCGACGCCGCAGGCCGCGAGCCGGTCTGCGCATTCGGGCGAGAGCAGGATGTGGTCGATGCGGAAGCCGTGGTCGCGCTGCCACGCACCGGCCTGGTAGTCCCAATAGGTCCACACCCCGCCGCGCGGGTTGTGGGTGCGCAGCGCGTCGGTCCACCCGTCGCCAAGCAGCCGGGCATAGGCGGCGCGGCTTTCGGGCTGCATGAGCGCATCATCCGCCATTGCCTTCACCGACCACACGTCGTCGTCATGCGGGATGACGTTGAAGTCGCCGAGCACCACTGCGGGCACTTCCTCGGCCCAGATCTCCGCCATGCGCGCGCGCAGACGGTCCATCCAGGCGAGCTTGTAGTCGAACTTCGGCCCCGGCTGGGGGTTGCCGTTGGGCAGGTAGAGGCAGGCGACGCGTACGCCGCCGACATCGGCTTCGAGATAGCGCGCCTGTTCGCCCTCGCCGTCCTTCGGCCCGTCGATCCCCAGCCCGCGGCGCACTTCGCTGATCGTGTAGCCCGCGCGCGCATCGGCGAGGATCGCCACCCCGTTGAAGGCCTTCTGCCCGTGGGTCAGCACCGCATAGCCCAAGGCCTCGATGTCCTCGGCAGGAAAGCCTTCGTCCTGCGACTTGATCTCCTGCAGGCAGGCGACCGCGGGGCGCGTTTCCTCAAGCCATTCGATGAGGCGCGGCAGGCGCGCCTTGATGCCGTTGATGTTGAAGGTGGCGATTTTCATGCGCTTGCTTGTGCCGCAAAGCGCGGGGCGCGTCTAATTCAAATGCCGAAGCTCGATCCGCAGCCGCAGCCCGCCGCGGCATTGGGGTTCTCGACCCGGAAGGCCGCGCCGCCCAGCGATTCGACGAAGTCCACCGTGCTGCCGCCGACCAGATCGAGGCTCACCGAATCGACCACCAGCCGCACGCCCCCGGTCTCGCTGATGCTGTCGTCGTCCTCGGGCGCGTCGGCGAGGTCGAACTTGTACTGGAAGCCCGAACAGCCCCCGCCTTCGACCGACAGGCGCAGGATCGCCGGGCGCGCCTGCTTTTCGGCGATCAGCGCGATGCGCTTCGCGGCGGCGGGGGTGAGCGTGAGCGGCTGCGCGGTCATGCGCCCAATCTAGGGCGCGCGGCCTCCCCGCTCAAGGGGTCACACCGCCTGGATGTAATTGCGCAGCGCCTCGGCCTCGTGCTCGACGAGGTCGATCTTGTGCTTCACGAGGTCGCCGATCGAGATGAAGCCGATGAGCGCCCCGTTCTCCACCACCGGGAAATGCCGGAAGCGGCGGCGGGTCATCATCGCCAGCGCCTCGTCGACCGGGGTGGCTGGTTCGACGGTGATCGCGGGCGAGGTCATGATCTCCTCCACCGGCAGGTCGAGGCAATCGCGGCCGTGGTCGGCGAGGCGATAGATCACGTCGCGCTCCGACACGATCCCCGCGACCTGCCCGCCGCGCAGCACCGGCAGCGCGCCGATGCGCCTCGACGCGAGGATGCGCACCGCCTCGGCGACCGGGGTTGCGACGTCGCAGGCGATGATCTCCGAAGCGCCGCGCTCGGCGATGATTCTGGCGATGGTCATGAGCGACTCCCTCTCTTTTCCCACCCATGAAAATGCCATGCCTGCCGCGAAAAAGCGAATCGCGCGGCCGCAGGTGGTGCATCGCGTGCACCGGGCCATGCGCCTAAAGCGCGTTGCATTGCGCAGGCTTCGCCGCCATGTCGGGCGGATGACCCGCAAGTCCCCGCTCGACGATCCCGTGAACGCGGCCCATGCCTGGGCGCGCTACCGCAAGATCATGAAGCTGCTGCTCGCCGCCACCGTGCTGACGGTGGCGCTGGCGATGGGGCTGTTGTTCGCCTTCAACGGCATGGTTTCGGTGCATTTCTACATCGCCGTGGCGCTCGGCATCAGCTTGACGATGCTGCTCGGCGGGGCGCTGATGGGGCTGGTGTTCCTGTCCAACGGGACGGGCCACGACGAATCGGTCGACAACCACATGCCCGGCCGTGACGAGCTGTGGAGCCCGAAGGAGGATTAAGCCGGGGTCAGGCGGAACTCCGCCACCGGCTTGCCCCCGATCAGGTGTTCCTGAATGATCCGCTCGAGCACCTCGGGCGTGCAGGAGTGATACCACACCCCGTCGGGCCACACGACCGCGACCGGCCCCGCCGCGCAGATCTGCAGGCAATCGGCCTTCGACCGCTGCACGCCCCCACCCGCCCCGCGCTTGCTGTCCGCATCGCGCAAGGGCCCGACGAGGCCGAGTTCCTTGAGGCGTGACTTGAGGAAAGCCCATGCCTCCTCTCCCGCCTCGCGCGAGCAGCACTTCTGCTTCTCCGACAGCGCGCAGAGCATGATGTGGCGGGCGATGCCCGTGCCCTTGTCCGGGTCGCCGTAATGCTTGGCGAGCGAATGGCGGGCGGATGCGAGTTCCTTGCGGCTCATTCGCCGTTGTCCGTCTTGTCTATCTTGTCCGCCTTGAGCCAGCGCGCCAGCCACGCGAACACGGTCTCATGCCATTGCAACGAGTTTCTGGCGTTCAGCACCCAGTGGTTCTCCTCCGGGAAGACCAGCAATTGCGAGGGGATGCCGCGTTCCTTGAGCGCGGTGAAGCTCTGCAGGCCCTGGCTGTAAGGGACGCGGAAGTCCTTCTCGCTCGTCACCACCAGCATCGGGGTTTGCCAGTTTTCGACATAGTTCGCCGGGTTCCACTTCTCGTAGGTGTCGCGCGCCTCGGCGTAGGAGCCGCCGAAATCCCAGCGCGGGAACCACAATTCCTCGGTGGCATAATAGAAGCTGCGCGTGTCGAAGATGCCGTCGTGCTGGACGAGGCAGTCGAAACGGTCGGGCCAGCGCCCTTCGATCCAGTTGATCATGTAGCCGCCATAGCTCGCCCCCATCGCGCAGGCGCGGCTGCCGTCGATCTGCGGGTCCGAAGCGATCGCGGCGGCGAAGCCCTTCTGCAGGTCTTCCAGAGGCTTGCCGCCCCAGTCGCGGTTGATCGCGTCGGTGAAGGCCTGGCCGTATCCGGTGCTGCCGTGGAAATCGACCGAGATCACTGCATAGCCCTGGCTGGCGACGACGCGCGGGTTCCAGCGGCTCGACCAGGCATCGTTGAAGGAGCCTTGCGGCCCGCCGTGGATGTAGAGGATCGCCGGGATCGGCCCTTCCTGATCGGCGAGGCGGGTGATCTGGCCCCAGACCGTGTCGCCGTTCGCGCCCGCGAAGCTGAAGCGGCGGGTGACGATGGTGGCCATCTGCCCCATCCGCGTGGTGGCGACATCGGTGAGCGGGCGCGCCTGCTTCAGCGCGTCGGACAGATAGAGCTCGGCCGGGGCGCCGATCGAATCGCGGGTGAACAGCAGCCGTCCGCCGGGCAGGGGCACGGTGTTGGCGATATGCGCCTCGTTGCCCGCCATCAGGTCGAGCTTCGTCACCTTGCCGGTCGCGGGGTCGATGCGGAAGGCGGGGGTGTCGAGCACGTCGCCCGCGGTGGCGATCAGGTTTTGGCCCGCGGCGTCCCACGCGAGACTGTCGAAGCTGAGGTCGGTGCCGGCGGTGAGATTGCGCAGCTTGCCGGTGGCGAGGTCGAGCAGCCGCACCGAAAGCCGGTCGGCCTCGTAGGTCGGGCGGTCCATCGCCAGCCACGCGAGATAGCGCCCGTCGGGCGAGGGTGCGGGCGCGGTGTCCATCGCGGCGTTGCCCGCGGTGAGGTTGACCGGCGCGGCACCGTCGAGATCGGAGACCCAGATGTCGAGATTGGTCGAGGTCGGCTCGTTCGCGTCGGACTTGCGCGCGACGAAATAGACCAGCTTGCCATCGGGCGACCAGGCGATGTCCTCGCCCCCGCCGAACGGCTTGGTGGGGGTGTCGCCGACGAGCCCGGTGGCGGGATCGGTGCCGTCGAGCGGCACGCCGTCGCCCACCGCCCTGCCGTTCTCCAGCCCGAACACGAACACCCGGTTGAGCACGTCGGGGCTGGCCCAAGTGTCCCAGTGGCGGATGAAGCCGCCGGTTTCCTCGTAAAGCCGCCCGTTGCCCGGCCCCGGGAGATTGGCGGGGGTCATGTCGGGGCAGGCGAAGCGTTCGCAGCCGCGCGGCACTTCGCCCCACAGGGCGATCGCCGTGCCGGTGGGCGCGAGCTTGAACCCGGCGATGTCGGCGCCGGGAATGTCGGCGACCACCTCGGGCATGCCGACCTGCCCGTCCTTCGCCAGCGTCACGCGCCACACCCGGCTGCGGGCCTCGCCCCCGCCGGCGGGGGCATCGCTGCTGAGGAAGTGCAAGCGGTCGCCCGGCCCGAAGGCGAGGTCGGAGGCCTTCATGCCGAGATTTATCGCCACGGGCTGCGCACCGGGCTTCGTCAGGTCGAGCAGGTAAAAGGCGGTGCTGCGCGCGAGGCTCGCCGGATCGGTGGTGGTGACGCCGTATACCGCCAGCGTCCCCGCGCCATTGACGGCAGGCGCTCCGAGGCGGGGCATGGTCACGAGGTCGCGCGCGCGCATCGGCGGGGTCGCGAGGCCCGGCACCTGCGGCGCGGCGGCGGCGGACGGAGGCGGGACATCCTCGGCGGCGAGCGGGGCGGCGAGGACAGCGGCGGCGGCGATCAGGGCGCCGGCGAAGGTGTGGTGTCGCATGGCGGCAGGACTAGCCCGCCGCGCCCGCGAGCGCCAGTGGTCAGGACTTCTTGCCGACGATCCGCGCGATTTCGGCCTGCACCAGCTTTTCGACCATCGCCGGCAGGTGCTCCTCGAGCCATTGCGCGAGCATCGGGCGCAGCAGTTCGCGGGTCAGGCCTTCGAGCGAGGTTTCGCCCGAACGGACGATCTGCGGGCGGGCGCCCGGCTCGGCGAGCATGGCGAGCGCGGCGAGGTTCTCCTGCATCGCGCTGCGCACCGCGTCGGCGATCAGCGGGGATTCCTCGGCGCTGACCGGCGTCTTGTCGAGCGGCACGGCCGGGGCTTCGGAGGCGGCGGCGTCGTCCTCGGGCTCGGCCGCCATCTCCATGTCGGCGAGGTCGAGCACCTCTTCCTCGTCGCGCACGCGGGTGCGCAGCGGCGAGGCGGGTGCGGTGGCCTCGCTCTCTTCCGAGACCAGTTCGCGCCGCCGCCGCGCTTCGAGCGCCACGGCACGGTTGTCGCGCGCGATCACCTTCTTGATCGATTCGAGGATTTCCTCGACCGAAGCTTCGCCTTCGTTCCCCATCATCGGCCCTTCGTGCTGCCCGGCCGTCCCGAATCGGGATTTACTGTTCGCCGGGCAGAAGTTGCGGCCCGATTGTCGCGTCGGCGGGGGGAATGTCAACGGTGCGGGTCGATTTGGCCTCGGGCGCGGGATCGCGGTCCCAGTCCCAGATGCGGTCACGCACGCGCTCGTAATTCACCGAGGGATCGTAGAGCGGGCCGCCGGTGTCGAGGTTGAGATCGCGCGCCTCGGCCTTGCCCATCAGCGCCAAGAGGTTGAAGCCGGCGACATAGGCGTTGCGCCGCGCGGTGACGAGCTGGGCGCGGGCCTGCACCAGTTCCTGCTCGGCGTTGAGCACGTCGAGGATCGAGCGGTTGCCGATGGTGTTCTCCGCGCGCACCCCTTCGAGGCTCAGCTCGGCGGCATCGACCGCGGCCTGCGCGCTCTTGATGACCTCCTGCGCGGCCTGCCAGTTCGAATAGGTCGAGCGGGTTTCGGCGATGATCTGGCGTTCCGAGGCGATGACGTCCTCCAGCGCGGCGCTTTCGCGCGCCCCGGCCTGGCGCTGGCGCGCGGCGGGCAGGCCGCCCTGGAACAGCGGGATGGTGACCCGCACGCCCGCGTTGGCGGTGGTCTCGCGCTGGGTGAACTGCGCCGAGACGGGCCCGCCGAGCGTGTTGAAGAAATCGCTGTACTGCCCGTTGACGAACAGGCCGACCGTCGGCAGCCGCCCGGCGCCCGCGACCTTGGTGTCGTAGCCCGCCGCCTGGGCGCGTTCCTTGGCGGCGATGAGGTTGGGATTGTTCTCGAGCGCGGTGACGATCGCCGTGCCCACGCTGTCCGGAAGCCCCGGCAGCGGCGGCGGCGCGGCGAGTTCGCCCGGGGCGCTGCCGACGAGCCGGGCATAGGCCTCGCGCGCGGCGATGAGGTTGGCCTGCGACGTCCGGAAATCGCCCTCCGCCACCGCGAGGCGCGAGCGCGACTGGGCGACGTCGGTGATGGTCAAATCGCCGATTCGGTAGCGATCGCTGGTCGCTTCCAGGTTGGTGCGCAGCACGGACACCTGGTTTTCTGCCAGCGCGGCCAGCGCCTCGGTGCGCAGCACGTCCATGTAGGCGGCGACCACCTGGCTGAACAGCACGCTTTCGGAATTGCGCAGGTCCGCCTGCCCGGCCTCGACGCGGTTCTCCGCCGCCTTGATCCCGTTGCGCACCGCCCCGCCCGAATAGACCGGGACGAGCAGCTGCGCGGTCACCCCGAGGTTGCGTTCGGGCGCATTGAAGGAGTTCGCCGACTGGCGCAGGAACTCGGTATGGGTCGCCACGATGTTCGAGGAGGGCAGGCCCTGTGCGCGCTGGATCGCGACGTTCTCGTCATTGGCGCGCTGGTTGGCGCGCGCTGCCTCGAGCGTGGGATTGGTGTTGTAGGCCTTGACCAGCGCCTCCTGCAGCGTGTCGGCCGCGGCGGGAGCGGCGAGCGCGAGCAGGCTGGCCGCACCGGCAAGCCGCATCATGAGCGAGCCGGGCGTCACGCGAAGGTCCAGCCCTTGGGCGCGTCGAAGGCGTGGAGCACCGGGATGCCGAGATCCTCGACCGGGCGCAGCGTCACGCTGCCGGCGACCTTGCGGCCCGCGGCAAGCCGCGTCACCTGCCGCAGCACCACGCCGGAGACGATCCGCCCGTCCTCGGCCATCAGCGCGGCGAGCCCGTCGGGCACCCGCTCGACCGCGCCGTCGATCGCGACCAGCGTGTATTCGCCGCCGGTCGCCTTGCCGGCGGCGGCATCCGCTGCGCTGACGGTGACAACTTCGCCCACCAGCGGACGCAGCAGCTCGGCGAGATAGCCGGTGCCGCCCTCGACCACCAGCACGCGGTCCTCACGGCGCGGCGCGGCCTCCATCAGCAGCTTGCCGTAGAACAGCGGCGCGGCAATGTGGCCATCGGTCCCGAGCATCACGGCGCGATCGATATAGGCCAGCGGAGCCTTCTCGGCGGGCAGGAAATCCTCGCGCGGGACGGCGAGCATCCGCGCCAGCACATATTCCTCGTTGACGCCGCTGGTGCGCAGCTGGCTGTCGATCATCGCCCGGCGCGCGGGCCGGGTGTCGCTGGAGGGTTCACGGGTCATGGTCTGTTCGGTCATGCTTGCTCCGGGAGCTGTATTAGGAGAATAACACAGCTGGTCAAGTCTTCCTTAGACTGAGGGACGGGCAGTTCCAAGGTCTTTGCGCCCCTCGGGCCGTCCGCAGCGGGTGATCGCGATTTCGGGCTTTGACCTTGTCGCGCGCCGGTGCTTAGGGATGCGCGCAATCGGGCGGAACGGATTTCGACTTACGTGAAGGTGGCTTCGATGAGTGACATGACGGGCAAGGACGGCGAGACGCGGATCGAGAGCGATTCGCTCGGCGAGGTGGCGGTTCCGGCCGCGGCGCACTGGGGCGCGCAGACGCAGCGCAGCATCATCAACTTCCCGATCGGCGGCGAGAGAATGCCGCCCGCGCTGGTGAGGGCGCTCGGCGTGCAGAAGCTCGCGGCGGCCAAGGCCAACATGAAGCTGGGCGTGCTCGACGCGAAGCTGGGCGAGGCGATCGTCGCCGCCGCGCGCGAGGTGATCGACGGGACGCTCGCCGACCAGTTCCCGCTGGTGGTGTGGCAGACCGGCTCGGGCACCCAGTCGAACATGAACGCCAACGAGGTGATTGCGAGCCGCGCCAACGAGATTCTCACCGGCAAGAAGGGCGGCAAGTCCCCCGTCCACCCCAACGACCATTGCAACATGGGCCAGTCGTCGAACGACACTTTCCCCACCGCGATGCACATCGCCGCGGCGAGCGAGGCGATCGACCACCTGATCCCGGCGCTGAAGACGCTCCACGGCGCGCTCGACGCCAAGGCGCAGGAATTCGCCGAGATCGTCAAGATCGGCCGCACCCACCTCCAGGACGCCACGCCGATGACGCTGGGGCAGGAGTTTTCCGGCTACGCCGCGCAGGTCGGCTACGGCATCCAGCGCGTCGAGGCGGTGCTGCCGCGGGTGCTCGAGCTGGCGCAGGGCGGCACCGCTGTCGGCACCGGGATCAACGCGAAGGTCGGCTTCGCGGAGGAATTCGCGCGCCAGGTCGCCGATGTCACGGGCCATGCCTTCGTCACCGCCCCCAACAAGTTCGAGGCGCTCGCCGCGCATGACGCGATGGTCGAGCTGTCGGGCGCATTGAACGTCGTCGCGGTCAGCCTGATGAAGATCGCCAACGATATCCGCCTGCTCGGCTCCGGCCCCCGCAGCGGCCTCGGCGAATTGTCGCTGCCGGCGAACGAGCCGGGCTCGTCGATCATGCCCGGCAAGGTCAACCCGACCCAGTGCGAGGCGATGACGATGGTCTGCGCGCAGGTGATGGGCAACAACGTGACCGTCACCGTGGCCGGGTCGCACGGGCATCTCGAACTCAACGTCTTCAAGCCGGTTATCATCTACAACGTGCTGCAGTCGATGAAGCTGATCGGCGATGCGTGCCACGCCTTCACCGACAATTGCGTGGTCGGGATCGAGGCCAACCGGGCGCGCATCACCCAGCTCCTGAACGAAAGCCTGATGCTGGTCACCGCGCTCAATCCGCACATCGGCTACGACAACGCGGCCAAGATCGCGAAGAAGGCCCATGCCGAGGGGACGACCCTCAAAGAGGCCGCGCTGGCGCTCGGCCTGTTGACCGAGGAGCAGTTCGCGCAATGGGTGGTGCCGTCCGAGATGATCCGCCCGCGCGACTGAGGAGCGGGCCGATTCGACCAAGACCAGACCCTGCCCGACGACAAGCGCGGCGCCCCGTAGCTTTCGCGCTGCGGGACCGGTATCGCTGGGCGGCATAATGGCGAGCATCCTTTCCCGCGACCCGGCCCCGCAAGGCACCGGCGCCACCGTGCCGCTGCGCATCGTGCTGGTGTCGATGGTGGTGCTGTGGGCCACCTATTTCGGGCTCACCACGGTCCGCAGTCTGGTCATGGACCTCGGCCCGCAGTTCGAGCTCGGCTGGCGGCGCCTCGCGGTGACCGGCGCCGGGGTGCTGCTCACCGTGGTGCTGTGGCTGCTGCTGCGCCTGTTCGACAACCGCCCCTTGTGGATCAAGATTTCCGCGGCGCTGGCGCTGGCGATGCCCGTCGCGCTGGCGATCGGGCAGATCAACTATCTCGTGTTCATCGAGATGGAGGACGCGCAGTATCAGGCCTATGCGCAGAAATACAACATCAACCTGCGGCGCGACGAGAGCGGCAACCTGCTGGTCGACGTGCCGATCCGCCGGGCGCCGCCGGCGGGCGCGGGCGCCGAAACGCTGGACGACGACGGCGAGACGGTCGATTCGCAGCCGGTGATCATCGAGCCGGCCGAAACCCGCGCCGATTTCTGGCGCAAGCTGCTCGACATCGCGCTCGGGCGCTATTTCCTGCTGCTGGCGTGGTCGACGACCTATTTCGCGCTGCTCGCGGGGGTCCAGGCGCGCGCCGCGCAGCGCCGCGAGGAGCAGTTCCGCTCCGCCGCCAAGGCTGCCGAGCTGCGCTCCCTCCGCTACCAGGTCAATCCGCATTTCCTGTTCAACACGCTCAACTCGCTCTCCGCGCTGGTGATGACCGGCAAGGGCGAGCGGGCCGAGAAGATGATCCAGACGATCAGCCGCTTCTACCGCCACAGCCTCGCCAACGAGCCGACCGCGGATGTCTCGCTCAAGGACGAGTTCGACCTCCAGCGGCTCTATCTCGATATCGAGGCGGTGCGCTTTCCCAAGCGGCTGGTGTGCGTCTTCGACCTGCCGCACGACCTCGAGGACGCGCGCGTGCCGGGCATGATCCTCCAGCCGCTGGTCGAGAACTCGGTCAAATACGCGATTTCCGCGGTCGCCCGCCCGGTCACCATCACGCTCGCCGCGCGCGAGGAGTTCGACCGGCTGGTGATCACCGTCGGCGACGACGGGCCGGGCGTGCCCAACGGTGCGGTGCACGGCTTCGGCATCGGCCTTGCCAATGTCCGCGACCGGCTGGAGGCGCGCTTCGGCCCCGACATCGGCTTCAACTCCGCCCCCGTGCCGGGCGGCTACCGCACCGAGATCCGCATCCCCCTCACCCGATCGGTGAACCGCCATGACTGAGACCCAGACCGAACAGACCGCCCTTCGCACCCTGATCGTCGACGACGAGCCGCTCGCCGTCGAGCGTGTCCAGGTGATCTGCGCCGAGATCCCGAGCGTCCGGGTGATCGGCACCGCCAGCGACGGCGCCGCCGCGCTGCGCCTCGCCGAGAAGCTCGAGCCCGATCTCGTGCTGCTCGACATGACCATGCCCGAACTCGACGGGCTGGGCGTGGCGCGCAAGCTCGCGGGCCAGGAGCAGGCCCCGGCGGTGATCTTCGTCACCGCGCATGATCATTTCGCCGTCGAGGCCTTCGATTGCGAGGCGGTCGACTACGTGCTCAAGCCGGTCGCCGCCGACCGGCTCGAGCGCGCGATCGAGCGCGCGCTCGCCCGGCGCGGGCAGCGCCGTCAGAAATCGAGCCGCTATCTCGACGAATTGTGGGTGCCGCACCGCTCCGAACTGCTGCGCATCGCGGTCAGCGAGGTGCACCAGATCGACGCCGAGCGCGATTACGTGCGGCTCCATGTCGGCGAAGGGGAGGCGGCGCGCTCCTACCTGCTGCTCCAGACCATCGCCGGGCTCGAGGCGCGGCTCGACCCGGACCAATTCATCCGCATCCACCGCTCGACCATCCTCAGGCGCGACAATATCCGCGGCCTGCGTCACGACGGGTTGGGCGTGTGGTCGGTGGAGCTGCAGAACGGCGAGGCGCTGCGCATCGGCCGAACCTATCTCGCGCGGGTCAAGTCCATGGCGGGACGATAGGGGCGGAAAGATAGGGCTGTGTTCGCCGGCGACCATCCGGCGGCTGCATCGCACCATGGCGCGATCACGAAAAAACGGCCCGGACCCCAGGGACTAGAAAGGGTCCGGGCCATCTCGCTGCACTGCGGGGACAGGCAGCGTCCGGCTCGCGCGGTTCAGCCGCCGCGCTGCTGGTTTTCCATCAGGAGCGCCACCTGTTCGTGGGCATTTGCCCGCGCCTGGGCGAGACAGGCGGCCTTCTGATCGCTCATCACGCGCGAGCCGGTCTCGATGTCCGTCACGCGGCACACGGTGCGGACGGCCTTCTCGATCCGCTGATCGAGGGTCTTCTGGCCCTCCGCGGTGGCAAGGTCGAGATCGGAGTGGCGCACCGTGATCGTCAGGGGCGCGAACTTGGCGAAAGCGGGGGCGGCGGTGCAGGCGAGGCCGATAGCGGCCGCCGCGATTGCGAGAGTCTTCATGGTTCATCCTCCATCGGCAGGCGGCCTGTGATCGGGCGGGGGTGCCGATCCGGGGATTGCCAGCCCGTCTGCCGAAACAAGGAATAGGCGGATTCGCGGCGGGGTTCGCCCGGATGTCGATCAACCCCGGAGAGACGTTCGACCGGCGCCGCGGCGAAAGGACGGACGGTGCGCGGATGCCGACAAATGGCGGTTTTCATCCGACCGGCGCAGCGCCATAGTGGCGGGCGATGGGACTGGCGACACTCGCGATCTTCGTGCTCGGCGTGATCAACTTCGCGCTCGATCGCGCCGTGTTCGAGAGCGGCCATCCGCTCCTCGCCCGGCTGCCCTACGCCAGCCGCGCGATCGGCCACAGGGTCGCGCTGCTCACGGAATTCGCCGCGCTGGTCTTCGCGCTGCTGCTGACGGTGCGCGGCTGGCCGCACTTCGTCTGGGCTTATGCAGGTTATACCGCCTTCAGCGCGGCGGCGGCATGGCTGATCCTGAGCGGGCGGGTATGAGACATCCCGGACAGGAGGCACAGGCGGCGCGCATGGACAGGCATCGGGACCAGGCCTGCTGGCTGGTGGTGAACCCCGCGAGCGGCAGCAATGAGGCGACCTCGGCGGACACGCTGACCGCGGCGCTCGCCGAGCGCGGCTGGCCTGCACGGCGCACCATCGTCTTTCCCGAAGTGCCGCTGCCCACGCCGTCCGAGCTCGATGCGAAGGGGGTCGGCATGGTGGTGGCCTATGCCGGCGACGGCACGGTCAATGCCCTCGTCACCGGGCTGTCCGGCTGGGGCGGGATGGTGCTGGTGCTGCCGGGCGGAACGATGAACCTGCTGGCGCGGCGGCTCCACCGCGAGCTCGAGGTCGATGCCATCCTCGATATCGTCGCGGGCGGAGGGGCGCGGCGGCTGCGCCCCGGGTGTCTGCGCTGCGAGGCCGGACTGGCGCTCGCCGGGCTGCTGGTCGGCCCCGGCACGCGATGGAGCCGGGTGCGCGAGGCGATGCGCGATCTCGCGCTGGCCGAAATGGCGGCCGAGGCGATCGAGGCGATCCGGCACTCGGCCACCGGTCCCTATGTGCTCGCCCCGGAAAGCCGGATCGGGCGTGAGGGCGGCTATCCGCTGATCGAACTCACCCCGGGTGAGCACGGCATCCAGATCGACGGCTATTATGCCGAGGACCCGGCCGACTACGCCGGGCAGGCCTGGGCGGTCCTGCGGCGGCGCTTCCGCGAAGGCCCGCACGATCGGCTGGGTCTTGCGGGTTCGGTCCTGCTGGCGAGCGTCGACGGCAGCCCGCTCGCCTGCCTGATCGACGGGGAGCCGGCCTCCTGCCCGTCCCCTTCCCGCTTCACCGTCGAACCCTGCGGGGTCGACCTCCTGGCGAGCGCGCATGACGTCTGAACCCCTGTGCCTGTTCCACCTCTCGGACATCCACTTCGGGCTCGAGGACCGCGATGCGCTCGAATGGGTGCGCGGCGAGATCCTCGCACGGCGGCCGCAGGCGGTGGTAATCACCGGCGACCACACGATGCGCGCCCGCCACCACGAATGGGCCGCCGCGACCCGCTGGATCACCGCGCTCGAGGTGCCGGTGACGATCAGCATCGGCAATCACGACATGCCCTATTTCAACCTGATCGAGCGGTTCTTCGCGCCCTACAAGCGCTTCGAGGGGGTCAAGGCGCTGGTCGAGCGCGAGATCGACCTGCCAGGCCTCGCGATCGTGCCATTGAAGACGGTGCGGCGCTGGCAGCCGCGGCTCAACTGGTCGAAGGGCTGGGTGACGCAGGCCGCGCTGGGGCGGTGCCTTGCCGCGCTCGACGCGCTGCCCGCCGGCACCCGTGCGCTGGTGGCGGTGCATCACCCGCTGCGCGAGGTCGGCACCCACGGCACCGCCCTCACCCACGGGGGCGAACGGGCGCTGCGCGAACTGGCACGGCGCGGCGTGCTCGGCGTGCTTTCGGGCCATGTCCACGATCCCTTCGACATCGCCGAGCCGACCGCCGAGGGACCGGTGCGGATGATCGGCGCGGGCACGCTGTCGCAGCGCATCCGTTCGACCCCGCCGAGCTTCAACGAACTCGCCTGGGACGGCACGCATCTCGAAGTCACCACCCGCAATCTCGAGCATCTCCCGACGCCGGAGATGCAGATCGCCGACGTGCCGCCCGATGCCCTGCCGCCGCGCGCGCCGGGCGAGCCGGTCGCGCCCGCAGGTCGGGTGCCACCTGTCGATCCCCCGGTCTACTGACCGCCCGGCCGTAACCTGAGCCGCCCTCGCCTTAACCTTTTCCCGAGGGTCGGCGTTAACACTTTTCTAGTGATAATGCGCGCGAGCAGGCCGGTCGCCCCCGCGCCGCGCCTGCCACGGTCCGAACCCTTCATCGCCGGTCGCCTTTGTGTCGGAGGTACGAGCATGGACATGTTGAAGGCGCTGTTCCTGGGCGCGCTTCTTTCGGTGACGATCGGCATGGTGGTCGGCTCGCAGGGCACCAGCGCCGGTCCGCTGGCGATCCAGCTGGTCTCGATCGCCGACGCCAAGCTTTACTGGTCGTGGCCCATCTTCCTGTCGGGCAGCGGGATAGCCTGGGGCCTGATGCTGCTGCAGCGCTGAGGTCTGCGCAGGTGCTGCGGGCACGAAAAAGGGCGGCTCCCTTGCGGGGCCGCCCTCTTGCGTGTGCCGGAAGGCGCCTTAGCGCTTCGAGAACTGGAAGCTGCGGCGGGCCTTGGCCTTGCCGTACTTCTTGCGCTCGACCACGCGGCTGTCGCGGGTCAGGAAGCCGGCCGCCTTGACGGTGGAGCGCAGCTCCGGCTCGTACTTGGTCAGCGCCTGGGCGATGCCGTGCTTGACCGCGCCGGCCTGGCCCGAAAGCCCGCCGCCGCGCACCGTGGCGACGACATCGTACTGGCCCGAACGATCGGTGATGCCGAAGGGCTGGTTGATGATCAGCCGCAGGGTCGGACGCGCGAAATAGGTTTCCTGGTCCTTGCCGTTGATGGTGATCTTGCCGGTGCCGGGCTTGACCCACACGCGGGCGACCGCGTCCTTGCGGCGACCGGTGGCATAGGCGCGGCCCTGCTTGTCGAGCTCCTGCTGGCGCAGCGGCGCGGCGGTGCGGGCGATTTCGGCAGCGTCACCCTGAGGGGCGTCGCCGGCGATGTCCTTGAGATCGGCGAGATCGGACACGGTGGTGTTCTCGTCAGCCATTATGCGGTGACCTTGTTCTTGCGATTCATGGAGGCGACGTCGAGCACGGCGGGCTTCTGCCCGTCATGCGGATGCTCGGTGCCGGCGTAGAGGTGCAGCGCCTTCATCTGCTGGCGGCCCAGCGGCCCGCGCGGAATCATGCGTTCCACCGCCTTTTCGAGCACGCGCTCGGGGAAACGGCCGCCGAGCACCTTGGCCGGGGTGGTTTCCTTGATGCCGCCCGGGTGGCCGGTGTGCTTGTAATAGACCTTGTCGCCCATCTTCTTGCCGGTGAATTGCACCTTGTCGACATTGATGACGATCACGTGATCGCCGCAGTCGACATGCGGGGTGTAGCTCGGCTTGTGCTTGCCGCGCAGGATGTTGGCGACGATCGCCGCGAGCCGGCCCACGACGAGACCGTCGGCATCGATGATGTGCCAGTTCTTCTCGACCTCGGCCGGCTTGATCGACCGGGTCTGCTTGCTGAGCGCCTTCATGGCTGTGGTGTCCTTGGTTCGAAACGGATGTCCGGCGGGTCGCGCCGGAGAATCGCCCCGCAGACCGGTGGCCGGCGGGACAAGTGGCGGCGCAAATGTCGTTTCGCAGGCGCGAAGTCAAGCAAAACCGCGGGTCTCGGCAGAGGTAAAATAATACCGCATGGTCGTGCGGGGCACCTCTCCGGGGCAGCGTCAGTCTTCCGGCTGTGCCCCGGCGGCTGGTCCGCCGCAAGTCTGCGCGAGCCATGCGGCGGTCGCCGGATGGGCCGCGCAGGGCCAGCCGAGGATCGCGGGCGTCTCATAGGGATGCAACTGCCCGAGCCGCTCCATCGTTGCGGAAAGTTGCGCAGGCGCGGTCTTGAACAGCACGCCCGTCTCGGCGGCGCTCTCCGTGACACCGTTCCACAGGAACAGCGATTCGATCGGCCCGAGGAGGTTGGCGCAGGCGACGAGGCGCTCTTCCACTAGCTGCCCGGCGACGGCGCGCGCCGTATCGGCGTCGGGGAAGGGGCACCACACCAGCGCCGCGCCCTCGCCCGAACCGCTCATCGCGCCCTTTCGCCGCGGCGCGCCAGCCCGTCGCTGTGCATCGCCCCGGCGGTTGCCGCGACGGTCAGCGCGCCGACCAGCTGGTGCGCCACCGCGACCCACAGCGACACCCCGCTCATCACCGTCGAGATGCCGAGCAGCACCATCGTGCCGAAGGCGGTGTGCACCGCGATGCTGGCGCGGCGATCGGCCTTGCGCACCCGCCGAGCCAGCCACACCAGCGCCGCGACCGCGACCCAGGCCCACCAGCGGTGCATGAAGTGGATCAGGAAGGGATCGTTGGTGAGCGTCCAGACCACGCCCTTCGACCAATCGATTTCGGGCACCAGCCGGCCGTTCATCAGCGGCCAGTCGCTCGCCGCGAGCCCTGCGTCGAGTCCCGCGACCCATGCGCCGAGCAGCAGTTGCACGAGCAGCACGCCGGCCACCACCGCGCTGCCCGCGGTGAGCGGCGCGGGCCGCGCGGCGGGATCTTGCGCGAGGCGCATCAGGTCGCGCGCGGTCCACACGAGCCCGCCGAGCAGGAACAGCGCGGTCAGCAGGTGCGCCGCGAGGCGGAAGTGGCTGACGCTGATCAGCGGGGAATCGCCCACGCCCGAGGACACCATGTACCAGCCCAGCGCCCCCTGCCCGCAGATCAGCGCGAACATCGCCGCCAGCCGCCACCCGTAGCCCGCCGGAATCGCGCGCCGGGCCGCGAACCACAGCAGCGGCAGGAGATAGACCATCCCGATTAGCCGCCCGAGGATGCGGTGGAACCATTCCCAGAAGAAGATGAACTTGAACGCGGCGAGGTCCATGCCCGCCGGGCCGCTCTCGACCCGGAACTGGCTGGTGGTCTGGTACTTGGCGAACTCGGCATGCCACGCCGCGTCGGACAGCGGCGGGAGGATTCCCGAGACGACGTTCCACTCGGTGATCGACAGGCCGCTCTCGGTCAGGCGGGTGATCCCGCCAACCACGACGATGCCGATCACCAGCACCGCGACGACGAGGAGCCAGCGCGACAGGGCCCGGGGCCGCGCCGTACCCCGCGGGGCGGCGGCGAAGAGGCGCGAGACGGAGGCGGATGTGGCCATGACGGCGCTCCCATGTGCGCAGGCTGCCCATTGTGCAAGTCCGTTCGGCGCAAGGAGGCGTGCGGCGGGCGCAATTCCCCCGCGCGGGGCTTGCGGAATGTGACAACATCACATATCTCCGCCCGCAACATGACCACCCCCCTGCCCCCTGCCGCGAGTCGGCCCGCGCTGCGCCCGACACTGCGCCGCCGCCTCGACCAGGCGGGGATCGCGCTGGCGGGGCTGTGCGCGGTGCATTGTCTCGTGACGCTGGTGGTGGTTTCGGCGCTCGGCCTCGGCGGGCATCTCCTGATGGAGGAGAATATCCACCGCGTCGGACTGGTGCTGGCGCTCGCGGTCGCCGGACTCGCGATCGGCTGGGGAATGCTGCGCCACCGCCGCACCCTGCCCTTCGCCGTCGCCTTGGCGGGGCTGTGTTTCATGGGGTTCGCGCTGCTGGTGCCGCACGGCGCCAACGAGTTCCTGCTGACGCTGGCGGGGGTGGCGCTGGTCGCGGTCGGCCACGTCATCAACCTGCGCGCCGCGCACTGAGCGCACCCGTCAAAGTCGTGGTTGCAGCCACGGCGCGAGCGCCTATGTCTCGCGCCATGACCAAGAGCATCACCCTGAACGGCGCGCCGCACCGCTCCGCTGCCGCCACCATCGCCGACCTCGTGCGCGAACTCGAACTGGCGCCGGAGAAGGTCGCGGTCGAGCGCAATGGCGAGATCGTCCCGCGCTCGACGCTGGGCGCGGCGCCGCTCGCCGAGGGTGACCGGCTGGAAATCGTGCACTTCGTCGGCGGGGGCGATCACCAAGGTGCGGGCGAGGACACCTGGAGCGTCGCGGGTCGCACCTTCCGCAGCCGGCTGATCGTCGGCACGGGCAAGTACAAGAGTTTCGAGCAGAACGCCGCTGCGGTCGAGGCGTCGGGCGCGGAGATCGTCACCGTCGCGGTGCGGCGCGTGAACGTCTCCGATCCCAAGGCGCCGATGCTGACCGACTACATCGACCCCAAAAAGATCACCTACCTGCCCAACACCGCGGGCTGCTTCACCGGCGAGGAGGCGGTGCGCACCCTCAGGCTGGCGCGCGAGGCGGGGGGCTGGGACCTCGTCAAGCTCGAGGTGCTGGGCGAGGCGCGCACGCTCTATCCCAACATGGTCGAAACCATCCGCGCGACCGAGGTGCTGGCCAAGGAGGGCTTCCTGCCGATGGTCTATTGCGCCGACGATCCGATTGCGGCCAAGCAGCTGGAAGATGCGGGTGCGGTTGCGATCATGCCGCTGGGCGCGCCGATCGGCTCGGGGCTCGGCATCCAGAACCGCGTGACCATCCGGCTCATTGTGGAGGGCGCGAAAGTGCCGGTGCTGGTCGATGCGGGCGTCGGCACCGCGTCGGATGCGGCGGTCGGCATGGAGCTGGGCTGCGAGGGCATCCTGATGAACACCGCCATCGCCGAGGCGAAGGACCCGATCCGCATGGCCCGCGCGATGAAGCTGGCCGTGGAGGCGGGGCGCGAGGCCTATCTCGCCGGACGCATGGCGCGGCGGATGTATGCCGATCCGAGTTCGCCCCTGGCGGGATTGATCTGAGTCTTTTTCGCTCGCGGCCAGACGGCTTCGCCGTCGCCTCCGCGGGGGCGGCCTACCGGCCGGCGAGCGGTCGCCCTTGCGGCCCGTCCTCTGGCGGGCCGACGCGTTCTCACGCGCCCAGCCGCTCTTTCCATACCTAACCCTAAATTAACCATGGTCTGCGACGTTCTCCTTGTCGCAAGGAGAGCTGCGCCATGATGATGCCGATTGCCGAGATGCGCGAGTTTGCCGGGTTCGCTCCGGCCGAGCAGCGTTACATCAAGCGCAGCCTCGACATCGGCCTCGCCCGCACCGACGCCTTCCGCCGCTGGGGGCGCTCCGAGGCGGAGAACGTCGCGATCCGCCGCCAATATGTCGCCTATCAGGATCTGAAGGCCCTGCGCGCGCTAATCCCGGTGGAGGGCACCCCCAACGAGGTCGAACGCTTCCTTGGCAAGCTAGTGCGGATCGCCGCTTTCGATCTCGAGCAGGAGCGGCTGGCGAGCTTTTCCGCCTTCCGCTTTCTCTACGAACGCCTGCTGGGCGCCAAGGTGCGGCCCTACCTTCCGGCAGCCTTCTGCGCCGCCAGCGCCCTCCCGGTGATCCGCCCGGAACGCCGGAAGATGCTGCTCCAGAGCCTCAGCGAAGCCGCCGCCACCGCCCCCGGCTGGTCCGAGCGCGAGCCGGGGTTCTACCCCGAATATGTCGACGACTTCGAGGCGGCATAGCGCGGCGAGTGGCGTCAACCAGCGCGCCGCGCGGCCAGATCACCCCCTGTAAAGCCCGTCGATCCGCTCCTGATACCGCTCGCGGATCTTGTGGCGGCGGATCTTCATGCTCGGCGTCATTTCCTCGTTCTCGATGGTGAAGGCCTCCTCCGCGAAGGCGAACTGGCGGACCTTCTCGATCACCGAGAGATCGGCATTGGTGCGGTCGACCGCCGCGCGCACCGCGTTCTTGAAGGCCGGGAGCTGCTGGAGCGCGGCGAGATCGAACTTCTCGCCGTTGGCGCGCGCCCATTCCAATGCCCATTCGGCATCGGGCACGATCAGGCCCACCACATAGGGCCGCTTGTCCCCGCTCACCATCGCCTGCGCGATCTCGGGCTGGAGCGTCAGCATCCCCTCGACCTTCTGGGGCGCGATATTGTCGCCCTTGTCGTTGACGATCATGTCCTTCTTGCGGTCGGTGATGACGATCCGGCCCTTGTGATCGAGGTGGCCGATGTCGCCGGTGTGGAGCCACGGCGGGGCGGCGGGCTCGGCCGGGTCGGCCTGGAGCGTGCGCGCGGTCTCGGCATCGTTGCGCCAGTAGCCGTGCATCACCAGCTCGCCGCGCACGAGGATCTCGCCGTCCTCCGCGATTTTCACTTCGACCCCGCGCAGCGGCGGGCCGACCGTGTCCATCTTCAGCCCCACCCGCGGGCGGTTGCAGCTGATCACCGGCCCGGCCTCGGTCTGGCCGTAGCCCTGGAGCATGGTGAGCCCCATCGCGTCGAAGAAATTGCCGACCTCGGGGTTCAAGGGCGCCCCGCCCGAAACCATCGCCTTGATCCGCCCGCCGAAGCGCTGCCGGATCTTGGGGCGCAGGGTCTTCTCGACCAGCAGGTCGATCGGCCGGTCGCGCAGCCGCTTGCGGCCGTCCTTGGAATGCTCGGCGATCTTCAGCGCCGCATCCATCATGAAGTTGGCGACTTTCCCCTGCTTTTCGACCTGCTTCATTATGCGGGTGCGCAGCACCTCGAACAGGCGCGGGACGACGACCATGATGGTGGGGCGGGTCTCCTCGATATTGCTGGCGAGCTTTTCGAGGCCTTCGGAATAGAAGATTTCCGCACCCACCCCGATGGGGAGATATTGCCCGCCAGTGTGCTCATAGGCGTGGGACAGCGGCAGGAAGGACAGGAAACGCTCGTCCTCGATCCCGAAATCGCTGATCAGCACCTCGGCCGCGCCCGCGACGTTGCACAGGATCGCACCGTGGTGCTGCATCACGCCGCGCGGGGCGCCGCCGGTGCCGCTGGTGTAGATGAGGCAGGCGGTTTCGCTCCGCTCGATCCGCGCGATGCGTTCGTCCACCGCGGCACGCGCGGCGGCGGCGTCACCGCTGACCAGCGTCTTCCAGGCGTGATACTCGAAGCTGCCCGATTGCTGGCGCTTCAAATCCTCGATGCCGATGACATGTTCGACGAGGCCGGTCTGCCCGATTGCGCCCACCACGGGTGCGAGCAGCTTCTCGTTCGAGACGAACACCGCGCGCGCGCCCGAATTGTCGAGGATATGCGCGTGATCGCGGCGGGTGTTGGTGGTGTAGGTCGGCACGGTGATGCACCCCGCCGCCATGATCGCGAGGTCGGCGATGCACCATTCGGGACGGTTTTCCGAGACCAGCGCCACGCGGTCGCCGTCCTCCAGCCCCATGCGGCGCAGGCTTTCGGCCAGGAGGCACACCTGTTCGGCGGTTTCGCGCCAGCTTTGCGTCACCCACTGCCCGTCCGCCTTGTGCCCGAGGAAGGGCGCATCGCCCTTGGCATCGGCGCGCTGCAAAAACAGTTCGACGAGGTTCTGCGCCCCGTCGATGTCCTGCAGTAGCGGATCGTCCGCGGGGTTGACGGTCACGCGGGCGGAATGCGGGCGAGTGGGGGAATGCACTGGCAAAGGCTCCTGTTCCCTTCGAGCATGTTGCCGGGGCTCTGGTGCGGCCCCGTTCGGCGCGCGAGATTAGTGCCTCAATTCCCTAGCGGCAAGCGCAGGCGTCAGCGGTAGTCGAGCTTGCCCTTGAGCCGCGGATCGACGCCAACCTCCCAGCCGCCGTCCGGCAGGCGGCGCAGCGCATTGGCCTTGAGCGGCGGGGCGGCCTCGCGGATCTGCGCGTGACCGAGCGCCTTCAGCCCCTCGACCAGCCCGGGCGGGGCGGAGTCCGGCTCGACGATCACCGTGTCGCCGAACGCCATCACGAAAGGCAAGCCCAGCGCCTGTTCGGCGGGCAGGCCGAAATCGAGCACGCCGATGATCGCGCGGGCGACCTGCACCGGGATGGTCGGTCCGCCGGCCGCGCCCACCACCAGCACGACCTTGCCGTTCGCGTCATAGACGATGGTCGGTGCCATCGAAGAGCGCGGACGCTTGCCGCCCTCGACCCGGTTGGCGACCGGCTTGCCGCCCTCCTCGGGGGTGAGGGTGAAGTCGGTGAGCTCGTTGTTGAGATAGAAGCCGCGCCAGAACAGGCCCGAACCGAACGGGCCTTCGACGGTCGAGGTGTAGCTGACCGCATCGCCCTGCCCATCGACCACGACGAAATGGGTGGTGCCGTGCTCGGGCTCCTCGGGCCCGTCGGCGCGCGCCAGCGGGGCACCCGGCGGCACCCCCGGCTCGGCCTTGGGGATCGTGCGGTCGGGCGAAATCAGCGCCGAACGCTGCGCGAGGTAACCCGGATCGACCAGCCCTGTGACCGGCACGTCGAGGAAGTCGCTGTCCGCGACGTAGAGTTCGCGGTCGGCATAGGCGAGGCGCTGGCTTTCGAGGAACAGGTGCCAGAAGCGCGGCGAGCGCGGGCCGAGCGCGGCGAGGTCGAAGCGTTCCAGCTGACCGAGCATCTCGGCGACCGCGATCCCGCCCGAGGACGGCGGCCCCATGCCGCAGACCTTGTAGACGCGGTAGCGCGCGCAGACCGGATCGCGCAGCTTGGCCTCATAAGCGGTCACGTCGGCAGCCGCCATGCGCCCGTCCTGCGGGGTCTCGCCCGCGACATAGGTCGCGAGCGCGGCGGCCGGTTCGGGGCCGTAGAACGCCTGCGGCCCGGCCTTGGCGATCGCCTCGAAGGTGGCGGCGAGCGCCGGCACCTTGATCGTCGACCCGATCGGCAGCGGTTCCCCGTCCGCCCCGTAGAAGATCGCGCGCGCGGCGGCGGTCTTGTCGGCGCGGCCCTTGCTCTCGGCGAGCGATTCGTGGAGGCGGCGGTTGACCGTGAAACCGTCGCGGGCCAGCGCGATCGCGGGTTCGAACAGCTTCGCCCAGGGCAGCCTGCCATATTGCGCATGGGCCTTGGCGGCGAGCGCGAGGTTGCCCGGCACCCCGACGCTGAGCCCCGACAACACCCGTGTCTCGCGCGGAAGGACCTCGCCCTGCGCATCGAGGAAGCGGGTCGGGGTGGCGCTCGCCGGGGCGGTTTCGCGCCCGTCGAAGCTCACCACCTCGCCGCTTTTCCCGTCGCCGCGCAGCATGAAGCCGCCGCCGCCGATGCCGGAGCTCTGCGGCTCGACCACGTTGAGCGCCAGCATCACCGCGATCGCCGCGTCGGTGGCCGAACCGCCGGCGGCGAGCATCGCCTCGCCCGCCGCCGTGGCGCGCGGATCGGCGCTGCTGACCGCGCCGGCGCCGCGAAAGTGGAGGTTCTCCACGCCTTCGAGGGGAACGGTCTGGGTGGTTGCGGCGCAGCCCGAAAGGGCGAGGGCCAGCGGGACGAGCAGGCTGGGGAAGATACGCATGACCTGGGGTGCTATTCGCTCCCGACCGCTTCGGCAAGGGTGGCAAAGCCGTCGCGCCGCATCAGCGCAGGCAGTCCCTTGACGATCCGCGCGCCGAGGCCGGGGCCCTCATAGACCATCGCCGAGTAGAGCTGGACGAGGCTGGCGCCCGCGCGGATGCGTTCCCACGCGTCCTCGGCGCTGGCGATTCCGCCCACTCCGACCAGCGGCACCGCGCCTCCGGTGGCCTTGCGGAAATCGCGCAACCGCTCGAGCGCGAGCGTGCGGAGCGGCGCGCCCGAAAGCCCCCCCGTCTCGCCCGCCTGCGCCGAACGCAGCGCCGGGCGGCTGATCGTGGTGTTGGAGACCACCAGCGCGCCCAGCTTCTTTTCGATCGCGATGCGGGCGATGGCGTCGACATCGGCGGGCGTGAGGTCGGGGGCGACCTTGAGGAACACCGGCGGGCGCGAATCGCGCATGGCCGAATCGCGCGCGGCCAGCACGGCATCGATCAGCGCATCGAGCGCGCCCTCGTCCTGGAGCGCGCGCAGCCCCGGCGTGTTGGGCGAGGAGACGTTGACGCACAGATAGCTTGCGACCGGCGCCATCGTCTCCGCCATCACCGCATAGTCGGCGATGCGGTCGGGCGAATCCTTGTTGGCGCCGATATTGACCCCGACGATACCGGGTCGTCCGGCGCGCGCGCGCAACCGTTCGAGGGCCGCCGCCGCGCCGCCGTTGTTGAACCCCATGCGGTTGATGACCGCGCGGTCCTCGACCAGCCGGAACAGCCGCGGCCGGGGGTTGCCCGCCTGCGGCAGCGGGGTGATCGAGCCCACCTCGGTGAAGCCGAAGCCGAGCCCGAGCAGCGCGTCGGGCACCTCGGCATCCTTGTCGAACCCGGCGGCCACACCGACCGGGTTGGGAAAGGCGAGGCCCGCGACCGCGATCCCGAGCGGGCCCGGCACCGGCGTCGGCGCCCGCGGCGGCAGGGCCGCAAGGCCGCGCAGCGCGAGGCGGTGGCCGGTCTCCGAATCGAGGGCGAACAGCGCGGGCTTGAGCAGGCGGAACAGCATGGCCCTGCGCGCCTAAGTCAGCCGCGATGCGCTGTCGAGCGGACAGATGCGCGCCCCGGCATCCGCGTATGGCGGGCCTAAGTGCGATTGCCTGTCGCTTGCATACAATCCCCTAACCGATTCGCCCGCTATAGCCCCGAATGCGACCCGAAGGGCTCGGAGCAGCGATGCAAAGAGTTCCTCAACTTTCAACGGGCGGCGCTTCTTCGTGGGCGCCGCCCGATTTTTTTAGGTCGCCGACTGTTTTGACAGCCAATCGTCTCCCTTGGTAACGAACGGTTACCCATGGATGCCGAATCCGCCTTTCCCGATTTCCAGATCGCCGGCGACGGCGACGCTGCCGACGCGCCGCTGACGCCGGCGTCGCTCATCACCATCGACTATATCGAGCCGCCCGCGGCGCTCGCTCCGCTGGTGACCACGCTCTATCATTTCCGCTGCGACGAGCCGGTGATCCGCGACATCCAGCCCGCCGCGATCGGCCAGATCTGCCTGTTCCCGCACGGCAGGGGCGAGTTGCACTTCGCCGACGGGCGCCGCGATCCCAACCATGAGGTCGGGCTGCTCACCCCGCTGTCGCGCGCCACGCCGATGGTCGTCGAGGGACCGTTCCATGCCTTCGGCGCGGCACTCACCCCGCTCGGCTGGGCGGCGCTGACCGGGCTGCACGCGGGCGAGTATCGCGACCGGCTGATGCCCGCCGCCGATGTCCTGGGCGCGGAGTTCGGCAGGCTCGGCCAGCGCCTGCTCGAAGGGTACCGCGCGCGCACCATCAGCGGCCCCGACTGCGCGCGCGCCATCGGCGCCTTCATCGCCGAAGGCGCCCGTCCGGTGAACCCGCGTCATCTCGAACTGATCGTCGCCACCGGACGCTGGCTGGCGGAGTCGTTCAACCCCGACGTGTCGGAACTGGCGGGCGTCGCCGGCTATTCGGCGCGGCAGGTGCAGCGGCTGGTGGAACGCTATTTCGGGGTCACGCCCCGCGCGCTCGCCCGCAAGTATCGCGCCCTGCGCGCCGCCGCCCTGCTCTCGGCGCCGGAAATCCGCCCCGAGGACGAGGCCGAGATCGCCGAGGCGTTCTTCGATCAGCCGCACATGATCCGCGAGATCGCGCACTTCGTCGGGCGGACTCCGGCGCGTCTGACCGACCCCTCGACCCCCTACCTCGCCGAGATGATCGACCCGCGCAACCTGCGCGAACTGCGCCTCTGAACCTTGCAGAACCGCGGGGCGCGCGCGACCGGCGGGTCGCCGCGCGCGGGCCGCTTTGCGGTTGAATTCGGAGCGAATCGCTCCTAATTGGAAATCGGAACGATTTTGTCCGATTTGAGAACCGCTCGCAGATGCGCCTGTCCAACCTCGCCGATTACGCGGTCATCACGATGTCCCAGGCCGCGCTCCATTGCGGCAATGGCCGGGTGAGCGCCGCCGAACTGGCGAGCGAGACGGGCCTGCCGGTGCCGACCGTGCAGAAGCTGGTTTCGCGGCTCACCGGGGCGGGCCTGCTGCGCTCGGTGCGCGGGGCGCATGGCGGGCTTCAGCTCGGACGGCCCGCGGCGGCGATCACCGTGGCGGACATCGTCGAGGCGGTCGAAGGCCCCATCGCGCTCACCGCCTGCGTCGATCACGGGCCCTGCGACTTCGAGGCCGGGTGCAGCATGAAGCCGCACTGGCCGATCATCAACGACGCGCTGCGCGGCGCGCTGGCGGGGATCAGCCTCGCCCAGCTGCGCGCCCCCGCCCCGCGTCCCATCGTCCACGAGGACCTGCCCGCATGAGCGAAGACATCGACATCCAGGACCGCGAAGCGAGGGAAGCTGCTGCCAAGGCCGCCGAATACGAGCATGGCTGGTCGGCGACCATCGACACCGAATTCGCGCCCAAGGGCCTCTCCGAGGACACCGTCCGTTTCATCAGCGCCAAGAAGAACGAGCCCGAATGGATGCTCGAATGGCGGCTGAAGGCCTTCCGCCTGTGGCAGACGATGGAGGAGCCCGACTGGGCCAAGGTCGGCTACCCGCCGATCGATTACCAGGACGCCTATTACTACGCCGCGCCGAAGAAGAAGGCGACCATCGCCAGCCTCGACGAGCTCGATCCCGAGATCAAGGCGGTCTACGACAAGCTCGGCATTCCGGTCGCGGAGCAGGAAGTGCTCGCGGGCGTCGAGGGCGCGCGCAAGGTCGCGGTGGACGCGGTGTTCGATAGCGTCAGCGTCGCCACCACCTTCCGCGAGGAGCTGAAGCGCGCGGGCGTGATCTTCCTCTCGATCTCCGAGGCGATCCGCGAATATCCCGATCTGGTGAAGCAGTGGCTCGGAAAGGTCGTGCCGCAGCGCGACAACTACTTCGCGGCATTAAACTGCGCGGTCTTTTCCGACGGCACCTTCGTCTACGTCCCCGAAGGCGTGCGCTGCCCGATGGAGCTGTCGACCTATTTCCGCATCAATGCCGAGAACACCGGCCAGTTCGAACGCACGCTGATCATCGCCGACAAGGGCGCTTACGTCAGCTATCTCGAAGGCTGCACCGCGCCGATGCGCGACGAGAACCAGCTCCACGCGGCGGTGGTGGAACTGGTCGCATTGGACGATGCCGAGATCAAGTATTCGACCGTGCAGAACTGGTATCCCGGCAATGCGGAAGGGAAAGGCGGGATCTACAACTTCGTCACCAAGCGCGCGCTGTGCCAGGGGGACCGCTCGAAGGTCAGCTGGACGCAGGTCGAAACCGGCTCTGCGGTGACGTGGAAGTACCCCTCCTGCGTCCTCAACGGCGAGGATAGCGTGGGCGAGTTCTACTCGGTCGCGGTCACCAACAATTACCAGCAGGCCGACACCGGCACCAAGATGATCCACAACGGACGTGGCAGCCGCTCGACGATCATCTCCAAGGGCATCAGCGCGGGCAAGTCGAACAACACCTATCGCGGCCTCGTCCGCGTCGGCCCGACCGCGAGCGGGGTGCGCAACTTCACCCAGTGCGACAGCCTGCTGCTCGGCGATCAATGCGGCGCGCACACCGTGCCCTATATCGAGGTCAAGAACCCCAGCGCGCAGATCGAGCACGAGGCGACCACCAGCAAGATCAGCGACGAACAGCTGTTCTACGCGATGCAGCGGGGCTTGGGCGAGGAGGAGGCCGTGGCGCTGATCGTCAACGGCTTTGCCAAGGACGTGCTGAAAGAACTGCCGATGGAATTCGCCGTCGAAGCGCAGAAGCTGCTGGCAATTTCGCTGGAAGGATCGGTGGGATGACCACCGCCCCCCTCACCCGTCATGCTGAACTCGTTTTAGCATCCATCCTGCCCCAAGTGCGGTCTGCGCGGGTGGAGAAATGGACCCTGAAACAAGTTCAGGGTGACGAAGTTGGTTCGCTTGAGAGGAGCGTGGGGTGATGAAGGTTCAGGTTGAAGGTGATTGGAACGGTTGGGGCGGCGAAACCTTAGTCGAACTGACCAACGGGTGCTTCTACAGGCAAGACGAGTACCTCTACGAGTACAGATACTCATATCGCCCTGTTGCAACACTTGAAGGACGGATGCTCCATGTAGAGGGAATGAGCCGCGCCGTCAGGGTCCGCGAGATCGATCCAATCGTGGCCAATGTTGTTGGCGAATGGTCGGGCTGGGATGGCTCTACCACGGTCGAATTGACCAACGGGCAAGTCTGGGAACAGGCAGCCTACAAATACGAGTACAAGTACGCTTATCGCCCGCGGGTTATCATCGATGGTGATGAGATGTTCGTGGACGGAATGAGCGGACCGGTGCGAGTGAGGCGGAAGTAATGACCACCCGCAAAACCCTCGCCCTCAACCCCGAGGCTGCCTCCGCCGACGCCGCCCCCGCGCTCAAGAAGAAGGGCCGCGGATGGGAAATCTCGGAGAAGCGGCTCGATGCGCTGCACGAACAGGCGCGCGAGCAGCGCCGCCATTCGTCCGAGGCGCACAAGGCGCTCGCCGCGAAGTTCGCGGCAGCCGACATGGGCCGCTACACCTTCAAGCGCCACGCCGTGGTCGGCTCGGCGATCGTCGATTTCAACTGCCACAACCTGGGGCTAGCGCTGGCGATCGACGAGGAGGGGCAGAACGACACGCTGGCCAAGCGCCGCGACAAGAGCCTCGAGAGTGTCGGCATCAGGGTGATGCGCATCCCCGCCGCCGATATCCTCAACGACATGGACGCGGTGCTCCAGCGCCTCACCATCGTGATGCGCGAACGCATCGCCGAGAAGAAGGAGGCCGCCCGCGCGCACAAGGCGGCCAATCCGAAACAGACCTATTCGCGCCCGAAACCCCGCAACGAAGGGCCGCGCGGCCCGAGGAACAACTGATGCTCGAAATCACCGACCTCCACGCCTCCGTCGGCGACAAGCCCATCCTCAAGGGCCTGACCCTGTCCATCCCCGCGGGCGAGGTGCACGCGATCATGGGCCCCAACGGCGCGGGCAAATCGACCCTCGCCAACGTGCTCGGCGGCAAGCCGGGCTACGAGGTGACCGGCGGCAGCGTGACATTCCGGGGGCAGGACCTGCTCGCGCTCGAGCCGCACGAACGCGCGGCGGCGGGCCTGTTCCTCGGCTTCCAGTATCCGGTCGAGATTCCCGGCGTCTCCAACGTCCAGTTCCTGCGCGAGGCGCTGAACGCGCAGCGCAAGGCGCGGGGGGAAGAACCGCTTTCGGGCGGCGAGTTCCTCAAGCGCGCCAAGGACAAGGCCGCGCTGCTCAGGATGGACATGGAAATGCTCAAGCGGCAGGTCAATGTCGGCTTCTCCGGCGGCGAGAAGAAGCGCGCCGAGATGGTGCAGATGGGCATTCTCGATCCCGCTTTCGCGGTGCTGGACGAGACCGATAGCGGCCTCGACATCGATGCGCTGCGGGTGGTCGGCGCAGGAATCAACGCGATCATGCGCGCGCCCGAAAAGGCCGTGCTGCTGATCACCCACTACCAGCGCCTGCTCGACGTGGTGAAGCCCGACCGGGTCAGCATCCTCGCCGGCGGCCGCATCGTCGAGACCGGTGGGCCCGAACTCGCGCTCAGGCTCGAGGCCGAGGGCTATGACGCGGTGATGGCGTAATGGCAGAGGCCGCGACCCTCACCCTTCCCACCCGCCGCGACGAGGCGTGGCGCTATGCCGATATGGACGCGCTCGCGCGGCTCGGTGTGGCGGCGCTCGACCAGTGGAAAGAGATCACCCTCGCGCCCGGCGAAACCCGCCGCCACGCGATGGCGGTCGGCTCGGCCGCACCCGAACTGCACCGCATCCGCCTGGATATCGGGGAGGGCGCGCGGGCGGAGCTGTTCGTGACCAATGCAGGCGGCGATTACACCCGCGTCGAGGTGGAAGTGCGGCTTGCCAAGGGCGCGCATTTCGAATTCGGCGGGGTCACGATCGGCGGGGCCGGCGTCACCCGCGAGTTCGTCACCCAGGTCGTCCATGCGGAAGCCCAGGCGACCTCGAACCAGACCGTCCGCGCGGTCCATTGGGCGGGCGCGACAGGCAATTTCCTCGGCGAGATCAAGGTCGCGCGCCACGCGCAGAAGACCGACGCGGCGCAGGATTTCAAGGGCCTGCTGCTGGAGGCAGGCGCCAGCGCCAATGCCGTCCCGCAGCTCGAGATCTTCGCCGACGACGTCAAATGCGCCCATGGTGCGACCGTCGGCGAACTCGACGAAGCCGCGCGCTTCTACATGATGGCGCGCGGGCTCGATCCCGCCACGGCGCAGCGCCTGCTGGTGCAGGCCTTCATCGGCGATGCCTTCGTCGCGCTCGAAGACGAGGCCGAGCGCGAAACGCTGCTCGATGCCGCGCTCGCCGCGCTGGAGGGAGCGAAGCTGTGAACGCCCCCGCCGCCATCGACCGGGACCTGCGCAGCCACTTCCCCGGCATGGTCACCCATGACGGCAGGCCGTGGCACTATCTCGACACCGCCGCCACCGCGCAGAAGCCGCGCGCGGTGATCGACGCCATGGCGCGCGCGCTGGGCGGGGATTACGCCACGGTCCACCGCGGGGTCTATGCCCGCTCGGCCGAGATGACGCTCGCCTACGAGGCGGCGCGGTGGCGGGTTGCGGGCTTTCTCGGCGGGCGCGAGGAGGAGGTGGTGTTCACCCGCGGCGCGACCGAAGCGATCAACCTCGTCGCGCAGACCTGGGGCCGGGCGAACCTGAAGGCGGGCGATCGCATCCTGCTCTCGCAGGCCGAGCATCATTCGAACATCGTGCCTTGGCAGATGGTCGCCGCCGAAACCGGCGCGCAGATCGACGTCTGTCCGTTGACGGACGATCAGCGCATCGACCTCGATGCCGCAGAGGCGATGCTGACCGAGCGCCACAAGCTGGTCGCGCTGGGCCATGTCTCCAACGTCACCGGCGCGGTGCTCGACGCAAAGCGCGCCGCCGCGTTGGCGCACAAGGTCGGGGCGAAGCTGCTGCTCGACGGCTGCCAGAGCGCGCCGCACATGGGCGTCGACGTCAGCGAACTCGATTGCGATTTCTTCGTGTTTTCCGCGCACAAGCTCTACGGCCCGACCGGGATCGGCGCGCTGTGGGCGCGCAGCGAGATCCTCGACGCGATGCCCCCGTATCAGGGCGGCGGCGCGATGATCGACCGCGTCACGTTTGAACGCACCACCTACGCCCCGCCGCCGCAGCGGTTCGAGGCCGGGACGCCCGCGATCACCGAGGCGGTCGCCTTCGCGGCGGCGGTCGATTACGTCGAGCGGATCGGGACCCAGCGCATCCACGCGCACGAGACGGCGCTGGTCACCCGGCTGCGGCGCGAACTCGGCGCCATGAACGACGTGCGCCTGTTCGGCCCCGCGGACAGCGCGGGGATCGTCAGCTTCGCGATTGACGGCATCCACCCCCACGATCTCGGCACGATCCTCGACGAGGCGAACGTGGCGATCCGTGCCGGGCATCACTGCGCCCAGCCGCTGATGGACCATCTCGGCGTTCCGGCAACGGCGCGGGCCAGTTTCGGCATCTATTCGTCCGAGGAGGACGTCGACGCGCTGCTCGAGGGCATTGCCCGCACGCGCCGCATCTTCGGCAAGGCAAGCGGTAAGGACTGAACCATGGACAACACCAAGGACGAACGCGAATTCGTCGCGGCGCCCGCGCCCAACGAGGAGATTGTGAGCAAGCCGCCCCGCGCGCGGGTCGAGGATGCGGTCGATCCCGAAGAGGCCGAGGCACCGCGCCGCCGCGACTATCTCGACGGCTTCCTCGCCGCCAAGCCGCCCGCAGACAGCGTCGGCGGTGCCGGCAGCGCCCTGCAGGAGGCGGTGATCGAGGCGCTGCGCGAAATCTACGACCCGGAAATCCCGGTCAACATCTACGATCTCGGCCTGATCTACGGGGTCGAGGTCGACGACAATGCCGACGCCACCGTCACCATGACGCTCACCACCCCGCACTGCCCCGTGGCCGAGACCATGCCGGGCGAGGTCGAGCTGCGCGTCACCTCGGTGCCGGGCATTCGCGATGCCGAGGTGGTGCTGGTGTGGGACCCGCCCTGGGGTCCGCACAAGATGAGCGACGAGGCGCGGCTCGAGTTGGGCATGCTGTGAGCGATACGGCTACCCTTGCGATTGCGCTCGCCGACTACCGCGAGCCGCGCGATGCGGCAGATGTCGTCGCGCTGCTCGATGCCTATGCGCGCGATCCGATGGGCGGCGGGGAGCCGCTGGCGGACAGCGTGAAGGAGCGACTGCCGGGCGATCTGGCGGCCAACCCCCAGGCCTTTTCGCTGCTGGCGCGGATCGACGGGGAGGCGGTGGGGCTTGCCAACTGCTTCATGGGCTATTCGACCTTCGCCGCCGCGCCGATCGTCAACATCCACGATCTCGCCGTGCTGCCCGAGAGGCGCGGCGCCGGGATCGGCAAGGCGCTGCTCGGTGCGATCGAAGCCGAGGCCTTGAAGCGCGGCGCGGTGAAGGTCACATTGGAGGTGTTGAGCGGCAATCCCGCGCGGCATCTCTACGCCCGCGAAGGCTATGGCGACTACGCGCTCGACCCCGAGGCCGGAACCGCGCTGTTCTGGCAGAAGAGGCTGACATGACCGAGACCACCACAACCACTCGCCCCGCCCCCAAGGCCGCAGTGACGCTCACCCCGAGCGCCGAGGCGCGCATCGCCGAGCTGATGGGCAAGGCCCCGGAAGGCGCGATCGGGGTCAAGCTTTCGACCCCGCGCCGGGGCTGTTCGGGTCTCGCCTACTCGGTCGACTACGTCACCGAGGAAGCGAAGTTCGACGAGAAGATCGTCACTCCGGGCGGCGTGTTCTACATCGACGGGGCAAGCGTGCTCTACCTCGTCGGCAGCGTGATGGACTGGCGCGAGGACGATTTCACCGCCGGCTTCGTGTTCGAGAACCCGAACGCCAAGGGCGCCTGCGGCTGCGGCGAGAGTTTCATGGTGTGAGGCAGATTCGCCAAGGCTGTCTTGGTGCGGTAAAACACCTCCATGGCAAAGCCCAGCAAAGATAGTCCGCTCCAGAGGGTCGAGGAGCTCAAGGCCCAGCGTACGCGCGAATTGCAGGCGATCGTCGACCGTCTGACCGGCGAGCTTCAAGCGCTCGAAGCCCGCTTCGCCGCGACCGAAGATCAGAGCGAGCGGATCATGCTCAAGGCCGAGATCGTGCATTTCACGCTGGCTTTGAAGCAGCTTCAGCGCGGGCACTACGGAAACGGCAAACGCAAGCCGCCCGAAAGCGGGCTCGCGGTCCCGGCAGTCCCTCCCGGCGGGCCGCGTCCAAAGCAGGGCGGCGCTGCCGCCCCGCTCGATTTCGACAGCTAGGGGCTCAGGCGCCCGAGGCGATCCGCGCCAGCAAGCGGCTTTCGAGCTCGTCGACCTCGCCGTCGGCGTCGATCATCTTCTCGAGCCATTCGCTCTCGTGGTCGGTCACCGCCTCGCCCTTCGCGGCGAGCGCGGCATAGTCCGGGCCACCCTCGCGCTTGCCGAAGACCTTGCCGAAATGATTGCCGACCTGCGGCACCTCGCGCGCGGCGCGGGCCATGAAGCGCGCGACATTGGGCCGCGCATCGGCGACGAAGGCCTCGAGCTCGCGCTTGCGTTCGTGGCTGAGCTGCGCGTTCTCCAGCGCGAAGCCCTTGAGGAAGTTCGCCACCCCGTCGACGAACAGGTCGTCCCACTCGGCGGCGTTCTCCTCGGCAAGGGTCGCGTCCTTCAAGCGGAACAGCATTTCGGCATCGAAGCGCGTCACCGCCGCCGGGCCGTGGCCGCCGCTGGCGAAGATCACCCGGCGCACGATCCGGCATTCGGCGGCGCTGATGTGGGTCGCCGAGAGTTCGCCGCCGCAGCGGGTCGGACCGGTGCCGCTGAGCACCGCGCGTTCGACCTGTTCGAGCACATAGGCCTTGAGCCGGTCGGGGGTGTTCTCGGCGCGCTCGAGGATGCGCACGAGGCATTCGAGCTCGGCCATGCTCTCGACCTTGCCGTCGGCCTCGACCTGGCCGATCAGCCATTCCGCCTCGGCATCCGAGCATTGCAGGCGCGGCGGGGTGCCGTTGAGCACGTGTTCGCCGATCGCCTCCACGAAGAAATCGACCCATTCCGGCCCACGTTCGCGCAGTGCGCGGTTGAGCGCGAACAGCGCCTCGGCCTCGGCGCGGGTCATGATCCCGTCGCCCCAGCCTTCCCGGCGCAGCGCCAGCAAGGCCTCGGAGGTCACCATGCCCTCCGCAGCGGCGGCCTTCGCGAGTTCGATGAATTGCGTGATCATGCGCGTCACTTCCCCTGGGTTCGGGCCGGGGCATGGCACGAACAGGCTTAAGACCCGGTTACCGTCCCTCGACCTCGCGGATGCAGGCCCGGGCGTCGACCGGCGCGCCGCCCTGCCTGAGCCGCGCCGCGACGTGGGCGGCGACCGGTGCGCTGCCCGCCCGCGGGGGGTAGAGGTAGATGTCGAGCACGCAGGCGCGCCCGGCGAACTGGAGCTTGCGCGCATCGCCTTCGGCAAGGTCGATGCGCGGCGTGCCGAAGCGGTTCAGCAGCGTCCTTGCGTCCTCGCCGATCACGCCCTCGAGCCCCTGCGGCGCCATCACCTGCGGCAACCCCGCCGCCGCGCTGCGCACCGGCCTGGCAGCGGCAGGGGGCGCGGGGCGGCTGCCGCCGACGCAGCCCGACAGCGCCAGCGCCGCGGCGAGGATCAGCGCGCCGCGGCGCCTCACGCCGCCATCCGCCGAAGGACCAGATGCGTCCCGGCCGCCGCCCCCACGACCGGTCCGAGCAGCCCGGCGACCGGCACCAGCATCAGTGCGGCGATCGCCGCACCCAGCAGGAACCGCTCCGCACGCGAGCTGGGGTTGGCATGTTCGGCGCCGCGGCAATGCCGCAGCCACGCCATCTCGGTGAGCTCGCGCCCGAGCAGCCCTGCATTGATCGTGAACAACAGCACCGCCGGACCGATCGCGGTGAAGGCCAGCAGTCCGGCCAGCGGCAGCGCCACGAGGTTGTAGCCGAGAGTGCGCAACAGGCCCTTCGCGGCGTTGGCCAGCTCGCGGCGGAAGGGCAGCGGGCGCGCGGTCTGAGCCAGCGCCGGATAGTGCCGCGCCTCGACCGCGGCGACCACGGCGTCGGCGAAGAACTGCAGCACCGCCACCGCCACGATCCGGAACAACAGCCATATCGCCACCGGCACCAGCAGCACCGCCAGGACACCGGCCCAGCCCGCATCCACGCCGACGCGCGCCGCCAATCCGGCCAGCGCGAAGTAGAGCCCCGCGCCGAGCACGCCGAACAGCGCCAGCGTGACGCCCACGCTCTTGGCGAGCACGCGCAGCACCGCGCGGTCGGCAAGCTGGGCGAAGGCCATGGCGAGGGCGGAAGGAACGGCGGACATCTGCCCCGTTCGATGCGGTGACCCGGGCGCGAAGTCAACGCGCCCGCGCCCCTGGCACACAGGTGCTTGGCCTCGGCGCCCAAGGCGGCTAGGCGGCTCACCACACACCAGCCGAGGAACCGCAAGTGCCCCAAACCACCCCGCCCCGCTACGACGTGATCGCCATCGGCAATGCGGTCGTCGACGTCATCGCCTCCTGCGAGGAGGAGCTGATCGAGGAGCTCCAGCTCAACCGCGGCGGCATGACCCTGATCGACGAGGCGCGCGCCGACGAGCTTTACGAAGCCATGCCGCCCGCCCGCGAGATCTCGGGCGGCTCGGCGGCCAACACGCTCGCCGGGCTCGCCACGCTCGGCCTCGAATGCGCCTTCATCGGGCAGGTCGCCGACGACCAGCTCGGCAAGGTGTTCCGCCACGACATGCGCGCCACCGGCATCGACTTCGACACGCCCGCGCGCGACGGGGAACCGGCGACGGGCCGCGTGCTGATCTTCGTCACCCCCGACGGCGAGCGCACCATGAACACCTTCCTCGGCGCGGGGCAGTATCTCCCCGCCGCCGCGCTCGACGAGGACCTGATCGCGAGCGGGGCGATCCTCTATCTCGAAGGCTACCTGTGGGACCCGGAGGAGCCGCGCCGGGCGATGCGCCGCGCGATTGAGGTGGCGCGCGCGGCGGGCCGCAAGGTCGCCTTCACCGCGTCCGAAAGCTTCGTGATCGAGCGTCACGGCGAGGATTTCCGCGCGATGATCGCGGAAGGCGTGATCGACATCCTGTTCGTCAACGAGAGCGAGCTGGCGACCCTGACCGGCGAGAGCGACTTCGAGGCGGGCCTCGCCGCGATTGCGGGCAAGGTGCCGGTGCTGGTCGCCACCCGCAGCGAGAAGGGCGCGGTCGCGATCGCCCACGGGGAACGCGCCGAAGTCGCCGCCGAGCCGGTCGAGAAGGTCATCGACACCACCGGCGCGGGCGACCAGTTCGCGGCGGGCTTCCTGTCGGGCTATGCCCGCGGCGAGCCGCTGGCGCAGTGCCTGAAGCGCGGCGCGATCTGCGCGGCGGAAGTGATCTCGCACTATGGCCCGCGCCCCGAGGCCGACCTGCGGGCGCTGGTGGACGCCAGGCTGTAGTTGACAGACTTGACACCCTGTCAAGCAGGGCGCTGCCGGATTTGCCTTTTCTTTCAGGCACCTCGCCGCAATTCGCCGCGTTTGACGGACAGGTTGGCGGGGGGCTTTCCGGCGCATGGGCGGGATGGCTGGCCGACAATGGGAAAGATCGGCCTTCGCCTATCATCGCGCGGGGCCGGTAGGAAAGTCACTCGTCCGGCACGTATCCCGCCTTGCGCAAGCTCACCATGTAATGCGCGATCTGGTCGATCTGCGGGCGGGTGAGGGTGAAATCCATGTCCTCGGGGTAGTTGTGCGCCTCTGCGAGCCAGTTCGCGAGCGACTTCTCCGACAGGCCGCGACGATTGGCGATGGCCGCGAAGCTCGGGGACTTGGGGTTGGGCGAAAGGAACGGCGGCTCGACCGCGTGGCACCCTCCGCAGGCCGCCTCGACGAAGGCCGGAGCGCGGGTATCGAGCGAAGGCGCGGTCGGCTTGCCGACCATCGGCGGCGGATTGTCGGTTCCGGCGGTCTGGCAGGCGGCGAGTGCCAGCAGGGCGAGGGGAGCGAGCAGGGCGAGGCGCTGGGTCATGCGGGCCTTATCCGCCCCGGCGCGCACGGCTTCCTTGATCGTGATCAAATCCGCGTGGTCCTTCGCCCGCCTCCACCAGCTCGTCGAGAAACAGCGACATCAGCATCGGCTGCCCGGTGACTCCAGCCTTGGCATAAACCTGGCTGAGCTGCGACCGCACCGTTCCTGCAGCCGATCCGCGCATCTCCGCGATCTCGGCAATGGTGCAGCCCTTGAGCGCGAATAGCGCGACTTCGGCCTCCGACGGCGAGAGCCCCCACGCCGCGAAGCGCCGTCCGATGAGATCGCCGATGGCTCCGCGCGCCAGCGCCAGCGCCGCCTCGCGCCGCTCCGCCTCGGCCAGCAGGCGGCGCAGCATGACCCCGCCGAACAACGTGCCGGCCAGCAGCGCCGCGCCGACGAGAATGTCGACAAGCGCCAGCCGGCCGCCGCTTTCCCGCACCGCGTCGGCGAGGAAATAGATTGCGGCGATGGCCTGCAAGCCGACCACCAGAACGGCGATCACCGCATTCCTGCGCGCGGCGTCATCCATGGGACATGTGCTGATGCGCGGTCATTTGCACTCCTGCTTATGGTCGGGGCCGGGCGCCCGTGTTCATGCCGCCCGGCGGACCGAAACCGCGGCGGAGATACACCATGGACGACGATTTCAAAGAGACACTGACAAAGGTTCCGGCGGTGACCCTGGGCTTCTGGATCATCAAAATCCTTGCCACGACCTTCGGCGAGACGATGGGCGACACGGTCAGCATGAGCTGGCTGGGCGAGACGACAGCAACCGCGGGGCAGGGCGGGGTCAACGGCTATCTGGCCGGCACCGCGCTGTTCGGCGGGTTGCTGGCGGCGCTGGTATGGGCGCAGATCCGGGCGCGCCGCTTCCATCCCTGGCTCTACTGGGCGACGATCATCGCCTCGACCACCGCGGGGACATCGCTCGCGGATTTCGCCACGCGCTCGCTCGGGATCGGCTATCCGGGCGGGTCGCTGCTGCTGGCGGGGCTGGTGCTGACAAGCCTCGCCGCCTGGCACCGGCGCCTCGGCACCATCTCGGTCAGCTCGGTGCACGCGCCGCAGGCAGAGCTCTACTACTGGCTGACGATCACCTTCTCGCAGACGCTCGGCACGGCCTTGGGCGACTGGGTGGCGGACGGGCCGCTCGGCTATTCGGGGGCCGCGCTGATCTTCGGCGGGGCGCTGGTGCTGGTTGCCGCGGCCCATGTCGCGAACCGCTTCAGCAGCGTCGCGCTTTTCTGGCTGGCCTTCATCCTCACCCGGCCGCTCGGCGCGGTGGTGGGCGATGTCCTCGACAAGCCGGTTGCGCAGGGCGGGCTGGAATTGAGCCGGCTGGCGGCCTCGCTGGTGCTCGGCGCGGCGATCGTCGCGCTGATCCGGCTGGTGCCGCAGCGCGCAGGCCGGGCGCAGGGCTGAGGCGCCACGGTCCGCAACCAATATCGACCTTCCTCGTTGTTGATGAGCGGGGCGCGGAGGTGACCGGCCCGGAAACGGAGACATCGTGAATCGCAAGCCTGTCCACGCGCCGCGCCTGCGCCGCCACGCGCTCCTCGCTCTCGGCCCGGCCTTGCTCGCCGCCCAGCCGGCCCTCGCCTCATCGCAGGACGACTGGGCGACCGCGAGCGACATCGGGGTGGGCGGGCTGGTCGCCTGGTCGCTCGGTGTGCCCGCGGCCGAGGGCGACACGCCCGGCGCGCTGCAGGCGGGTGGTTCGGTGGTGGCCGGGTTCGGCGCGGCGCAGGGGCTGAAGCAGGTGTTCCCCGAAGCGCGCCCCGACGGCAGCGGCAATGACAGCTTCCCCTCCGGCCACACCGCCACCGCCTTCGCCGCGGCGACCAGCATCCTTGAGCGGCGCGGACCGGGCGAGGGCGTTCCCGCGCTGGCGCTGGCGAGCCTCGTCGGCCTCGCGCGGGTCGAGGCGGACAAGCACCACTGGTACGACGTGCTGGCGGGGGCGGCGATCGGCTCGGGCGCGGGCCTGCTGATTACGCACCACAAGCCCGGCAGGGACGGGCGCGTCGCGGTGCTGATGCCGTGGGGCGACTTCCACGGCGGCGGGGTGACCTACGCCGCGCGCTTCTAGCCGCGTTCGCGCGCCGCTTCGCGCGCCACTTCCTTCTGGCCGATGTCGCGGCGGCAGAAGCCGCTCTGGAAGTCGATCGCGTCGACCGCGGCATAGGCGCGGGCCTGCGCCTCGGTGACGCTGGCGCCGGTGGCGCTGACGGCGAGCACCCGGCCCCCGTTCGCCACCAGCGCGCCGTCCTTCAGCGCGGTGCCGGCGTGGAACACCTTGGCCCCGCCGGCCTCCGCATCGCCGAGCGCGATGGTTCCGCCCTTCTCCGGCGTGCCGGGATAGCCCTCGGCCGCCATCACCACGGTCAGCGCGGTTTCATCGCTGAGCGCCACCGCGACCTCGCCCAGCCGCCCCTCGGCACAGGCCAGCATCACCGCGGCAAGGTCGCTTTCGAGGCGCATCATCAGTACCTGGCACTCGGGATCACCGAAGCGCGCATTGTATTCGATCAGCTTGGGGCCCTCGGCGGTCAGCATCAGCCCGGCATAGAGCACGCCCGAATAGGGCATGCCGTCCTCGCGCAGGGTGCGCACGGTGGGTTCGATGATCTCGGCCATCACGCGGGCCTGCAATGCGGCGGTCAGCACCGGGACGGGGGAATAGGCGCCCATCCCGCCGGTGTTGGGGCCGGTGTCGCCGTCGCCCACGCGCTTGTGATCCTGCGCACTGCCGAAGGGGATGATATGCGTGCCGTCGGTGAGCGCGAAGAAGCTCGCCTCCTCGCCCGCCATGAACTCTTCGATCACCACCTGCGCGCCCGCTGCGCCGAAGGCCCCGCCGAACATGTCCGCGAGCGCCAGCTCCGCCGCCTCGAGTGTGTCGGCGATCACCACGCCCTTGCCCGCCGCGAGCCCATCGGCCTTGAGCACATAGGGCGCGGCAAAGCGGGTGAGCGCGGCGCGGGCCTCCTCCAGCGAGGAGGTGCGCACGTAACCCGCGGTGGGAATGTCCGCGCGCGCGCACAGGTCCTTGGTGAAGCCCTTCGAGCCTTCCAGTTGGGCGGCGGCCTGCGAGGGGCCGAACACCGCCACGCCCGCCGCGCGCAGGGAATCGGAGAGCCCGTCCACCAGCGGCGCCTCGGGCCCGATCACCACCAAATCGACGCCGTGTTCGTGGCAGAAGGCGATGACCGCGCCGTGGTCGGTGGCATCCAGCGCCACCAGCTCCGCTTCTTCCGCGATCCCGGGATTGCCGGGGGCGGCCCAGAGCTTTGTCAGGCTCGGGGATTGCGCCAGCTTCCAGGCTAACGCATGTTCGCGGCCCCCCGAACCCAGAAGCAGGATATTCATGGCACCTCCGCCGACCAGTGACGACAATCCCGGGCTGGTAGCGCGCGCAAGGCAGGGGGACAATGCGGAGCCGCTGACCGTCAGCGAGATTTCCGCGCTGCTCAAGCGCACGGTCGAGGATCGCTTCGGCTACGTCCGCCTGCGCGGCGAATTGTCCGGGGTGAAGCGCGCCGCCTCGGGGCACTTCTACTGCTGCCTCAAGGACGAGACCGCGGTGCTCGACGGGGTGATGTGGAAAGGCACCGCGCAGCGCCTGACCTTCCGCCCCGAGGACGGGCTGGAGGTGATCGCCACCGGCAAGCTGACGACCTATCCGGGGCGCTCGAAATACCAGATCGTGATCGACAGCCTCGAGTTGGCGGGCGAGGGCGCGCTGCTGGCGCTGCTCGAGAAGACCCGCGCGAGGCTCGCGGCCGAGGGCCTGTTCGACGAGCGTCGCAAGCGCCGGTTGCCCTTCCTGCCGCGCACCATCGGCGTCGTCACCTCGCCGACCGGTGCGGTGATCCGCGACATCCTCCACCGGCTGGCGGACCGGTTCCCCAGCCACGTGCTGGTCTGGCCGGTGCTGGTGCAGGGGCAGGGCGCGGCCGAGCAGGTGGCGGCGGCGGTGCGCGGCTTCTCCGCGCTGGAGCCGGGCGGGCCGGTGCCGCGCCCCGACGTGGTGATCGTCGCGCGCGGCGGCGGGTCGATCGAGGACCTGTGGAGCTTCAACGAGGAAGTGGTGGTGCGCGCTATTGCGGAATGCACCATCCCGGTAATCAGCGCCGTGGGCCACGAGACCGACACCACGCTTGCCGATTACGCCGCCGACCGGCGCGCGCCCACGCCCACCGCGGCGGCCGAGATGGCGGTGCCGGTGCGCGCCGACCTCGCGCTGGCGCTGGGCGACCTCGGCAATCGCCAGCGCCGCGCGGTGCTGCGCCCGGTCGAACTCGGGCGCGAGCGGCTCGAGGCCCGGGCGCGGATGCTGCCGCGTCCCGAAAACCTGCTCCAGCCGCAGGCGCAGCGGCTCGACGATCTTGCCGAGCGGCTGCGGCGCGGGCTCGCCGAAAGGTCCGCGCGCGGGCGCGAGCGGCTCGCCGGGGCAGCTTCGCGGCTCTCGCCGAGCCTGCTCACCCGCTCCGCCGCCGAGGCGCAGCGGCGGCTCGATCGCGCCGGTCTGACCCCCGTGCTCGTGCAGCGCCCGGCGCAGGCCGCGGGAGAGCGGCTGGCGCGGGCGCGACTCGTCCCCGCGCTGGTCGAACGCCCGCTGCTGGGCGGGCGGGACCGGCTCGCGGCGCTCACCCGGGTGATGAGCCAGCTTCATCCCGAAAAACCGCTCGAGCGCGGCTACGCGATCGTCCGCGACACCGCAGGCACCGCGCTCACCTCCCGCGCCGCGGCAGCGGAGGAGGCGGCGCTGGTGCTGCAATTCCGCGACGGGACCCTCGATGCCGTGCCGGCCGGCAGCACCCCGCCCGCCAAGCCGCGCCCGGCCCGGCCCAAGGGCGCGCCCCGCGCGGGTCCTGCACAAGAAGATTTGTTCGGCTGACCGCGCGGTGCTATCGGAAGGACATGCTGATGTCCTCCGCCGACAAGACCGCCAAGCTCTATTACGGCCCCTCGAACTTCCGCGTGCTGCGCCCCGGCAGCCATGTCCTGTGCGCGGTGACCGGCGTGCCGATCCCGCTCGCCGAACTGCGCTATTGGAGCGCCGAGCGGCAGGAGGCCTATGCCTCCTGCGAGATCGCGACGCGCCGCCTGCTCGGTATCGACCCCGCCTGATCCGCCGCGTGCGGAGGATTCGCCTGCTGCTGCTCGCGGTGGTGACGCTCGGGCTCGCACCGGGCACCTTCCTGCGCACCCCCACCGGCAAGCGCAGCGACGTGGCGGTGGTGCGGATCACCGCCATGGACGAACGTGCGGGGCTGAGGGGCTCTCTCGTCCCGACCGGCGTATGGGAGATGACCTCGCGGCACGGCTGGTTCGGCGGCTTTTCGGCGCTGGTGGGGAAGGGCGCCTCGGGACTGCTTGCCGGAAGTGATCGCGGCTGGCTGCTCGATATCGACCTGTCCGGCGGTTCCCCGCGTGCGGTGCCCGGCAGCTTCCGCTTCATCGGCCGCGCTGCCACGGGACGCACGGAGGTGGTCGATCTCGAATCCCTCGCCCGCGATCCGACGAGCGGGACCGTGTGGGGCGCTTTCGAGAACTTCAACCTGGTGATGCGTCTCGCGCCCGGCGGAGGGGTGGCGATGCGCAGCCCCCCGGAAATGGCCGGCTGGAGCCCCAATAGCGGCCCCGAGACGATGGAGCGGCTCGCCGACGGGCGCTTCGTCATCATCGCCGAGGGGCCGGAGCGCGGCAGCGAGACCGATCACGAGGGACTGCTGTTTCCCCGCGACCCGGTGCGGGGCGGCACACCGCTGCGGTTCCGGTTCTTCGCCGCGCCCGATTACGACCCGGTCGATGCCGCGCAATTGCCCGACGGGCGGGTGCTGATCCTGCTGCGGCGGGTGCGCTACGCCATCCCGGCGCGCTTCGACACCGCGATCGCGATTGCCGACCCTCGCGAAATCCGCGCCGGGCAGTCGTGGCGGGCGCGGATCGTCGAGCGGCTGGACGGCGGCATCTTCGCCGACAATTTCGAGGGGATCACCTTCGTCCCCGACCGGACCGACCCGGCGCGCGGCAGCGTTTGGGTGGTCTCGGACGACAATTTCTCGATCTTCCAGCGCACCTTGCTGGTGAGGTTCGCGTGGAATCCGGCCGACCGGCCCGCCTCCCCGCCCGGGCGCCAGTAGTTCACCATTCTATGGTGGCCGGGCGGGGAGGCGGGGCGGGTGGTCTGCGCCACCGCAAGTGGCCGCAAACGAAAAAGCGCCCGGAAACCCGGACGCTCCTTCGATTCGCCTCTCCGCCCCGCGGGACGGCAGCGGAAAATCAGGCGGCCTTTTCGGCCTTGAGCAGTTCGCGCTTCACCTTGAGCGCGTTCGCCGAGAGCTTCTCGTCGCTGGTCTTGAGCAGCCAGTTGTCGAGACCGCCATTGTGCTCCACCGAGCGCAGGCCGTGGGTCGAGACGCGGAACTTGAAGCTGCGGTCGAGCTTTTCCGAGAGCAGCGTCACGTTCTGCAGGTTGGGCAGGAAGACGCGCTTGGTCTTGTTGTTGGCGTGGCTCACGTTGTGGCCGACCTGGCGGCCCTTGCCGGTCAGTTCGCAGATGCGCGACATGGTGTGTCTCTTCTCGTAAAGGTCGGGGCCCGGGCTCCGGCCAGGGCAAGGAAAGCGGCGCGCATAACGGGCCGGGGCGGAAAGGTCAAGCCGCTTGCCGCCGCGCACCTCCCCGCAAGGCCCTTGCCCCCTTTCCGCCACAATCCAACATAGGTGATGGTGCAAAGCCCTGCCAAATCGTGCTGTGCGCGCGGACCTTCGCGGGCCTTCCCCGCGGCCATGGCCAACAGGAGACACACCACATGAAACGACTCATCGCCACCAGCCTCATCGTCCCCTTTGCATTGGGGCTCGCCGCGTGCGATGTCGACCAGACCGAGGACGGCGAAATGCCCGAGGTCGACGTGAAGGGCGGCAACATGCCCGAATATGACGTCGAGACCGCCGATGTCGACGTCGGCACCAAGGAGAAGACGGTCGAGGTCCCCGATGTCGATGTCACCATGCCCGATGCCGAAGGCACCCCGGCGACCGGCAACAGCGAATAAGCGCATAGGGCAGAGCAGCGCCCGGCGGGGGCGCGCGTCATGAACGAAGCGGGGTTCCGCAGCTTCATGGGGCGCGCCCTTTCGCTTGCCCGCGAGGCCGCCGCGGCGGGCGAGGTGCCGGTCGGCGCACTGGTGGTGAAAGACGGGCAGGTGATCGCGCAAGGCCGCAATGGCCCGCGCGAAAGCCACGATCCCACCGCCCATGCCGAGATCCTCGCGATCCGCCGCGCCGCCAAAAGGCTCGGCGACGAGCGCCTGACGGGGTGCGACCTGTGGGTCACGCTCGAGCCCTGCGCGATGTGCGCGGGAGCGATTTCCCATGCCCGCATCGCGCGGCTCTACTACGCCGCGAGCGACCCCAAGGGCGGTGCGGTGGAGCACGGGGCGCGGATCTTCGACCAGCCCCAATGCCTGCACCGCCCGCAGGTCTATTCCGGCATGAGCGAGGCCGAAGCCGCGGCGCTGCTGCGCGATTTCTTCAGGGAGCGGCGGTGATCGCGGCCAAAGCCGCGAACCGGCGAATCATGGCGCACCCGACAGGATTCGAACCTGTGACCGATGCGCTCAACACGTTGCTAGGGGGCGCTCAAGGCGTCCGAGCCGGATTCGATTGCGCGGCTGCCATGCACCCTTTCTAGCGCCACCTTCCGGCCAGCCGGATCAGCAGGTCGGAGGCAAGGTTTGCCCCAGCCTGCGCGGCATCGAGCGGCGGGGGTGCCTCGCGCTCGAACCCGTTCGCCCCGGCTACGAAGCGCCCCGGTCCGCGCGGCGGCCCCTCCCCGTCGGCCACCACGGTGGTGACGATCTGGCCGGTCTTGAGGTCGGTCACGGTGATCTTGAAGCGCACGCCGAGCGGCGCGTCGGGGGCACCGGTCTGCGTCAGGGTCATCATCAGGTCGGCAAGCCCGGCGATCCCGCGCATCTCGGCCGTCTGCTTGTCGGTCGGCCCGCCTTCCGCAGCGGCGGCGGCGCGCATCGCCAGTGCGCGATCGACCAGCACCAGGCCGAGCGACTGGAGGCGGTTCTGGAACGATTCGAGCAGGAGCCACTCACGGTCCTCCTCGAGCAGCGAACCGCGACGGTCGTCCTCCACCTCGCGGCGGCCCATGCGAATCTCGCGTTCGCTGCTGGTGACACGCGCCCCCTCGGCATAGCGGCCATTGCGCGAGACCGCTGCGGCGGTGCCCTCGCCGGTCTCGCTGCGGTCGGTGAGGACGGTGTCATAGTCGTTGGCAATGCGGTCGCTCAATTCGCGGTTCCAGAACACCACGATGCGCGGCGAGCCGGCGCGGCGATAATCGTCCGCCGAGCGCGTTTCCTGCGCCGCCCGCATATCGGGCGCGCGGGCCGGCGGGGCGAGCACCTCGGGCGTGCCCTCGCGATATTGCGCGGCTGCCGGAGCGGCCAACGCCGCGCACAGGATGGCGACCGGGACGGCGATGCGCATCATGCTATTCCCCCGCGATCTCGATGAGGTAGTACTTGACCTCGTCGCGCTTCATCGACCGTTCGCGATAGACGCCGGTGGCATAGGGCTGGATGATCACCCGCTGCCAGGCCGAGGACGGCTCGACCGGATATTGCACCTCGTCCATGAAGTTCGAGCGCGCGCGGATGATCAGCTGCCGGCCGGTGCAATTGACGAAGCGCGCGCTGACCTCGACCGTGTCGGTCTCGGTGCGGCGCGCGAACAGGCCCTCGACCACCATCTCGCGGGTGAGCGCCTTGTCGGTGAACTGCACCGCGTTGAGATCGATCGAGGTCATCGAGCGCGGCACGTTGGCGACCAGCGCCGCACCGGCATATTCGGGCGCCTTGCGGGCCTTGCTGGTCTTGCACTTGACCACCTGGTTCTCGCGCGCGGTTGCCGGTGGGCTGTCGGCGAGGGCGGTGACGAGCAGCGCCGCGGCGGTCGCCGCCGCCAGCCCGCCCCCGCCGAGCGCGGCGCGGCGGATCATTCGACGGTTTCCCCGGCTTCGGGAACCTGCGCATTGGGATCGAGCCGCATCGGCTCGTAGGTCGCGCAGGCCGCGAGATTGATCACCAGAACGAGGGCGGCAGTGGCCCGGACTACGGCTTTCATGCGGATATTCTCCCCTGTGAATCAGCGATAGGTGACGTCGTCGGTCGCCGCGCGGGCGACGTCATAGGCATTCGACCACACGATCGCGCCGCTTTCGAGATCGACGAGTTCGAAGGTGATCTGCGTGAAACGCTGGACCTGTCCGGTGCGGGCATTGCGCGCATCCTGCGACGCGATGTTGCCGGTCAGCCGGAAATCGGCGCCGAACTGCGCGCGCGTGAGGCCGGTGGTGCCGCTGTCGGTGGTGCCCTCGCGCTTGAGCGCGCGCTCCTCCTCGATCATCGCCGCATTCTGCCGGGCGATGAACACCATGCGCCCGTCGCTCGCCCGGTTGAGGCTGGTGCGAAGCCGGTCGGTGATGAGGTTCTGATTGATCCGCTGCGAGCTTTCGTTGGTGAAGTACTTGCTGTCGACGATGATCCGCGGTGCCACGCTGCGCGCCGCGATCTCGGGCGTCGCGAGGATGTCGCGCACCATCTGGTCGGACATCGCCAGAAGGTCGCGGCTTTCGATGCCGACCCCCTGCACCGGGCCGGCCATGCCCGCGTCGAGATCCCTGGACTTGCCGCGCTTCTGCGCATCCGCGGGGGTGCTGGCCGCGAAGGTCAGGGCGCAGGCCGCGAGCGCGAGGCTGCCGAGGAAGTGAGTGGCAATGCGTTTCACAAGAGGTCTCCGGGATGAAAGGGCGGCAAGCTCAGATTTCGCCCGCCATGAGCGCACGGCGGAAGGCGGCGTCGCGGGCGCTTGCCTCTTCCTTGCGGGCGCGCATCTCGGGCGCGTTCTGCGGCGTGCCGGGAATGCCGGCCTTGGCATCGAGGGGCGAGCGGTCCGCGGCCCAGTTGAGGCTGCAGCGCTGATTGGCTTCGCTGACCATGGTGGCCCCCGCAGGCGCGCCGCCGGCGAAGGTGGTTTTCGGGGCAGCCGCCGGTGCCGGAGGCGCAGCGGCTGCGGCAGACTTGCCCTTCCCCTTGCGCTTGCCGCTCGCCGGAGCGGCGGGCTTCGCGGGCGGTTTGGTCGCGGCGACGAACACCGCGTCGGGCAGAGTGTCCCAGTAGCGCACATCGACCTGCGTCTTGGTCGCGTCGGACGCCGCGCCCGACGCAAGCCCGCCGAACAGACCCAGCACCGAGCCGGCGACGCCGAGCTGGTCCGACAGCAGTGAGGTCGCGGTCAGGGCGACGTCGCTGACGGTGCCCATGGTGTCCTTGAAGGCGACCTTGCCGTTCATGATCGCGTCGAACTTGCGTCCGCCGCGGGTGGTTGCCTGGTAGTTGATGTCCGCCGCGCGGGCGAGCGTGGTTCCACCCAGCTTCGGCACGGCACCTTCGGGGGTGAAGTCGACCGAGGGCACCAGCCCGACCATCTGCCCGCCTTGGCCGCGCATCAGCTTGACCGGGCCCATCCCGGTTTCCGCGATGTTGAGCACCGTCGCCTCGGCGGGCGGCTCGCCCAGCGCGGAATCGATCTTGGCGGCGGCCGCGAAACTGTCGGTGGCGAGCGCATCGCTGCCCATGCAGCGGGCCGACCAGCCGGCGAGGAAGTTCATCAGTGCGAAATCGGACTGGAACTCCTCGGCCTCGGAAATCGTGTCCTGGTACTCGGCCGAGACGAAGGTGGCGCGGGCATTGCCATAATCGCCGGTGCGCAGGTAGAGCAGGCCGCGATAGTAATAGGCCATCGCGCGTTCATAGGGATCGCCCTTGAAGTCCTTGATGCTTTCCGCGCTGAACTTGCTGCGTGCGGCCTTGGCCGCCTCGTCGTTGGCGTAGATCGCCTCGATCCGGTCGAGCGCGTTGTCGAAGGCCCATTCGGCGGTCTGGTATTCGCCTGCCGCCATCGCCGCGCGGCCAAGCTTGGCGAAGTTGGCGACCGCATTGTATTCGCCGTCGCGCAGCAGTGCCGAATAGAACTTGCGCAGCGCCTGCGGCTTGGTGTCCACCCATTCGCGGCCGCCAGGCGGCAGGTCTGCGGCGAAGATCGGACGGCCACGCGAGACCGGTCCGGACACCGTTGCCGGATCGACCGGCCGGGCATTCGTGAGATAGGCGACCAGGGCATTGCCGACACCGACATCGTTCGGATTGGAGAAATAGACCCTGAGCTTGCCGCTCTGGTTGGGCACGGCAGCAACGAAGGTCACCTCGTACCGGCCCGCATTCTTGACGGTCTGGTAGAAGCTGCAGGAATTGACGACGTTGTCGGTCTGGCCGGGGTAACCGGCGGTCATCCGCCAACCGGGACGGGGCCCCTTGGCGTAGGTCGCATCCTCGCGATACTGGCGATAGCTCGCAGGGATTTCGGTGACGTAGGAGCAGGAGAGGTTCTCCTTCTCCATCAGGTCGAAGGCGAAGGTCTGGGCGGCGTATTTCTGCCCGTCTCTGCCGATCACATAGCCCTTGGCGGGGTCGAGCGTGATGAGATAGCTTTCGCCGGGAACGGCCGGGATCGGGCGGATTTCCTGAGTTTCCGTCGGCGTTTCGGCCGCCGCCCCCGCCGCCAGCGTGAGCATGCTCACGCCGTAAATCGCACGCGCGATGACGCTCTTGCGCATCGTTTCCCCCCCATAGCCCCGCAGTCTCGGATTTCGCCTGCGGGCTCCGGTCTGTATTGACCGCGATGGCCAAGCGATACCCAAGAAAGTTTGGGTGCCGCCGGTGATAGCCTCCACGCCCATGCCGAAACGAGGATATGCCCACAGCCAACCGTCTGGCACGAGCTGTGGCAACGGCTGAAAGCCCCCGCACGCGACCGATCCATCACGGTTTATGACGTCGCCTTGAGCGTGGCGGACGACGACACCTCACTCAGGCTGCGGTTCGCGCCGCCGCGTCCGAACATTCTGTCGTCACGGTGTGCGACGTCTGATGTCCAGAAGATGGAGACACCGGACGTGATCCGGGCCTATTTGCGCGCGCACTGTGTGCGACGCTTTTGGGGGCTTACCTCTTTGAGATGTTGGCGCACCCGACAGGATTCGAACCTGTGACCTCTGCCTTCGGAGGGCAGCGCTCTATCCAGCTGAGCTACGGGTGCCGGGCCGTGTGCGGCGCATCATTGCCTGTGCGGCGCGCGCTTAGCAAGTGCGCCGCGGCCGCGCCAGACAATTGTGGCGCGCGTCGCAAGCCTCGCCATTCCCGGCTTAACCAATCGGCAAGGAGCCGCGCATAGCCTCGGCGCCATGGCCAGCCTTCCGCCCGAACCGATTCTCCCGGCCTCAGACCCGGCCTCAGCACCTGCGGCGCTGCCCGGGAGCCTCGTCGCGCAATGGGAAGCGCTGCACCGCCAGGCCGCGGGGCTGGCCCTGCTCGCCCGGATCGCGCCCGAGGATGCCGCCGCCCTGCCCTTCGCCGGGATGGTCGCGGAGGCGGGCCAATGGCAGCGCACGCTCGCCGCGCAGGGGCTCGAGGACATCGCCGCGATGCTCCGCCCGGGCCTCGCCGCGCTGGCGACGCTGACCGCACGCGGGCAGGACACTGCCGCCCCGGCGCTGGCGCTGTGGCGCGAGTTCCACGCCGCGCGCGCCGCGGTCATGGCCGCGCTGCAGCCCACCCACGCCGACTGAGGCCTCCACGACACCTGCGCGCGGGCGCTTGACTGCGTTCGCATTCTGTTCCAGCGATGCGGCATGGCCGAGGCTTTCCGCACCCGCGATTCGTCGCCCGCGCTCACCGCCGCGGACGTCGCGCGGGGCATCGCGCGGCTGTTCGCGCGCAACGACATCTGGTGCCTTGCCGAAGTGCCGATCCCCGGCGGCCGCCGCGCCGACCTGATGGGGATCGATGCGCGCGGGGGCGTGGTGATCGTCGAGATCAAGGTCGCCCGCGCAGACCTGCTCGGCGATGCCAAGTGGCCCGATTACCTCGATTTCTGCGACCGCTTCTACTGGGGCGTTCCTCCGGCGCTCGATCGCGCGCCGCTCGAGGGGGAGGCGTTCCGCCCGGCCACCTGCGGGGTGATCGTCGCCGACGGCTATGATGCCGAGATCCTGCGCCCCGCCGCGCTCGAACCGCTTGCCGCGGCGCGGCGCAAGGCGCAGGTGGAGCGTCTCGCGCGGCTCGCGATGCGACGCCACACCGCGCTGATCGACCCGCTGTGCGCGGCGCTCGACACGATTTGAGGCTGTCCCGGCCGCGCGAATTGCGCCATACCGCCCGGCAATGCTGCCGCCCGACCTGCCCCTTCCGCTCGCCCTGCTGATCGTCAGTCTTGCGGTGAGCGCGATCGTCGCGCTGCGCTATTTCGCGGCGAGCGGGGTGTTCGCCTGGGCCACCTCGCGCGCCCGGCCCGGGCTTTACGCGGGCAAGGGGCGGCAGATCGCGCGCGAGATCCGCTGGTCGCTGCTTTCCGCCGCGATCTACGGCACCCCGGCAGGGATCGTGCTGTGGGGCTGGCAACACCACGGCTGGACCCGCATCACCGCCGATTTCGCCGCGCTGCCGTGGTGGTATCACCCGCTCTCGGTGCTCGCCTACCTGTTCGTGCAGGACACCTGTTTCTACTGGAGCCACCGCTGGATGCACCGCCCGAAGTGGTTCCGCATCGCCCATGCCGTGCACCACGAAAGCCGCCCGCCCACGGCCTGGACCGCGATGAGCTTCCATCCGATCGAGGCGCTGACCGGCGCCGTCGTCGTGCCGGCGCTGGTGTTCCTGGTGCCGATCCACGTCGCGATGCTCGCCCTGGTGCTGACCATCGCCACGGTGATGGGGGTCACCAACCACATGGGCTGGGAGGTCTTCCCGCGCCGGCTCGTTCATTCGTGGTTGGGCGACTGGCTGATAACCGCCAGCCACCACGAGCGCCATCACGAGGAATATCGATGCAATTTCGGGCTCTATTTCCGCCTCTGGGACAGGCTGTGCGGCACCGACCGGGGCCTGTCGCGGCGGATCGTCGCCGAGGCCGGGCACGCGCGCGGGGCGGCGCTGTCGTGAAGCGCTTGGCGCTGTTCCTGGGCGCCGCGCTTGCGCTCGGCGCGTCGCCTGCCCACGCCGGCGACGTGGTGATCACCGTCACCGACCTGCGCTCGACCAAGGGGGTGGTGCGCGCCTGCATGACCACCCGCGCCGATGTCTTTCCCAAGTGCATCAAGGACCCCGCGTCCTACCGCAAGGTGGTGCCCGCAGGCGAACAGGTGGTGATCCGCTTCACGGACGTGAAACCCGGCGACTACGCGATCGCGCTGCTGCACGATGAGAACGGCAACGGCAAGGCCGACCGCGCGCTCGGCATGATGCCCAAGGAAGGCTATGGATTCTCGCGCGATGCTCCGGTGAAAATGGCCCCGCCCAAGTTCGGCGACGCGGTGTTCAGCCAGGGCACGGACACCAGCCGGATGACGATCAGAATGCGCTATTTCCTCTGACCCGCTCCGGACCAGCCATCGGTGCCCCGCTTAACGTGATGTTTACCACACGGCGGCAGAACCTTCGGCAGGACTTCACCAAGGGGCAAGAATAGCCATGGACACTCTGCGCGGCCCATTCGATTCCGGCGAAGCTGCCGAACCGGCGGGCCTGGCGACGGATCACGGCTGGGACGCCGCCGGTGAGGACCCGTCCGCGCCCGGACCGGTGCGCGAGCTCCCGCCCGAGGCGATCGGCCAGGACGAGCGCCGCATGCAGGTGCGCGCCTACAACCACTGGGCGAGCCTGCTCGGCGAGCGGATGTTCCCGCAAATCGACGATCTCGACCCGGCGGCGCTCCCCGATTTCGGCCCCTACAGCGTGCTGCTCGATTTCACCGGCGGGATCGAGGACCCGGCGGTGCGCTTCCTCGGGCAGAAACTCGCCGAGGAATGCATCGGGCGCGGCGTCATCACCCGCCTGTCCGACGTGCCGCCGCGCTCGCTGCTGAGCCGGATTACCGATCACTACATGCAGATCCTCGCCAACCAGGCGCCGATCGGGTTCGAGGCGGAGTTCGTCAACCAGCACGGGATCGAGATTCTCTACCGCGGCATCCTGCTGCCCTTCTCGAGCGACGACGAGACCATCGATTTCATCTACGGCGTGATCAACTGGAAGGAGATCGCCGACCAGCTGACCGCAGACGAGCTGCTGCTCGAGATCGACCAGGCGCTCGAACTCGGTGCCGAGCACGAGGTCGAGGAGGAGCCGCGCCGCCGCGTCGCCGACCCGGTCACCGACTGGGCCGATTCGCCTGCGCACGAGGCCGACGAGGAGCCCGTGGACGAAGCCGACACGGACAGCCTTGCCGATTTCTCCGCGCCCGATTTCTCGGCTTACGCGCTCGACGGCGAGGAGGAGGACGAGGACTATGACGAGGAGGAGGGCGAGGCCGACAGCGGCTATTCCTTCGCCTCGCTCGCCGACTACATCGAAGCGCCTGCCAAGAAGGCGATCGACCCCGCCGACCTGCCCTACGATCCCTCCGCCGACGCGGTCTTCGCCGCAGGCTTCACATCGGTCGAGATGGTGCCCGAGCCGGTCGCCGAACTGGCCGACGACGCGGGGTTGCAGGACTGGCTCGCCGCCGCGCGCGAACTCGCGCAGCGCGCCGACCTGACCGAGGACCGCAGCCGCAGCGCGCTCTACGAGGCGGTGAGCCGCGCCTACGATTTCTCGCTGGCCGCCGCCGCGGCACCCGAGGACTTCGCCGAACTGGTCGCCGAAAGCGGGCTGACCATCCAGGACCGCGCGCCGATGACCCCGGTGGTCAAGCTCGTGTTCGGGCAGGATTACGACAAGACGCGCCTCACCGAATATGCCGCGGTGCTGACCCATGCCCACCGGCTGGGCCTCGAACGCGGCAGCCTCGCGCACTTCCTCGGCGAGGCCGAGGGCGGGCTCAAGGGCGTGGTCAAGGCCGAGCGCCGCCTGCGCCGCGAGGAGCAGGGCAAGGCTGTCGAGGACGAGAAGGGCGTGCGCGCCGCGCTGGCGAAGAAGCTGCGCGCGCTCGAGGCGCTCACGCTCGAGGCGCTGGCGGGCGAGGGTCCCGAATTCGCGCTGGTGATGGTGCGCCGCGACGCCGAGGGCAATGTCGCAGTCATCGGCGAACTGCCCGAGGACGTGCCCCAGATCGAACGTGCGGCGAAGCGGCTGGTCGGCTAGGCGCCCCGTCTTCTTTCCGGTTTCGCCGCAGCACGCGAAGCCCGCCATCGCTTCAGTTTGAGTTCAGGCGAAATCGCGGTAGGGTCGCGGTGATGCCGTCCCCCCGTTCCCTCGCCGCGCGCCTGCTGGCCCTGCTGGCCTGCACCGTCATCGCCACCCAGCCGCTCGCCGCACAGGCGATCCTGCGCGATGCCGAGACCGAGGAACTGCTCAAGGACATGGTCGCGCCGCTGGTCGAGGCGAGCGAGCTCGAACCCGGCAATGTCGAGGTGGTGCTGATCAACGACAACTCGATCAACGCCTTCGTGGCGGGCGGACAGGCGATCTATGTCCATTCGGGCCTCATCGACGCTGCAGACACCGCCAACGAGGTGCAGGGCGTGCTCGCCCACGAACTCGGCCACATCACCGCCGGACACGCGATCCGCTTCGAGGAGCGCACCAAGGCGGCGACCGGGATCACCCTGCTTTCGCTGCTGATCGGGGTCGGTGCGGCGCTGGCCGGCGGGGGCGATGCCGCGATGGGTGCGATCATGGCCGGCCAGCAGGCGGCGATGGGCAGCTTCCTCGCCTATAACCGCAACCAGGAAGCCGCCACCGACCTTGCGGGCGCGCGCTATCTTTCGGGCGCGGGGATTTCCGGCCGGGGGATGATCTCCTTCTTCGAGAAGCTGCGCGGCGATGAAATCCGCCACGGCTACAGCCAGTCCGACGAGGCCGCCTATTCGCGCACCCACCCGCTCACCGGCGACCGCATCCAGACCCTGCGCAACCTGCTCGAATCCGACCCGGCCTGGTCCGCGCCCGACGATGCGGCGCTGCAGGAGCGGTTCCTGCGGGCCAAGGCCAAGCTCTACGGCTACCTCGCAGAGCCGCAGCGCACGCTCAACGCCTTTCCGCCGAGCGACACCAGCATCCCCGCGCATTATGCCCGCGCCTATGCCTATCACAAGGAGGCGCGGGTCGACATGGCGCTGGCGGAGGCCGACGCGCTGCTCGCCGCCGAACCGGACAACCCCTATTTCCTCGAACTGAAGGGCCAGGTTCTGCTCGAATCCGGACGCGCCGAGGAAGCGCTCGACCCGCTGCGCCGCGCCACCGAGCTGACCCGCTCGCAGCCGCTGATCGCGGGGCTGTTCGGCCATGCGCTGATTGCCACCGAGGACAAGGCCAACTACCCCGAGGCCGAGCGGGTGCTGCGCGCCGCAGTGGCGCGCGACCGCTACAACCCCTTCGCCTGGTACCAGCTCGGCGTGGTCTATGCCGCGCAGGGCGATATTCCGCGCGCGCGCCTTGCCAGCGCCGAGCAGTTGGTGATGAACCGCCAGTATCCCGAGGCGCTCCAGAACGCCCAGGCCGCCGAGGCCAACCTGCCCTACGGCTCGCCCGACTGGCTGCGTGCGCAGGATGTCGCGCTCGAAGCCCGCGCCGAGCTCGAACGCCTGCGCGACGAGCGCTAGGCGCCGCTCACCGGGCTTGCGCCCATCCCGCCGCTTGCTACGAAAGCCCCCATGCCCTCATCCTCCCTGCGCAACACCCTGCTGACCGCGCTGACCGCGCTGGTGTTCGGCTTCCTCGGCGCGGCGATCTGGTCCTATGCGGGCCTCGCCGACAACCACACCCGCGCCTTCCTCCTGTCCAATCCCGACGTGCTGCCGCAGATGGTCGAGGCCTACGAGAACAGGGAGGCCGAAAAGCGGCTCGCCGCGATGGGCGACGAGGTGTTCACCCCCTTCCCCGGCGTGGTGCTCGGCAACCCGCAGGGCAAGAAGGTGCTGGTCGAGTTCACCGACTACAACTGCCCCTATTGCGCGGCGAGCCTCAAGGACGTGAACCGGCTGATCGCGGAGGACCCCGAACTGAAGGTGGTGATCCGCGAATGGCCGATCTTCGAGGGCAGCGATGCCGCCTCGCGGATGGCGCTCGCCGCCGGGTTGCAGGGCAAGTACCGCGCCTTCCACGATGCGATGTTCGAACTGGGCGACGTCAGCGCCGCGGCCGAGAAGGCCGGGCTCGACATGGCGCAGGCCGAGGCCGATGCCGCCTCCGACACGGTCGCCGCGGAGGTCGCGCGGAACCTCGAACTGGCCCGCTCGCTCGGCTTCACCGGCACCCCCGCATGGGTGGCGGGCAAGCGCCCCTTCGGCGGGGCGGTCGGTTACGACAAGCTCAAGGACGCGATTGCCGAGGCTGGCGAGGGATGAGCCGGCCCGGCGCGCTGGCGGCGCTGGCGGGGATCGCACTTGCCGCGAGCAGTGCCGCGCAGGCTGTCGATTACGCCGCCGAACGCGCCGCGATCGCCCGCTATCAGGACGCCGATCAGCGGCTCCAGGACGTCGGCTGGCGGCTAGTGCGCGGCAATCGTGCCTTCTGCCCCCGGGTGATCCCCGCAATCGGTCTGCAATTGCAGGACATGATGAGCTACGGCGCTCCCGGCATCGCCCGCGCCGCGCTCGGCCTGAAGGGCGATTTCGCGGTCGAGACCGCCGCGCGCGGCTCGCCCGCGGCGCTTTCCGGCGCCTTCACGCGCAACCGCGAGATCGCCCTGCTGGAACGGCTCGATCCCAACGCCTGGCCCAAGGAGGAGGAGGAGGCGATGGTGTGGCATCGTCTCGTGTGGGCGCACGACCACATCGACGCGATGCTCGCGGAGCATGGCGGCATCACCATCAGCTTCGCGGATGGCGAGGCGGCGCACCTCGTCCCGGTGGAGACCTGCGCGACCCGCTTCGAACTGATGGGTGCCGGCAAGAAGGCGGTGGCGGATGGTTCGCGGGTCGTGATCGGGATCGACTTCCCGGCCTTCGCCTACCCCGAAGAGGAGGTCTTTGCCGCGCTTGTCGCCCACGAGCTGGCGCACAATGTCCTTGGCCACGACGCCTGGCTCGATCGCAACGGGCGCAGCCGTCGCCACGTGCGCCGCACCGAGCGCGAGGCCGACCGCCTGATCCCCTGGCTGCTCGCCAATGCCGGATATGATCCGCGCGGCGGCGTCACCTTCATGACGCGCTGGGGCAAGCGCCACGATGCCGGCTTCCTCAAGCTGCGCGACCATGACGGCTGGGACGAGCGCGCGGAGTTCATCGCCGCCGAGCTGCCGCAGATTGCGGACCTGATGGCGCGCGAGGGGCGGGCCGACTGGCGCACGCATTTCCGCCGCGAGATCGATCCCGCCGAGGGACTGGAGAAGCCCCAAGCCCCCCGCTAACCGCGCCGAGCCGTGGCGGGCCAGCGGCAACGCTCGCGAATTGCCGTGCCGTTTGCGACGAAATGAGCTAGACCGCTGGGCCTATGGCAGTGCTCCAGATCCAGCCGGCGCCGTTCTTCGCGAGCAAGAACCGCGCGTTCTGGAACCTCCAGCTGGCCGGCTGGGGTGCGGCTTTCCTGCTGCGCGCGGTGATCGCCTTCGTCAACGGACAGCCCTTCGCGCTGCTCGCGCTGATCCTGGTTTCCACCATCACCGGCTTCTCGATCAGCCTGCTGCTGTCGGTGATCTACCGCGAGCTGATCCGCCAGAAGCCGCTGATCACCTGGGGAGTGACCGCGCTGGTGCTGTTCGTGGCGGTGATCCTCCACGCCTCGATCGATGCCTGGGTGCAGGGCGTCTATTACGGCGCCAGCCGCGAGACCACCTTCGCGCAGCTGGTGATCAGCCTGTCCTTCATCCCGCTCACGCTGCTGGTGGGGTGGAGCGCGCTCTACTACGCGATCAACTTCTTCCTGACGGTGGAGCGGCAGGCCGACCGGCTCGAGCGGCTGGAGGCGCAGGCCACCGCCGCGCAGCTGGCGATGCTGCGCTACCAGCTCAATCCGCACTTCCTGTTCAACACATTGAACTCGATCAGCACGCTGGTGCTCCTGAAGCAGACCGAGCCCGCCAACGCGATGCTCACCCGCCTGTCCGGCTTCCTGCGCCACACCCTCATCGCCGAGCCCGGCAGCCAGGTCACGCTGGCGCAGGAGATCGAGACGCTGCAGCTCTATCTCGACATCGAGCGGATGCGCTTCGAGGAGCGGCTGCGCACCCATTTCGAGATCGAGGACGCCGCGCTGGGTGCGCAGCTGCCCTCCATGCTGCTGCAACCGCTGGTCGAGAACGCGATCAAGTATGCGGTCAGCCCGCAGGAGGAAGGCGCGCGCATCTCGCTCACCGCGCGGGTGATCGGCGAGCGGCTGCGCCTGACGGTCGAGGACACCGGCCCGGGCGTCGACGAGCCGCTGCTGTTCGACACGCTCGACGCCGCCGCCTCGCGCGCCGAGATGCGCGCCGGCCACGCGCCCGGCCAGCCGGTCTCGACCGGGGTGGGCCTCGCCAATATCCGCAACCGGCTGATGCAGGCCTATGGCGATGCGCAGCTGTTCGAGACCCGCTCCGAACCCGGCGGCGGGTTCACCGTGCTGATCGAGATTCCCTACGTCCGCGCCAGCGACCCCGAATTGCAGGCACCCCCGACGCCTGCCCCCGGGGGACCGACACCGACCGCCTCCCCGGGCGCGAAGGTCATCCCCCTCACCCCCCCGCAACGAACAATCGGAAACACCGCATGACCATCAGAACGATCCTCGTCGACGACGAGAAACTTGCCATCCAGGGCCTCCAGCTGCGGCTCGAACCCTTCGACGATGTCGAGGTCATCGACACCTGCGCCAACGGGCGCGAGGCGATCCGCAAGATCAAGACCGAGAAGCCCGACCTCGTGTTCCTCGACATCCAGATGCCCGGCTTCGACGGCTTTTCGGTCGTCAAGGGCGTGATGGACATCGAGCCGCCGCTGTTCGTCTTCGTCACCGCCTATGAGGAACACGCGATCCGCGCCTTCGAGGCCAATGCGGTGAATTACCTGATGAAGCCGGTCGACGAACAGAAGCTCGCCGACACGGTCGAGCGCGTGCGCCAGCGGCTTGCCGAAAAGAAATCGGCCGAGGATGCCGAACAGCTGCTCGACGTGCTGGCCGAAATCGCGCCCGAACGCGCCGCCGACTTCGTCGAGACCACCGCTGCCGCGACCGAGAGCGCCGACCGCTTCGAGAAGCTCATCAACGTCAAGGATCGCGGCCAGATCTTCCGCGTCGAGGTCGACACGATCGAGCATATCGAGGCCGCGGGCGATTACATGATCATCTCCACCGGCGACAATTCGCTGGTGCTGCGCGAGACCATGAAGGACCTCGAACGCCGCCTCGATCCGCGGAAGTTCCAGCGCGTCCACCGCTCGACGATCGTCAACCTCGACCTCGTCCGGCAGGTCCGCCCGCACACCAACGGCGAATGCTTCCTGGTGCTGGACAGCGGCGCGGAGGTGAAGGTGAGCCGGTCGTATCGGGATGTGGTCGCGCGCTTCGTGCATTGATTGTGCTGCGCAACCTCGGGTAGCGCTGCGCCATGAAGAAAGGTCACGGCCTTAGGCGCGCGCTACCCGTTGTTGCGCGATCAGAGTTGGAGCAGCTTCCAACCGGGGCCTTGCTTGCCCGGCTAAAGCGCTTGCGCTGGTGCGAGGACGGGCCGGAATGCTCGGATCTTCTTCCGCAAGAAATTGCCTCGGTTGACGGTCAAATTCTCTTCAAATGTGATCCGCGCTGGCAGACGGCCTATTCCGACCTAAAGGAGGTCCTCGCTACCCGCGACCATGTCGAAAGAAAGATTGGCTAAAAGCGTGACCTTCACCCTCCCCGGCTTCGACTTGCCCAAATTCGTCCGCGCAACCCTCGCCGAAGACCTCGGCGAGGGTCTGCCCGGGGGCGGGCGGGATGTGACCTCCGAAAGCGTCATCCCCGCCGAGGCGCGCTTTACCGGGGCGATGGACAGCCGCGATGCCATCGTGGTCGCCGGGCTGCCGCTCGCCGAAGCCTTCTTCCGGCACCTCGACCCGGAGTGCCGGATCGAGCCGCTGGTCGCGGACGGCGACCAAGTGCCCGCAGGCACTGATCTCATGCGCATCGAGGGCCGCGCGCGGGCGCTGCTGACCGCCGAACGCAGCGCGCTCAACATCGCCCAGCACCTCTCCGGCATCGCCACCATGACCCGCGCTTACGTGGACGCCATGCGGGAGGGCAGCGCCACCTGCACGCTTCTGGATACCCGCAAGACCATCCCCGGCCTCCGCTTCCTCGAGAAATACGCCACCCGCCAGGGGGGAGCGCAGAATCACCGGATGGGGCTGTGGGATGCGGCGATGATCAAGGACAACCACGTCGCGGTCGCGGGCAGCGTCGGCGAGGCGGTGCGGCGGGCGCGCGAGGCCGGCGTCGCGAAGATCATCTGCGAGGTCGACCGGCTCGACCAGATCGAACCCGCACTGGCGGCGGGCGCACACCATCTGCTGCTCGACAACATGGACCCCGCCACCCTCGCCGAGGCGGTGCGGATGGTCGACGGGCGCGTGCCGACCGAGGCGAGCGGGGGCGTGAACCTCGACACCATCGCGGCCAAGGCGGCGAGCGGGGTGGACTACATCTCGGTGGGAAGGCTCACCCAGAGCGCGCCCGCGGCGGATATCGGGCTGGATTTCCAGCCGCTATGAGGCTGGCGCGCGGGCCGCGGCCGCTCGCGATCCGGGTGTTCGTCGCCGCCTTCCTCGCTGCGGCGACGATCCGGCTGGGGCAGGGGCTTGCCGATGTCGAATTGGCCGCGCTGGGGCTGGCGCGGCGCGCGCCGTGGCTGGCATGGAACCACGATACCACCATCGTCGCGCTGTCGGCGGAATTCACCATCGCGCTGATCCCGATCGCGTGGATTTATCTCTACGCTGCGCGCTTCGCCCGCTGGCTGGTGCTGGTGTTCGGCACCTTCCGCCTGTGGGCGGCGTGGCCGGGCGTGCTGCTGGCGCTGCGCGCCGGGAGCATCGCCCCGCTGCACTGGGCCGAACCGGCGCTGCTGCTGGCGGCGATGGTCAGTCTGGTGACGCCGGGGGCACGGCGCTGGTTCGCAAAGGCGCGGGAACTCGGTCCCGAGATTTTCGAATAGACAGTCCGCGCCTGCCTGTTAGCGTGCCGGCCCGGCTCACACCCAAGGGGGACCCGCATGCGACCGGCGTCGGTCAAAATGTTCGAGCGGCTCTATTGCGCCTCGCTGGCGCTCAGCGCCATCAACACCGCGCTCGGCTATGACGCGACCATGGCGCAGCTCAAGGCAGACCCGGCGATCGCCGCGATGGGCATGGCGAACGCGGGGTTCTTCCTCGGCACCCTCGCGCTCGTCTATGCCGTCGCGCTGCTGCTGTGGTTCCTGACCGCACGCAGGGCGAGCAACATCGCGCGCTGGATCCTGACGCTCCTCACCGCGCTGGGCGCGCTCAGTGTCGCGTTGTCTTCGGGGAAGGTGGCAAGCGCGCAATCGCTTGCGACGCTGCTGGGCACCGCCCTGCAGATCGGTGCGATCGTCTGCCTGTTCCGGCGCGATGCCCGGGCCTGGTTCGCGGGGGATTCCGCAGGCGCCGGACCCGCCGCCATCGAATAGGCGATGCGCGCGCTCCATGTCATCGCGGCCCTTGCGGCGGTGCTGGCCCCGCTGCCGGCACAGGCGCAGGCCTACCAGTGCCAGGTGCCGCAGGTGCGCGACGTGCCGCAGATCGCCCCCGACGGTCCGCGGCGCAGTCTGCCGGTGACGGGCTACACCCTCGCCTTGAGCTGGAGCCCCGAGTACTGCCGCACGCGCGGGCGCAGCCGCGCCGATGCCGCGCAGTGCGCCGGCGCCAACGGCAGGTTCGCGCTGGTGGTTCACGGGCTGTGGCCCGAAAGCGGTGCGCGCTCGCCGCAATGGTGCGTGGCCGAGGCTCCGCTCACCCCTGCCGACATTCGCGGGGCGATGTGCATGATGCCTTCGCAGCGCCTCGTCGCGCGGGCCTGGGCGAAGCACGGCAGCTGCATGGTCGGCAATCCGCGCGCCTATCTGAAGATCACCCGCATCCTGTGGGAGAGCCTGCGTCTGCCCGATTACGACCGCATCAGCCGCGAGGAGGGGCTGACGGTGGGCCGCATCCGCGCAGCCTTCGCCGATGCCAATCCGGGGATTCCGCGCGGGGCTGTCGCGGTCCGGCTCAATGCGCGCGGCTGGCTCGAGGAAATCCGGCTGTGCTACGCTCGGACCTTCCGCCCCGCCCCCTGCCCGCGCGCCCGGCGCGGCGCGGCGGATACCGCCCCGGCGAAGATCTGGCGCGGGCTCTAGCGGCGGCTCAGCGGTTCGCCACCAGCCATACCCGGATCGCGCTGGCGAGGCCGGGCGGGGTCGGCGACTTGATCCGCTCGGCATCGATCCGCGCGACCAGCGCGGCGACCGCCACGCCCTCGTCCTCGGCGGCGGCGCGCAGCATGTCCCAGAACAGCGGCTCGAGACTGATCGAGGTCTTGTGCCCGGCAATCGCGACCGAGCGCTTGACCGGCGGGTGATAGGCGGAAGGCGGCGGGGACATGACGCGCCTCTAGCACGGCGTGCGCGTCCTGTCCGCAGGCCTCAGCAGGTGTGCATCGCCACGCCCGCGACCGGGGTGACGTTCATGATCGCCTGTCCGCGGGTGCGGAACACCGAGATTTCGGTGAAGATATCGTCCGCGGGAAGGATTCCGGCGACGAAGCCGCGCGCGATGACCGGACGATAGGGAAAGAACACCTCGGCGACGATCACCATCTGGTTCTGGCCGAGTTGCAGGTCGTCGGGCAGGCTGACCGAGGGGCCCTCGGCGATGTCGGGCGAGCCGGTCCATTGCCGGCCGATGCTGCTCGGGTGCGCGCCGCTGCGCAGGCAGCGCTGCCAGGCGATCTTGTTGCGGACCGCGTCTTCGGCGGGGTCGACGATCCCGACCACCGCGGTGATCGCCACATTGCCCTCGGCGCCGAAGCCGAAGGGTTGCGCGATCTGGGGAACCGCGGCGAACAGGTCGCCGATCTGGCGTTCGTTGGGCGGCACCTGATTGCCCGCCACCTGATCGGCGAGGGTGGCGGCGATGCGCTCGGTCTTCTGCCGCGCGAGCACCACGTTGGTGAACTCGAGCCCCACCAGCCCGAAACCGAGAAACACCGGGAGGGCATAGGCGAACTCGATCATCGCCAGCCCCCGGCGGTCGCGGCGCAGACGGGCAAGCAGCGCGCTCAGCATGTCGCCTCCTTGAAGGGCTCGTTGCGCACCACGGTCTCCGCGGCGATCGGGTAGAAGCCCGCATTGCCGTTGATCCGCGCCGCGACGAAGGGGAGCAGCGAGGCGACGTTGAAGGTGGCCGAGAACTGCACGACCTCGCCGAAGCTCCCGTAATCGCCGGTGCGGCCCATGTCGGCATCCCACTGGCCGTTGCCGTTGATGTCGGTGAAGCTTTCGCCGGGATCGAAGGCCCCGTTGCCGTCGCGGTCGTCGAAGGGTTCGGGGGTGCCGACATTGCCGAAGGCATCGCCATAGGAGCGCACGGTCAGCACCGGCGCCTCGCCATCGGCGCTCACGACCACCGCCATGCGATCGGTCAGCTCGGCCTCGATCAGCCCCGCCGCCTCGCCGGGGCATTCGGCCACGCGGGCGCGGCGCGAGGCATCGAGGATCGCGCTTTCCAGCGTCGAGCGCGCGAAGGCGACATAGCCCAGTTCGAGCAGCGCGCAGAGCAGGAACAGCATCACCGGCGCGACGAAGGCGAACTCGATGACCGTCACCCCTGCGGCGTCGCGGGCGAGGCGCCGGATCATTGCGACAGCCTCAGGCGGATCAGCTCCGCGGCGATGGTGACGAAGGCGTTGTTGAGATCGGCGCCCGTCGCGACCGAGAAGAAATGCGTGTTGCGATCGGTCGCGCAGGTGCGGAACATCTCGCGCGTGGCATTGCCCTCGGCATTGTTGTTGAGCGCGAAGGCGATGGTGTAGATCTCGATCCCGTCGGCCTTCATCGCCTCGCAGGTCTTGGCGAAGCGCCGGGCGAGGTGCTCGATGGTGTCGGTGCGGCTGGTCGAGGTGATGATCAGCCGGTCCTCGTAGGTCTTGTAGGCGGTGTAGGCCGTGTCGAGCACCTTGCCGCTGGAGGTCGATCGCCCGTCGTCGCGGCTGTCGAAATTGCCGTCGGTCATGAAGATCACGATCTTCTTGACGGGCACGTTCTCGGGCCTCGTGCGCGGGAAGACGTCGTCGCGCTGGATCATGCGATAGGCCCAGGTCATCGCGGGGTTGTGGAAGGTGCCGGTGCCGGGCAGCAGCGCCTCGTTCTCGTTGTCGATATAGCTGCGCAGCTGGGCCTTGGTCGCCGAATAGGAGATCGGCAGCGCCTCGGCGGGGCACTGGTAGTTGGGCGAGGGCCCCCACAGGTTGTAGGGCGAGGCATTGGTGCCGCTCCCCGACTTGTGGCTGTAGGCGCGCGGGCTCTGGTAGAGGCTGCGGTCGGGCAGGCGGTCGAAGGCGATCACCGTGTTCGGCTGGTCGCAGCGTTTCGCCGCGCCGGTGCCGCGGTCGCGGCAGATGTCCTGCCCGTGCATCCGCACCAGCGCGGTGCGCACCGTGGGGATCGCGAAGAAATCGTTCTGCCGGGTTGCCGGGATCAGGTAGCGGTTGTTGATGTCCTGGAAGCTGTTCACATAGACCGGCGGATAGACGAAGGGCTCGAAGGCCGGCATTCCGCCCTCGCCGGGCATGTTGTCGGTGAGATCATAGGCGCCCGAATCGATCGTGAAGCGGTCCGCCGAGATGTTCTGCACCGTCTCGTCGGCGAACAGGCAGCCCTTCCAGCCGAGCGGGTCGGTCACGGGAATGTCGGTGAAGCCGGGCCGGGCCGCGACCATGCCGGGCTTCTGGCTCCGCACCAGCCGCCCGACATTGACCATGGTGTTGTAGGGCAGGATGCCGACCGCAAAGCCGTCGCGCGTGGTGCGGCTGCCGTAGATCGTGTCCACGAAGTTCTTCGCCGCGGTCTTGAGCGATGCCATCCGTGCGCCCTGCATCGAACCGGTGTTGTCGAGCACGAGCAGCGCCTCGATCGCGGTCGGCAGCTTCTCCGAGGCCTCGGCGAGTGCGCTGACGCTGACCCGAAGCGTGTCGATCCCGATGACCCGCAGCACCGCGGTGTCGACCGCGGCGGAGAGCGTGACCGAGGCGGTGATGACGTCGTTCTCGTCCTTGACCACGATGGAAGGCGCATCGAGCGCGGCGCTGGCATATCCGGCGGGGAAATTGGCGCGCACGTAATCCGCGCCGATCGCCTGCGCCGCATCGGCGCTGTTGCTGACGATCTGCTTCGCGCGCACCGCTGCCAGCGCCCCGGCATCGGCGGCGCCCTGCAGCTTGGAGGCGACCAGATAGGCGCGCCCGTAGTCGATGCCCGCGCCGATCATCGCCATGGTCGGCACCAGCGCCGCCGCCATGATCGGCAGCACGCTGGCGCAAGTGCTGCCTGACAGGCGGCGCGCACGCGCGAGGATCGGGGCAATCGGAGCTTTCGCCATGGAGCGGACCTGCAGCAGGTGAGACTTTGCCCCGCTCTTGGACCGCGGCGTGCGAAGAAAGCGGCAAGCCGGTGCCCCGCTCATGCCCCGGGGGCGGCGTTAACCTTGGATTGAGGGCCGCGCCGCTGCGCCGGACTGCCCGTTGTGCGGGGCGGGGGACGGAACATTCCCGGCTTCGGCACGGTTGGTCAGCCCGGCTCCGATGCGGAGTACCCTTCAAACGGGAGAAGCTTAATGAAGAAGATCATCATGTTGTCCGCCCTGCCCGCCATCGCGCTGACCGCCGCCTGCGGCCAGGACAGCGCCGTCGAAGAGCGCGGCGATATGCTCGAGGAGCGCGCCGACGCGGTCGAGGATTACGGCAATGATCGCGCCGCGGCGCTCGAGGAACGCGCCGACGAAATGCCGACCCAGGCCGGCGAGGACAGGCTCAACGCCAAGGCCGAGCGCATCGACGACATCGGCGACAACCGCGCCGAGGCGTTGAACGAGCGCGCCGACGAAATGGAATAGCCCAAGCGGCGCCGGCGGCCAGTGCGGCTGGTCGCCGGTGCCTGCTAGTACATGTGCTGGCCGCCGTTGATGCTCATTGTCGAGCCGGTCATGAAGCCGCCGTTCTCGGAGGTGAGGAAGGCGACCCCGCGGGCGATCTCCTCGGCCATGCCGAGCCGGCCGACCGGGATCTTGGCGACGATCTTCTCGAGCACCGGCGCGGGCACCGCGGCGACCATGTCGGTATCGATATAGCCCGGCGCGATGGCGTTGACCGTCACCCCGAACTTCGCGCCTTCCTGCGCCAAGGCCTTGGTGAAGCCGTGGATGCCGCTCTTCGCGGCGGCGTAGTTGACCTGACCGTATTGCCCCGCCTGCCCGTTGATCGAGCCGATGTTGACGATCCGCCCCCAGCCGCGCTCGCGCATGCCGGGGAAGGTCGCCTTGGCCATGTTGAAGCAGCCGCCGAGGTTGATGCGCAGCACCTCGTTCCAGTCCTCGAAGCTCATCTTGTGGAGGGTGCCGTCGCGGGTGATCCCGGCATTGTTGACCACGATCTCGACGGGGCCGAACTCTTCCGCGACCGCCGCGCAGCCCGCGAGGCAGGCTTCGTGATCGCCCACGTCCCAGCGGCGTGCGGGAATGCCGGTCTCCTCGGAAAAGGCGCGCGCCTTCTCGTCGTTCCCGGCGTAATTCGCGATGACCGTGTGGCCCTGGCGCTGGAGGCGGCGGCAGATCGCCTCCCCGATGCCGCGCGTTCCCCCGGTGACGATGGCAACCCGGCCCATGCAATTCCTCCCCATTCCTGCGTCGTTTCGCGCCGCGCAACCTAGCGGTGACGTAGGGGAAGGGGAAGGTGAGAATAGCTATGCCGCAAGCCGGGGCCCAGGCCGGGCCAGCGGGGGCCCAAGGCGGCCCTATCCGCCCCTAACGCATGGCCATGCGGGCGCCAGCGTGCGCCTGAACGCATCGAGGATTTGAGGAAAAGCAAGCCTACTCAGAGGCTTGCGCGCAATCAGAACTTGATCTGCGTTCCGACGTAGACCGCCTGGCTGTCCTGCACCGAATTGGTCAGCGGGTCGAGCCGCTCGCGCTCCTGCGAGTAGCGCACGCCCGCGGTCACGTTGAGGTTGGGCGAGAGGCGGAAGCTGCCGCCGACGCCCACGGTCTGCGATCCGATCGCGTCGAGCGTGTTGGGCGACTTGCCGGCGATCTCGCGGTCTTCGAGCTCGATGCGCGGCTGGAGGCGCGAGGGCTTGCTCTCGGCCTTGGGCTTCGAGGGTTCGAACTGGGCGAGATCCGGCAGCGCCATGCTGCGGACCTGTTCCGGCAATTCGACCACCGGGCGGGCGAAGCTCTTGTAGCCGCGCGCCGTGCCGAGCTGGAACCGGCTCGCGTCGATTCCCGAAAGGCCGACGCCGCGGCCCGGCGCCGCGTCGATCGCCTTGCGCACCGAGATGGCCCGCGCCGCTTCGCCGTCGACGCGAACCGCCACGGTCACGATACGCTCCCCTGCCGCCGGCGTCGCGCCCGCGGGGGTGAAGCGGATGCCGTGCGCGCGGGCCTTCTCGGCAACGCGGGCGGCGAGTTCGGGATCGACCGAAGCCGGGGTGAAGACGTTGAGGCCGCGCGCGTCGAACGCCCGCGCCTGGGCGGGCGCGGCATCCCGCGCGTGCTGCCCGACCAGCGCCAGTCCGGCGCTCGGCAGGCCCAGCGCGAGCGCGCCGCACAGCGCGAACAGCGGCAGCCTGCGCTGCCCCTTCGCCGTCCTGTCCGCCCGCCGTGCCATCGTCCGTTCCGTTCCGTCCCTGTCCTGTCGCATCAGGGCTTTGCCTGAGCATCCGGTTGCTTAACCTAGCGTGAGTCGCGCTGGAAACCTTCTCATGTGATAGGGCGGGGGCAAGCGGTTGCAATGCTTTGCCGCAGGTGCACCCGGATTCACGCGGCACCTGTGGCCGAAGATACACAGAATCATCGCCCCTGCGTCCCGGCCCGGCACGGTTCAGCCCCGGTAAAGCGCCGCGCGCGCCTGCTGCCGGCCGTCCGCCCGCGATGCGGATCGAAGCTTGCCGCGCACGGCCTTGGGGTTATAGAGCGGGGGCGAACCAGATGATGAGGAAACCTCCGGCAGTGACACGCGCCAACTCCGCCCGCATTCCCGCACCCCTCGGTGGGGTCGCCAAGGCCGCCCTGCTCGGCGGCGCGATCGCCCTGCTCGCCGCGTGCGGCGGCAACGACCGGCCGCGCACCGAGCTTGCCGCCGCGCAGCTCAACACCATCGGGGTCAACGCCTATCTGTGGCGCGCCGCGCTCGACACGGTGAGCTTCGCGCCGCTGCTCCAGGCCGACAGCAACGGCGGGGTGATCGTCACCGACTGGTATGCCAACCCGGCCAATCCGGGCGAGCGGGTCAAGCTGACCGTCACCATCCTCGATCAGGACCTGCGCGCCGATGCGCTGCGCGTCGCGGCGAGCCGTCAGGTGAACCAGAGCGGCAGCTGGGTCGAAGCGCCGGTGCAGGCGGCGACGGTGCAGAAGCTCGAGGACATCATCCTCACCAAGGCCCGCGACCTGCGTCGCCAGGCGCTCGCTTCGTAAGACACCCCCACCGGAACACTTCCATGACCGACACCCGTTTCGATCCGTCTGTCGCCGACGGGCGCTGGCAGCGTGCATGGGATGAAGCGGGGACCTTCACCGCGGATTCGGGCAGCCCCAGGCCCAAGAGCTACATCCTCGAGATGTTCCCCTATCCTTCGGGGCGCATCCACATGGGCCACGTGCGCAACTACACGATGGGCGACGTGCTGGCGCGCTACCAGAAGATGCGCGGGTTCGAGGTGCTCCACCCGATGGGCTGGGACGCCTTCGGGATGCCGGCCGAGAACGCCGCAATGGAAAAGGGCGTGCACCCCGGCGGCTGGACGCGTCAGAACATTGCGCAGATGAAGGCGCAATTGCAGCGCATCGGCTTCGCGCTCGACTGGACGCGCGAATTCGCGACCTGCGATCCCGAATATTACGGCCACGAGCAGGCGCTGTTCCTCGATCTGTATGAAGCCGGGCTGGTCTACCGCAAGGAATCGACCGTCAACTGGGACCCGGTCGACATGACCGTGCTCGCCAACGAGCAGGTGATCGACGGCAAGGGCTGGCGCAGCGGCGCGGAGGTCGAGAAGAGGAAGCTCAACCAGTGGTTCCTCAAGATCACCGACTTTGCCGAGGACCTGTTGGAGGGGCTGGGCACCCTCGAGGACTGGCCCGAGAAGGTGCGCCTGATGCAGGAGAACTGGATCGGCAAGTCGCAGGGGCTGGAGTTCTCGTTCGACCTCAGCGACGGCGGCAAGCTGGCGGTCTATTCGACCCGCCCCGACACGATCTTCGGCGCGAGCTTCTGCGCGATTGCTGCCGATCACCCGATTGCGCAGGGGCTGGCGGGCGATCCGCAAGTCGCCGCCTTCATCGACCAGTGCAAGAAGGGCGCGACCACCGCCGCCGCGCTCGAAACGGCAGAGAAGCTTGGGTATCGCACGGCCGTAACCGCCAGGCACCCGTTCACCGGCGCGGATCTTCCGGTCTTCATCGCCAACTTCGTGCTGATGGACTACGGCACCGGCGCGGTGATGGGCGTGCCGGGGCACGACCAGCGCGACTTCGAGTTCGCCACCAAATACGAACTGCCGATCCTGCGCGTCGTCGCATCCGATCCGGCCAAGGCGGACGAACCCTTCAAGGACGAGGCCGAGGCGGGCGACGGGGTGATCGTCAACTCGGACTTCCTCGACGGGATGACCGTGGAAGAGGCCAAGCAGGCCGTCATCACCCGCGCCGAGGCTGGCGGCTGGGGCGAAGGACGCACCGTGTGGCGGCTGCGCGACTGGGGTGTCTCCCGTCAGCGCTACTGGGGCACGCCGATCCCCTTCATCCACTGCGAGACATGCGGCGTGGTGCCGGTGCCCAAGGACCAGCTGCCCGTCACGCTGCCCGAGGATGTCAGCTTCGACATCCCCGGCAACCCGCTCGAACGCCACCCGACCTGGAAGCACGTGGATTGCCCCAAGTGCGGCGCGGCGGCGCGGCGCGAGACCGACACGCTCGACACGTTTGTGGACAGCTCGTGGTATTTCCTGCGCTTCGCCAGCCAGCCCGCCGACCGGCCCTTCGACCCGGAAGAGGTCGCCAAGTGGATGCCGGTGCAGCACTATATCGGCGGCATCGAGCACGCGATCCTGCACCTGCTCTACGCCCGCTTCTGGACGCGCGCGCTCGCCCACATCGGCAAGATCAGCGTCAAGGAGCCCTTCGCCGCGCTGTTCACGCAGGGGATGGTGACGCACGAGACTTACTCGCGCACCGACGAGGCGCGCGGCGTGCCGGTGTTCTTCGGCCCCGAGGAAGTCGACCGTACTTCCGAGGGCGCGACGCTGCTCGCCGATGGCGGGGCGGTGGACGTCGGCCGCGTCGTCAAGATGTCGAAGTCGAAGAAGAACGTCGTCGACCCCGATGCGATCATCGCCCGCCACGGCGCGGATGCGGTGCGCTGGTTCATGCTGTCGGACAGCCCGCCCGAGCGCGACCTGCCGTGGTCCGATGCGGGGATCGAGGGCTGCGCGCGCTTCGTCCAGCGGTTGTGGCGGCTGTTCAGCGCCTATGACGCGGGCGCGACCGGCGAGGACAAGAGCCTCGATCGCAAGACCCACCAGACCATCGCCGCGGTGGCCTCGGACATCGAGGCGCTGGGCTTCAACAAGGCCGTGGCGCGCATTTACGAGCTGACCGGCGCGGTGGAGAAAGCCGCGCCCTCGGCCAGCCGCTCGGCCGCGATCCGCGCCCTGGTCCACCTGTCGGCTCCCATGATGCCGCACCTCGCCGAAGAGGCCTGGGCGAACATGGGCGGGGGAGGCCTCATCGCCGACGCGGCCTGGCCCGAGGTCGATCCTGCCCTGCTGGTCGATGACGAGGTCACCATCGCGGTGCAGCACATGGGCAAGCTGCGCGACACCGTCACCGCGCCCAAGGGGGCCTCGAGGGAGGATCTCGAGGCGCTGGCGCTCGCTTCGGCCAACCTGCAGCGCTCGCTCGACGGCGCGGCGGTGCGCAAGGTCATTGTCGTGCCCGACCGATTGGTGAATATCGTCACCTGATGCGTGCGCTTTTCGCCCTCGCGGCCCTGCTGGCCCTCACCGCCTGCGGCCTTCAGCCGATGTATGCGGGCGGGAGCGGTGCGGCGGTGGCGCAGGGGCTCGCCGCGGTCGAGGTTCCGGCGATCCCGGGGCGCGACGGGTGGCTGGTGCGCAACGCGCTCCAGGAACGGCTCGGCATTGCCGGCCCGGGGGCGGGCAAGGGCGGCGCGGCCTACCGGCTCGACGTGCGCCTCGACGATTCGCTCGAGGCACTGGGCGTGCTCAACGACGACACCATCACCCGCGAACGCCGCATCCTGCGCGCCCGCTACCAGCTGTTCGACGCCGCGACCGGCGCGATCCTGCTCGATGCCACCGCCGGCTCGGACGCCGGGATCGACGTGGTCTCCTCCGAATATGCCACCATCGCCGCCGAGCAGAAGGCGCTGGAAAACCTCGCGCGCAAGGTCGCCGAGCAGATGGTGACGCAGGTGGCGTTGACCCTGCGCGCGCGCGCCGCCGCGGCGCCATGAAGGCGACCCAGAAGGATTTCCTGCGCGGCCTGCCCGCCGGCGCCGAGCGCTGCTGTATCTTCTTCTTCTGCGGTCCCGACGAGGCCGGGGCGAGCGCCGCCGCCGAACGGGTCGCCGCCGCACTGCCCGAGGCGGGCGAGCGGGTGGAACTGTCGGGCGCGGAGCTGAAGCGCGACCCTGCGCTGCTCGGCGACGAGGCGCGTTCCTCCTCGCTGTTCGGGGGCAAGCGCCACATCTGGGTGCGGGCCAGCGGCGAGGAGGCGCACGATGCGCTCGAGACCCTGATCGCGACCGGCGAGGCCGGCGCCGGCGCGGCCGCCCCGGTGCTGGTCGTCGCGACCGCGGCCACCGACAAGTCGCGCACCGCCAAGCTGCTCGAAAAGCGCAAGGACGCGCTGGTGGCGATGTTCCACCCGCCCGATCTTGCGGCGGTCGCGGGCGCGGTGCGGGCGATGGCCGATGCCGCGGGCCTGCGGCTCGGCGGCGACCTTGCCGAACGCATCGCGCGCGCCGCCGGGCTCGACGTGCGGCTGGCGCAGTCGGAGATCACCAAGCTCGCGCTCTATGTGGGCGCCGACCCGCAGTCGCCCAAGCCGGCCGGTCTCGAGGATCACGCGGCGATTGGCGCCGCCACCGAGGAGGACGGGTTCGCCCCCGTGGTCAACGCCGTGCTCGGCGGCGAGACCACGAAGGTCGCCGCGGAGATCCGGCGGATGCGCGAGCTGGGCCTCAACCCGGTCGGCCTCGCGCTGGCGCTGGAACGGCGCACGGCGGTGCTGGCGGGGATTCTCGCCCATTGCGGCCCGCGCGGCTCGATCGACCGGCTCGACAAGGGCCAGCAGGCGCGGCTCGGAATCTTCTTCAAGGAAGCGCGCGACATCCGCCAGCAGTTCGATCGCTGGCGCCAGCCCGCCCAGCGCGGCAGCAGCGAGACGCGGCTGGACCGCCTGATCCCGCGCCTCACCCGGCTGCATCGCAGCCTGCTCGCCAACAGCCAGACGGCGGAGCTGCTGCTCGCCCGAGAGCTCGCCGAGATCGCGCGATATGCCGCGAAGCGATAGCAAAATGTGACAAGCTGCCTTTCGCAGCCGCACAATTGGGTCTTTTCTCTGTAAGATTACGTACCTAAGGCTAAGGCACTTCGAAACGGTCTCTCGGGGTCGCGCCTTGGGGGGAAGGTTGGAATGAATCGCGTCACTCCGGCATTGACGGCATCGGTCCGGCACGAGCACGTCGAAAGCAGGGTGGTGCCATCGCTCGAGCGGCGCCGGCTGCGTGCCTACCTGTTCATGCTGATCGCGGACGGGATGCTGCTCAACCTCGCCTTCGCGATCGGCGGGCTGCTGCGCGACGGGTTCTGGTGGGAACCGCGGGCCCTGCTCGCGGCACAGACCATGCTGCCGCTGTTCTACACCATCGCGCTCTACAACGGCACCTACGGGCTCAAGGCCCTGTCGGACTGGAGCTTCGCCGTGCGCAAGGCGATGGTCGCGCTGGCGATCTCGGCGGGGCTGGTCAATTTCGTCGGCTTCTACACCAAGTCCAACAGCGATTTCTCGCGCGTCTCGGTGACGCTCGGGCTGCTCTTTGCCGCGCTCATGCTGGCCGCGCTTCGCTGGGGGGTGGTGCGGATGATCCACCGCCGCTGGAACGGGCGGATCATCAACCGGCTGGTGATCGACGACGGCGGCTCTGGCCTGCCCAGTCCCGATGCCGAGACGATCTCGGCGCGGCATTACAACCTTGATCCCGCCAGCCACGATCCCTTCATGCTCGACCGGCTCGGCAAGCTGCTGCGCAACCAGGATCACGCGGTGGTGAGCTGCCCGCGCGAACGGCGCGAGGACTGGGCCTTCCTGCTCAAGTCGGCCGGGGTCTATGGCGAGATCGTCAGCGAGCCCGCGCACAGCCTCGGCGCGGTCGGCGTGCACCGCTACGACGCGCTCGACCGCACCACGCTGGTGGTTTCGACCGGGCCGCTCGGCCTGCGCTCGCGGATCATCAAGCGCGCCTTCGACATCGCGGTGGCGGCGAGCGCGCTGCTGGTGCTTTCGCCGCTGCTGTTCGCGGTGGCGCTGGCGATCAAGCTCGAGGACGGCGGCCCGGTGCTGTTCGTCCAGCGCCGCCTCGGGCGCGGCAACCAGTTCTTCGACATGGTCAAGTTCCGCTCGATGCGCGCGGAGAAGCTCGACCACGACGGCGACCGTTCGACCGCGCGCGACGATGATCGCATCACCCGCATCGGCGCCTTCATCCGCCGCACCAGCATCGACGAGCTGCCGCAGCTCATCAACGTGCTGACCGGCGACATGTCGATCGTCGGCCCGCGCCCCCACGCGCTCGGCAGCCGGGCGAACAACAAGTATTTCTGGGACATCGATCGCAAGTACTGGCAGCGCCACTGCCTCAAGCCGGGCCTCACCGGGCTGGCGCAGGTGCGCGGCCACCGCGGCGCGACCGAGCAGGAGAAGGATCTCACCGACCGGCTCCAGTCCGATCTCGAATATATTGCCCAATGGTCGCTGCTGCGCGACATCGAGATCGTCATCAAGACCGCGCTGGTGCTGCGCCACGACAGGGCCTACTGACCCCGCGCCGCAGGTGCGCGAGGCGGCTAGTTCTTGTTCTCGTCGCGCTGGGGCACGGTGAAGGTGCCGGTGACGCGGCCCTGCGACGGGGTGCCGACCGAGCCGCGCGGGGCGGCGCTGCCGTCGACGCTCGACAGACCGCTTTCGAGGTCGATCACCAGCCGCCCACCATTGAGCGTGTCGCTGCCGCGGCGCAGGCGCACGTCGCCCGCCATGGTGATGATCCGGCGGTTGAAGTCGTAGATCGCGTTGTCGCCGCTGGCGCGCTCGTCGCCGCGGGTGATGACCACGCCGCCGGTGGCGGTGATGCGCTGGATCTCAAGCGAGCCTGCATCGGTGTAGTTGACCAGCATCCGGTCGGCGCGGATGTTGAGCCCGGCCTGGGTGACGCTCACCCCGCCGCTGAACACCACGCGGTTGGCGCGCTCCTCGAGGTCGATGCGGTCGGCGGCGATGTCCACCGGCGCGCGCGAATCGTGGCTGGCGATGCCCTGCGCGCGGAGCGCCATGCCCCCGGCGAGCGCCGTGCCGAGCGCGAGGCCGCCGAGACCCCAGGCAAGCGCGATGCGGCCGCGCGGGCGGCGGGTGTTCGGGTGCTCCATCACGGCTTCCTCATCTTTCCCGGAACCATCCTGAAATGCGCATCGCCCTTGAGCGTGACGGTGCGCGCGCCGAGATCGGCGTGCATCTGGCGCGCCGAGAAGGTGCCCGCGGGCACTTCGCCCGAAACGCCCCCGTCGCCGCGCATCTCGCGGGACCGCAGGTCGACCGAGACGCCGCGCGCGGTCATCGCATAGCCATCGCTGGCGGTGAGGCGCACCGGGCCGTTCACCTTCACGGTTTCCTCGTCGATATCGTAGACGCCGCCATCGGCGCTGAGCCGCGCGGGGCCTTCGGTGAGCAGGATCTGCGCCACCAGGTCGCGCATCCGCACCAGCCCCTCGGCGCCCGAGCGCTGCACCGCCGCGCCGGCCATCAGCGAGAACGGGCGCCCGGTATCGTCGCGGCCGCGATACATGGCGTTGTCGACCGACAGGCGCTCGTCGATCAGCGCGACCTTGTTGCGATCGAGCAGGAAGCTCACCTCGCCGCGCGGCGACAGGGGCGTGATCACCATCAGCGCGGCGACCACCCCGACCAGCGCCGGCAGCGCGCGCGCGAGGAAGCCCACCAGCCGGTCGTGCGAGCCGCCCGGCGCCGCGAAGTGCTGACGCCGGCTGCGCAGCGCGCGGGCCTCGCTGGTCTCGATCTCGGTGTGGCTGCCGACCATCGTGAACAAGGGCCTCAGGCGTGGGCGAAGATGTCGGTCTCGGCCCAGCCGGCGAGGTCGAGCAGGGCGCGGGTCGGGAGGAAGTCGAAACAGGCCTGCGCCAGCTGAGTGCGCCCCTCGCGCTCGAGCCGGACGGTCAGTTCGGCCATCAGGCGGTGGAGGTAGCGCACGTCGCTCGCGGCATAGTCGCGCTGCGCCTCGGACAGCACCGGGCCGCCCCAGTCGGAGGACTGCTGCTGCTTCGACAGGCTCTCGCCGAGCAGTTCCTCGACGAGGTTCTTCAATCCGTGACGATCGGTATAGGTGCGCACCAGCCGGCTCGCGATCTTGGTGCAGAACACCGGCGCCGCCATGACGCCGAGATAGTGCTGGAGCGCGGCGAGATCGAAGCGCGCGAAGTGATAGAGCTTGAGCCGCGAAGGATCGCCCAGCACCGCCGCGAGATTGGGCGCGCGATAGGCGCTGCCGGGATTGAAGCGGACCAGATGCTCGTCGCCCGAACCGTCCGACAGCTGCACCACGCACAGCCGGTCGCGCGGGGTGACCAGGCCCATGGTCTCGGTATCCACCGCGATCGCGCCCGTTCCGGCGAGCACGCCTTCGGGCAGGTCTTCCTCGTGAAAATGCACAGCCATGGCGCTCGCCCTACGCCGATTGGGGAAAGAGGGGAAGGGCTGACTCGCGCAGCGCGCGACGAGGGGTGTAGCGAGGGCGGCATGGCAGGCGAGACCATCCCCGCAAGCTGGCGCCCCGCGCTCGAACCGGCGCTGGCGAGCCCCGAGGCGCGCAGGCTCGGCGGTTGGCTCAAGGCGGAGGAAGCCGCGGGCAAGGTGATCTACCCCCCGCGCGGGCAACGCCTCGCCGCGCTGGCGCTGACCCCGCTTGAGGCGGTGCGCTGCGTGATCCTCGGGCAGGACCCCTACCACGGGCCGGGCCAGGCGCACGGCCTCGCTTTCTCGGTCGAGGAGGGGGTGCGCCTGCCGCCCTCGCTGGTGAACATCTGCAAGGAGCTGGAAAGCGACCTCGGCCTGCCGCGCCCGCAAAGCGGCAACCTGTCGCGCTGGGCGCAGCAGGGCGTGCTGCTGCTCAACAACACCCTCACGGTCGAGGCCGGGCAGGCGGGCAGCCATGCCGGGCGCGGCTGGGACGCGATCACCGATGCGGCGATCGCCGCGGTGGCCGAGCGCGGGGAGCCGACGGTGTTCATCCTGTGGGGCAGCCACGCGAGGAAAAAGGCCGCGCGCATCCCGGCGCTGGGGCGCGGCGATCACCACCTCGTGCTCACCTCTGCGCATCCGAGCCCGCTTTCGGCGCATAGCGGCTTCTTCGGCTCGCGCCCCTTCAGCCGCGCCAATGCCTTTCTCGAAAGCCGCGGGCGCGGGGCAATCGACTGGAGTTTATGATGGACGAGGTTGTTCTGCTCGAGGTGGCCGATGGCATCGCCACCGTCATTCTCAACCGCCCGCAGGCGATGAACGCGCTGAACCGCGCGCTGCGACAGCGCCTCGCCGAGGTGATGCGCAAGGTCGATGCCGACGCGGCCGTGCGCGCGGTGATCCTCACCGGGGCAGGGACGCGCGCCTTCACCGCGGGGCTCGATCTCAAGGAACTGGGCAGCGAGGAAGGCGCGCTGGGCAGCGCCAATGCCACCGACCCGGCGGACAACCCGGTGAAGGCCATCGAACTCTGCACCAAGCCCGTGATCGGCGCGATCAACGGCGTGGCGATCACCGGCGGCTTCGAGGTCGCGCTCGCCTGCGACGTGCTGGTGGCGAGCGCCAATGCCCGCTTTGCCGATACCCACGCGCGGGTGGGGATCGTGCCGGGCTGGGGCCTGTCGCAGAAGCTCAGCCGCATGATCGGCATCTCCCGCGCCAAGGAACTGGCCTTCACCGGCAATTTCCTCGATGCGCAGACGGCGCTCGCCTGGGGTCTCGTCAACCACGTGGTCGCGCCCGAAGACCTGCTCCCGCTGGCGCGCAGGCTGGCGGGCGACATGGCCGGGATCGATCCGGCCTTCCTCGCCGCCTACAAGCGCCTCATCGACGATGGCTACGCGGCGAGCTTCGGCGAGGGGCTGGCGCTCGAGGCGGAACGCTCGGGCGCCGCCAACCGTGCCGTTTCGCCGCAGGAGGTCGAGGCGCGCCGTGCGGCGGTGCAGGAACGCGGCCGCACCCAAGGGTGACTGGGGCGCGGGCGCGCTATTCGTGCCGCAGCGCGTCGATCGGGTCGAGCTGCGAGGCGCGGCGCGCGGGGTAATAGCCGAACACGATCCCCATCCCCGCGGCGAACAGGAAGCTGACGAGGTTGATCACCGGGTCGAAGACGAAGGGCACGTCGATCGCCGCGGCGATCCCGAAGGAGGCAGCAAAGGCGAGCGCGAGGCCGACCAGTCCGCCCAGCGCGCACAGCACCACCGCTTCGGTCAGGAATTGCAGCCGCACCTCGCGCGCCAGCGCCCCGATCGCGAGCCGGATGCCGATCTCGCGGGTGCGCTCGGTGACCGAGACGAGCATGATGTTCATGATCCCGATGCCCCCCACCAGCAGGCTGATGGAGGCGATCACCGCCACCATCGCGGTCAGCGCGCCGGTTGCCGCGCCCAGCGCCTGATTGATCTGCGCCGTGTCGATGATGTTGAAATCATTTGGCTCGCCCGCCTGGAGCAGGCGCCGTTCGCGGAGCAGGTCGACGAGCGATTGCTGGATTGCGGTGGCGGCGTAGTCGGGATCGTACTTGACCACGAAATATTCGAGATTGTCGCTGCCCTTGAAGCGCCGCTGCACGGTCTTGAGCGGCATGTAGACCACATCGTCGTCGTCCGCGCCGCCGCCGCCCTGGCCGCGCGGCTCGAGAACCCCGATCACCTGGCACGCGACATCGTCGAGCCGCATCTGCGAGCCGACCGGGTTGGCGTCGGGGGGGAAGATCGCCTCGCGGACCTTCACCCCGAGCAGGCAGACGCTCTTGCCGGATTCCAGCTCGTCGGCGGAGAAGGGCCGCCCCTCGGCGATCTTCACCGACTGCGCCTCGAGCAAATCGTTGGTCCCGCCTTCGACGGTCGTGTCCCAGTCCTGCCCGTTGGTGAAGGCGGTGACACTGGCCGAGACGCTGCCGGCGGCGACCTTGATCCCGGCGATCTGCTGCCGGACCGCGCGCACGTCGCCCTCTTCGAAGGGCCGGATCGTGCCGCGCGTGGTGCGCACCGGGAAGACGATGAAATTGCTCGCCCCGAGCGAGGAGATCTGCTCCTGCACCGAAGCGGTGACGCCATTGCCGAGCGTCACCATCGTCACCACCGCGGCGACCCCGATGATGATGCCCAGCGTCGTCAGGATCGAGCGCAGGATGTGGCGCCGGATCTCGCGCAGCGCGAGGAGGATCGAGGTTCCGAGCATCAGGCCGGGTGCTCCTCGCCCGCCAGCGCGCCGCGTTCGATGCTCTCGACCAGCCCGTCGCGGAACCGCACGATGGTCCTCGCGAATGCGGCCATCTCCTCCTCGTGGGTGACCATCAGGATGGTGATCCCCGCTGCGTTGAGCCGGCGCAGCAGTTCCATGATCTCGACCGAGCGTTCGCTGTCGAGGTTGCCGGTCGGCTCGTCGGCGAGCAGCACGTCGGGATCGGTGACCAGCGCGCGGGCGATCGCGACGCGCTGCTGCTGCCCGCCGGAAAGCTCCGCCGGGGTGTGCTCGGCCCACGGCACCAGCCCGACCTGATCGAGCGCGCGCAGTGCCGCCTCGCGCCGCACCGCCTTGCTCTCGCCGCGGTAGAGCAGCGGCAGCTCGACATTCTCGAGCGCGGTGGTGCGCGCGAGCAGGTTGAAGCCCTGGAACACGAAGCCGAGATAGCGGCGCCGCAGCAGGCTGCGCTGGTCGCGGTCGAGCTTCTGGACCTCGACCCCGCGGAACCGGAACACCCCGCCGGTCGGCACGTCGAGGCAGCCGAGGATGTTCATCGTCGTCGACTTGCCCGAGCCCGAAGGTCCCATGATCGCCATGAACTCGCCGCGCGCGATGGTGAGATCGACGCCCTTGAGCGCCTGGAAGGCCGCCGCCCCGCTGCCGAAGGTCTTGGTGATCCCCTCGAGCGCGATGAGCGGCTCCGGCGTCACTTGCCGGCCGCCTTGATACCGGTGACCACCTTCATGCCCGGCTTGAGCGCGTCGGAGCGCACCACCGTGCGCCGCCCGTCGCTGCGCCCAGTGACGACCTCGATCACCTTCAACGTCCCGTCGGGCTGGAGCACCCGCACCTGCTGGCGGCTGCCCGCACCGATGGTCGCCTGCTGCTTGTCGCGGTCGAGCCCGATCTGCGGACTGAACACCCCGCCGGCTTCCTCGGCCTTGGCGTCGGGGCGGAAGCGCAGCGCGGCATTGGGCACCAGCAGCGCCTCGCCGATGTCCTGGGTGGCGATGGTCGCGGTGGCGGTCATCCCCGGGCGCAGCAGCCCGTCGGGATTGGCGACGTCGAGCCGTGCCTCGTACTCGACCACCGATCCGCCCGCCGCCGCGGGCGTGGACCCGCCGCTCTGCCCCTGCACGGTGTTGGCCGAGGCGAGATCGACCCGCTCGAGCGTCGCGGGGAAGCGCCGGCCGGGATAGGCGTCGACCGTGAAGGTCGCCTTCTGCCCGGCCTTGACCTGCCCGACATCGGCCTCGTCGATCGAGACGCGCAGCTGCATCTCGGACAGGTCCTCGGCGATCACGAACAGCGTGACGGTGTTGAAGCTGGCCACCACGGTCTGGCCCGGCTCGACCCGGCGGGCCAGCACCACGCCGGTGACCGGCGCGCGGATCACCGCGCGCGAGCGGGTGGTGAGATTGCCCCGCAGCGAGGCTTCCGCCGCGTCGATATTGGCCTGTGCGGAGGCGAGCGCCGCCTTGTCGCGATCGACCGCCGCGGCGGCGCGTTCGAGCTCGATCTGCGAGGGCACCCTGCCGTCCGAGATCTTGCGCACCTCCTCGAGCCGTTCGAGCTGCACCTTGTCGATGTCGAGGGTCGCCTGCGCCTGGGCGAGCGCGGCGCGCGCGGCGTTGAGATTGGCGCGCGACTGGGCGATCTGCTGGTCGATGATCTCGGTGTTGATGACCGCGATCACCTGGCCCTTGGTGACCCGGTCGTTGACGTCGACCAGCACCTGGTCGAGCGGGCCGGTGACCTCGGCGCCGACCTCGACCTGATTGGTCGGGCGCAGGTTGCCGGTCGCGGTGACCGACAGCGACAGCGATTCCCTGGTGACCGGCGCGGTGATGTATTCCGGCTTGTTGTCGGCGCCCGCGCAGCGCGCGATTGCGAGCACCAGCACCAGCAGAATGAGCGCGGGCAGCCAGAACTTCATCCAGCGCCGCCAGCGCGGGCGCGGCCTGGTGCCGAGGAATTCGTCGACGCTCGGCGTCGCTTCGGCTTGATTGCTCGTGTCACTCACTCGGGAAGTCCCCTTGCCGCCAATTCGTCCCCGTCCGCCCCCGCCGCGGCCGACCATCCTCCGCCCAGCGCCCGCGCGAGGGCGATGAAGGCGAGCGCCCGCGACCCTTGCGCATTGACCTCGGCGGTGCGGGTGCTCAGCAGCTGGCTTTCGGCGACCAGCAGGGTCTGGAAATCGATGAGCCCCGCCTGGTACTGGCTGCGCGCCAGCACCGCGGCGTTCTGTGCCCCTTCGCGCGCCTCTGCGAGCGCCGCGACCCGCGCGTCGCTGGTCTCGAGATCGACCGCGGCGCTTTCCACCTCCTCGAGGGCGGCGAGGATGCTCTGCCGCCACGCGGCGAGCGATCCGTCGGCCACCGCCTCGGCGCTCTCGATCCGCCCGCGCACCCGCCCGCCGTCGAAGATCAGCTGCGAGAGGCTCGCGAAGATGTTGCCGGTGACGATGTCGAACAGGCTGCCGAGGTCGCCGCGGGCGCTGGTGCCGATCGTGCCCGAAAGGCGCGCGAGCGGCAGGAGCTGGGTGCGGGCCACGCCCACCCGGTCGAGATCGGCGGCGAGCCGCGCCTCGGCGGCGCTCACGTCGGGCCGGCGGCGCAGCGTGTCTGCGGGCACCGCCATCGCCACGTCGGGCGGGGGAACGGGCACGGCGGCGGGCGCGGCGAGGAGGGCCTGGTAGACCCGGCCCGGCGGCTCGCCGATGAGGGTCGAGATCGCATTGGCCACCGCCACGAGATTGCTTTCGAGCTGCGGGATCGCCGCCGCGGTCTGCGCCCGCTGGGTGCGCGCCTGCTCGACGTCGAGGCTCGAGACCAGCCCGGCCTGGTTGCGCCAGCGTGCGATCTGGAGGTTGTCCTCCTGATTGGCGAGCGTATCGCGCGCGATGGCCAGCTGCGCGGCGAGGGCGCGCGCGTTGACCACCTGGCCTGCCACCTGCGCGACGATCACCCGTTCCAGATCGCCGAGCGAATAGCCCGCCGCGGCGACATCGCTCTCGGCCGCGTCGATCGAGCCGTCGATCCGCCCCCACAGGTCGGCCTCCCACGAGGCATCGGCGCCGAGCGAGACCAGCACGTCGCTATTGGCGAAATCGCCGACGTCGCGCTGCGCCCCGCCGCTGGCGGTGACGGTCGGCAGGCGGTCGGCGCGGACCTGCCGCAGCACCGCGCGCGCGGCGCGCAGCCGGGCCACGGCCTGGGCGATGTCGAGATTGTCGGTGCGGGCCTGCGCCACATATTCCTCGACCAGCGGATCGGACAGCATCACCCAGTAGCGATCGAGCGGGATCGCCGTATTCCCGGGCTCGGCCAGCACCCAGCTTTCGGGCACCGGCTGGACGCTCGCCATGCGCGGCGGTTCGGGCGCGAGGCTGGTGCAGCCGGCGAGCGACAGCGCCGCGGCCAGCGCCGCGAGCCGCGCGGTGGAAGATGCCGCAAGCGTACCTTGCAGGGGCACGGCGCGTCGCAGTCGTGAAGCCGGACCTGGAATAAGACGCCCCCCAAGGTTCTCCCCACGGCCGCCTGCCACGACCGCGATCGCGGGACCGGCAGGACCGGCCGCGCATGAACACGATGCCGTGCTAACAGCGCCGCGGATGCCGCACAACGCGCGTTCGTCGACGATAGTGCCGCTGCTGTCGATAAAATCAAGCACTTGTCCGGGCAGGGCTTCGTCGTCCGTCAGAGCCCTCCGGTCGCAAACCGCGATTGCCGGGCGCGAATGTTACAGTCGCGCGAAACAAGATGGTGGAAACCCGGCCAGCGCACACCTATAGGATCGCAATGGCGACGCCGATCTACGAATTTGCGCAGATGCCGCGGGTGGCCCCGGCTGGCGATGCGCGTGCGCGGCGCGACAAGCCGCGTGCCGCGGGGCAGGCGCCGGTCGTCGGCGTGATCTACAATCCGCGCAGCCACCGCAATCTCGGCGCCGATTTCGACTGCGGCCTGTCGCCCCATGTCCATATCGCCCGTCCCGGGGACCGCTCGCAGCTCCCCGACGCACTCGCCGACCTCGCCGCGCGCGGGATCGACCTCCTCGTCATCAACGGCGGCGACGGGACGGTGCGCGACGTGCTGACCTGCGGGCGCCCCATCTTCGGCGAGGACTGGCCGCCGATCGCGGTGCTGCCCAAGGGCAAGACCAATGCGCTGACGGTCGATCTCGGGGTGCCGGACAACTGGACGCTGCAGGACGCGGTCCACGCGCTCGATCATGGCGGACGGGTGCGGCGCCGTCCGCTCGAGGTCGCGCCGCTGGGCGGGCCCGGGGACGCCGCGAGCCTCACCAGGGTCTGCGGCTTCATCCTTGGCGCAGGCGCCTTCACCACCGCCACCCGCGCAGGGCAGAGCGCGCACAGGCTCGGCGCGTTCAACAGCCTCGCGGTCGGGGTGACGGCGCTGTGGGCGCTCGCCCAGTCGCTCTTTGCCACCCGCGCGAACCCGTGGCGGCGCGGGGCGCGGATGCGCATCGGGCTGGGCGCGGCCGACGTGCCGATGGCGCATAGCGGGCGCGGCGACCCGGAGATGCGGCAGGTGCTGTTCGCCTCGACGCTCGAGCGGCTGCCCGCGGGCCTGCGCCCGTTCGGCGTGCTGAAAGGCGGGCTGAAGCTGGTCGCGGTCGACCAGATCTCGCGCCGCACCGCCGCGCTGGTGCCGCTGGTGGTGACCGGGCGGATGCAGGACGGGCTGCGCGAGCGCGGCATCCACCAGCTCGCGGCGAGCCAGTTTTCCCTGTCGATCGACGATCAGTTCATCCTCGACGGGGAGGCCTTCCCGGCGGGCGATTACATCGTCGGGCAGGGCCCGGAGCTCGCCTTCGTCTCTCCATGAGCGGCGATGCCGGAGCGCTGCGCGCGCGGATCGCCCGCCAGCTCGCCGCGCCCGTCGATCCGGCGGTGGCGCAATTCGCCGCGGCGCTCGGGGAGGAGGCGCGCGCGCGCGCGGTGCTGTTCTACGGGTCGAACCTGCGCACCGGGTCGCTCGAGGGCGTGCTCGATTTTTACGTGCTGCTGCCGGGCGAGACGGCGGGTGAGGCGGCGATCTGGCCGCGGGTCAGCTATCACGAGCGCCCGCACGAAGGCGCGACGCTGCGCGCCAAGGTCGCCACCATGCGGCTTGCGACCTTCGCCCGCGCGGCCGGGGGCGACCTCGCCGACACGACCATCTGGGCGCGCTTCGTCCAGCCGAGCGCGCTGGTGTGGACCGGCGACGAGACCGCGCATGGCGCGGTGGTGGAGGCCATCGCCGCGGCCTGCATGACCGCCGCGCGGCTCGCCGCGGCGCTCGGGCCGGAAAGCGGCACCGCCGGGGATTACTGGCGTGCGCTGTTCCGCGCCACCTACGAAGCCGAGTTCCGGGTCGAGAAGCGCGGGCGCGAGGACGACATCCTGTCGGTCAACGCCGAGCATTTTGCCGGGCTCCTGCCGCTCGCGCTCGATGCCGGGGGCATCCCGCCGCATGTCGATGGCGAGCGCCTGTTGCCCGAACTGCCGCACTGGCAGCGCCGCACCATCCTCAAATGGTGGGGGAAGCGGCGGCGCATCGGCAAGCCATTGAACCTGCTGCGGCTCGTCAAGGCGAGCACCACCTTCGAAGGTGCGGCGCGCTATGCCGCGTGGAAGATCGAGCGCCACACCGGGATGGCGGTGGAGGTGACGCCCTTCCGCGAACGCTTCCCGCTGCTCGCGGCGCCCGGCGTGCTCATCGACCTGTGGCGCCACCGCCGCCGCGATCAGTCCTGATATTTCACCTGGATCGCGATCCGGGTCACGCCCTCGCCCGCGCGGAAGCGGGTCTTGGCGAGGCTCGGCGGGCGCGGAATGCCGAGGAAGGTGCGGATCTCGGGGTTGTTCGACATCCCCGCCCCGTCGGAGGAGAAGTCCTTCTCCCGGTTGCCGTTGGCATCGTGCTGGACGACGATCGCGTAGTCCCCGGCCGCGGGCAGCGGCACGCACACGGTGGTGGTGCCCTTGCGCGGGGTGGTGTCGATGCGGTGCAGGTAGCGGCGGCTCTTGAGCCAGTCGCTTTCGCGCGCGCGGTAGGTGCGCACGAACAGGTTGCCGCTCGCGGACCTGAGTCCGGTTACGTCGAGCCGCACCGCCGGGCCCCGGCCGGGCGCGCACTTGCTCATGTCGTTGTCGATCTTCACGCCCAGCGTCTCGGCCGCGAGCGGCGCGGCGAGCGCGAGCGCGCCGAGCGTGCCGGCGGCAAGCCACGGGCGGAGGCTGGACAAGGCAGGGGCGGCGATGGTCATCGGCGGCGATCCCGTTGCTGAAGGAGAGGGAGAGGGAGAGGGGGCGGGCGCTCTATCTTCGCGCCTATCGCCCCGCGTTCGGTCCCATGCAATGGCACCATCGGCCTGAATTGCGGCTTAATCGCGCCGCCGCCGTGGAAAACGCCGCGCGTGCCGCTTGTCGCCCGATTCGCGGCTGCCGTATCGCGGTTAACGCAACCGAAAGGGGCCGCCCGCGCCGCATCCATGCCCACGCCGCTGATTTCGCCTTCGATCCTCTCCGCCGATTTCGCCCGGCTCGGTGAGGAGGTGCGCGCGGTCGACGCGGCCGGGGCCGACTGGATCCACATCGACGTGATGGACGGGCATTTCGTCCCCAACATCACCATCGGCCCCGACGTCGTGAAGGCATTGCGTCCGCATTCGGCCAAGCCCTTCGACGTCCATCTGATGATCGCCCCGGTCGATCCCTACCTCGAGGCCTTCGCGAGCGCGGGGGCGGACATCATCACCGTCCATCCCGAGGCCGGGCCGCATATCCACCGCACGCTCCAGGCGATCCATGCGCTCGGCAAGAAGGCGGGCGCGGTGATCAATCCCGGCACCCCGGTCGAGGTGCTCGACAACCTCATGGACCTCGTCGACCTCGTCCTGGTGATGAGCGTCAATCCCGGCTTCGGCGGGCAGAGTTTCATTCCCTCGCAGCTCGCCAAGATTTCGCGCATCCGCCAGATGATCGCCGCGAGCGGGCGGGACATCCGGCTCGAGGTCGACGGCGGGGTCAATGCCGAGACCGCCAAGCTGTGTGTCGAGGCCGGGGCCGACGTGCTGGTGGCGGGCTCGGCGACCTTCAAGGGCGGGCCGGAGCATTACGCCGCCAATATCGCCGCGCTGAAGGGGCAGGGGTGATGGCGACGCTGCTGCGCACCCCCGCGGGCCGGAGAGCCGATGCGCTGGTGGAGCGGGTGGCGGACGGGCCGGTGCTGACGCTCGCCGCCGGGCCGGAGCCCACCGCGCTTGCCGAAACGCCCCCGCCCCCGCCGGAAGAGCCTTCGCGCGCGCTGGCGCTGTCCGATGTGATCGCCGCCCCCGCCGGGCCGGGCGAGGCGCTGATCCGGCTCGCCTATCGCATGGGCGTGCCGGGTCACGCGCTCAGCCAGCCGTTCCGCCGCGCTCAGGCGCTGCGGGTGCTGGCGACGGTCGAGAGCCCCAATCGCGGCGACCGCGCGGCGGGCACCGCGCTGCGCGCCGGGCATTTCCTCGTCCACGGGGTGCGCCTGCCGATCGCGGGTCTCGACTTCGCCGGATCGGCGCGGCCCGCGCCCGCGGTCGAGCGGGTGCTGCATTCCTTCGCGTGGCTCGCCGATCTCGCCGCCGCCGCGCCGCGCGCCGATGCCGCGCCGGTGGCCGAGCGGATCGCAGGGATGTGGCTGCACGCCCATCCTTCCCCCGGCAAGGGTCCGGCCTGGGAGGTCGAGCACGCCGGCCTGCGGCTGGTGGCATGGCTGGTCCACGCCCCGCTGGTGCTCTCGGGCGCGGAGGGGGGCAAGGGGCTGAAGGCGCGGCTGCTTGCCGCCATCGCCGAGACGGCGAGCTGGCTCGACCGCAAGGCGCCGCGCGAAGGTGCGGGTTTCGGGCAGGTCGCGGGCTGGGCCGGGGTGGTCGCCGCCGGGCTGCTGCTGCCCCACGGCAAGCCGCGCCGGCTCTATGGCGAGGCGGGCCTCGTCAAGGCGCTCGGCGACATGGTTGGCGAGGACGGCGGCGTGCTGTCGCGCTGCCCGGCCGTCCAGCTCGACGCGATCCGCCTGCTCACTGATCTGATCGCCTGCTACGAGGCGGTGGGGGTCACGCCGCCGCCGGCGCTTGGCGTCATGCGCGAATTGCTGGTGCCGCCGCTGCTGTCGCTGCGTCACGGCGACGGGGCGCTCGGCAACTGGCAGGGGCAGGCGGCGATCCCCGCCGAGCGGGTGAGCGCGGTGATCGCGGCTTCCGGGGTGCGCACCCGCCCGCTCGTGACGGTGCAGGGCTGGGGCTATCACCGCATCAAGGCGGGCGACACGCTGGTGCAGTTCGACACCGCCCCGCCGCCGCGCGCGCGCCATGTGCGCACCGGCTGTGCCTCGACACTCGCCTTCGAGCTTTCGGACGGACCGGCGCGGGTGATCGTCAATTGCGGCGGCGCGGCGCTGGCGGGCGGGCAGGTGCCGTCGCGCATCGGTCAGGGGCTGCGCGCCACGCCGGCCTTTTCCACCCTCACGCTCGACAATGCCAACTCCACCGCGGTGCTGCTCCACGGCCAGCTCGGCAAGGGGGTCGAGACGGTCGAGATCGAGCGCCGCCAGGTGCCCGCGCGCGGTCGCGAGGCGACCCGCATCGAGGCCGCGCATGATGGCTACGCGCAGCGCTTCGGTCTCACCCACCGGCGCATCCTCACCCTCTCGGCCGACGGGACGGAACTGGCCGGGGAGGACATCCTCGTGCCCACCTCGAGGAAGGGCAAGCGCGGCAAGATCGGCTTCGCGATCCGCTTCCACCTGGGGCGCGGGGTCGAGGTGCAGCTGTCGGGCGACAAGCGCGGGGCGATGCTGCTGCTGCCCGACGGTCGGCTCTGGCAATTCCGCCTCAGCGGCGATAGGGCGGGCGCCGGCGAGATCACCTTGCGCGCCGAGGACAGCCTGTGGGTCGATGGTGAGGGCCGCCCGCACGCGACCGAGCAGCTGGTGATCGAGGGACTGGCATTGCGCAGCGGGGGCCAATTCTCCTGGCTGCTGAGGAAGACGGGGTAGTTTTTCCATGAGCGAGACGGCGATCAGGCGGGCACTGCTGTCAGTGTCCGACAAGACCGGTTTGGCGCAGCTGGGTGCAGCGCTGGCGGAGCGGGGGGTCGAACTGGTCAGCACCGGCGGCACCGCAGGCTGCCTGCGCGAGGCGGGCCTCGCGGTGCGCGACATTTCCGACCTCACCGGCTTTCCCGAGATGATGGACGGGCGGGTCAAGACGCTCCACCCCAAGGTTCATGGCGGCCTGCTCGCGCTGCACGACAATCCCGAACACCGCGCCGCGATGGAAGCGCACGACATCGGCGCGATCGACCTCGTGGTGGTCAACCTCTACCCCTTCGAGGCGACCGTGGCGAAAGGCGCGAGCCGCGCGGAGGTGATCGAGAACATCGACATCGGCGGGCCCTCGATGGTGCGCTCGGCCGCCAAGAACCACGGCTTCGTGACGATCCTCACCGATCCGGCCGACTACGCCGCGCTGGTCGAGGAAATGGACGCCAACGGCGGCGCCACGACGCAGGCTTTCCGCACCCGCATGGCGGGCAAGGCCTATGCCCGCACCGCGGCCTATGACAGCGCCATCGCCAGCTGGTTCGCCTTCGCCGATCCGGAGGGCGAGACCGCGCCTTTCCCCGAAACGCTGCCGGTGGCGCTCAAGCGCGCCGACACGCTGCGCTATGGCGAGAACCCGCACCAAAGCGCGGCGATCTATGTCCCGCAGGTGGCGGGCACCGCGGGCGTGCCGCAGGCGAAGCAATTGCAGGGCAAGGAGCTCAGCTACAACAACCTGAACGACGCCGACGCCGCGCTCGAACTGGCAGCGGAGTTTGCCGGGCAGGAACCGGCCGTCGTCATCGTCAAGCACGCCAATCCCTGCGGGGTGGCGCAGGGGGCCTCGCTGCTTTCGGCGTGGGAGGCGGCGCTCGCCTGCGATAGCGTCTCGGCCTTCGGCGGGATCGTCGCGGTCAACACCGAACTCGACGCCGCCACCGCCGAGGCCATCTCCGCGATCTTCACCGAGGTGGTGATCGCCCCCTCGGTGAGCGAGGAAGCCAAGGCGATCTTTGCCAAGAAGAAGAACCTGCGCCTGCTCGAATGCGGCGCGCTGCCCGATCCGCGCCGAGGCGGGCTGGCGATGAAGACCATTGCGGGCGGCGTGCTGATCCAGTCGCGCGACAACGGGGCGATTGCCGCCGATGACCTCAAGGTCGTCACCAAGCGCGCGCCCACCGAGCAGGAATTGAAGGACTGCCTGTTCGCCTGGACGGTCGCGCGGCACGTCAAGTCCAACGCGATCGTCTACGCCAAGGACGGCGCGACCGCGGGGATCGGCGCAGGGCAAATGAACCGCCGCGATTCGGCGCGCATCGCCGCGATCAAGGCCAAGGAGGCCGCCGAGACCCACGACTGGGACGCGCCCCGCACCCTTGGCAGCGCGGTCGCCTCTGACGCCTTCTTCCCCTTCGCCGACGGGCTGATCTCGGCTGCCGAGGCGGGCGCAACGGCGGTGATCCAGCCGGGCGGCTCGATCCGCGACGAGGAGGTGATCGCCGCCGCCGACGCAGCGGGCCTCGCGATGGTGTTCACCGGGATGCGGCACTTCCGGCACTGATCCGTGCCGCGTGCCCGCGTCCTCGCCGGGCGCGCAACCTTTTGTCCCGGGCTGCGTAACTTCCCGTGTCCCCTGCGCGAAACCAGCGCCGGGGGGAGCGTTCATCCCGTTGCAACCCGGCATCGGGCAGGGAGCGCCCGACAGTCACGCACACGAATCGCGAGCCCACCCATGCGCCTCTTCTCCCCCGACCTGTTCCGCAATTTCGCAATCGGGTTCGCCCTCGGCGGGCTGCTGGTGGTGGGCGTGAACGCCGAAGGGTGGAGCGCGCAGGTCGCCCCGCCCGCGCAAGCCGCGAGTTTGGCCAAGGCGCCGCAGCCTTCCGCCGAGTTCGTGATCCTGCCCGAAGGCACCGCCTGATGAACCGCCTTGCCGCCGTCCTGCTTGCCGCCTCGCTCGCGCTGTCGGCCTGTGCCGGACCGGCGATCGCCGCCGAGGAGCCGGTCGATACCCCCGCCGCCGCGCGCGTCGCCAGCGAGAGCAAGGGCCTCAAGACCGCGATCTTCGCGGGCGGCTGCTTCTGGGGCGTGGAAGGCGTGTTCAGCCACGTCAAGGGCGTGACCGCAGCGGTCTCGGGCTATCACGGCGGCAAGGGGGCGAGCGCCACGTATGATGTCGTCTCGAGCGGGGTCACCGATCACGCCGAGGCGGTGAAGGTCACCTACGACCCTTCGGTGGTGCGCTATGACGAATTGCTGCGCATCTTCTTCGCGGTGGTCGCCGATCCGACGCTCAAGAACCGCCAGGGCCCCGATGTCGGCACGCAGTATCGCAGCGCGCTGGTGCCGATGAACAAGGAACAGGCCGCGGTGGCGCGCGCCTATCTCGCGCAGCTCGGCAAGTCGGGGCTGTGGAAGGGGCCGATCGTCACCCGGATCGAGCCCTACAAGGCCTTCTACCCGGCGGAAGCCTATCACCAGGACTTCATGGCGAAGAACCCGAACCACGGCTACATCCGCCGCTGGGACGCGCCCAAGGTCGCCGCGCTCAAGGCGATGTTCCCCGAGCATTACCGCGCCGCCTTCCTGCGCGACGCGGGCTGAGCCGCGCCCACTGGCGCAACGCTGCGCGCGCGCTTATATCCGGAGGCCATGGGCGACCACGCGCATCACCACCACGAACTGACCGGCGCCGATCTCGTCGCCGAGGCGGCGCGTGCGCTCACCGCCTCGGGCGAGCAGTGGACGACAATGCGCGAGGCGGTGTTCGCCGAACTCGCCCGCCACGACCGCCCGGTCTCGGCCTACGACATCGCCGACAACCTCTCGGCGGCGCGCGGCAAGCGGGTCGCGCCCAACTCGGTCTATCGCATTCTCGACCTGTTCGTGGCGGGCAATCTCGCGATGCGGGTCGAGAGCGCCAATGCCTATCTCGCCAACACCCACCCGGGCTGCGCGCATGACTGCATCTTCCTGGTCTGCGACGAATGCGGCGAGGCCGCGCATGTCGATGACGAGGCGGTGAGCCGCGCGGTGCGCGCCATCGCCGCGGCGCGCGCATTCCGCGCGACCCGCCCGGTGCTGGAGATCCGCGGGCTGTGCAAGGGGTGCGCCTGAGCGGCCCCGGCCCGGCTTGATCTCGCTCAAGCCTTCATCGACACGCCGGAAATGAGGGTGTAAGGCTGTCCCTTATGACTCAACCGCCTTACACGCCCCTGCTCGATCAGGTTGACACTCCGGACGATCTGCGCCGCCTCAAGCCCGACCAGCTCCGCCAGCTCGCCGATGAACTGCGCGCCGAGATGATCGATGCGGTCAGCACCTCGGGCGGGCACCTCGGCTCGGGGCTCGGCGTGGTCGAGCTGACGGTCGCGATCCACTATGTCTTCAACACCCCGCAGGACAAGCTGGTGTGGGACGTGGGCCACCAGTGCTACCCGCACAAGATCATCACCGGCCGCCGCGACCGCATCCGCACGCTGCGCCAGGGCGGCGGGCTGTCGGGCTTCACCAAGCGCGCCGAGAGCGAATACGACCCCTTCGGCGCGGCGCATTCCTCGACCTCGATCAGCGCGGCGCTCGGTTTCGCCATGGCCAACAAGCTGCAGAACAAGCCGGGCCGCGGGATCGCGGTGATCGGCGACGGGGCGATGAGCGCCGGCATGGCCTACGAGGCGATGAACAACGCCGCCGAGGCGGGCAATCGCCTGGTGGTGATCCTCAACGACAACGACATGTCGATCGCCCCGCCGGTCGGCGGGCTGTCCGCCTATCTCGCGCGGATGGTGTCCTCGAGCGAATATCTCGGCATCCGCAGCCTCGCCAGCCGCACCATCCAGAAGATGAGCCGCCGGCTCCACGATGCGCTCGGCAAGGCCGAGGAATACACCCGCGGCATGGTCACCGGGGGCACCCTGTTCGAGGAACTGGGCTTCTACTATGTCGGCCCGATCGACGGGCACAATCTCGACCACCTGCTGCCGGTGCTCGAGAATGTGCGCGACACCAGCGAAGGCCCGGTGCTGGTCCATGTCGTGACCGAGAAGGGCAAGGGCTACGCCCCGGCCGAAAACAGCGCCGACAAGTATCACGGCGTGCCCAAGTTCGACGTCATCACCGGCGAGAAGAAGAAGGGCGCCGCCGGCCCGCCCGCCTACCAGGACGTGTTCGGCGAGACGCTGGCGAAGCTGGCGAACGATGATCCGCGCATCTGCGCGATCACCGCCGCCATGCCTTCGGGAACCGGGGTCGACAAGTTCGCCAAGGCACACCCCAAGCGCAGCTTCGACGTCGGCATCGCCGAACAGCACGCGGTGACGTTTGCTGCGGGCCTCGCGGCGGAGGGGATGCGGCCCTTCGCGGCGATCTATTCGACCTTCCTGCAGCGCGCCTATGACCAGGTGGTGCACGATGTCTGCATCCAGAACCTGCCGGTGCGCTTCGCCATCGACCGCGCCGGGCTGGTGGGTGCCGACGGGGCGACCCACGCCGGGTCATTCGACATCACCTATCTCGCGACGCTCCCCAACATGGTCGTCATGGCCGCCGCCGACGAGGCGGAGCTGGTGCACATGACCTACACCGCCGTCGAGCACGACAGCGGCCCGATCGCCTTCCGCTACCCGCGCGGCAGCGGCACCGGGGTGGCGCTGCCCGAGGTTCCGCAGAAGCTCGAAATCGGCAAGGGCCGGCTGGTGCGCGAAGGCACCAAGGTTGCGATCCTCTCGCTCGGCGCCCGGCTTCCCGAAGCGCTCAAGGCCGCCGACCAGCTCGAGGCGAAGGGGCTGTCCACCACGGTCGCCGACATGCGTTTTGCCAAGCCGCTCGACGAGGACCTGATCGCTAGGCTGATGCGCAGCCACGAGGTGGTCGTCACCATCGAGGAAGGCGCGATCGGCGGGCTCGGCGCGCACGTGCTGACCTATGCCAGCGACCACGGGTTGACCGATGCCGGGCTCAAGGTGCGCACCATGCGCCTGCCCGACCGTTTCCAGGACCAGGACGATCCGGTGAAGCAGTATGACGAGGCGCGCCTCAATGCGCCGCACATCGTCGAAACCGTGCTCGCCGCGCTCAAGCACAACAGCGCAGGGGTCGAGGAAGCGCGGGCCTGACGCGATGCCGCTGCTTGCCATCGCCCGCGAGGGCGCCGTCACCACGCTGACCATCGACCGGGCGGAAAGCATGAACCCGCTCGGCGCGCCGGGGGACGGGGAGGCGTTCCGCGCCGCCTGCGACGCGATCAACCGCGATAGGGACTGCCGCGTGGTGGTGCTCACCGGCGCGGGGCGCGCCTTCAGCGCGGGCGGCGACATCAAGGCGATGCAGAGCAAGAGCGGCACCTTCGGCGGCACCGCCCCGGCAATCTCCGACGGCTACCGCGACAATATCCACCTGATGCTGCGCGCGCTCCACGGGCTGCGCGTGCCGGTGATCGCGGCGGTCAACGGCCCGGCGATTGGCCTCGGGTGCGATGTCGCCTGCCTCGCGGACATCCGCGTCGCCAGCGAGAACGCGAAGTTCGGGGTGACTTTCCTCAAGCTCGGGATCATCCCCGGCGACGGGGGCACCTGGATCCTCCCGCGCGTGATCGGCATGAGCCGCGCGGCGGAGCTGTTCTACACCGGCGACGTGATCGACGCCGCGACCGCGCAGGACTGGGGCCTCGTTAGCCGGGTGGTGCCCCATGCGGACCTGATGGTCGAGGCCTATGCGCTCGCCGACCGGATCGCCGCCATGCCGCCCCACGCGCTGCGCCAGACCAAGATGCTGCTGCGGCAGGGCCAGCAGGTGAGCTACGATTCGGCGCTCGAAATGGCGGCGAACACCCAGGCGATGATGCACACCACCGCCGACCATGCCGAAGGGGTGGCGGCGCTGATCGAGAAACGCGCCGCGGTGTTCAAGGGCGAATAGGCCGATGCGCCGCTGGGCCCTGCGCATCCTCGGCGCGCTGGCGCTCGCCTATGCGGCGGCGGTGGGCGGGCTCTATGCGGCGCAGGACCGCTTCATTTACCCCGCCCCGCAGACCCGCCACGCCCCCGCACCGGGGTTCGCGGCGCAGATCCTGACCACCGACGACGGGCTCGCGCTGCAAGCCCACTGGCGCGCGCCCGATGCAGGCCGTCCGAGCATCGTCTTCTTCCACGGCAACGGCGGCTCGCTCGCTCTGGCGGCGCGGGAGACGCGAGGCTTCGCCGCCGAAGGCTACGGCGTGCTGCTGGTCGAATATCGCGGCTATGGCGGCAATCCGGGGAGCCCTTCGGAGGAAGGCTTCTACCGGGACGGGCGCGCGGCGATGGCGTTCCTCGCCAAGGAAGGTGTCCCGCCCGCGCGCACCGTCATCGTCGGCCATTCGCTGGGGACCGGCACCGCGAGCCAGATGGCGCAGGAATTCAGCCCCGCCGCGCTGATCCTGCTCGCCCCCTTCACCTCGCTGCCCGATGTCGCCGCCGGAGCCATGCCCTTCGTCCCCGCGCGCTGGCTGGTGAAAGCCCGGTTCGAGAATGCCGCCAAGGTCCCCGGCCTCGCGCTGCCGGTGCTGATCGCGCACGGCACCGCCGACAGCGTGGTGCCCTTCGCCCTCGGCGAGCGGCTCGCCAAGGCGGCCCCGCGCGCGAGCTTCCGGGCGATCGCGGGGTCCGGTCACATGATCTCGCTGGAGCCAGAAGTGCAGGCCGCCGAGCTCGAGTGGCTAGGAGCGCAGGGGCTCTAGCCCAGCCACTTCCACACCCCCGCCGGGATCCCTGCGTGCCGCAGGTGCACCCATGTCCCCGCGAGCCACAGCGCCGTCCCCGCCACCAGCGGCACCGCGCCGACGCGCGGCAGTTGCCCGAGGCGCGGCCACCAGGAGGTTTTCGCCGACCACTCGCCCCATGCCGCGCCCATCAGCACAGCCTTCTTGCCGTCCTGCAAGCGCGATCCGACCAGCGCCAGCAATCCCATCGCGAAGGCGGTGATCATCGTGCGGGTGCTCCAGAACAGGAGGATGTGCGAGGCCGCCCACAGCCCGATGCCCCACATCATCGGGTGGCGGGTGACCTTGAACACGCCGCGGGGCTCGGCGCGCGCCTGCGCCTCGGCCTGCGGGGTGGGCAGCGCCGGATTGCCCGCGAGCGAGCCTGCCAGCAGGATCATCGCCGGCCAGGTGATCAGCGTGGCCGCGATCCACCCGGCCTCGCCCGATCCGCCGAGATCCGCGTCCGGCGCGGCCTTGAACGCGAAATAGACCCATGCCAGCGCCGCGAAGCTGACCAGCGTATAGGCCGCCTGAAAGCCGCCCGCGCCCAGCCGCCGCACCATGGCGCCGCGCAAGGGATGCGACATCGCGAAATGCGTGCCCACGAAGGCGGCGTTCGCCGCGACCAGTTCGATTATCGCCCCGTCCATGCCCGTTCCCCCGGACCCTTGCCCGAAGCAAACATAGCGCGGACGCGCGCGCCTGCCTACCAGTCGTAGGCTTCGGGGAGCTGGCCTTCGTCGAGTTCGCGATAGCGTTCGCGCAAGCGGCTCTGATGGTTTTCGAGGTTCTGTTCGACCCCGCCGATGAACACCTTGGTCGGCACGCTGCCGACTTCGAGCGGATCGCCGTCCCACAGCACCACATCGCCGACCGCGCCCGCCTTGAGCACCCCGGCCTTGCCGCCCAAGCCGCTGATCTCGGCCGGGACCGAGCTGATCGCGGCGAAGGCGTGGTTCCAGTCCATCCCGGTCGCCCCGGGCAGCCGGGTGAGCGCGACGAGGTTGCCCGCCACCTGCGGCAGGCGGCGCGGGTCCTGCATGGTCGCGGCATTGATCGCGACCTTGACCCCGGCCGCGGCGAGCCGCCCGGCGTTGGACTGGGTCGCGCCCAGCTGCTCCAAGGTCTCGGGCAGGTCGACCAGGCCGTTGGCGATCACCGGCACGCCCGCGGCGGCGATTTCATTCGCCACCAGCCAGCCCTCGGTGGCGCCGACCAGCACCATGTCGAGCTTCGGGAACTCCTGGCGGAGCGCCAGCACGCCGCGGATATCCGCCGCGCGGTCGACTGCGACGTAGAGCTTCTGCTTGCCGGTGACCACCGGGACCAGCGCCTCGGCATCGAAGCGGCCGAGCAGGACCTCGTCGTCCTTGACGATCTCGGCGGTCTGCGGAGTGCCGGTCTTACCGACCAGCGCCTGCGCCTCGCGCAGGGCTGCGCGCAGCAGGGTCTGCGCCGCGACGCGGCTGCCGCCGGCGAGCTGCGCCCCGCCCTCGCCGAGATTGACCATCTGGAAGGCGCGCGGCTGCATCACCGCTTGCGGATCGCCATCGAGGTCGATGATCGCGCCCTGGCCCGCGAAGATCGATCCCGCGGGCAGCGTGGTGGTCGCCGCGCGGGTCACCCCGGCGGCGCGGTGCACGAGAATGTGCTGCGAGGCGGGGTTGATCGCCGTGGCCGCATCGAGCGCCGCGCTGAACGGCGCACCGCCGGCGCGGATGTCGTTCGAATCGCGCACCCCCGCAACGTCCGACAGGCCGAGCGAGGTCAGCGTGGCAAAGATCCCCGGCGTGACCCATGCCCCTCCGGCATCGACCACCACCGCGGTGTCGATGCGCTGCCCGGGCGCGGGCTTGCCGGCGAAGACGACCTTGCCATCCTCGACGATGACGACGCCGCCTTCGATCGGCGCGGTGCCATCGCCGATCACCAGCTTCGCGTTGGTGACGACCATGTCCTGCGCAAGGGCGGGCGTGGCGGAGAGCGCGAGCGCGGAGGCCGCGCCAAGGAAAAGGGGTGCGAGGAGCCGCTTCATTTCACATCTCCTTCGCCGGGCTGGCCGAGCTCGAAATCGCTCACCGGTCGCCGTTTGGGGTCCATCGCATCGAACATCAGCGCGCCGTCGATCCACACCTTTTCGGGGCGCGAATAGACGGAGAGCGGATCGCCGTTCCACAGCACCACGTCGGCCATCTTGCCGGCCTCAAGGCTGCCGGTCATCGCGGCGATGCCCATCGCCTTGGCGGCGTTGTAGGTGATCCATTCGATCACCTCGGCATCGGGAATGTCGATGCCGACGCGCCTGCCCGCGGCCTGCGCCTTGGCGGCTTCCTGGTTCAATCGCTGGATGTCGTTCTGGTCGTCCGAATGGATCACCACGCAGGCGCCTTCCCGCTGGAGGTAGGCGGCGTTCTCCATGATCGCGTCGTAGCTTTCCATCTTGAAGCCGTACCAGTCGGCCCAGATCGCCGCGCACACATCGTTTTCGCGCAGCAGGTCGCCGATCTTGTAGGCCTCGACCGCGTGGTGGAAAGCGGTGACCTTGTAGCCCATCTCCTTGGCCATATCGAGCACCAGCGCCATCTCGTCGGCGCGGTAGCAGTGGTTCTGGACGAGGATGTCGCCCTTCAGCACGCCCACCAGCGTTTCCTTGGCGAGATCGCGCTTGGGGTTCTTGGCGTTGGCGTAGTCGATGGCGTCGAGCCAGGTCTGGCGATCGACCGCGATGTTGCCCATGCGGGTCGAAGGCATCCGCCCGCGGCTGCCATAGACGCGCTTGGGGTTCTCGCCGCAGGCCATCTTGAGGCCGTAGGGCGCGCCGGGGAACTTCATCCCCTGCGTGGTGCGCGAGGGCACGTTCTTGAGGATCACCGAGCGCCCGCCCATCAGGTTGGCCGAGCCGGGGAGGATCTGCAGGGACGTGATGCCCCCGTTGGCGAGCGCGCGGCTGAAGCCGGGGTCCTGCGGCCACACCGAGTGTTCGGCCCAGACTTCCGGCGTGGTCGGGCTGGTCGCCTCGTTGCCGTCCGAATGGGCCTCGACACCCGGCGAGGGATAGTCGCCGAGGTGCGAGTGGATGTCGATGATCCCGGGGGTGACGAACTTGCCGCGCCCGTCGAGCACCATGACGTCGGCGGGGATCGGGGTGTCGGGCCCGCCGACCGCGGTGATCTTGCCGCCCGACATGAACACCACGCCGTTCTCGATCACCCCGCCGCGCCCGTCATAGACGGTCGCGCCCTTGAGCGCGGTCGGGCGGCCCGGATAGGGCTTGTAGGTCGACGGATAGACCGGCTCGCCCGGCGGGGTGGCGGCGAATTGCTTGGCTTCGGCCTTGGCGTCGGAGGCGCTGGCGGTGCCGCCCGATCCCCCGGTGGTGGCGCAGCCGGCCAGCGCCAGCGCGCTCGCCAGCGTGGCAAGCGCGGCGATGCGCGCCCGCGGCGGATGATGTGTCGGCATGTCAGTCCCTTCCCGTTTCCCCGTCGTCAGGTGTGACGGGGAAAGGGAAGGGTGTCCATGTCGCTTGTCGATTAGACTGTCCAGCCGATCACTCGGCGGGGCGGGTGGCGGGATGGATTCCCGCCTCCTGGTTCTCGAGCCCCGCTTCGCGCTGGCCTGCGAGATCGTCGCCGACATTGTCATCGCGCAGCGTGTCGAGGTGCATCCACTTCTTCACCAGCGGCGCCACGAGGATCACCGCGACGCCGATGCCCATGACCCACATGCCGAGGGTGCTGTAGACCGACACCGCCTTGGCGCGGGTCATCTCGCCGCTCTCGCCCCCGGTCGCCTGGCCGATCAGCCCGGCGACGAAGTTGCCGCCGGCCGTGGCGAAGAACCACGCGCCCATCACGAAGCTGGCGAGATGCTTGGGCGACAGCCGGTTCATCGCGCTCAGCCCCACGGGCGACAGGCACAGTTCGCCGACCGTGTGGAGGAAATAGACGAGGAAGATGAAGAACACCGCGATCTTCGCGCCTTCGCCCGCGCTGCTGTCACCCCACAGCAGCGAGACGAAGCCGAGGCCGACGAAGATCAGGCCGAAGCCGAATTTCGCCGGCGCCGAGGGTTCGGCCCCGCTCTTGCCCAGCATCCGCCACAGCGCGGTCATCAGCGGAGCGAGGATCACGATGAAGATCGGGTTGATCGACTGGAACAGGGATGTCGGCACCCCGCCGCGATCGACGAAGCGGTCGGTGAACAGCGTCAGCGCGCCCCCCGCCTGCTCGAACAGGCCCCAGAAGATCGGCTGGAAGGCCAGCAGGAAGATGATCGCGAAGATCCGGTCGCGCGGTTCCTTCTCCATCTTGAAGGCTTCGAAGATCAGGTAGCCGATCAACAGGAAGCTGCTCACCAGCAGCAGCGTCCCGACCACCGACTGGTACTGGATCAGCAGCCACATGCAGGCGACCGCGGCGAGGCCGATGCCGTAGAGGCCGATCTCGCGGCCCCTGGGCAGCGGGATGGGAGGCTCGCCCTTGCCCAGCAGCGCGGGCTTGCCGAGCGCGAAGATGATCAGGCCCAGCACCATGCCGATCCCGGCGAGGCCGAAGCCGTAGCCCCAGCCGATCGTCTCGCCGAGATAGCCGACGAGGATCGTCCCCATCGCCGCGCCGACATTGATGCCCATGTAGAAGATCGAATAGGCTCCGTCGCGGCGCTCGTCGGTGAGGCCGTAGAGCTGGCCGACGATCACCGAGATGTTCGCCTTGAGGAAGCCCGAACCGACCACGATGAAGGCGAGCGCCAGCCAGAAGACGTTGACGGTCGGATCGTTCTGGAAGCCGGTGCCGTTGCCTTCCACCGCCATCAGCAGGTGCCCGAAGGCGAGCAGCAGCCCGCCGAACAGCACCGCCTTGCGCTGGCCGAGGAAGCGGTCCGCCAGATAGCCGCCGATCACCGGGGTGATGTAGACCATGCTGGTGTAGGCGCCGTAGATGAGGTTTGCGTCGCCATCCTCGAACAGCCACCACTTGGTGAGGTAGAGGATCAGCAGGGCGCGCATCCCGTAGTACGAGAAGCGCTCCCACATCTCGGCGTAGAACAGCACGAACAGGCCGCGGGGGTGCCCCACCACCTCGGCGCTGCGCCGGGTCGAGATGATCGCGCCGATCGCCAGCACTGTGAACAAGGCGACGGCTGCGATGGCAGCCACCCAGTCGCCTTCGTTCCAAAGCGAAATATCCTTCATGTAGTTCGATCCCCATCGATTGGTTTTGGGGGAGGTGCCTCACCACACCGCCGCAATGGAGGCGCACCCTAACGTGTGTTGCGCCCGTGTGAAGCTTTTGTTGCGCGGTCGCCCGCGTTCGCGGCGGCGGGGCCTGCACCGCGGGCGGTGGCCGCACTGCTTGACGCGCATGGCTGTATTATGGCACTGATGCACCTCGCAAGGGACACTGCAGCGCCATGAATTCCAACCGTCCAAGCTCGAACAGGCCCGTCTACCTCAAGCTGCGCGACCAGATCGCCGCCGCGATCATCGACGGCGCCTATGCCGAGGGCGAGATGCTCCCCTCGGTGCGTGCGCTGGCGGCGGAGCAGGGTGCCAATCCGCTGACCGTCGCCAAGGCTTACCAGCAGTTCCAGAACGACGGGCTGGTGGAAGTGCAGCGCGGGGTCGGCATGTATGTCGTGAAGGGCGCCGCCGAGCGCCTGCGCGCCCGCGAGCGCGACGCTTTCCTGCGTGAGGAATGGCCCGAAATCCGCGAGCGGATGGCGCGGCTCGGGCTCGATCCGGCGGATCTGGCGCTGTCGACCTGAGCCATCCCCGCCTTGTCATTTGTGCAACTTGCGCAATGTCATGAAATCTGAATATTTGTTCATGCGTACCCCGCCGGGATTGCATCCGGGCGGGTGGTGCGATTAAAGGGGGGCGCCCTTGGGGTCGGGGGCGATGAAACAAGAACCGCGGGGTCAACCCGCCTGGGCGTGAATGGCGGCAAAACCGCTCATCAGCGCCGGGAGATCGTCATGATCAGATCCGAGTTGTTGCAGGAACTGCACAAGGACAATCCCGAACTGCGTGCCGAGGAAATCGAGCAGGTGGTCGACATCTTCTTCGACGAGATCGCCCAGCGCCTCGCCGAAGGCGGCCGTGTCGAACTGCGCGGCTTCGGCGCCTTCTCGACCCGCGAGCGCGAGGCGAGGAGCGGGCGCAACCCGCGCACCGGCGAGACGGTCGATGTGCCGGCCAAGCGCGTGCCCTATTTCAAGGCCGGCAAGGAAATCCGCGAGCGCCTGAACGATTGAGTTGCGAGGGCGCGGAAGGCGCGCTCGCAAACGGATCACGCGACCGCGCGCTCCTCCTCGGCCCAGCCGGGTGAAGGCAGGCGCCGTTCGCGGCCCAGCGCCTCGAAGACGAGGTCCGCGAGGCGCTCGTGGCCGCCGCTCGCGCCGGTATCGACCGGCATCATGCCCATCGCGGCGAATTCCTCGAGCGATTCGGACCCGCGCAGCGCGATCACGCGGGTGATGCCCGGCAGGCGCTCCTGCACCAGCGGGGTCAGCTCGCGCGAGGCATCGACATTGCCGGTCGCGACCACCGCGACCTCGCGCTTGCCCATGCCGATCGCGTCCCAGCTGCGCGGGTCGGCGGGGTTGGCCTGCTGCACCGGATAGCCATCGGCGAGCGCGAGCTGGAAGCGGTCGTGATCGGGCTCGATCGCGAGATAGCCGATGTCGTTGAAGGCCAGCGCATCGGCGAGCGCGCGGCCGGCAGGGGTCAGGCCGATGATCACCACCGGCGCCGCGTCACCCGCCAGCTTGGCATCGGGCGGCCCCGCGCGCAGCCGGCCGGCGAGCCTGCGCCCGAGATTGGAGACCGGCGGAGTGACGGCGAGGCTGATCGCGATCGCGGTCACCAGGGTGGAGACCAGCCGCGGCTCGACCAGCCCTGAAACCGCGGGCAGCGCCAGCAGCACCAGCGTGAACTCGCTGCCCTGCCCGAGCAGGAAGCCGAGCTGGATCGACCCGGGCACCGACCAGCGGTTGACGAGCGCGGCGATGACGTTGAGCCCGCACTTGACCGCGATCAGGCCCGCGGCGGCGAGGAGCACCCACAGCCAGTCCTGCGCCAGCGCGGCCGGGTCGATCGAGAGGCCGACCGAGATGAAGAAGAACGAGAGGAACAGTCCGCGGAAGGCGTCGATCTCGGTCTGGACGAGGATGCGATAGCGCGAATCCGCCACCGCCATCCCGCCGAGGAAGGCCCCGAGCGTCAGCGACAGCCCCGCCATGCCGGTCGCCCACCCTGCGGCGAGCGCGATGAACAGCGCGGTGGCGGTGTAGACCTCGGTCGTCCCCGCGCGCGCGATGAGGCGGAACAGTGGCTCGGTGCAGTAGCGCGCGAACAGCACCGCGACGGCGAAGGCGGCGAGCGCCTTGGCCCCCGCCATGCCCAGCGCGGGCAGCAGCGCCCCGCCTCCGGCAAGCGCGCCCGCGCCGACCAGCAGCAGGATCGCGGCGATGTCCTGGAAGATCAGGATCGCCTGCGCCGCGCGCCCGACCGGGCAATCGTCCTGGTCGCGCTCACGGATCAGGCCGATGACGACCGCGGTCGATGACAGGCCGAGCCCGAAGCCGGCGATGATGGCGAAGGCGAGCGGCAGGCCGAGCGCGGCGAGCAGCGCGGCAAAGGCGCCGCCGGCGACCAGCATCTGCAAGGTGCCGAAGCCGAAGATGTTGCCCGCCTCCGCCCGGATCCTTCCGAGCGAGAAATGCAGGCCGAGGTTGAACAGCAGGAACATCACCCCGGCCTCGGCCATCGCGGCGACCACCGGGCCGCTGAAGTCCTCGGCGATCCCGAGGCTCGCGAGGCCGAGCCCGAGGCCGAGATAGCCGACGATGGGGTTCAACCGCAGCGCGCGGCTGGCAAGCGCGGCAATTATGCCGAGGCCGAGCAGCGTGATTGCCGGTTGGATGGTGGCGACCACCGAATGCGCGCCGTCGACTGCCTCGCCCGCCATCTGCGTCCCCGCTTGCCCCGTGCCTTCGCGGCAGATGGGGCTTCGCGCGGCGTCTGGCAAGCTCTGGCGCAAGCCGCGCAAGGTGTGGCAAGGGGTGAGCGGCAGAATGCGGGCGTGGCGGAATGGTAGACGCCGGGGACTTAAAATCCCCTGAGCTTTGCTCTTGCGGGTTCGAGTCCCGCCGCCCGCACCAGTTTTTCGCGACTCAAACCCGTCCGGGGGACGGGTTTGGCCGAAAAACTCCCAAGCGAAGCGCGGGAGGCGCTTCGCGCGGCCCGTCCGGGGGACGGGTTTGGCCGAAAAACTCCCAAG
>WGLN01000006.1 GCA_016125555.1 Porphyrobacter sp.
CCGTGATCAAACAGCTGCCCAGCTGGTTCCACCACTACAACACCGTCCACCCGCATCGCGCCCTTGGCTACCTCGCCCCGCGCGAATACATCACCCAATCAACCAGTGAGGAACTGTCCGGGAATTAAGGGGCAACAACATAAATGCCCTTCCGGGCCGAAGTTTACGGACAGGGGGGTGGAGCGAAAAAATGCGGTTTCGGTGCGCCATGATCGGGGAATGCCATTCAAGCCACCGGTAGGAAAGCGCCGCCGGGCTCGCCTCCTCAGGACAGCGTGAGCCCCCCGTCGACCACCAGCGTCTGGCCGGTGACGTAGGCGGAAAGCGGCGAGGCGAGGAACAGGGCGGCACCGGCCATGTCCTCGGGCGTGCCCATGCGGCGCAGGGGGATGCGCTTGAGGCTGGCTTCGAGCCGCTCGGGGTGATCGGTGGTGACGGCGGTGAGCTTGGTCGGCACCAGCCCCGGGGCGATGCCGTTGACGCGGATGCCGTCGCGCGCCCAGGCCTCGCCCAGCGTCTTGGTAAGGCTCGCCGCGCCCGCCTTCGAGGCGGCATAGGCGGGCGTGCCGATGGTCGATTTGAAGGCTGCGACGCTGGAGACGATGATGACCCTGCCCTTCGCCTCGGCCAGCGCGGGGTGGAAGGCGCGGGCGGCGTCCATCACCGAATTGAGGTTGATGTCGACCACCTGGTCCCAGCCCTCGCGGGTGAATTCCTGCCGGCCATAGCGCACCGTGCCCTGACACAGCACCAGCACATCGAGCGCGCCCGTCTCGCCCGCCAGCCGGTCGGCGGCGTGGCGATCGGTGAGATCGAGCTGCCGGTAATCGAGGCCGGTGAAGTCCGAATCCTCGGCTTCGAGATAGTCCCCCGCATCGGGCCGGGTGCCGGTGACGGTCACCTGCGCCCCGCGCCCGCGGAAGCCGTGGGCGATGCCGTTGCCGATCCCCGACGATCCGCCGATGACGAGGACGCACTGGCCGGTGAAATCGAGGGGGTCGGTCATGGGCTTTTGCTCCGCCATGTGAAGCCCCTTCCCTTGGGGAAAGGGGTTGGGGATGGGGGTTCTGCCGTCGATAGGGCGCAAGCCCCCACCCCCAGCCCCTCCCCGTCGAGGAGGGGAGAAGGAAGGTCAGATACTCCGCGAGATCACTTCCTTCATGATCTCGTTCGTCCCGCCGAAGATGCGCGTCACGCGCGCGTCGCGCCACAGGCGGGCGATGGCATATTCGTTCATGTAGCCCGCCCCGCCGTGGAGCTGCAGCGCGGTGTCGCAGCATTCCCATTGCAGGTCAGTGTGCCACAGCTTGGCCGCGGAGGCCTCGTCGGTGGTGAGCTCGCCCGCGAGGTGCTTCTTGATCGCCCAGTCGAGGTGTGCCCAGCCCACCTGCAACTTGGCCTTCAAGTCCGCGAGGGTGAACTTGGTGTTCTGGAACTCGAACACAGTCTTGCCGAAGGCCTTGCGGTCCTTGGTGAATGTCACCGCCTCGTCGAAGGCCCGCTGCGCCGCCGCCTGCGCGCCGACCGCGATGCCGAGGCGTTCCTGCGGCAGTTCCTCCATCAGGTGCACGAAGCCCATGCCCTCTGCGCCCAAGATATTGGTCATCGGCACGCGGCAGTCGTTGAAGAACAGCTCGGAGGTGTCGGCGGCGTGCTGGCCGATCTTGTCGAGATTGCGCCCGCGCTCGAAGCCGGGGGTGTCGGCGTCGACCAGCACGAGGCTAATGCCCTTGGCGCCCTTCTCGGGATCGGTCTTGGCGACCACGATCACGCAATCGGCGTTCTGGCCGTTGGTGATGTAGGTCTTGGAGCCGTTGATGACGAGGTGGTTGCCGTCCTTCTTCGCGGTGGTGCGGATGACCTGAAGGTCGCTGCCTGCGCCCGGTTCGGTCATGGCGATCGCGGTGATGATGTCGCCGCTGACCATGCCGGGGAGATACTTGGCGCGCTGTTCGGGGGTGCCGAGCCGCTCGAAATAGTTGGCGGTGATGTCGTTCTGGAGCGTGAAACCCGCCGAAGAACCGAGGTAGCTAAGTTCCTCGGTCAGCACGCAGTTGAAGCCGAAATCGAGGCCGAGGCCGCCATTCTCCTCCTTCACCGTCATGCACAGCATCCCGGCATCGCCCATTGTCTTCCAGACGTCGCGCGGCACGATGCCGTTGGCCTCGTGCTCGTCCATGTGCGGGGTCAGATGTTCGGCGAAGACCTTGCGGACGGTGTCGCGGAAGGCCTCGTGGTCTTCGTTATAGGCGGTGCGATGGGAGGTCGCGAGCATGGGGGTTCTCTCCGGGCAAATGGGTTTTGATTTGCCACGATAGAAGCCCGCACGCGGGCGGGGGTCAAGCGCGAAAGTGGGGTGGGGAGATGGATTGAGCGACCTCCCCCTTTCGTCACCCCGGACTTGATCCGGGGCTAGGCTTCTTCTTCGCAACCCGAGGCCAAAAGGCAGCCAAGCCCCGTGTCAAGCACGGGGCGACGGGAGGGGTCTTACCCCACAAACGCCCGTTCAATCACGAACTGCCCCGGCTTGTTGTTCGCGCCTTCCTCGAAACCGCGCTTCTCAAGATCGGCGGCGTGGTCCTTGATCATCGCCATGCTTCCGCACAGCATCACGCGGTCCTCCTCGGGCACGAAGCGCTGCGGGCCCTTGGACTGCTCGAACAGCCGCCCATCGTCGATCAGCGCCTGGATGCGGCCTTGCGTGCGGAAGGGTTCGCGGGTCACGGTGGGGACGTAGATCATCCGCGCGCGGTCCTCATCCTCGAGCAGCGGGTCGCCTTCGAGCTTGCTCTCCAGCAGCTCGCGATAGGCCAGTTCGGCGACGTGGCGCACCGAGTGGACGACGATCACTTCCTCGAACATCTGGTAGACCTCGGGGTCGCGCACGAGGCTCATGAAGGGCGCAAGGCCGGTGCCGGTCGAGAGCATGAACAGCCGCTTGCCCGGCAGCAGCGCGTCGGTAACGAGCGTGCCGGTCGGCTTCTTGCCGAGATAGATCGGATCGCCCGGCTGGATGTGCTGCAGGCGCGAGGTCAGGGGGCCGTCCTGCACCTTGATCGAGAGGAATTCCAGCTCCTCGGCGTAAGACGGCGAGGCGACCGAATAGGCGCGCAGCAGCGGCTTGCCGTTGTCGCCCGGCAGGCCGATCATCACGAATTCGCCCGAACGGAAGCGGAAGGCCGCGGGCCGCGTCATCTTGAGGCTGAACAGACCCTCGGTCCAGTGGTGGACATGGGTGACGGTCTCGACCGACAGCGCGGCGCTTTCGGTGAACTGGTCGCGGTCGATGATGGGCTGGTTCAAGACGGGCCTCGGATGCAATGATCTGCGCCGCCCCCAAAGGCAGCAGGAAACGGGGCCGCACATGGCCGACAAGCGCGGCCCCTTCAAGACAGTTTAGTGATAAGGGCTGAAAGCGGGCCTTGATCTGCCGCAATCAGTTCCAGCCCGCGCGGTCGAACAGGCGCACCGCCTCGGCCTCGTTCTCGCCGATTGCCGAGGCCCCCAGCGTGTCGGCGCGGAAGGTGCCGAGCTTCTCCACCGCCGAGGTCGGGGCAACGCCCTTGGCGGCCGGGTATTCGTTGTTGCCGTTGGCAAGGTAGCGCTGGGCGCTGTCCGAGGTCAGGTATTCGAGGAACCTGACCGCATTGGCGCGGTTGGGCGCGGTCTTGACCACCCCTGCCCCGCTCATGTTGACATGGGTGCCGGTGGTGGCCCGGTTGGGGAAGACGATCCCCACCGCATCGAGCACACTGCGCTTCTCGGGCGTGTCGAAGCGCGCGAGGTAATAGGTGTTGACCAGCGAGATGTCGCACTCGCCCGCCGCCACCGCCTCGATGTTCGACATGTCGTTGCCCTGCGGGGGGCGTTCGAAATTGGCGACCACGCCCTTGGCCCACTCGCCGGCCTTCGCGGCGCCGTCGTGGGCGATGATGCTGGCGAGCAGCGCGACGTTGTAGACGCTCGAGGACGAGCGCATGCAGATGCGCCCCTTGAACGCGGGATCGGCGAGGTCCTCGTAGGTGTCGAGGCCCTCGGGCTTTCCCTTGGCCTTGTTGTAGATGATGATCCGTGCCCTGGTGGTCAGCGCGAACCAGCGGTCCTGCGGGTCGCGCAGGTGCGCGGGGATGCGCTCCTCGAGCACCTTGGAATCCACCGGCGCGAGAATGCCCGCCTGCTCGGCGCGCCACAGCCGCCCGGCATCGACGGTGACGAACACGTCGGCGGGGCTGAACTCGCCTTCGGATTCGATGCGCTCGATCAGCGCGTCGGCATCGGCCTCGATGCGGTTGACCTTGATCCCGGTCTGGCGGGTGAAATCCTCGTAGAGCGCAAGGTCGGTGTCGTAATGGCGCGAGGAATAGATGTTGACCTCGCCGGTGATGGCGGGCGCGGCCGGGTCGGCGCCGCCCTGCGAGCAGGCGGCGAGGCCGGAAAGGCTGACGCAGGCGACGAGGCCGAGGAGCAGTTTTCTCATGGGGAGGAGGTCCGATTGCAAGTTGAGAATGACTTGCAATATTATGTCGGCGAACGCAAGTCCTATCTCCCGGCCCTATCCCCGCGCGAAGGCCCGCAGCGTGCCGGGGCGCGGGGTGACCCGGTAACGCGCCGCGGGATCGACCGGGGACTCGGTCTCGGCGGTGATCTCCGCACCATCGGGCGCGACCAGCACCACCCGCACGCCGCGCCCCTGCACGTGGCAATCGCGCACCCGCAAGCCGCCTTCCTCGGCCGCGAGGTCGAGCGCATCGGCATGGACCAGCAGGTCTAGCGCGCCGCCCGCCGGCACCGCGCCCGCCGCGCAGCGCGCCGGCCACAGCCCGAAGCTGGTCGCAAAGCCGCCCTCGCCGCGCGTGCCGGGCACCACCTGCGCGCCCCCGAACATCGCGCCCACGGCTGCGCTTGCCGGATGGTCGCGCAATTCCTGGGGGCTGGCGAACTGGACGATCCGCCCCGCCTCCATCACCGCGATCCGGTCGGCGATGTCGAGCGCCTCGGCCGGGTCGTGCGTCACCAGCACCGTGGTCGCGCCGCGTTCGCGCAGGATGATGCGGCAATCGCGGCGCAGCTTGCGGCGCAGCACGATGTCGACGCTGGCGAAGGGTTCGTCCATCAACAGCACCCGCGGCCCCGGCGCCATCGCCCGGGCGAGCGCGGCGCGCTGCTGCTGCCCGCCCGAAAGTTCATGCGGATAGCGCCCGCCCAGCCCGGCCAGCCCGACCTGCGCGAGCCAGTCCTCGGCCTCGCCGCGGCGCGGCTTGGGCAGCCCGAAGGCGACATTGGCGGCAAGGTCCATGTGCGGGAACAGGGCGCCGTCCTGGAACACGAGGCCGACGGGCCGGTCCTCGGGCGGGGGGCTCACCCGCGCATCGGCGATCACCTCGCCGCCGATCAGGATGCTGCCCTGTTGCAGCCGCAGCATCCCCGCTGCGAGCGCGAGCAGAGTTGACTTCCCGCAGCCCGAAGCGCCAAGCAGGCAGGTGATCTCTCCCGCGGGCGCGGTGAAGCTGACATCCTCCAGCGCCCGCACCTGGCCATAGACATGGGCGATATGACGAAACTCGAGGCTCAATGCGTGATCCCGCCCGTGATGCTTGGGAATGACAGGTGAGCCGCCTTAGGCAATTTGCCACCTCGCAGGCAAGCGCACCGGCAGGCGCGGCTTCGGGATGGAGCCTCGCCGCGCTCGGCGTGGCCGCGCTGGCGGGGCTGCCGATCGCCGCGATCCTCGTCGAGGCGACCAGCGGCGGGCTTACCGCGCTCGCGCATCTCGCGCGCACGGTGCTGGGCGAATATCTGCGCGACACCGGCCTGCTGATGCTGCTCGCAGGGGGATTTGCCGCGGTGGTGGGAACGGGCTGCGGCTGGCTGGTCGCGGCGAGCGACCTGCCGGGCCGGCGCCTCCTCGGCTGGGCGCTGGTGCTGCCGCTCGGCGTGCCCGCCTACATCGCCGCCTATGTCTATGCCGACATGCTCGATTTCGCGGGGCCGGTGCAGCGCGGCCTGCGGAGCCTCACCGGCTGGGGACCCGGCGACTATGCCTTCCCGGAGATCCGCTCGCTGGGCGGAGCCGCGCTGGTGCTGGGGCTGGTGCTCTACCCTTACGTCTACCTGCTGGCGCGCACCGCCTTCGCCACCCAGAGCGTGAGCCAGTTCCGCGCCGCGCGCAGTCTCGGCGCAGGGCCGTGGCGCGCCTTTCGGCAGGTCGCCCTGCCCGCCGCGCGTCCCGCCATCGCCGGCGGTCTCGCGCTGGTGCTGATGGAGGTGCTCGCCGATTTCGGGGTGGCCGACTATTTCGCAATCCCCACCTTCTCCACCGGGATCTTCCGCAGCTGGCTGGCGATGGGCGACAAGCCCGCGGCGCTCAAGCTGGCGGCGGTGATGCTGCTGTTCGTGGTGGCGCTGGTGGCGCTCGAGGCGGCGACCCGGCAGGGCCGCAGCGACAGCCGCGACGGGCTGGCACGCCACGAATCCGGGCCGCTGGTGAGGCTCACGCCGCTCGGCAAGGCGCTCGCGCTTGCCGCCTGCGCGCTGCCCGTGCTGCTCGGTTTCGTGCTCCCCGCCGCCTATCTTGCCGCGATGGCATTGACGCCGGTCGCGCAGGCGGCTGCCGGGGATCTTGCGACCTATGCCGGGGACAGCCTCAAGCTGGGCCTCGCGGCGAGCGCGACCTGCCTCGTCGCCGCGCTGCTGCTCACCTTCGCCCGCGCGCGCTCGACCTCGCGGCTGACCGCGGGCGCGATCCGGCTGGGGACATTGGGCTATGCCCTGCCGGGAGCGCTGCTCGCGGTCGGCCTGCTCGCGCCGCTCGGCAGTCTCGACCAGGGCCTCACCCGCTTTCTGCGCGACAATTTCGGGTGGAGCGGCGGGCTGCTGCTCACCGGCACCAGCCTGATCCTCGTCTACGCGCTGTCGGTGCGGTTCCTGACGGTCGCCTACAATGCCGTCGGCGGCGGCCTTGCGCGCATTCCCCCGGGGCTCGATTCGGCGGCGCGCTCGCTCGGGGCCCGGCCGGCGCGGGTGCTCGCGCGCATCTACGCCCCCCTGCTCGCCCCGAGCCTGCTGGGCGCCGCCGCGCTGGTGTTCATCGACGCGCTGCGCGAATTGCCGGCGACGCTGATCCTGCGCCCCTTCAACCTCGAAACCCTCGCCACGCGCACCTATCGCCTCGCCGGGGACGAGCGGCTGATCGAGGCCTCGATCCCCGCGCTGATCCTGCTCGCCGCGGGGCTGCTGCCGGTGCTGGTGCTGAACCGGCTCGGGAAGCGCTAGACGAGTGTAAAGCGCACTGGACGGAGCCGCTGTCCAACTTGCTGCTTGTTCCGCCGCGCCGCCGCGCTACAACCGGGGGCCTATGGCACGTTTCCCGTTTTCCGCGATCGTCGGTCAGGACGAAATGAAGCAGGCCCTGCTGATGGCGGCAGTCGATCCGAGCATCGGCGGGGTGATGGTGTTCGGCGACCGCGGCACGGGCAAGAGCACCGCCGCGCGCGCGCTGGCGAGCCTGCTGCCGCCGATCATGGCGGCCGAGAACTGCCCCTATGGCTGCTCGAAGGAGGATCAGGCGCGCTATCCCGAGGTGTGCGGACAGGGGAAGATGGTGAAGCGGCCCGTGCCTTTCGTCGACATGCCGCTGGGCGCGACCGAGGACCGGGTGATCGGCAGCCTCGATCTCGAACGCGCGCTGCGCTCGGGCGAGAAGGCCTTCGAACCCGGCCTGCTCGCCAAGGCGCATCGCGGATTTCTCTATATCGACGAGATCAACCTGCTCGAAGATCACCTCGTCGACCTGCTGCTCGATGTCGCCGCCTCTGGCGAGAACGTGGTCGAGCGCGAGGGGCTGTCGGTGCGCCACCCGGCGAAGTTCGTGCTGATCGGCAGCGGCAACCCCGAAGAGGGCGAATTGCGCCCGCAGCTGCTCGACCGCTTCGGCCTGTCGGTGGAGGTGAGGACGCCCAAGGACATCGAGGTGCGCATCGCGATCATGCGCCTCGTCGCCGAGAGCGAGGCCGACCCGCAGGCTTTCGCCGAACGCTGGGCAGGCGAGGACGAGAAGATCCTGAAGAAGATCGCGCGCGGCAAGGCGAAGCTGGCGAAGCTCGAGCCCGGCGAGGAGGTGCTGCGCGATGCCGCCAACCTGTGCCTCGCGGTGGGGGCGGACGGTTTGCGCGGAGAGCTCACCCTGATGCGCGCCGCGCGCGCGCTGGCCGCGCTCGAGGGCGCGAAGGCGGTCACCCGCAAGCATCTCGTCGCCATCGCCCCGTCCGCGCTCAGGCACCGCCTGCGCCGCGACGTGCTCGACGAGACCGGCTCGACCGCGCGCATCGCCCGCGCGATCGACGAATTGTTCGGATGAGCGAAGCCGAGCCGCCTGCCGATCCGCTCGACGCGGCGGTGCTGGCGGCCCGCCTGTTCCTCCTCGCTCCGCGGCTGTTCGGCGGCATGGCGCTGCGCGGAAGCAGCCCGGCTCGCGAGGCGCTGGTGGCGGCGCTGGCAGGGCGGATCGCGCTGCGCCGCCTGCCCGGCCATGTCGACGACGAGCACCTGCTGGGCGGGATCGACCTCGCCGCCAGCCTCGCCGCGGGAAAGCCCGTGCGCCAGCGCGGGCTGATCGAGGAGGCGCAGGGCGGCGCGCTCCTCGCTGGCATGGCCGAGCGGATGGATGCCGGCATCGCCGGGCGTTTGTCGCAGGCGCTCGACGAGGGCCAGACGGCGCTGGTGCTGCTCGACGATGCGGTGGAGCCCGATGACGCCCCGCCTGCAAGCCTTACTGAACGGCTCGCCTTCGCCTGCGACCTGACCCATTCGCGCCGCTGGCAAGGGGTGGAGCTTGCGCCTCCGTCGGGCCGGCTCGCCGATGTCGCACCGCTGGACGACGCCGCGATGAAGGCACTCGCCGCGACCGCCGCGATGCTGGGGGTGGACTCCTTGCGCGCGCTGATCTTTGCAGGCGAGGCAGCGCGCGGGCTCGCGGCGCTGGAGGGGCGCGGCCATGTGACGGAAGGCGACCTTTCGGGCGCCGTCCGCCTCGTCCTCGCCCCGCGTGCCACCCGCCTGCCGCCGCAGGAGGCCGAGGAGCCGCCTCCGCCCGAGGAACCCGACCAGCCGCCCCCCGACAGCGAGCAGGACAACCACGACGAGAGCGACCGCCAGCAGCCCGAGCCCGACCTCTCCGAAATCCTCGTCGAGGCGGCCAAGGCGGCGATCCCGGCGGGGCTGCTCGACCTCTTGGCGCAGGGCAAGGCACCGCGCCGCGCATCGAGCAGCGGCACCGGGCAGAAGCGCAAGGCCGCGACCCGCGGCAAGCCCTTGGGCGCGCGCCCGGGAATGCCGCGCGGCGGGACGAAGCTCGCGCTGATCGACTCGCTTCGGGCCGCCGTGCCGTGGCAGCAGGTCCGCCGCCGCGAACAGGGCGCCGACGCGAACGCGCCGATCATCATGCGCAAGGAGGACCTGCGCATCCGCCGTTTCGAGGAACGCGCCGCGCGCGTCACCATCTTCGCGGTCGATGCCAGCGGCTCGGCGGCGGCGGCGCGGCTGGCCGAGGCCAAGGGCGCGGTCGAACTGATGCTCGCGCAGGCCTATGTCACCCGTTCCGAGGTCGCGCTGGTCGCCTTTCGCGGCACCTCCGCCGAACTGCTCCTGCCCCCCACCCGCTCGCTGACTCGGGCGCGCCGAAGCCTTGCCGAACTGCCCGGCGGGGGCGGCACGCCGCTCGCCATGGGCCTCAACGCGGCGCGCGAGGTCGCCGAGGCGGTGATCGCGCGCGGGCGCAGCGCGGCGCTCGTCATCCTCACCGACGGGCGCGGCAACATCGCCGCCGACGGCGCGCCGGGCCGCGCGCAGGCCAAGGAGGATGCCGAGGCCGCCGCCAAGGCCATCGCCGCGCGCGGGATCGATGCGCTGGTGGTCGACATCTCCGCCCGCCCCGGCCCGGAAGGCGCGGCGCTGGCCGCAGCGATGGCCGGGCGCTTCCTCGCCCTGCCCCGCGCCGATGCGCGTACGCTGCAGGCTGCGATCAGCGCCGTCCAGCCACAGCTTGCCGCATGAGCGCGCTCGACTGGAACCGCGAAGGCCTGATCTGGCCCCATCGCGAGGCGAGCAGTTTCGTGACCGTGGGCAAGGCGCGCTGGCACGTGCAACGCATGGGGAGCGGGCCGGTGCTGCTACTGCTCCACGGCACCGGCGCCTCGGTCCATTCCTGGCGCGGGGTGATGCCGCTCCTGGCGCAGCACTACACGGTGATCGCCCCCGACCTGCCGCGCCACGCCTTCACCCGCGGCCACGATGCCTATGCGATGAGCCTGCCCGCGATGGCGGAGGAGATCGCCGCACTATTGCGCGCGCTCGCCGTCGAACCGGTGGCAATCGTCGGCCATTCGGCAGGCGCGGCGCTGGCGCTGCAACTGGCGCTGGAGCATGGCTTTGCCGGGCCGATCGTCGGGCTGAGCGCCGCGCTGCGCCCCTTTCCCGGACCGATGGCGCAGATCTTTCCGGCGATCGCCAAGGCGCTGTTCGTCAATCCGCTGGTGCCGCGCTTGTTCGCCGGGACCATCGACCTTGCCGGAGGCACCCGGCGGTTCATGTGGCGATCCACCGGCTCGCGCATCGATGCCGCCGGAATGGCCTGCTACCGCACGCTGCTCAAGAACCCCGAGCACGCTGGCGGGGGCCTGGCGATGATGGCGAACTGGGACCTGCCGTCCTTGCGCGAAAGGATGGGCGAGGTCCGCAACCCGCTGCTGCTGGTGCATGGCGCCAGAGACCCGGCGATCCCGCTCGAATGGGCGCGCGATGCCGCCGGCTGGCTGCCCGATGCACGGCTGGACGTGCTCGCCGGGCTCGGCCATCTTGCCCACGAGGAAGCGCCCGAGAAGGCCGCGGCGCTGATCGCCGCCTTCCTCGCCGGGCAGGACTAAGGAGACACGCCATGGCAAGCGGGACCTTCGGCTGGGTCGAACTGGTGATGTTCTACGGCCTCGCGATCGGTTTCGGCGTGTGGCAGTGGGTGGCGATGGACCGCCGGCTGAAGCGCACCCGTGCCGAGCGCGAGGCGAAGGAAGCGACCGAACGCGAGCGCGAACCGCCCGCCGACTAGCGCGGCGCGCCGACCTCCTCGGCCGGGGCGGCTTCCACCATCGTCCCGCGCGCGAGGTGGTCCATGATCCAGATCGACCCGAACAGCACCAGCGCGCAGACCAGCACGCCGAAAGCCAGCGCAAGCACGTTGTTGGTGTCGTCCGGCCCGGTGGTGACGTGGAGGAAGAACACCAGGTGCACCCCCATCTGCGCCACCGCCAGCACGATCAGCGCCATCGGCACCGCAGGGCCCCACACAAAGGGCACGTCGAGCACCAGGAAGGACAGCCCGGTCAGCAGCGCGGCGAGCAGCAGCCCGGTGAGGTAGCTCTTCAGCCCCCCGCCGAACTCGCGCGCGTCGAGCCGTTCCTCGCCCGGCGGCGCGTCGGCGGCATCGCCCTGCTCGGTTCCGCTCGGCCCGCTCACCCCGCCAGCCCCAGCAGGTAAACGACGGTGAAGATCCCCACCCACACGATGTCGAGCGCGTGCCAGAACAGCGCGAAGCACATCAGCCGCCGCTCGATCGCCGGCCGGAAGCCCTTGACCGCGAGCTGCGCCATCATCGTGCCCGCCCACAGCAGGCCCGCGGCGATGTGCAGCCCGTGGAGGCCGACCAGCGCGAAAAAGGCCGAGAGGAAGGCGCTGCGCTGCGGCCCGGCGCCCTCGGCGACCAGCGTGGCGAACTCCTGCACCTCCAGCCCCAGGAACACGGCGCCGAGCAGGCCCGTGACCAGCAGCCAGCCTTGCGTGCGCAGCATCGCGCCCCGTCCCGCCGCGATGCCGGCAAGCCCGCAGGTGAAGCTCGATATCAGCAGCGCCGCGGTCTCGAGGGCGAGGCGGCGCTGTTCGAAGAGCTCTTGCGGCCCCGGACCACCGGCAAGGTCGCCCGACAGCACCGCATAGGCGGCGAAGAAGCCGGCAAACAGGATGATGTCGCTGAGCAGGTAGATCCAGAAGCCGTAGCCGACTACGGTGCGCTTGGGCGCCGGACCGCCCTCGCCGCGACCGCTCGGCCGCGCATCGTCCCCGCCCCTGCCCTCGCCAGCGGCGTCGGCACCACCGCGCCCGCGGCCCAGCACATAGGGGTCCTCCTGCGCCTCGGCCGCGCTCATGCCGCAGCCCCGCGCCGCGCGCGCTCGATCCGCGCGACCTCCTCGGCGGAGAAGGTGTCCTCGTTCTCGTCGCGCCAGGCGAAGGCGACGAAGGCGCCATAGGCGCAGACCAGACCGAGCGCGGCGAGCCACCAGATCTGCCACACCATCGCGAAACCGATCACCGTCGCGAAGAAGGCGGTGACGAAGCCGGTGGCGCTGCGCCGCGGCATGGTGATCGGCTCGTAATCCGAAGCCGAGCGTTCCTGCTGGCTGGCGATGGCGCGTTCCTTGATCCGCCAATAGGGCTCCTCCCCGCCGACCTCGGGAAGCGTCGCGAAGTTGAAAGCGGGCGGCGGCGAGGGGGTCGCCCATTCGAGCGAGCGGCCCTCCCACGGATCGCCGGTGTCATCGCGCAAGGCATCGCGACGACGGATGCTGACGACGAGCTGCGTGATCTGCGCCGCGACCCCGGCGATCATCACCGCCACGCCCGCCACCGAGACATAGAGCAGCGGCCCCCATTGGGCGACGGCGACGTGCTGGAGCCGCCGCGTCATGCCCTCCAGCCCGGCGATGTAGAGCGCGCCGAAGACGATCACGAACCCGGCGAGCGAGAGCCAGAAGGCGCGTTTCCCCCACCGCTCGTCGAGCGTGAAGCCGAAGGCCTTGGGAAACCAGAAGGTGTAGCCGGCAATCGCGCCGAACACGGTGCCCGAGACGATCACATTGTGGAAATGCGCGACCAGGAACAGGCTGTTGTGGAGGATGAAATCGGCCGCGGGCACGGCCAGCAGCACGCCGGTCATCCCGCCGATGATGAAGGTGAAGAGAAAGCCCAGCGACCACAGCATCGGCGTGGGAAAGCGCAGCCGCCCCCCATACATGGTGAACAGCCAGTTGTAGATCTTCACCCCCGTGCCCACCGCGATGATGCTGGTGGCGATCCCGAAGGCGGCGTTGACGTTCGCGCCTGCGCCCATCGTGAAGAAGTGGTGCAGCCACACCATGAAGCTGACCACGGTGATGAACAGCGTCGCCGCGACCATCGAGCGGTATCCGAACAGCGGCTTGCCCGAGAAGGTCGCGATCACTTCCGAGAACACCCCGAAGGCCGGCAGGATCAGGATGTAGACCTCCGGGTGGCCCCAGGCCCAGATCAGGTTGACGAACATCATCGGGCTGCCGCCCGCGGCGTTGGTGAAGAAGTGGAAGCCGAGATAGCGGTCGAGCGTCAGCATCGTCAGCGTCGCGGTGAGGATCGGGAAGGCGGCGACGATCAGCATGCTCGCGCACAGCGCGGTCCAGCAGAACATCGGCATGCGCAGGTAGCCCATCCCCGGCGCGCGGGTCTTGACGATGGTGGTGACGATGTTGATCCCCGCCATCAGCGTGCCCACCCCTCCGATCTGCACCGCCCACAGGTAGTAATCGACCCCGACGCCCGGCGAATAGCTGCGTTCGCTGAGCGGCGCGTAGGGCAGCCAGCCGGTCCGCGCGAATTCGCCCAGCACCAGGCTGAGATTGACCAGCAGCGCCCCGCTCGCGGTCAGCCAGAAGGCGGTCGAATTGAGCCGCGGGAAGGCGACGTCGCGCACCCCGAGTTGCAGCGGGACCACGAAGTTCATCAGCCCGACCATGAAGGGCATCGCCCCGAAGAAGATCATGATCGTGCCGTGCGCGGAGAAGATCTGGTTGAAATGCTCGGGCGGCAGATAGCCGCTGCCCCCGCCCACGGTGAGCGCCTGGTGGGTGCGCATCATGATCGCATCGATGAAGCCGCGCACCAGCATCGCCAGCGCAAGCACGACATACATCACCCCGATGCGCTTGTGATCGACCGAGGTGATCCATTCGCGCCAAAGATACGGCCAGTGGCCCTTCACCGTCACCCACCCGAGCGCGGCGAGCATCAGCGCGATCGCCCCGCCCCCCGCGGCGAGCGGGATCGGCTGGTCGATCGGGATCGCCGACCAGTCGAGCTTGCCGAGCACGCTCATCCCGACACCTGCTGCCCGCCGGGTGCCGGCTTCGGACCGGCCGCGGGCGGGATGGCCTGGGTGACGATCGCGCCGAACAGACCCGGATCGACCCGGCCGAAGGCGAGCCCGCGCGCCGCATGGCCCTGCTGCGCCAGTGCGCGGTAGCTGGTGCGGTCGAGCGTTCGTCCGGTGCCGCGGATCTCCGCCGTCCAGCGCGCGAATTCCGGCGGCGGCACGGCTTGAAGCGTGAAGTGCATGTCGGCAAAGCCGTCACCGCTGAACTGGGCGGACTGCCCGTAATAGCGCCCCGGCCGGTCGGCCTGCAGGTGGAGGTGCGTCTCCATCCCGTTCATCGCGTAGATCATGCTGCCCAGCCGCGGGACGAAGAAGGCGTTCATCACGCTTGCGGAGGTCAGGCGGAAGCGGATCGGGCGCCCGGCGGGCACCACCAGCCGGTCGACCGTCGCGATGCCCTCGTCGGGGTAGATGAACAGCCATTTCCAGTCGAGCGACACCACCTGCACCTCGAGCGCCCGACCCGCGGGGCCAAGCGGCGCCTCGGGCGCGAGGCGGTGACTGCCGATCCAGATCACCCCGGACAGGAACAGGATGACCAGCAGCGGGATCGACCAGACGACGAGCTCGATCCGCCCGGAAAACACGAATTCGGGGCGATGCTTCGCCCGCGGATTGCCGGCCCGGAACCACCACGCGAAGGCGATGATCGCGATCAGCGTCGGCACCACGATGGCGAGCATGATCGCGAGCGCGCTCAGCAGGTTGGCGCGATTGCCCTCGGCCACCGGCCCCGCAGGGTCGAGCACGCTGGCGCCGCTGCACCCGCTCGCCAGCCCCGCCAGCGCGAGCGCCAGCGCAGCCCGCGGCACGCGCGGCGCAATGACGCTCACTTTTCCTCGCCGCCCGCCGGCGCCGCGCCGAGCGGCACTGCGTCGGCCTCCTTTTCGGGGCGCACATAGATCGACGACAGCTCGCTGAACTCCGCGCGCAGCGCCTGTTCGATCCGCTCGATCAGCGCCTCGCCCTCGCCCATGCTGAGATCGTCGGCGAAATCCGCGCTGATCGCGGCGAACACGGAGTCGGGCGCAGTGTGGACGGTGCGCACGTGATTGACCGCGGTGACCCCCTCGCTCGCGCCCACCACCTCGCGCACCCGGGTGACCATGCGATCGTCGGCGCCCTCGCCGATCAGCAGCCCCTTGGCCTCGCGCGCCAGCAGCACCGCCACCGCCGCCAGCACCGCGCCGATCGCGAGCGAGGCGACGCCGTCAATGCGCGAATCCCCGAAGCTGTGGCTCGCCCACACCCCGAGCGCGGCGATGGCGAGCCCGGTCAGCGCGGCCGAATCCTCGAACAGCACGATGAAGGTCGCCGGGTCCTTCGATGAGCGGATCGCCTGCCACCAGCCCTCCTCGCCCTTGGAGCGCGCGAACTCGCGGAGCGCGATGCTCCACGAGGTGCCCTCGAGCAGGAAGGCGACGCCGAGCACGGCGTAGTTCCAGGTCGGGTCCTTGAGCGGTTCGGGCTCCTGGATGTGCAGCCAGCCTTCATAGGCGGAAATCCCCGCCCCCAGCGCGAAGATCAGGATCGCGACCACGAAGGCCCAGAAATAGAGTTCGCGGCCATAGCCGAAGGGGTGCTTGTCGTCGGGCGGACGCTTCGCCCGGTGCTGGCCGAACAGCAGCAGCACCTGGTTGCCGGTGTCGACCAGCGAGTGGAACCCTTCCGAGATCATCGAGGAGGACCCGGTGAATCCCGCCGCGACGAACTTCGCGATGGCGATGCCGAGGTTCGCGGCGAGCGCCCCGTACAGCACGATGTTCTCGCGCATCAGCCCGCCCCCTCGCCCCGCGCGCTCACGGCAGCGCGTAGGCGATCACTTCGTCGCCGACCGGCGTCTCCATGAAGTGGTGCCCGCCCGCGTAGATCACGACATATTGCTTGCCGCCCACCGAATAGGTCATCGGCGTGGCCTGTCCGCCGGCGGGAAGCACGTCGCTCCACAGCTGCTTGCCGGTCGCAAGGTCGATGGCGCGGATCAGGTTGTCGGTCGATGCGGCGATGAAGATGAGGCCGCTGGCGGTCACCACCGCGCCGCCGTTGTTGGGGGTGCCGATGGTCACCGGCAGCATCGAGGGGATGCCGAAAGGCCCGTTGGTGCGCGCCTCGCCGAAGGGGCGGTCCCAGATCGTCTTGCCGGTCGCCATGTCGATCGCGCGGATCCCGCCATAGGGGGGTCGCTTGCACAGCAGCCCGGTGAAGGGCAGCCGCCAGCCGGCGTTGACGTTGACCGCATAGGGCGTGTTGGCCTGCGGCGAGCCCGCGCCCTCGTTCCCGCCGATCTCGCCGTTCGTCTGGTCGCGCGGCGTCCAGCCGCGCCTTTGCGCCACCTTGCGCGGGACCAGCCTGACATAGTTGGGCATGTCGTTGTAATTGGCGACGATCACCCCGCGCCGCGGATCGACCGCGATCCCGCCCCAGTCGGTCCCGCCGTTGTAGCCGGGATATTCGATCGAGTGGCGATCGGCGGTGGGCGGAGTGAAATAGCCGTCATAGGCGGCCTCGCGATACTGGATGCGGCAGACCATCTGGTCGATCGGGGTCATCCCCCACATGTCGCGCTCGGTCAGCGGCGGCTGGCGCAGCGTGTGCCAGCGCGACACCGGCTGGGTGGGGCTGCGCTCGGCGGGTTCGACCCCGCCCTGCGGCACCTTCATCTCGGCCACCGGGGTGAGCGGCTTGCCGGTGCGGCGGTCGAGCACGAACAGGTCGCCCTGCTTGGAGGGCAGGATCATCGCGGGCGTGCCCTTCCAGTCGACCAGCGTCGCCTGCGCGCCGAAATCATAGTCCCACACCCCCTTGTGCACCGCCTGGAACCGCCAGCGCGGCTTGCCGGTCGTGACATCGAGCGCGACCAGCGAGGTGGCGTAGAAATTCTCCGGCGGACGGCGCTTGCCCGACCAGTAATCGACCGAGGCATTGCCCATCGGCAGATAGACCAGCCCCAGCGCCTCGTCGCCGCTGGCGATGGTCCACATGTTGGGTGTGCCGCGCGCCCAGATCTGGCCCTCGGGCGGATAGCCGTCCCAGTCGGGGTGCATCATGTCCCATGCCCAGCTGAGCTTGCCTGTCTTGGCATCGAAGCCGCGGATCACGCCCGAGGGCTCCCAGCGGTTCTGTCCGTCGAGCACCTGGTGGCCGGTCACCACCACCCCGCGCACGATCGTGGGGGGCGAGTTGATCGAGACGTAGCCGGGCGGGGTGCGCCCCATGCCGATCTTGGTGTCGACCTCGCCATTGGTGCCGAAATCGCGGCACCGCGCGCCGCTGTGCGCGTCGATCGCGAAAAGCCGCGCGTCGAGCGTGCCGAAGATGATCCGCTGTGCGCACGGGGCGTTCGCCGGGGCGCCGGGCACCGCGTAGTAATCGACCCCGCGGCAGGCGGCGGTGTAGGGGATCGCCTTGTCGGGCACCTCGGGATCGAAGCGCCAGCGTTCGCGCCCCGTCGCCGGATCGAGCGCGAGGATCTGGTCCTTGGGCGTGCAGACGTAGAGCGTGTTGCCGACCTTGAGCGGGGTGTTCTCCGCGCCGTAGGTGCCCTCTGCCGCTTTGGAAGGCAGGTCGCCGGTATGGGTCAGCCAGGCGCGGTGAAGCTGATCGACATTGGCGGGCGTGATCTGGCCGAGCGGCGAGAAACGCCGGGCGCTGTAGCTGCCGCCATAGGCCGGCCAGTCCGCCCCCGGGCTCATCGGTGCGGGGTCGCTCGCGGTGTGGGCCAGCGCGGGAAGCGGCCCGCGCGCCGCCTGCGCGCCGTTATGGGTGAAGAACACCGCGAAGACGGCGGCGAGCGCGACCACGCTGAGGCTCGCCCCGATCGACCAGCCCCAGCGGTGCGCGGCGCGGGTCAGCGTCGGCATCACCAGCAGGACCGCGATCAGCAGCAGCAGCGGTGCGAACAGGCGCGGCACCAGCGCCCAGCCATCGGTGCCGACCTCGGCCAGGGCCCAGATCAGGGTTCCCACGAAGATCGCGACATAGAGCCATGCGCCGATCATGTTGCCACGCCACAGCAGCACGCCCGAGGCGATCATCGCGATGCCGGTGATGACGTAATAGGCCGACCCGCCGAGCGATGCGAGCCACGCCCCGCCCGCGGCGAGCACCGCTCCGATGAGGACGAGGAGGACCGCGAGGACCCGCGCGGCGATGGAGTGGCGGTGGCTATCGGTATCGGGCATGGGCATTCCAGTATTTCTCGCCCCGTTGTTTCTCGCCGCCACGCTTACGGGCGGCGGCAGGGCGGTGTTCCGCGGATTTGGGCGCCTGGGGCCGGTTCGGCAGGCGGGATCGGCTTAACGGGGCGGTCAGGTGCCCGAACCCACCGGTTTCAGCCACGCAGTTCGCTAACCTGGGTTGGAGACAAGGCGTGTCGGGCACGGGACGATGCGTGGTTGGGCGCGCAGCCCCGGCCGCGCCAGCAATCGGCTTTACCGTGCAGCTTTCGGGGCGAGCCGCGCCTTGCGGGTTGCGGCGCGGGCAACATCGTGGTTGCTGGTGCGTTCATCGTTCTCAGCACCGCGCGGCCTCCCTCCGCCTCGCCAGTCCCCGCCGCAAGGAGCAACGGCCCACCCATGCAGGAACAGGCGATCGTCATCGCGTTGGTGGGGGTGCTGGGCATCGGTGCGCAGTGGCTCGCGTGGCGCACCAACCGCCCGGCGATCGTGCTGATGCTGGGGGCGGGCTTCCTCGCCGGGCCGGTGCTGGGCGTCTTCGATCCCGAGCACGCCTTCGGGGGACTGCTCGAATCGATGGTCGCGATCGGGGTTGCGCTGGTGCTGTTCGAAGGCGGTCTCAGCCTCAATTTCGCAGAGCTGCGGCACACCAGCAACGCGGTGTGGCGCATGGCGACGATCGGGGTCGCGCTGGGCTGGCTGTTCGGCGCGCTTGCCGCCAACGCGATCGCGGGGCTGGTGTGGCCGGTGGCGGTGCTGTTCGGCGGCATCCTGGTGGTGACCGGACCGACGGTGGTGATGCCGCTGCTGCGCCAGGCGACGGTGCAGCCGCGCCCTGCCTCGCTGCTCAAGTGGGAGGCGATCGTCAACGACCCCACCGGCGCGCTGTGCGCGGTCGCCGCCTACGAATATTTCCGCCTCTCGGCCGCCGGGGCGACCTGGATCGAGATCATCCCGCCGCTGCTGATGGCCGCTGCATTGGCGGGCGTGCTCGGCTATCTCGCGGCGCGCTTCGTGGCCTGGGCCTATCCGCGCGGACTGGTGCCCGAATATCTCAAGGTGCCGGTGCTGTTCGTGATCGTCATCGCGCTGTTCGTCGTCTGCAACGCGATCGAGCACGAGGCGGGGCTGGTCGCGGTGACGGTGATGGGGGTCGCGCTCGCCAACATGAACGTCCAGTCGCTGCGCTCGATCCACCCCTTCAAGGAAACCGTGGCGGTGCTGATGGTGTCGGGCATCTTCGTGCTGCTGTCGGCCTCGCTCAAGTGGTCGGACCTCGCCTATCTCAACTGGCGCTTCGGGCTGTTCCTGCTCGCGCTGCTGTTCATCGTCCGGCCAGCGACGGTGCTGATCACCCTGCTGGGCACCTCGATCCCCTGGAAGGAGCGGCTGTTCGTCGCCTGGATCGCCCCGCGCGGGATCGTGCTGGTGGCGATCAGCGGGTTGTTCGCGCTGCGCCTCACCGAGCTCGGCTATGCCGATGGCAACGTGCTGATCGGCCTCAGTTTCGCGGTGGTGGTGGCGACCGTGCTGGCGCACGGCTTCACCGTCGATCTCGCTGCGCGGGTGTTCGGCGTGACCGGCGAGACGCGCCCGGGCCTGCTGCTGGTCGGCAGCACCCGCTGGACCATCGCGCTCGCCGAGTTGATGCGCGATTTGAAGACCCCGGTGATGATCGTCGATTCGAGCTGGCAGCGGCTCACCCCGGCGCGGCGCAAGGACCTGCCCTACTACCACGGCGAGATCCTCAACGAGGCGACCGAGCACAATCTCGATCTCACGCCCTACGAGGCGCTGGTCGCGGCGACCGAGAACGAGGCCTACAACACGCTGGTGTGCAGCGAGTTCGCCTACGAGATCGGGCGCGATGCGGTCTACCAGATCGGCGAGCCGGGGGACGAGGACGATCCCCAGGCCATGCCCGAGGCGCTGCGCGGGCGGGCGCTGTTCGAATCCGGCTACGGGGTGGACGACATTTCGCAAAGGCTCGAACAAGGCTGGGAGCTGCGCAAGACCAAGCTTTCGGAAAACTTCCGCTTCGAGGATGCCAAGGACGTGCTGCCCCCCGCCGCCAACATGCTGATGCTGCTCAAGGAGGATGGTCGCATGCAGTTCTTCACCCACGCCGCCCGCCCCAAGCCCGGCCCCGGCGACACCGTGATCAGCTTCGCCCCGCCCAAGGACCGTTCGGCCCCCAAGCGCGATGCCAAGCGCGACCCCAAGGGCGACCCGAAAGGCGCCAAGCCTGCGGCGAAGGGCGTCGCGATCATGCCTGTCGTGCTCGCCTGCGCGATGCTCGCCGGCTGCGACGGGATGCGGCAGGACCGCGCCCCCGCGCCCGCGCCCACCGCCAGCCCCTCGCCCGCGCCGTCCTCGATCGTGGCGCCGACCCCGACGCCGACCCCGACCTCGATCATGCGCCCCGACGTGATCGAACAGAGCCCGCCCCCGCCGCCCGCGCCGCCGCTGCACGTCACGATCGGCTTCGCGGAAGGCGGCGCCGAATTGTCGGAGGCGGCGGTCGCCAAGCTCGAGAAGATCCTCGCCAGCCCGCGACTTGCCGAGGGCGCCGAGCTTTACATCGGTGCGCACAGCGATTCGGGCGGCAGCGACCGGGCCAACATGAAGGTCTCGCGCCAGCGCGGGCAGCTGGTGGAGGACTGGTTCGTCGCCCACGGCATCGCCGAGGACCGCATAACGCTGGTCGCCTTTGGCGAGCAGAACCCGGTCGAGCCCAATGCCCTGCCGGACGGCACCCCGAACGAGGAAGGCCGCCGGGCCAATCGCCGGGTCGAGGTGCGGGTGATCGCTCCCGATGCGGACGCGGCGGACAAGGCCCCGGCGCGCGAGGCGACGCTGGTGGAGATGCTCGACGACCAGTAGGCGCGGCTAGGCGCGGCGGCGCGGCATCCGGTAGGGCAGCATGAACTGGACGAGGGGCGAGGAGAAGCGCCGCATGTCGAGGCTTTCCTGCACCGCGACCACCTCCTCGCCCGCAAAGCGCGAGGCCAGCTCGCTGCGCGCGTAGAAGGGCGTATCCTCCCAGGTGCGGCGCACCTCGGCCACCCCGATATCGGAGCGGGTGCGGCGCTCGACCCGCCACTTGCTCGGTGGCAATTGCGCGATCGGCGGCAGATCGACCGGCTCGGGCACGCCGCTGCGGTCGAACCGCAGCGCGCTGGCGAACAGCGACCCGTCGCCGCGCTCACCCTCGTAGCACACCGCTGCGCCTTCCTTCAGGTGCGCGCGCGACCAGTGCCAGGTGTTGAACCCCTTCTCGAGCGGCTCGGCCCCGCGGTTGTGGTCGAGATAGCCCCGGCCCTGCCACGCAATGCCCGGCGATTGCATCTCCACCTCGATCCGCGCGGCGGGCGCGAGGCAGTGCCAGATATGGCTTTCCCGCCCGTCGAGCGCGAAGGCGGCGCGGTTCAGGGCCTCGGGAAACACCCGCACCGTGCCGCGCACGCGGCGCTGCCACGGCACGAACAGGCGCGTGTCGCCCTCGTCGATGTCGATGGTGAGCGCCCCGCCCTCCCAGCGCACGCTGCTCGGGCCGATAACGAGGTTCGCCGCATCGCGCTCCACCGCGCCGCGGGTGCGCTCGGTCATCGCCCAGCGCGCCTGCGGGCCGTAGAGCGCGACGTTGAGCGCGCAGTGGTTGAGCGGATCGCTGCGCCCGCTCTTCTTGTAATAGGGCGAGAACACGCTGCCCAAGAAGGCGATGATCGTCAGCCCGTGCTGCCCGTCGTCGGAGATGGCGTCGACATACCACCAGGAATAGCCGCCGGGCGGGATCGCCTCGTCGAAGCGCGGTCCTTCGCGATCACCCGTGCTGCCAGCTGCCCGGACAAGGCTGCCATGGGCACCCCAGCCGCCGGATGGGTCGCGCCCCCGCTGCAATAGAGCCCGGGAAGCCGCGTCCTCGGCCCCTGCCGCTGGAAGGAAGCCGCCCAGCCGTGCGACGCTCTGCCATAGAGCGCGCCGCCCGTGGCCGGGAACAGCGCCTCCCAGTCCTGCGGGGTCATCAGCCGGTGGGGGAAAGGGTCTTCCAGCATGAGGCCGCAGCGCCTCAGCGTGGCCGTCATGGCCCTTGTGCATCGCTCTCTCTCCTCGGGGCTGTAGTGGTGGACGTCTCCGTCGGCGGGGGCGTTGACGATGATCTGGAGCCGCTCGCGGCCTTCGGGCGCGGGGTCGCCGGCACGCGCGCCGCGGTCCATCGCGCAGACATAGACGGTCGGCTCGGTGGGAGTGCGGCCGGCGCCGATGTCGCGGAACTCGGCGGCGTAATCGCGCGAGAAGAACACGTTGTGGTGGGTGAGGTCGAAGCCCGATGTGGCGGTGTGGGCATACCACACCAGCGCCGAGAGCGAGCGTTTGCCGGGCGGGATCGCCGGCACGGCGCGCGCCGCCGCTTCACCGAAGCGCCCGGTGGCGAGCGCGGACGGATCGCCGTTCATGATGACGATGTCGGCCGCGATGACCTCGCCGCTCACCAGCCTGACGCCGCTGGCGCGTCCATTGGCGGTCAGCACCTCCGACACGGCTGCGCCGGTGCGCACGCGCGCGCCCTGCCGCTCGCCCAGCCCGGCGAGCGCCTTCGCCAGCGCATGGATGCCGCCCTCGATCAGCCACACCCCGCGCGCCTCGAGATGGGCGATCAGCATCAGCGTGGCGGGCGCGGCGAAGGGCGAGGAACCGCAATAGGTGGCATAGCGCCCGAACAATTGCTGCAGCCGCGGATCGGCGAAATGCGCGCCCAGCGCGGTACACATCCGGTCGAAGGGCCGCATGGCGAGCAGGTCGCGGACCTTCCACGGCCCGATCCGCCACATCATCGGGAAGGGGGTCGCGGCCTTGCCGCCGCGCAGGAACGGGCCCTCGAGCACCTCGAAGATGCGCTGCGCCTCGGCGGCGAAGGCGCGGTAGCCGGACGCCGCCGCGGGTCCGGCAAAGGCACCCACGGCCGCGGCGCTTCGTTCCGGGTCGGCGAAGAGGTCGAGATGGCCCGCCGCGTCCCAGGCGTGGCGGGCGAGAACTTCGGCACGGGCGATGCTCACATGGTCCTCGAGCCGCTCCCCGCAGGCGGCGAAGACCTCGTCGAACACGCTGCGATAGGTGAAAACGGTCGGGCCGCCGTCGATCTCCGCGCCGTCGAGGCTCACGCGCCGCGCCTTCCCGCCGACCCAGGCTTCCTTTTCGAGCACGATGACCTCGCAGCCGCGGGCGGCGAGCAGCGCGGCGCTGGTCAACCCGCCGATACCGGCCCCGATCACGGCGACTCGTCCGCTCACCCGTCCTCCCCGTAGGTCCGTCGCGACAATATCATTGACCTTGTCACTCCATCTGTCCAATTGTTTAGACATATGCCCCGCGAAAACTCCCGCTCGTGACCGATTGGACGGCCATCTGCACCGGCTGGATCGCGCGCCGCAACCGGGTTTTCGCCAGTCCCCGCTTTCAGCACTGGGCCGCGCGCCTGCCGCTGATCCGCCGCATCGCGCGCAGCCGCGCCGACGCCGCCTTCGATCTGCTCGCAGGCTTCGCCTATTCGCAGGTCCTGCGCGCCTGGGTCGAGGGCGGACTGTTCGACATCCTGCAAGACGGCCCCTTGCCCGCCGCGACAGTCGCCGAACGCATGGCGCTGAGCGAGGAGGCGGCACTCACCCTGCTGCGCGCCGGCCGCGCGCTGACGCTCGCCGAGGAAGCCGGGCCGGACCGCTGGATGCTGGGCGAACAGGGCGCGGTGTTCGCCGCCAATGCCGGCGTGCAGGCGATGGTGCGCCACCACCGGCTGCTCTATGCCGATCTTGCCGATCCGCTGGCGCTGCTGCGCGCCGATCGCAAGGAGCCGACCGCGCTGTCGCGCTTCTGGACCTATGCCGGGGCGCTCCACGGGGCGGGCGAGCGGGGCGAGGACACAAGCGAATATTCCGAGTTGATGGCCGCCTCGCAGCACATCGTGGCGGACGAGGTGCTCGCCTCGGTCGGGTTCCGCGATGTCCGCCGGCTGCTCGATGTCGGCGGGGGGCACGGCGCCTTCCTCAAGGCGATCGGCAGCGCCTGGCCGCATCTCGAACTCGGGCTGTTCGACCTGCCCGAAGTGGCGGAAAAAGGCGGCGCAGTGCTCGCCGAGGCGTTCGGTGCGGCGCGCGTTACGGCGCACCCGGGCAACTTCTTCAGCGACCCGATTCCCGCAGGCTACGACATGGTGTCGCTGATCCGGATCCTCCACGATCATGACGACGAACCCGCACAAGCCCTGCTCGCCAATATCCGCGCCAGCCTCGTCCCCGGCGCGCGGCTGCTGATCGCCGAGCCGATGGCGCGCATCCCCGGCGCCGAGCCGATGGGGGAGGCGTTTTTCGGGCTCTACCTGTGGGCGATGGGATCGGGCCGTCCGCGCAGCCCGGCCGAAATCACGGCGATGCTGACCAAGGCGGGTTTCACGCAGGCTCGGGTCGTCGCAACTGCGCAACCGGTCAACGCAAGCGTGATTATTGCACAGGCCTGAGGGAAAATTGTCCATAAAAATTGACAGTGCTAGGCGTAAAGCGTAGCACACAGTCGGGAGAACGTATCAACGGATTATTCGAGTCGACGTTTTCGGCCTCGAATATCCGGGCGGAGAGCGCACACCGATGGACACGCTGGCAGTCATACTCGAAGCACCGGAGCGCCTGGCGCTGCGGCCGCTCGAGATGAAGCCGGTCGAGGCGGGCGACGTCGTCGTCGACATCGCGTGGAGCGGAATCAGCACCGGCACCGAGAAGCTGCTGTGGACCGGCAGGATGCCGCCCTTCCCCGGCCTCGGCTATCCGCTTGTCCCCGGCTACGAATCGGTCGGCCGCATCGTCGATGCGGGCCCTGAGGCGCGCGGGCGGATCGGCGACTGGGTCTTCGTTCCGGGGGCCAGCTGCTACGTCGCGGCGCGCGGGCTGTTCGGCGGCACCGCAAGGCGGGCGATCGTGCCCTCGGCGCGGGCGCTGCCGATCCCCGAACACCTCGGCGATGCCGGCGTGCTCTGCGCGCTCGCGGCGACCGCGCTCCACGCCATCAAGGGCGGCTTCCACCACCGCGACGCGCTGCCCGATCTCATCATCGGCCACGGCGTGCTCGGTCGGCTGCTCGCGCGGCTCACGCTGGCGCTGGGCGGCAAGCCGCCGACGGTCTGGGAACTGAACCCCGCCCGCCGCGCCGGGGCGGAAGGCTATGCCGCGATCGACCCGGCCGAGGACGAGCGCCGCGATTACCACGCGATCTACGATGCCAGCGGCGATGCGGGCCTCATCGATAGCCTCGTGATGCGGCTCGCCAAGGGCGGCGAGATCGTGCTCGCGGGCTTCTATTCCGAGCGGGTCAGCTTCGCCTTCCCGCCCGCCTTCATGAAGGAGGCCCACTTCCGCGTCGCGGCCGAATGGCAGCCCGGCGACATCGCCGAAACCCGCGCGCTGATCGAATGCGGCAGGCTCGATTTGAAGGGCCTCGTCACCAACCGGCGGTCCGCGGGCGAGGCGACCGAGGCCTATCCGCAGGCCTTCGCCGATCCCGATTGTCTCAAGATGGTTCTCGATTGGAGCGATTGCTGATGTCCGTGCTCGACACCCAGACCGCCGCATTGCGCGATGAGGCGAGCCACGAGCCCGATCCGGTGCACACCGGAGAGGTGACCAAGGAAACGCAGATCATCGCGATCTACGGCAAGGGCGGCAGCGGCAAGAGCTTCGCGCTCGCCAACTTGAGCTACATGATGGCCCAGCAGGGCAAGCGCGTGCTGCTGATCGGCTGCGATCCCAAGTCCGACACCACTTCGCTGCTGTTCGGCGGCAAGGCGACCCCTTCGATCATCGAGACCTCCTCGAAGAAGAAACTGGCGGGTGAGGAAGTGCGAATCGAGGACGTGTGCTTCCAGCGCGACGGGGTCTTCGCGATGGAACTCGGCGGACCCGAAGTCGGGCGCGGCTGCGGCGGGCGCGGGATCATCCACGGTTTCGAAACGCTCGAGAAGCTCGGCTTCCACGACTGGGGCTTCGATTACGTGCTGCTCGATTTCCTCGGCGACGTGGTGTGCGGCGGCTTCGGCCTGCCGATCGCCCGCGACATGTGCCAGAAGGTGATCGTGGTCGGCTCGAACGACCTGCAATCGCTCTACGTCGCCAACAACGTGTGCCAGGCGGTCGAATATTTCCGCAAGATGGGCGGCAACGTCGGCGTGGCGGGCATGATCGTCAACAAGGACGACGGCACGGGCGAGGCCAAGGCCTTTGCCGACGCGGTCGGCATTCCGGTGCTCACCGCGATCCCCGCCAACGAGGACATCCGCCGCAAGAGCGCCAATTACCAGATCATCGGCATTCCCGGCGGCGAATGGGGCAGCCTGTTCGAGGAGCTGGCGGAAAATGTCGCCAGCGCCCCGCCGCTGCGCCCCACCCCGCTCGATCAGGACGGGTTGCTCGGCCTGTTCAGCCCCGACGAGACCGGCGGCAATGTCGAGCTGGTCCCCGCCACCCAGGCCGACATGCGCGGCGGCGTGTTCGAAACCCGTCCCAGCCTCGAAGTGATCTACGACGAGGCGTGATGCACGATCTCGATCCCTCGAACGCGCAGCGCACCCCTGACCGGATCGCACTCGATCCCGGCGCCCCGGCGGGCGAAGGCGGCGGCTGCGCATCGAAGGACACAATGCGCGAAGCCGCGCGCGAGGCGGGCAAGAGCGACATCCTCGATCGCTATGCCGCCGATTACCCGGTCGGCCCCCACGACCAACCCCAATCCATGTGCCCTGCGTTCGGGTCACTAAGGGTGGGCCTGAGAATGCGGCGCACCGCGACCGTGCTCTCAGGCTCGGCCTGCTGCGTCTATGGCCTGACCTTCACCTCGCACTTCTACGGCGCGCGGCGGACGGTCGGCTATGTGCCCTTTTCCTCGGAAACGCTCGTCACCGGCAAGCTGTTCGAGGACATCAAGGAGGCCGTCGAGGGGCTGGCCGATCCCGAACTCTATGACGCGATCGTGGTCACCAACCTGTGCGTTCCCACCGCTAGCGGCGTGCCGCTGCGCCTGCTCAAAAAGCAGATCAACGGCGTGCGCATCATCGGCATCGACGTGCCGGGCTTCGGCATTCCGACCCATGCCGAGGCGAAGGACGTGCTCGCCGGCGCGATGCTGCAATATGCGCGCGAGGAAGTCATGTCCGGCCCGGTCGCCGCCCCGCGCGAACGCTCCGACAAGCCGACGGTCACCCTGCTGGGCGAGATGTTCCCGGCCGATCCGGTGGTGATCGGACAAATGCTCGCGCCCTTGGGCCTTGCCGCAGGGCCGGTTGTGCCGACCCGCGAATGGCGCGAACTCTACGCCGCGCTCGACTGCGCCGTGGTCGCCGCGATCCATCCCTTCTACACCGCCTCGATCCGCGAATTCGAGGCCGCCGGACGCCCGATTATCGGGTCGGCCCCGGTCGGCGCGGACGGCACCGCCGCCTGGCTGCAATCGCTGGGTGACACGCTCGGCCTGCCGCAGGCGCAGGTCGACGGGGTCAAGAACGCCATGATCGGCGCGTGCAAGGGCGCGCTCGAAAAGATGCCGATCAAGGGGCGCATCACCGTCTCGGGCTATGAAGGCTCGGAGTTGCTGGTCGCCCGCCTGCTGGTCGAAAGCGGCGCGGAAGTGGCTTACGTCGGCTCGGCGTGCCCGCGCACGAAGTGGTCGGACCACGACCGCGAATGGCTCGAAGCGCGCGGCGTGCATGTGCAGTTCCGCGCCAGCCTCGAACAGGACATCGCCGCGGTCGAGGAATACCGCCCGGATCTCGCGATCGGCACCACCCCGGTGGTGCAGCACGCCAAGGCGAAGGCGATCCCGGCGCTCTACTTCACCAACCTCATCTCCGCGCGCCCGCTGATGGGCCCGGCGGGCGCCGGCAGCCTCGCGACGGTGATCAACGCGGCAATGGCGAACAAGACCCGCTTCGATGCGATGCGCGACTTCTTCGAAGGCGTCGGCACCGAGCACGCGGCGGGAGTGTGGGAAGACCTTCCGGTCGACCGGCCCAAGTTCCGCAAGAAATACGCGGCCTTGAACGAAGCGGCGCGCAAGGCGTCGGAGGCGGTCGGCACATGACGCTCGTCCTCGATCACGATCGCGCCGGCGGCTACTGGGGCGCCACCTATGTCTTCACCGCGGTGAAGGGGCTGCAGGTCATCATCGACGGTCCGGTGGGCTGCGAGAACCTGCCCGTCACCAGCGTGCTGCACTACACCGACGCGCTCCCCCCGCACGAACTCCCGATCGTCGTCACCGGACTTGCGGAGGAGGAGCTCGGCAAGACCGGTACCGAAGGCGCGATGAAGCGCGCCTGGCAGACGCTCGATCCCGAACTGCCCGCAGTGGTGGTGACCGGCTCGATCGCCGAGATGATCGGCGGCGGCGTGACGCCCGAGGGCACCAACATCAAGCGCTTCCTGCCGCGCACCATCGACGAGGACCAGTGGCAGAGCGCCGACCGCGCGCTCACCTGGCTGTGGACCGAGTTCGGCCCCAAGAAGATGCCCGCCCGGCGCGAGCGGCGCGAGGGCGAGAAGCCGGTCGTCAACATCATCGGGCCGTCCTACGGCATGTTCAACATGCCATCCGACCTCGCCGAGATCCGGCGGCTGGTCGAAGGCATCGGCGCCGAGGTGGGCATGGTCTTCCCGCTCGGCAGCCACCTTGCCGACATCCGCGACCTTGCGACCTCCGACGCGAACATCTGCATGTACCGCGAGTTCGGCCGCAACCTGTGCGAGACGCTCGAACGGCCCTATTTCCAGGCGCCGGTCGGCCTCAGCCAGACCACCAAGTTCCTGCGCGCGCTGGGGGCGGAACTCGGCCTCGATCCCGAACCCTTCATCGAGCGCGAGAAGCACACCACGATCAAGCCGCTATGGGACCTGTGGCGCTCGGTCACGCAGGACTTCTTCGGCACGGCGAGCTTCGGCATCGTCGCCAACGAGACCTATGCCCGCGGCATCCGTCACTTCCTCGAAGATGACATGGGCCTGCCCTGCACCTTCGCCTTTTCGCGCTGCGCAGGCGTGAAGCCCAAGAACGACGAGGTGCGCGCCGCGATCCACGCCAACCCGCCGCTGGTGATGTTCGGCAGCTACAACGAGCGGATGTACATGGCCGAAGTGGGTGCGCGGGGGATGTACATCCCGGCAAGCTTCCCGGGCGCGGCGATCCGCCGCCACACCGGCACGCCCTTCATGGGCTATTCGGGCGCGACCTATCTGGTGCAGGAAGTGTGCAATGCGCTGTTCGACGCGCTGTTCCACATCCTCCCGCTCGCCACCGAGATGGACAAGGTCGACAAGACCCCGGCACGCAACCTCGCCGAGCTCGCCTGGGACGGCGAGGCCAAGGCGCGGCTCGACCAACTGGTCGAGGCCCAGCCGGTGCTGATCCGCATTTCCGCCGCCAAGCGCCTGCGCGACGCGGCCGAGCGCAGCGCGCGCCAGCGCGGCGCCGATACCGTCACCGCAGACTGCCTCGAAGAGGCGCTGCTCGAGGGAGCCGGGGCATGAACCGCCGACCGCTCCCCAACCTGTTGCTGCCGCAGCGGACGCTTTCCGCCACGGCGCATGCCCATGCCCCCTCGCCGGGGGCTCTCCAATCCACGTGGGGGATCACGCGGGGATGCCGACGGGGGCCTTCGGGTTCCCATTCACACCCAACTGAACGGAGACATACTTATGGCTGATCCGACTCCCGGAGAACGCGTCGGGACTTACCTGACGCCCGAAGAGGCGCAGGAGATCCACAAGGGCTTCATGGGGACCTTCGTCCTCTATGTGGCGATCGCGCTGGTCGCTCATGCCCTGATGTGGGCCTATAAGCCCTGGCTCTAATCACCGAAAAGAACGGGCGTTTCCTGCGCGTTGCAGGCCGCGCCCAATCCTGACCGGTTCAAGGAAGGAATTTTCCCATGTGGAGAATCTGGTTCTACTTTGATATCCGCCGCGCGCTCGTGGCCCTGCATGTGGGTCTCGCGGTGCTGGCGTTCACCATCCACTTCATCCTGCTCAGCACGGATCGCTACAACTGGCTCGAGCGCGCTCCCGGCGCGCCTGCGCCGGCGCAGGCGGCTATCGAATCGTCGGAAAGCCCGGCGGCGGGATAGTCCTGCTCGAAATGTGAGGGGGCAGGTTCGCCTGCCTGCCTCCTAACACTTGTCGAACAACCTATAGCACCCGCCCTTGCGGCGGGGAGGATGGACCTATGGCGCTCCTTAGTTTCGAGCGGAAATACCGCGTGCGCGGTGGCACATTGATCGGCGGCGACCTCTTCGACTTCTGGGTCGGGCCGTTTTATGTCGGATTCTTCGGAGTGACGACGGCAATCGCGGCGCTGCTTGGCACGGCGCTGATCTTCGCCGCGGCGACCCAGGGTCCGACCCTCAACCCCTGGCTGATCTCGATCAATCCACCATCGATCGATTCCGGCCTCGCCTTCGCCCCGCTGAGGGAAGGCGGATACTGGCAGATCATCACCGCCTGCGCGGTGGTCGCCTTTTCCTCGTGGGTTCTCCGCCAGGCGGAAATCTCGCGCAAGCTGGGCATGAGCTACCACGTTCCGATCGCCTTCAGCGTGGCGGTTTTCGCCTACATCACGCTCAACGTCATCCGTCCCTTCTGGATGGGCGCGTGGGGCAACGGCTTTCCCTACGGCATCTTCACCCACCTCGAGTGGGTTTCGAACGTCGGCTACGCCTTCGGCAACTTCCACTACAACCCCGTGCACATGATCGCGATCACGTTCTTCTTCACGAACTGTCTCGCGCTCGCGCTGCATGGCGGCCTGGTGCTCATGGCGGTCAATCCGTCCGGCGGCACCGACGTGAAATCGCCCGAATATGAAGACACCTATTTCCGGGACTTCATCGGCTATTCGGTCGGCACGCTGGGCATTCACCGGGTGGGGCTCTTCCTCGCGCTCAGCGCGGGGTTCTGGAGCGCCGTCTGCATCGTCATCTCCGGCACCCTGTATGTCGGCAGCTGGATCGAGTTCTGGGACTTCTGGAAGAAGATCCCGATCTGGTCCTAAGGAGCACCTGAACCATGGCGACATATCAGAACATCTTCACCCAGGTGCAGGTCAAGGGGCCCCCGGAAATGGGGATCCCGCTGCCGGCGGGCGAGGACATCCGCATCCCCACCACGGGATACACCTACTGGCTCGGCAAGATCGGACAGGCGCAGTTCGGCCCGATCTATCTCGGCACGCTGGGGACCATCAGCCTCGCCTTCGGGACGCTGGCGATCCTCATCATCGGGTTCAACTTCTGGGCCCAGGTCGGGTGGAGCCCGCAGGGCTTCGTGCGCGAGTTCTTCTGGCTTTCGCTCAACCCTCCGGGGCCGGAATACGGCTTCAGCCCCTTCGTCCCCCTCAAGGAGGGCGGATGGTGGATCTGGGCGGGCTTCTGCCTGACCGTATCGATCCTCACCTGGTGGGCGCGAACCTATCGCCGGGCCAAGGCGCTGGGCATGGGGATGCACATCCCCTGGGCCTTCGCATCCGCGATCTGGCTCTACCTGGTGCTCGGCTTCATCCGCCCGATGCTGCTGGGCAGCTGGTCGGAGGCGGTGCCCTTCGGCATCTTCCCGCACCTCGACTGGACGAACAACTTCTCGCTGCGTTACGGGAACCTGTTCTACAACCCCTTCCACGCGCTCTCGATCGTCTTCCTCTACGGGTCGGCGCTGCTGTTCGCGATGCACGGGGCGACGATCCTGGCACTCGGCCGCTATGGCGGGGAGCGCGAGATCGAGCAGATCACCGACCGCGGCACCGCCGCGGAGCGCGGGGCGCTGTTCTGGCGCTGGGTGATGGGCTTCAACGCCAGCTTCGAGTCCATCCACCGCTGGGCCTGGTGGTTCGCGGTGCTGACCACGCTGACCGGCGGGATCGGCATCCTGCTCACCGGCACCGTGGTCGACAACTGGTACCTGTGGGCGCAGGAACACCACTACGCCCCGACCACCGACAACTACGACCCGAGCGGCGCGATCGCCGGCGCGACCGGTCAGTAGAAGGCTTGCCGGGCCCGCGCGGCCCGGACAGTCTGCCGCTTCGGCACACGAAAAACCCGGCCAGGCCAGCGCGGCCCGGCCGGGTTTTTCTCGGCCCGCGAGCATACGAAGGCTCAGCGCGCGAGCCGGTCCCTCAGATCGAAAAGGTGGAGCGGCAGCGAGGCGGCGAGCGGCAGGGCGATCCACCACCACGCCGCCCCGGTGAGCGCGCCGCGCAGCCCGAGCACGATCAGTGCCGCCGGTCCGAGCAGGCCGGCGATTCTCCCCCACCCCCAGCCGCGCCGCCAGCGCAGCCACGCGCCCTCGGCCGCCAGCACCCCGAGCACGAGGTCGGCGGCATGGCCCGAGGCGAACAGCCATTCCATCATGGGATACGCGCCTCCCGCGCACGCGCCTTGCGGCCTCAGCCGAAGGGTGCGTTCAATTCGACCACCGCCCAGTTGAGCGCCCCGGCAAAGCTCACCCAGGCGAGGTAGGGCACCAGCAGCGCCGCCGCGGTGCGCGAGAAACGCCCGCAATAGATCATCAGCACGATGATCGAGAGCCACAGCAACACCAGCTCGCCGAAGGCCCAGTCGGGGCGCTGCAGCCGGAAGAAGATCAGGCTCCAGGTGATGTTGAGGAAGCCGTTGGCGGCAAACAGCCCGATCACCCATTCCGATGCCGCTGCGGTCGGCGCCTGCCGCCAAGCGGTGATCGCGGAAATGGTGATGAGCGCATAGATCAGCGTCCAGCCCATCGGGAACACCACGTCGGGCGGGTTCCAGGCCGGTTTCGCCAGCGCCTGATACCACGGCCCCAGGTCGGTGATGGTCGCGCCCAGCGCCGCCACGCACAGTGCCGCGACGGTCGCCACGGTCACCGGCAGGATCATCATTCTGTTCATGGGCCGGCGGTTTAGCGCGTCGCGGGCCTCAAGCCTAGCAGGTGCGCGGTGTCCTTGATGAAGATCTTGACGTGCGCCATCGGCCGCGCGCGCACCAGCTTCTTGTGCATGTAGGCCTGCCAGGTCAGCTCCTGCACGTCCTTGTCGTCGCACATGGTGACGAAGCGTTCGCGCCGCTTGTCCGAGGAATACCAGAAATACTGCATGATCCCGAGCACCCAGAACACCCGGCCGTGCTCCTTCATGAAGGTCTTGCGCGCGCTGCGCAGGTGCCGCGCCTCGCCGGTCCTGAGAAATGCGCCCGCGGCCTCGGCCACCAGCCGCCCGCCGACCATCGCGTAATAGATGCCCTCGCCCGAGGCCGGGGCGACGATCCCCGCGGCATCGCCCGCGACGATCACGTCCGCCCCGTTGTCCCAGCGCTTCAGCGGCTTCAAGGGGATCGGCGCGCCCTCGCGGCGCACGGTCTCGCAGCGCGCGAGCCCGAGATCGTCGCGCATCGTGGCGATCGCGCCGCGCAGGGAGAAGCCCTTGTTGGCGCTGCCCACCCCGATGCTCGCGGTCTCGCCGTGGGGGAACACCCAGGCATAGAAATCGGGCGAGAGGCGGCCCTGGTAGAAGACGTCGCAGCGCGAGGCGTCGAAGGCCTCCGAATTGCTCTCGGGCGACTTGATGATCTCGTGATAGGCGAACACGCAAGGGACGCGCTCGGCACCCGGAAGACACTGCTTGGCGACCGCCGAACGCGCCCCGTCGGCGCCGATGACGACGCGCGCGCGCACGCTCTCGAGCGGCCCGCCGCGGCTGCGGCGAAAGGTGACGATGGGGTGGGGCTGGTCGTCGCGCTCGATCTTCTCGAAGGTCGCGGTGAGGCGTTCGGCGCCCGAATGGCGCGCGCGTTCGCGCAGCCATTCGTCGAACTCGTCGCGATCGACCATGCCGACATAGCCGATCTCGCCCACCGGCATGTCGACCGCGCGCCCCGAGGGCGCGATCATGCGGGCCGAGCGCGCCTTCGCGACCAGCAGCGACTGGGGAATGTCGAAATCCGCGAGCAGGCGCGGCGGCACCGCGCCGCCGCAGGGCTTGATCCGCCCGCCGCGCTCGAGCAGCAGCACCGAATGGCCCGCCAGCGCGAGTTCGGTCGCAGCGGTCGAACCCGAAGGCCCGCCGCCGATCACCACGGCGTCATAGATCGTCTGGTTCATGCGAAAACCTCCCTCGTTTCCCGTTGCGCGCCCGCGCGCATCGCCTCCGGCCCGGTCGCCTTGATCGCGAGCAGCGCGGCGAGCAGGAAAGCCGCCGCCTCCACCGCGAAGACCAGCTGGAATGCCGCGCCGTCGGCGCCGAGCAGGTGGCGCGCCGCGTCGAGCCCGACCGCGCCGATCAGGCCGCCCAATCCGAAGGCGATCGCCTGTGATGCGCCCCAAACGCCCATGCGCACGCCCTCGCGCGTGGTTTCGCCCGCACCCGCAAGCCCCATCATCGCGCCGATCGCGGCGACCGCGAAGACCCCGTTGCCGAAACCCAGCACGAAGAGGTTCGCGCCCAACGGCCACGGCGGTCCGCTGATCGCCGCAAGGCCCAGCGCCCCCAGCCCCAGCGCCGAGGCGAGGCAGCCGCCCACCACCCAGGGGCGCAGCCCGTGGGCGCGCTTTTCCGAAAAGGCGCTGCCGCCAACCCCTGCGACGATCATCCCGATCAGGATGCCGCCCTGGTGGAACTGGCCGACGGTCGCGGTCGATTCGCCGGGCGCCAAGCCGAAGACGAGGCCGGCAAAGGGTTCGAGGATCAGATCCTGCATCGAGAAGGCGATCATCGAGACGAAGATGAAGATGGTGAAGCGCCGCGCCGCTGCCTCGCGCCAGATCTCGGCCAGCGCGGCGCGGAAACCGGGGGGCGGCGCCGCGTCCTGCGCATCGCGGAATTGCCCCGCCTGCCGTTCCAGCCGGAAGGTGGCGATGATCGTCAGCAGGACAATCGCCAGCGCGAGCCCCGTCGCCACCCACATCAGCCGCGCGAAGGAGAAGGGCTCGATCAGCTTGCCCACGGTGATTGCCGAGGCGACGATCCCCGCCACCATCATGATCCAGGTCACCGCCGCCGCCGCCGCGCGGCGCTGCGGCGCGACGCCGCTCGCAAGCAGCGCCAGCGCCGAGGTGCCGCCTGCCCCCACGCCCGCACCGATCATCGTGTAGGCGACCAGCGCCAGCGCGAAGCCGGGACCGAACGCGCTCCCCATCCAGATCGTCGCGCGGGTCGCAAGCAGGCCGCCCGCCGCCAGCACCGCCACCCCGCCGATGATCCAGCGGGAGCGGCTGCCGCCCTGGTCGGAGGCATGGCCCCACAGCGGGCGGGCCAGCTGCACCGCGTAATGCCACGCCACCAGCCCCGCCGGAAGCGCCGCGAGCAGCCCCAGTTCGACCACCATGATGCGGTTCAGCACTGTGGTCGCCAGCATCACCAGCGCACCGATCGCCGCCTGGACCATGCCGATGCGGATGATCCCGAGCCAGCCGAACCCCGCGCTCGCCGTCCCTTCGGGAGGAGTGGCGAGCGGCGCGTGCATCAGATGTATCCGCCCAGGCCAAGCGCCGCGGCGAGCATCCCCAGCACGTAGAGCGTCACGCCCACCCCGTTGTACCACGGGGCGTATTTCGCCGGGTCGCGAATCAGGCGCGGCATGGCGGCGATCTGCGCCACCAGCACGCCGCTGACGATCAGCGCCGAAAGTCCATGGCTCCAGATCGCGAGCAGGCAGATGACCACGATCTGCGCACTCGCCATGGTGGTGCAGGCGAAACGCGCCGCGTCGGTCACGCCCATCGTGACCGGCAGCGAGGTGAGCCCCGCCTGGCGGTCGCCCTCCACCGCCTTGAAATCGTTGAGAACCATGATGCCGTGCGCGCCGAGCGAATACATGAACAGGATGATTGCGACCTCGACCCGCGGCAGCGCGCCGAGCATCACGGCGGCCCCGGTGAACCAGCTCAGCCCCTCGTAGGTCATTCCGCACACCAGCGGGCCGAGCAGGCCGTTGGCCTTGAAGCGGAAGGGCGGCGCCGAATAGGCCCAGGCGAAGGCGAGGCCGACCAGCGCCGCGCCGAACACGATCGGGCCGAGCAGCCAGCCGACGCTTGCCGAGACCAGCGAGGCGAGGGCCGCGATATAGAGCCCCCAGCGGCCCGGAATGCGGCCCGAGGGGATCGGCCGGCCCGGCTCGTTGATGGCATCGACCTCGCGGTCGAACCAGTCGTTGACCGCCTGACTGGTGCCGACCACCAGCGGCCCGGCCAGCAGCACGCCGCCCGCCACGAACCACCAGCGCCCTTCCAGCCCCGCACCCGAGGAGACCGCGCCGCACATGAAGGCCCACATCGGCGGGAACCAGGTGATCGGCTTCAGCAGTTCGAGCACGTCGCGCGGTCTAGTCCGCTGCGCGCTGCGCGATGGCGGGTTCGGCCGGGTCAGCGCCTCGGGAACGGGCGCGGAGCGAGTCGTGGGCACCGGATGTTCCATGGGGAAAGGCTATGCCTGACAAGCTACAGCGTCAATTTATTTTGACACCCCATGTCCATCACAGTGTCATTTTGCACCGATTTCGTCCGCCTGTGGGAAAGGCACTGTCCATTGTGACCCTCTCCGGCAGCTTGACAGGCGGAGCCAGGGGCCGGTTCCGCAGGCAATCGCTGCGGGGGTTCGTGCAGGCGTGCATCGGCGGGGCACAAGGCGGTGCCTGGGCGTGGCCAGGGGTGCCTTGGGCGGCACTAGGGTCGGTTGCGAGGCGGGGTGGCCGGGGCCGCCAAAACCCTAAGGGCGCAGCGCCCTCAGTCGTTGTCCCCGGCGAGGTTGCCGAGCCCGTAGCGGTGCAGCTTGGAATAGAGGCTCTGGCGCGAAAGCCCGAGGATTTCCGCCGCCGAGGCGCGGTTGTCCGAGGTGTAGGACAGGGCCGCCTCGATGCACAGGCGCTCGATCAGGTCGGTGCTTTCGCGCACGATGTCCTTGAGGCTCATCCGGCCCACCAGTTCGGTGAGCTGCTCGACCGAGCGCGGCAGGTCCTGCGATCCCGGCGGCAGGTCGCGCAACCGGCGCCCAATGGGGCGGATCACGAAGGCGTAGAAGGGATCGTCGCCGCCGGTCCTGACCGCCGACAATTCCACCGGCTCGCCCTCGACATCATGCCCCACGCGCAGCACCGTGCTGACATTGCGCGCCGCGCCGTGCTGGTCGATCTGGCCTTCGATGAGGTCAAGGTCGATGCCCGGACGCCCGACCGATTCCGAAAGGTGGCGCCCGCGCAGCTGATCGACGCTAGCCGCCTGAAGAAGCTCGACAAAAGCGGCGTTGGCGGTGACGATCTCGAGATTGGCGTCGGCCACCACGAAGGCGTCGGGCATCTGGTCGACAAGCTCGATCACGGGCGAAACCGGGCCGACCGCACGTTCGCTGACGGGGACCAGCCGGACCAGCAGGAACTGGCCGCGGTCCTGGGTGAACCCGGTCACCGAGGCCATGACGTCGCGTGCGCCGCGGGCGAGGCTGATGCGCGCGGGGCTCACCGTGTCGGACACCAGCGCCGCGCCGACCAGCGCCTGCAAGGCATCGTGGGAGGCCTTGTCGAGCACGCTCGGCAGCTTCTTGCCCGGCAGGCTCCCCGCGCGCGCACCGACAAGGGTGTGCGCGGCCGGATTGGCCTCGCGGATCCGCAGGGACGCCGCCTCGATGATCATCACCGCCTCGGTCGAGCGTTCGAACAGCATCCGGTAGCGCGCCTCGAGCTGGCGCATCCTGAGGTAGTCGCGCTCGAGCGATTGCTGGACCTGGAGCAGGCGCTGCTGGAGCTTGCCCGCCTCGCGCAGGTCGCGTCCGAAGGCGATGCGGTGCGCGCCGCCATCGACGCTCAGCACGGCATAGCGGATCGGCACCTCGCCATCGCGCGAGGGGTGGTTGACCTGCCGCCAGTGCTGCACCTCGCCGCGCCGGGCGGCGGCGAGCATCTCCATGATCTTGGGGCGACTTTCGTCGGTGACGGTCTCGATCCAGTTGCTCCCGACCCAGCCCGCGCAGCCCGGAAATTCGCGCGGGTCGAAGGCCGCGTCGAGGATCGTGCCGGTGTCGTCGAGCACCAGCGTCACGTCGCCTGCCATCATCGCCAGCTTCATCGCCGCGTCGGCGTCGAGCGACTGGAACAGCTCCGCTGCCTTCTCGAACGGATGCTTGCCATCAATGCTGTGCTTGCGGGTGAGCATGGGCGGCCCGGACCTATCGCAGGGTCTGGGTGCTGAGGGCGGTGACCTTCACAAGTTTTTCGGCCGTCTCGAGCGCGGCAAGCGCATCGGCTCCGGTGCCATCGGCCCCGACTTCTTCAACGATGCCGGGGTTTTCGTTTATCATTCTTCCGCCAACAAGCACGGCAATTCGGGGATTGGCCGATGCGTTGCGCATCGCCCGGACGAGGTTTGCGAGGGCGGCGCTAGGGCAATCGCGGGACAGCGTCAATCCTGCCAGATCGAAGGGCCTTGCGGCGAGCCGATCGAGCAGGTCGCGGCGTTCCGGCTTGACCAGCGCCTCGCTGTGCCAGCCCGCGCGCGAGAACACTTCCTCGATCATCAGGGCCCCGAAATTGTGCTGATCTCCGGGCATCGGCGCGAACAGCGCGCTGCGCGGGACCTTGAGCGAGGGCAGGTCGGCAGGCGCGCGTGCGGCGATCTCGCGCATCACTTCCTGCAGGCGCCACAGCCCCATGGTGACGTCGAGGAAATCGCATTCGTCGCGGTCCCACATCTCGCCGAGCATCCGCGCCGCGGGGGCGAGCAGGGCGAGGCAGATGGTCTCGACGCTGGAGCCCTCGGCGATGAAGGCGTCGACCTCTTCCAGCAGGCTCGCGGCTTCGAGCCGCAGCGGGAGCATGGCGAAGCGCGAGGCGTCCTCGGGATGGATCGGCCGGGTGCGGCGCGACTTGGGGCTGGCGGCGCCGGTGTGGTGCGCCATCAGCAGGCGCGGGATGATCTCGCACTCGATGATGGCGTTGACGTGATCGCGCGATTCCTCGGGCGGCGGACCCGATGCCCTGCGGCGAACCCGTTCGAGCGGCGCGGAAATGACCCCCCTAAAGACCGCCGAACCGGCACCGAACATGCTCGAAGCCTTGGAATCTCCCATTCGCCAGACCCTCCCCAGGTCGTGCGGACACCTTCCGCAGGAGGTAACGGTCGCACCCGCGCGGCGCGCCCTTTTGGCCATGATCCCGAAAGCCAGCGAATCCTTCTACGCCTTTTACGGGGCAGGCGCAAACAACGTTACAACCGGGTTGGAAATCGTCAACAGAACTAAACGTCCAATCTAGTTGACACTCATGTCGGAACGGGCGTAATCTCCGAAGTCACACAGCAAAGGCTAACGCGACCAATGACTCGGAAGGATCAGGCATCCCCGGTCGGGTCAATCGCCCCGCAGAAGGGCGCAGGACACGAGAGGGGCAAGAGCCGGGCGCTCTACACTGCCGAAGAGCGGGTGCGCCGCGACTCGACCGTCTGGACGCTCGTGCAAGGCATCCTGGCCCCGCTGCAGTTCCTCGTGTTCCTCGTCAGCCTCGCCCTCGTGCTGCGCGCGCTGGCGACCGGCGAAGGCGCCTTTGCCGCCGACGCCTCGATCGTGGTCAAGACGCTGGTGCTCTACACCATCATGATCACCGGCTCGATCTGGGAGAAGGTGGTGTTCGGCAAGTGGCTGTTCGCCGAAGCTTTCTTCTGGGAAGACGTCTTCTCGATGCTCGTGCTGGCGCTGCACAGCCTCTATCTGGTGATGCTGTTCGGCGAGATCGGCACGACCGACCAACGCCTGCTCGTCGCGCTGACGGGCTATGCGACCTATGTGATCAATGCCGGCCAGTTCCTGTGGAAGCTGCGCATGGCGCGGCTCGAGGGCGCTCCGGGTGCGGCGGTGCCGGCATGAGCGCGCTCGACATCCTCGAGGGCTGCGCCAGCGAGTTGGCCGAGGCGGCGCCCCCCGCCGCGCGCGACGGCGGCCGCCCGGTGCTGCGCGAACGCGGGCAGCGTGAAGTTTTCTGCGGCCTCACCGGGATCATCTGGCTGCATCGCAAGATGCAGGACGCCTTCTTCCTCGTGGTCGGCTCGCGCACCTGCGCCCACCTGCTCCAGAGCGCGGCGGGGGTGATGATCTTCGCCGAGCCGCGCTTCGCCACCGCGATCATGGAAGAGCGCGACCTTGCCGGAATGGTCGACGCGCAGGACGAGCTCGACCGGGTGGTGAACCGCCTGCTCGAACGCCGCCCCGATATCCGCACGCTGTTCCTCGTCGGCTCGTGCCCTTCGGAGGTCATCAAGCTCGATCTCGCCAAGGCCGCCCAGCGCCTCGGCGCGGTGCATATGCCGCGGGTGCGCATCCTCAACTATTCGGGCAGCGGCATCGAGACGACCTTCACGCAAGGCGAGGACGCCTGCCTCGCCGCGCTGGTGCCGGTGATGCCCGCCCTCCCCGCCGATGCGCCCAAGGAGCTGCTGATCGTCGGCTCCCTCCCCGACATCGTCGAGGACCAGTTCCTGCGCCTCTTCGCGCAGATGGGGATCGAGCGGGTCGGCGTGCTGCCTGCGCGCAATGCCCGCGATCTGCCTTCGATAGGCTCCAATACCCGCTACCTGCTGGCCCAGCCCTTCCTCGGTGAAACGGCGATGGCGCTGGAACGGCGCGGCGCCAAGCGGCTCGACGCGCTGTTCCCGTTCGGCGCGCAAGGCACCACCAGCTGGCTGCGTGCCGCTGCGGACGAATTCGGCGTGGACAATGCGCTGTTCGAGCGGGTCGTCGGGCCGGGCCGCGAACGCGCGCGGATCGCGCTGTCGAAACTGCGCACCCAGCTTGCGGGAAAGCGCATCAGCTTCCTGCCGGATTCGCAGCTCGAAGTGCCCCTCGCCCGCTTCCTGCAGGACGAGCTGGGCATGGAGCTGGTCGAAGTCGGCACGCCCTATCTCCACCGCGCCCATCTCGCCCGCGAGCTGGAGCGCTTCGGCCCCGATGTGCGCCTTTCCGAAGGCCAGCATGTCGAGCGCCAGCTCGACCGCGTGCGCGCCGACCGGCCTGACATCACGGTGTGCGGCCTCGGCCTTGCCAACCCGCTCGAGGCGGAAGGCCTGACCACCAAGTGGGCGATCGAACTCGTCTTCTCGCCGATCCACGGTTTCGAACAGGCCGCGGATCTCGCCGAACTCTTTGCCCGGCCCTTGCGGCGCCGGGACATGCTGGAGGTGTAGCGCCATGCAGCTCGCCGTCTGGACCTATGAAGGGCCGCCCCATGTCGGCGCCATGCGGGTCGCGACGGCGATGGAAAAGCTGCACTACGTCCTCCATGCCCCGCAGGGCGACACCTATGCCGACCTGCTGTTCACCATGATCGAGCGCCGCAACAAGCGCCCGCCGGTGACCTACACCACCTTCGAGGCACGCGACCTCGGCAAGGACACCGCGCAGATCTTCCAGGACGCCGCGCGCGAGGCGGTGGCCCGCTTCGATCCGCAGGCGATCATCGTCGGCGCCTCGTGCACCGCCGAACTGATCCAGGACGACCCGGCGGGGCTTGCCGAGGCGATGGGGCTGCCGGTCCCGGCGATCCCGCTCGAACTGCCGAGCTATCAGCGCAAGGAAAACTGGGGCGCGGCGGAGACCTTCTACCAGATCGTCCGCAACCTCGCCGACAAGTCGGTGGTGCGCGAGCCGCGGGAAGGCCGCCCGGCACGCGCCAACATCCTCGGTCCGACGGCGCTGGGCTTCCGCCACCGCGACGACCTCGTCGAGATCCGCAAGATCCTCGACCAGCTCGGTGTCGAGGTGAACCTTGTCGCCCCGCTGGGCGCAACGCCTGAGGACATCGCGAGAATCGGCGCCGCCGACTTCAACATCGTCCTCTATCCCGAAATCGCAGATGAGGCCGCCCGCTGGCTTGAGCGCACTTTCGCTCAGCCGGCTGTGCGGACCGTCCCTATCGGCGTGGGAGCAACCCGCTCCTTCATCGCCGACGTCGCCGAGCTGGCAGGTGCAGATCCCACGCCTGCCCTCGGCGACACCTCTTCCCGGATGCCGTGGTGGTCACGCTCGGTCGATTCGACCTACCTGACCGGCAAGCGCGTCTTCATCTTCGGCGACGCGACCCACGCCGTCGCCGCCGCCCGCATCGCCCGCGAGGAGCTCGGCTTCGAGGTCTGCGGCCTGGGCTGCTACAACCGCGAATTCGCCCGCGACATCCGCAAGGCCGCCGCCGAATGCGGGGTCGAACCGCTGATCACCGACGATCACCTCGCGGTCGAGGACGCGATCGCCGCGGCCGCCTGCGAACTGGTGCTCGGCACGCAGATGGAGCGGCACATCGCCAAGCGCCTCGGCCTGCCCTGCGCGGTCATCTCCGCGCCGGTGCACGTGCAGGACTTCCCCGCGCGTCACTCGCCGCAGATGGGGTTCGAGGGCGCGAACGTGATCTTCGACACCTGGGTCCACCCGCTGGTGATGGGGCTGGAGGAGCACCTGCTCACCATGTTCCGCGAGGATTTCGAATTCGCCGACGAGCACGGGCCGAGCCACCTCGCCGCGAACTCCCCGCGCCCTATGGCCCGGCCGGCAAGCGCCGACGAGGCCGAGCCGGTCGCGCTTGTCGAAGCGCCGCTTGCCGAGGCGCAGGCACCTGCCGCGACCGAGGCCCCCGGCGCGCTGGCCTGGACCGCCGAGGCCGAGCGCGAGCTCAAGAAGATCCCCTTCTTCGTGCGCGGCAAGGCGCGCCGCAACACCGAGAACTTCGCCGCCCAGGAGGGACGCGGCGCGATCGATCTCGAGACGCTCTACGATGCGAAGGCGCATTATGCACGGTAGCATCCCCTCCGCCTCGTCGGTCGATCCGCACGCGCCCGTGAGGGTGGTGATCGTCACGCTCGACAACCACCTGAAGGGCGCGGTCGACAGGGCGGAAGCGGTGCTCGCGCCGGAAGGCATTTCGCTGAGCCTCCACGCGGCGGCCGAATGGGGCAGCGATCCGGAACAGCTCGAACAGGTCATCGCCGCCATCGCCGCGGCCGACATCGTCATTGCCACGATGCTGTTCCTCGACGATCACATCCGCATGATCCTGCCCGCCCTCGAGGCGCGGCGCGAGGAATGCGACGCGATGGTCTGCCTGATGAGCGCGGGCGAGGTCGTCCGGCTCACCCGCCTCGGCAATTACCGCATGGATGCCCCGGCCAAGGGTCCGCTGGCGCTGCTCAAGAGGCTGCGCGGCAATGCCGGCAAGGGCGGCAAGCCCAATTCGGGTGCCGGGCAGATGAAAATGCTGCGCCGCCTGCCCAAGATCCTCAAGTTCATCCCCGGCACCGCGCAGGACGTGCGCGCCTATTTCCTCACCCTGCAATACTGGCTGGCCGGATCGGACGAGAACGTCGTGGCGATGGTGCGCGCGCTCATCGATCGCTACGCTGCGGGCGAGCGGATGTATCGCCGCGGCATCACCAAGGCGGACGCGCCGGTCGAATATCCCGAGAACGGCGTCTACCACCCGCGCACCCAGCAGCGCATTTCCGAGAGCCTGCGCCTGCTCCCGCCGGCCAAGGGCGATGCCGGGCGCGAAGGCACGGTCGGGCTCGTGCTGCTGCGCTCCTACCTGCTGGGCCGCGACAGCGCGCATTACGACGGCGCGATCGCCGCTTTCGAGGCCGCCGGGCTGAAGGTCGTGCCGGTGTTCGCCGCCGGGCTCGACGCGCGGCCCGCGATCGAGGCGTTCTTCATCGGCCCCGACGGGCGGCCCACCGTCGATGCGATCGTCAATCTCACCGGCTTCTCGCTGGTCGGCGGCCCGGCCTATTCCGATGCGGCCGCCGCGCGCGAGGTGCTGGGGCGGCTCGACCTGCCCTATCTCGCCGCCCACGCGATCGAGTTCCAGACCATCGAGGACTGGGCGCAGCGGCCGCAGGGCCTGCTCCCGCTCGAGGCGACGATGATGGTCGCCCTGCCCGAACTCGATGGGTCCACCGTGCCGCACGTGTTCGGCGGGCGGGCGGCCAATTCGGGCCCGTGCTGCAAGGGGTGCGACCGCCACTGCCCGCGTCCCGCTTCGGAAAAGGCGCGCCCGATGCAGGCCTGCCCGGAACGCGCCGAGGCGCTCGCCGCGAAAACGGTCAAGCTGATCCGCCTGCGCCGCGCCGAGCGCAGCGCACGCAATCTCGCCATCGTGGTGTTCAACTTCCCGCCCAATTCGGGCGCAACCGGCACGGCCGCCTTCATGGCGGTGCACGAATCGCTCTACGCGACGCTCCAGCGGCTCGCCGCGGAAGGTTACGACGTCGACGTGCCCGAAAGCCTCGAGGCGATGCGCGCGGCGCTGCTCGAGGGCAATTCGGAACGCTTCGGCACCGATGCCAACGTCGCAGCCCGCATCCCCGCCGACGAACACGTGCGGCGCGAGCCCCATCTTGCCGAGATCGAAGCGGCCTGGGGCCCCGCGCCGGGCAAGCAACTGGCCGACGGCGGGCACATCCTCGTGCAGGGCGCGCATTTCGGGAAGGTCTTCGTCGGGGTGCAGCCGGCCTTCGGCATCGAGGGCGATCCGATGCGGCTGCTGTTCGAGGGCGGTTTCGCCCCCACCCACGCCTTCAGCGCCTTCTACCGCTGGCTGCGCGAGGACTTCGGCGCGCACGCGATCCTCCATTTCGGCACTCACGGCGCGCTCGAATTCATGCCGGGCAAGCAGGCGGGAATGTCGGGCAAATGCTGGCCGGACCGGCTGATCGGCGACACCCCCAATTTCTACCTCTACGCCGCCAACAACCCGTCGGAAGGGATGCTCGCCAAGCGCCGCTCGGGGGCGACGCTGATCAGCTACCTCACCCCGCCGCTGGCGCAAGCCGGGCTCTACAAGGGCCTGTCCGAACTCAAGGCGAGCGTGGAACGCTGGCGCGCGACCATCGACGATCCCGACCATGCGGAAGAGCGCGCGGACCTCGAGGCGCTGATCGCCGACCAGTGCGAGGCGCTCGACATTTCCTGCGCGGACATGAGCACCCTCTACGACCGTCTCTACGAGATGGAGGAGGCGCTGATCCCGCACGGGCTGCACGTCTTCGGCCGCAACCCGCACGGGGCCGAACGCGAGGACATGCTCGACGCCATGATGGAGGCCGCCGGGCACGAGGACGCCGCGCCCGATCGCGCCGCGCTGGCCGCGAAGCTCGATTCCTCGGACGAACTCGGCGCACTCATCCACGCGCTCGACGGCGGCTATGTGCTTCCCGCCCCGGGCGGCGACGTGGTCGTCAATCCCGAGGTGCTGCCCACCGGGCGCAACATCCACGGCTTCGATCCCTTCCTGCTGCCTTCCGCCTTCGCCTGTCGGCTGGGCAGCGAGCAGTCCGAGCGGCTGATCGCCCGCCATGTCGAAAGCGGCGAGCCCTTCCCCGAAAGCATCGCCATGGTGCTGTGGGGGACGGACAACATGAAGTCCGAAGGCGTGCAGATCGCCCAGGCGATGACCCTGATGGGTGCCCGGCCCCGCCGCGACAGCTATGGCCGGCTGTGCGGCGCGGAACTCATCCCGCTCGAGGACCTTGGCCGGCCACGGATCGACGTGGTGATGACCCTTTCGGGCATCTTCCGCGACCTCTTGCCGATGCAGACCCGGATGCTCGCCGAAGCCGCGCTGCTCGCCAGCGCCGCCGAGGAACCGCCGGAGGCCAACTTCATCCGCAAGCACACGCTCAGCGCAATGGAAAAGCACGGCTGCGACCTCGAAACCGCGGCGCTGCGCGTGTTCTCAAACGCGGAAGGGGCCTACGGGGCGAACGTCAACCAGATGATCGCGGGCGGCGTGTGGGCCGACCCGGACGAACTCGCCAATGCCTTCGAGGTCAACAAGGGCTTCGCCTACGGGGTCTCGGGCAAGCCGGTCCAGCAGCGCGAACTGCTGCAGAGCGCGCTCGGGACGGTCGATTTCACCTACCAGAACCTCGAGAGCATCGAACTCGGCATCAACGACGTCGACCAATATGTCGACGGGCTCGGCGGTGTGACCCGTTCGGTCGCCCGGGCCAAGGGCGCGGAGACTCCGGTCTACATCCTCGATGCGACCCGCGGGAACACCAAGGTGCGCACGCTCGCCGAACAGATCGACCTCGAGACCCGCACCCGCACCTTGAACCCGAAGTGGTTCGAGGGGCTGCTCGAGCACGGCTACGAGGGCGTGCGCCAGATCGAGGGGCACGTGACCAGCACGCTGGGCTGGTCGGCCACCACCGGGCAGGTCGCGCCGTGGGTCTACCAGAAGATTTCCGAGACCTTCGTGCTCGACGAGGCGATGCGGCGCCGGCTCTCCGCACTCAACCCCAAGGCCTCCGCGCGGGTCGCGAACCGCCTGCTCGAGGCCTGCGACCGCCACCTGTGGGAGCCCGACGAGGCCACGCTCGCCGCGCTGCGCGAGGCCAATGACGAGCTCGAGGACCGCCTTGAAGGCGTGTTCGCGGCCGAATGACAACGAGGGATCGTAAGCAATGAACCTGCACACTCCGACATCGCGCTTCAGCCCCCCGGACGGGGAGGGATCGGTCCAGGTCCAGCTCGACCCGCGCGACCGGATCGGCGGGGCCAAGGTCTTCGCGGTCTATGGAAAGGGCGGGATCGGCAAGTCGACCACTTCCTCGAACCTCTCGGCCGCCTTCTCGAAGCTTGGTCACCGGGTGCTGCAGATCGGCTGCGATCCCAAGCACGACAGCACCTTCACCCTCACCAAGAAGCTGATGCCGACGGTCATCGACGTGCTCGAGACGGTCGAGTTCCACGCCGAGGAGCTGCGGCCCGAGGACTACATGTTCGAAGGCTATAACGGCGTGATGTGCGTCGAGGCGGGCGGCCCGCCGGCGGGCACCGGGTGCGGCGGCTATGTCGTCGGCCAGACGGTCAAGCTGCTGAAACAGCACCACCTTCTCGAAGAGACCGACGTGGTGATCTTCGACGTGCTGGGCGATGTCGTGTGCGGCGGGTTCGCCGCGCCGCTGCAACACGCCGAACGCGCCCTGGTGGTCGCAGCCAATGATTTCGATTCGATCTTCGCGATGAACCGCATCGTCGCGGCGATCGGCGCGAAGTCGAAGAACTACGACGTGCGGCTCGCCGGCGTGGTCGCCAACCGCAGCCGCGAGACCGACGAGATTGACCGCTTCTGCGACCGCATCGGCATGCAGCGCCTTGCGCACTTCCGCGATGTCGACGCGATCCGCCGCAGCCGCCTCAAGAAATGCACCTTGTTCGAGATGGGCGAGGATCCCGAGGTGGTGCAGGCGCAGAACGAATATCTCCGCCTCGCGCAGATGCTGTGGGACGGGGTCGAGCCTTCGGCGGCGCAGCCGATGAAGGACCGCGACATCTTCGACTTCCTGGGGTTCGAGTGATGGCGACGCGGCTTCCCACCGATTACGACACCCGCCGCGAGGCGCTGGCGACCTATTTCGACAGCACCGCGCGCCAGGCGTGGATCGACCTCACGTCCGATGCCAAGGTCAGCGGCATCCGCGCCACGGTGCGCGCCGGGCGCGAGGAAATGCGCGGCCTGCTGCTGTCGTGGCTGCCCGACGACCTTAGGCGCACGCACGTGCTCGATGCCGGCTGCGGCACCGGCGCGCTGACGATCGCGGCGGCCTGCCGCGGGGCGGAAGTGACCGGGATCGACGTCGCCGCCGGGCTCGTCGAGGTGGCGCGCGAACGCACCCCCTCGTTCATCGGTCACGGGCGCATTCACTGGAAAAGCGGCGACATGCTCGACCCGGCCCTGGGCAGTTTCGCCCACGTGGTGGCGATGGATTCGCTGATCCACTACCAACCCGAGGATCTCGTCGCCGCGCTTGCCGAGCTGGCGCAGCGCACCACCCGCTCGATCCTGTTCACCTTCGCGCCGCGCACCCGGCTGCTGGCGACGATGCACAGCATCGGCAAGGCCTTCCCCAAGTCGGACCGCTCGCCCGCGATCGTCCCCACTGCCGAGGATGACCTGCGCGAGCGGCTCGCCGCACTGCCGGGCTGGAGCATCGGGCGCTCGCGGCGCGTGTCGAGCGGGTTCTACACCTCGCAGGCGCTCGAACTGGTGAGGCACGGATGACCCGCCCCGCCCGCCCCAAGCCGCCGCACTGGACGGAGATCGCCTTCCGCCTGCTGCCCTTTGCCGATGCGGCGAGCGACGACCTGCCGCTGGGCCGCCTGCTGCGCCTTTCGCTGTTCCAGGTGACCGTGGGGATGGCCACCGTGCTGCTCAACGGCACCTTGAACCGCGTGATGGTGGTCGAGCTGGGCACTCCGACGTGGCTTGTCGCCCTGCTGATCGCGGTGCCGCTGCTCGCCGCACCGTTCCGCGCGCTCATCGGGCACAAGTCCGACACCCACCGCTCGGTGCTCGGCTGGCGGCGCGTGCCCTATATCTGGTTCGGCACGCTGATGCAGTTCGGCGGGCTGGCGATCATGCCCTTCGCGCTGCTGCTGCTCGGCACGCCCGAGCGCTTCGAGATCGGCCTCATTGGCGCGGCGGTCGCCTTCCTGCTGACCGGGACGGGCTTCCACGTGACCCAGACCGCGGGTCTGGCGCTCGCCAACGACCTTGCACCCGAGGACAAGCGCCCGCGCGCGGTGGCGCTGCTTTACGTGATGCTGCTGGTCGGCATGATGTTCGCCGCCTTCGTGATCGGCGGCCTCCTGATGGATTACAGCGCGACCAAGCTGGTGCAGGTGATCCAGGGCTGCGCGCTGTTCACCATCGTTCTCAACGTCGTCGCGCTTTGGAAGCAGGAAGCGCGCAATCCGCAGGTGACCGCGCCCGACCGCGAGACGCCGAACTTCTCGGAACTGTGGCACGGCTTCGTCAACGACGGGCGCAATGCCCGGCTGCTGATCGCGATCGGCATCGGGGCGATGGGCTTCGCGATGCAGGACGCGCTGCTCGAACCCTATGGCGGCGAGATTCTCGGCCTGTCGGTCGGGGCGACCACCGGTCTGACTGGCGCCTGGGCGGGCGGCTCGCTGCTCGGCTTCATGATCTGCGGACGCCAGCTGGCGCGCGGGTGGGACCAGCTGCGGCTGGCGGGCGCAGGGCTGGTGATCGGCATCAACGCCTTCCTGCTGGTGCTGTTCGCCGGACCCTTCGCTGCGCCCGCGATGCTCTATTGCGGCGCGCTCGGCATCGGTCTGGGGCTCGGGCTGTTCTCGGTCGGCACGCTGATGGAGGCGATGAGCATCGCCAAGAGCGAGACCGCCGGCCTTGCGCTGGGCGCCTGGGGCGCGGTGCAGGCGAGCTGCGCGGGCGCGGGGATCGCGATTGGCGGCCTGCTGCGCGATCTCGTCGCGGTGCTGGTGCGCAGCGGCGATGCCGGCGCCACCATGGCGACCCGCGCGAGCGGCTATGCCACCGTCTACACGCTCGAGGTCGCGCTGTTGCTGGCCGGCCTGGCCGCGCTCGGCCCCCTGGTCGGCCCGCGCCCGAACCGCGAGCCCGGAGAGAGCGATCCCCAGAGCCGCTTCGGTCTCAGGGAGTTTCCGACATGATTGCCCGTGCCTGCCCTTCCATCCTTCCGGCTCCGCCTCAGCCGCCCGTTTTCATGAGAGGAACGTGAAATGAACACCGCCTATATCGCCGGCACATTCGACGTCGCCGAGCTCGCATTCCTGCTGTTCTTCGGATTCTTCATCCTGCTGGTCGTCTACCTCAACCGCGAAAGCCGGCGCGAGGGCTACCCGCTCGAGGACGAGCTGACCGGGCGCGTCCACCCGCTCAAGCTGGGCGACGGCGACAAGAAGGTCTTCAAGCTGCCCAACGGCCGCGGCACCTATGTTCCCGAAGACGTCGCGCGCGACGCGATCGACGTGCCGGGCAAGCGCGCCTTCAACTCGGCCGGCGCGCCCTACGTGCCCACGGGCAACCCGATGAAGGACGGCATGGGTCCGGCCGCCTGGGCCAATCGCGCCAAGTATCCCGACCTCACCTTCGATGGCCGTCCGCGGATCGTTCCCCTCGCGCACAGCCACGACCTCGTGATCTCGCCCAATGACCCGCAGCTGATCGGCTGGCCGGTGATCGCGGCGGACAAGACCACGGTGGGCAAGGTCAGCGACATCTGGGTCGACCAGGCCGAACACATCATCCGCTATCTGGAGGTCGAGACGACCACCGGCCGGAAGGTGCTCGCCCCGATGACCGTCGCCGCGGTGCAGACCAAGGGCTTCTTCGACGACCGCGCCGAGCTGGTCGAGATCGATGCGATCACCGCCGCGCAGTTCGATGACGTGCCCACGCTCGAGACGCCCGGCATCATCACCCGCTACGAGGAAGACCGCATCCAGGCCTATTTCGGCGGCGGCTACATGTATGCGACGCCGGAGAGGGCCGAGCCGTGGCTCTGACCGACACCGCGAACCGGGCGGCGGAGGCGCTGCCGCTGCCCGGGGGGATCGACCACGCCGAGCTCGAAAACGACGGTCCGACCGCACATGGCGACCGGCTCGGCACCCCGGCACCCGACGAGACCGTGCTGTGGAAGGGCCGCCCGAACCTTGCGCTGCTGGCGCGCACCGCGTTTCACACCCGCAGCCTCGGGCTTTACATGGCCGCGCTCGCCGCGGTCGCGCTGCTGCTCGGCAACACGCAGGCGGCGCTGGTGGCGGCGGGGCTCGGCATCGCGCTCGTCGCGTTGCTTTACCTGCTCGCCTGGCTGAGCGCGCGCAGCACGCTCTACATCCTCACCGACGCGCGGCTGATCATGCGCATCGGGATTGCGATCGAAACGCGGATCAACATCCCGCTCAAGCAGGTCCGCGCCGCGCAGCTGCGCCCGCGAGCGGGCGCGCACGGCGACATCGCGCTCGAGATCGGCGGCGAGCGGCTGCTCGGCGTGGTGCTGCTGTGGCCGCACGTGCGCCCGTGGCACTTCAACCACCCGCAGCCGATGCTGCGCGCGGTACCCGATGCGGCGCGGCTCGCCGGCATGATCGCCGAGGTGCGTGCGCGCTACGGCGCGATCGAGTGCAATTTGACCGAGATCAAGGATGAGGCCGTCAGCACCGGCCATCAGGGTCCCCGTCCCGCCGCACTCGCCCCGCGGATGGCGGCGGCGGGCCTGGCCGGCGACGCAGGCCTTGGCGACAAGGGACTGGAGGGAGCGGCCGCATGATCGTTCGCGAGTACGAGAAGGACGAAATCACCGTCCACAAGACGCCGCTCATGCTGATGGGCGGGATCGTCGTGATCTCGCTGCTGCTGGTGATCGGCGTCCGCGTCGGTCTGTTCGAGCGCAGCGCGGTTCCCGAGGTCGCGCGTGCCGAGGCGGGCACGCGCGTCACCGCCATGCGCAGCTTGCGCTTCTTCGACGAAGCGGACGGAACGGTCCGCGCCGAGGACGGCGCCACCGGCGAGGTGCTGCGCCGCTTCGCGCCCGGCGAAGGCGGCTTCGTGCGCGCCAGCGTGCGCAGCCTCGTCCACCAGCGCCGCATTCGCGGGGAAGGACCGGCGGTGCCCTTCGAGCTCACCCAATGGGAAGACGGGGCGCTGACGCTGCGCGATCCGGTTACCGGCGAGACGGTCGAGGTCGGCGCCTTCGGGCCCGACAACCGCGCGGTCTTCGCGGGCATGCTGCCGGACGGAAAGGCGCGCTGATGGCCCTCTTGTTCCTCGGCCAGCCTGCGCACTCCTTCGATGTGCCCTGCACGATCACGGTCGAGCAGAGCCCCGAGCATTTCCACGCCCATGTCGAGCTGCCCGAGGACGTGACGATGGAGCCGGGCGACAAGGTGCGCGTCCACGGCGCGCCGATTTCGATCCCCTTCGGCAGCCGCGAGGTGTTCCGCCGCACCGCCACCGTCACCCGCGCCGGCCCGCTGACCCGCGCCGCGATCCGCTGCGCGGCCTATTTCGACCTCGCCGAGCTCTACGAGGTCAGCTTCAACGCCGGGAGGATCAAATGAACGCCTACAAGCCGATGACCAGCGAAGAGGCGATGGCGCTCGCCACGCAGGACACGATGCTGACCCCGCGCTTCTACACCACCGATTTCGACGCGCTCGACGCGATCGACGTCTCGCCGGTGCGCGCCGAGTGGGACCAGCTGATCGCGGATATGGTGGGCGATCCCAACAAGCTGCACTTCAAGCACAACGACAGCTTCCAGGGGGTGATCGAGGGGCTGGAACCGGCCTTGCGCAAGGAGTTCACCGATTTCCTCGTCAGCTCGATGACCTCGGAGTTCTCGGGCTGCGTGCTCTATGCCGAAATCGCGCGGCGCACCAAGAACCCCGACATCAAGCAGCTGTTCAAGCTGCTCGCCCGCGACGAGAGCCGCCATGCCGGCTTCATCAACGAAAGCCTCAAGGACGCGGGGATCGGGGTCGATCTCGGCTATCTGACCAAGACCAAGAAATACACCTTCTTCAAGCCGAAGTTCATCTTCTACGCCGTCTACCTGTCGGAGAAGATCGGCTATGCGCGCTACATCACGATCTTCCGCCACCTCGCGCAGAACCCGCAGCACAAGTTCCACCCGATCTTCGACTGGTTCGAGGAGTGGTGCAACGACGAGTTCCGGCATGGCGAGGCCTTCGCCATGCTGCTGCGTTCCGATCCCAAGCTGCTCAAGGGCGCGAACAAGCTGTGGGTGCGCTTCTTCCTGCTGTCGGTCTACGCGACGATGTATGTGCGCGATCACAATCGCCCGGTGTTCCACGCGGCGCTGGGGGTCGACCCGACCGAGTACGACTACAAGGTCTTCGCGATCTGCAACCAGATCAGCCGTCAGGTCTTCCCGGTCGAACTCGACATCGATGCGCCCGCCTTCCGCCGGCAGATGGAAAAGCTGCGGCTCGCCGCGGCGCGGATCGAGGAAGGCAAGGCGCGCGGCGGCATCGCCGGCCTTGCGCAGCGCATCTCCGGCGCGGCCGGGGCCGGTCTCGCCTTTGCGCGGATGTACCTGCACCGCACGCGCCCCAACACTCTTCCCGCAACGATCAGGCTGCAACCGGCGTGGTAAGCTGGGAGGGCCATATCGTTCCGTTCATCGTGACCGTGGCGATCTGGTTCGTCGCCACGGGCCTGATCGCCTGGGCGGACAACCGCGAGCGGGCGACCTTCACGCGCAGCCTGACGATCGGCGGCGCGGCGGGGATCACGGGGCTCGTGGTGATCCTGCTCGCCTCGCTTTCGGCCGAGGTCTGGGCGGTCTACCTCGCCTTTGTCGGCGCGCTGATGGTCTGGGGCTGGCACGAGCTCAGCTTTCTCACCGGCGCTGCCGCGGGCCCGCGCCGGGGCCCGAGCGATCCCGAACTCGTCGGCATGGCACGCTTCCGCCAGGCTGCTGCGACGGTGATGCATCACGAGGTCGCGCTGGCGCTCACCGCGCTGCTGCTGATCTCGCTGTCGTGGACCGTACCCAACCAGATCGGCGCGACGGTGTTCGTGCTGATGTTCGCGATGCGGCTGACGTCGAAGATCAACCTGTTCGTGGGGGTGCCCAACAGCACATCGGAAATGCTCCCCGAACACCTCGCCTATCTGAAGACCTATTTCGGCCCCAACCGCATGACCCTGCTGCTGGCCGCCTCGATCGCGGGAATCGCCGCGGCGATGGCGTGGTTCGCCTCGCTGGCGCTGGCCGCGCCGGTGGGCAGCGCCGAGATGGTGGGGGCGAGCCTGCTCACCACGCTGGCGCTGCTCGGCGTGCTCGAACACCTCTTTCTGGCCCTGCCGTTCCGTGACGGGATGCTGTGGGGCTGGGCGCTGCCCCGGCGCAAGGCCGCGGCCGCGCGACGCGGGAACATCACGACATGACCATGACTGACAAGGAATACCCGATGGATTTCGAAGCCTTCTTCGCCGGCGAGCTGGACACGGTGCGCGCCGATGGCCGTTACCGGGTGTTCACCGACATCAAGCGCCACCGCGGCCGCTTCCCGCACGCCACCCGCTTCATCGCGGAAGACACCCAGGCGGTGACGGTGTGGTGTTCGAACGACTATCTCGGCATGGGCCAGCACCCCGCGGTGCTCGAGGCGATGCACGAGTGCCTCGACGAATGCGGCGCGGGCGCGGGCGGCACGCGCAACATCTCGGGCACCAACCACTACCACGTGCTGCTCGAACGCGAACTCGCCGATCTCCACGGCAAGGAAGCCGCGCTGCTGTTCACCTCGGGCTATGTCTCGAACTGGGCGGGCCTCGGCACGCTGGCGAGCAAGATTCCCGGCTGCGTGGTGTTCTCCGATGCGCTCAATCACGCCTCGATGATCGAGGGCATCCGCTATTCCCGCGCGCCCTACAAGATCTGGCGCCACAACGACGTCGCGCATCTCGACGAGCTGCTGTCGCAATACGGCCCCGAGGTTCCCAAGCTGGTCGCTTTCGAAAGCGTCTATTCGATGGACGGCGACATCGCCCCCATCGCCGAGATCCTCGACATCTGCGAGAAGCACGGCGCGATGAGCTATATCGACGAGGTCCACGCCGTCGGCCTCTACGGCCCGCGCGGCGGCGGCATCGCCGAGCGCGAGGGGCTGATGGACCGCATCACCGTGATCGAGGGCACGCTCGGCAAGGCCTTCGGGGTGATGGGCGGCTATATCGCCGCGAGCCGCAACCTCGTCGACTTCGTGCGCTCTTTCGCCAGCGGCTTCATCTTCTCGACCGCGCTTCCCCCTGCCGTGGCGGCGGGCGCGGCGGCGAGCATCCGCCACCTCAAGACCTCGAATGCGGAGCGAGAATTGCAGCAGGAGCGCGTCGCGCAGGTGCGCCGCAAGCTCGACATGATGGGCATCCCGCACCTCGACAACCCGAGCCACATCATCCCGGTGATGGTCGGCGATGCCAAGAAGTGCAAGATGATCAGCGACTGGCTGATGGACAACCACGGCATCTACGTGCAGCCGATCAACTATCCGACCGTGCCGGTGGGCACGGAGCGGCTGCGCATCACGCCGTCGCCCGTCCACAACGACGGCGACATCGACCGGCTGATCAAGGCTCTGTCGGAAATCTGGTCGCATTGCGAGCTCGCGAGAATGGCGAGCGCCGCCTAGCACGGTCGGAACGGACCACCGGTTCTCCCTTGGACGGGAGTGCGTGAGGGCGGATGCCTTGGGGGAGGCGTCCGCCCTCTATTATTGCGCCATCGGCAGGAACCGCACCGCCACCCCGCCCGAGGAGGCGAGGTGGACCGCGAAGGTCTCGCCGCCGGTGACGGTCTTCTTCTCGATGACGATGTCATAGGGATTGGTGTCCCAATCGGCGTCCGGCCCGTCGCGATAGATTTCCGCGGTGTAGCGCCGGCCCTTCTCGAGGAAATCAAGCGGCAGCGTGAGGTCGCGGGGGTGCTCGTCGGTCAGCGCGCCGAGGAACCAGTTCTTCGACTTGCGCCCCTGCCGCGCGAAGGCGACATATTCGCCGACCTCGCCCGCGAGCGCGATCGACTGCTCCCAATCGGTCTCGACGTCCTTGATGAACTGGAAGGCGTCCGGGCGCGCCTCGTAATTCTCGGGCAGGTCCGCGGCCATCTGCAGCGGGGAATAGAGCACCACGTAGAGCGCCAGCTGCTTCGCCAGCGTCGTCTGCGGGCGGTTGGCCGGATCGCCGCGCGGCATGACGGGGCGCAGCGGCGGACGCTCGTTGGGCCTCAGGTCGAAGATGCCGGGGGTGAAATCCATCGGCCCCGCCAGCATCCGGGTGAAGGCCAGCATCGCCTCGTGGCTCGGCGGGTTGGGCGGGGACCCCCAGGCGTTGAACTCCATGCCGCGCGCGCCCTCGCGCGTCATCCAGTTGGGATAGGTGCGCCTCAACCCCGTGTCCTTGACCGGCTCGTGCGCGTCGATCGCGATGTGCCGCCGGGCGGCTTCCTGCACCACCTTGAGGTGATGGCGTACCATGAACTGGCTGTCGTGCCACTCGTAGTGGCGAATGCCCTTCTCGTCGATGCGCACCGCATCGCCCGCATCGGCGACATAGCCGGTCTTGACCACCCGCACGCCGACCTTCTCCATCAGGTCGAGCGCGGCCTCCAGCTGGTTTTCGTAATTGGTGATGTTCGCCGAGGTTTCGTGATGGCCGATCAGCCGCACCCCCTTCGAACGGGCATAGCGACCGACCTCCGCGATGTCGAAATCGGGCATGGCTTGGGTGAAGTTGAACTGGTCGCCGTTGTTGAACCAGTCGCCATCCCAGCCGATGTTCCAGCCTTCGACCAGCACGCCCGAAAAGCCGTTCTTCGCCGCAAAGTCGATGTAGCGCTTGGCCTCTTCCGTGGTCGCGCCGTGAATGCCGTCGCGGCCCCACGTGCGGTCCTTGATGTGCATCGCCCACCAGATGCCGACATATTTGCCCGGCTCCACCCACGACACATCGCCCAGCTTGTTCGGTTCGTTGAGATTGAGGATAATGTCCGAATTGATCAGGCCGACGGCGTCGGGCGCAACCTGGACGGTGCGCCACGGGCTCTTGAACGGGGCTTTCGTCCTGACCTTCGGTCCGCCCTGCCAGCTCCTCAGCCGCGCCTCGAAGGTGCCGGGCCGCAGCGCGCCGAGCGACATCGCCGAGTAATCGACGAGCGCGGCTTCGTGGATCGCGAAGTGGATGCCGTCCGCCTTGCGGAAGGTCGCAGGCGTGTGCGCGTTCGCGACCTTCCCGGCCGGCCCCGTGCGGGTGATGTATTCGTAGCGGTTGAACTCGTCGGACGGCGTGTACCACATGGCGGTATCCTCGCCGACGGCGAACTGGGTGAGTTCGTCGACGATTGCGAGGTCGCCTTCGAGGGCGGGCTGTTCGGGAATCTCGTAGCGGAAGCCAATGCCGGTATCGAAGGCGCGGAAGCGCACCACCATGCGCCGCGCAGGGCCCCGGCTGGCGGCAAAGGTGACCGCGAGTTCGTTGTGCCGGTCGCGCACCAGGCGGCGTTCGCCCCAGGGCTGCTCCCAGGTCGTGTCGCTGCTGTCGCGGGTCGACCCCGCGATGGCGAGGCCGCGTTCAAGGCCATGATGCTCGGAGAAAAGGAGGCCGAGCTTCGATGGCGCGATCACCGTCTCGCCCCGATAGGCGACGGCATAGGTTGCCTGCCCCTCGTCGTCGCTGACGGTCACGGTGATCTGCCCGTCGGGCGAGGCCAGCGTCAGGCTCTCGGCAAGGGCGGGTGCTGTCGCCGCCAAGGCCGCCCATGCGATCGTCGCCAGCGCCACGAGCGGCTTCCAGTGCTTGGTCATCATTCCTCTCCTGCGCCTGTTCGGCGCCTCAATCGATCTCTTTGAAGATGCGGTAACCCCAGGCGGGCAGATCGAGCGTCTCGTCCCCTGCGAAGGTCGCCGCCTCGCCGGTCAGTGCATCGACATAGCGGCCATGATGGCGCGCCTTCGCGAACGCGACCGCGTGCGGGCGGGGGCTGAGGTTGAACACCGCGAACACCCGTGCGCCCTTGTCCCCGCGGGTGAAGGCATAGACGTCGGCGGTCTCGCTGGTCGGCACCTCGACCATCGGTGCGCCGAAGCGCCCGTTATGAAGCGCCGGGCTCGCGGTCTTGAGCGCGATCAGCTTGCGAAACAGGTCGGAATACCGGCCTTCCTTCCAGACGATCGGATCGCGTTCGAAGAACTTGAGCTGGCGGTCATTGTCCGCTTCCTGCCCATTATAGATCAGCGGCAGGCCCGAACCTGTGAAGGACAGCGCGATGGCGGCTTCGTAGGCGGGGCCGTAGATCTCCGCCGCCACCCCGTCCCACGAATTCTGGTCGTGGTTCTCCGTGTAGACCATCCGCATCGCCGCGCGGGGCCAGGTTTCGGCCTGCCCGGCGTAATAGCCGCGGATCGGCCCTGCGCCCTCGCGGCTTTTGACGAGGCGCTGCATCGCCTCCTTCCAGCCCCAGGCATAGGTCGCGTCGAAGGCATGCTCGTGGAGGTCGCGCTGCTCCCATTCGGCGAGCATGAAGACCGGCTTGATCTTCTCCAGCTCGGCCCGCGCGGTTTCCCAGAAATCGGTCGGGACATAGCCCGCGACATCGGCGCGGTAGCCGTCGATCCCGAATTCGCGGACCCAGTAGACGAGGCTCTCGGTCATGTAGCGCCTGAGGCCGGGCTGCGAGTAATCGAAATCCGCCACGTCCGACCAGTCGGTGCCGGCGGGTGGCACCAGCGCGCCTTCGGGGCTGTGCGTGTACCATTCGGGGTGGCTCTGCGTCAGCGGGTTGTCGTGCGCCGAATGGTTGGCCACCCAATCGAGGATCACCTTCATCCCCAGCCGGTGCGCCGCGGCGACGAAGGCCCTGAGGTCCGCCTCGGTGCCCAGTTCCGGATTGACCGCGCGATAGTCGCGCACCGCGTAGGGGCTGCCGAGCGGACCCTTGCGGTTTTCGATCCCGATCGGATGGATCGGCATCAGCCAGATGATGTCGATCCCCATGCCGGCGAGGCGCGGCAGCTGCTTCTCCGCGGCCGACAGGGTGCCTTCGGGCGTGAACTGGCGGGTGTTGAGCTGGTAGAGCACCGCATCGCGCGTCCAATCGGCGTTGTGCACCTCCACCATCGCTCGCGGCGTGTAGTCGGGCTCGGCTAGTGCAGGTGTCGCCGCCAGCAGCGCGAGTGCCGTGGCAATCGCAAGGCGCATCACGCTTCTCCCGTGCGCAGCGCCGGCACGGTCTCGACCTTGTCTTCGCCAACGAACAGGGTCGCCACCGCCGCCAGCACGAAGCTCACGGCCGCAATCAGCATCGCGTAGATTGCCTCGCCGCCGAACAGGTTGGTGACGAGAAAGCCCAGCAGCGTCGCCGCGAGCAGCTGCGGCACGACGATGAAGATGTTGAACACCCCCATGTAGATGCCCATTTTCTCGGCCGGAACGGAGCCGGCGAGGATCGCGTAGGGCAGCGAGACGATCGAGGCCCAGGCGATGCCGATGCCGATTTGCGAAACCCACAGGAATGCCGGATCGCGGATCAGCAGCATCGCGGCAAAGCCCGCCGCGCCCAGCATCAGGTTGATCGCGTGCAGGCGGGTTCGGTCGATCCTCGCGGCGACCAGCACGAAACCCAGCGCGGCGGCGGCGGCAAGGCCGTTGCGCACCGAACCCATCAGGCTCCACCAGTCGGCCCCGTCCTGATAGGCCTTGCTCGCCGCGTCGGTCGCGCCGAAGTGGTATTCGGTCACCCCGGGTGTGCCGAGGATCCACAGCGCGAACATCGCGAACCAGCTGAAGAACTGCACCACCGCGAGCCTGCGCATGGTGAGCGGCATGGCGAACAGGTCGTTCACCACCTCCATGAAGCCGTTCTGGTTGCGGCCCTGCGCGCGCAGCATGCTCGCGACCAGCTGGAGAACTCCGAAGCCGGCAATCAGCGCGGCCAGAACGTAGAGATCCTTGGCGACCTCGATCGTGCCGAGGAACGCCGGACGGCTCTCGCCCCGCGCCAGCGCCACCAGCGCGGCCACCATTGCCCCGGCGACCATCCAGATCACGCCGCCGGCGGCAAACTGCGCGGAGCTCCGCTGCGGGTGGGCCGCGGTCTGCGCGACATGGCCCTGCGCCGCGGCAAAGCTGCGCATTTCCTCGGGCGAATATTCCTTCGTGGTGAACACGGTCCAGCACACCGCCGCCAGCAGCGCCGCCCCGCCGATGTAGAACGACCAGTGAACGGTCTCGGGGATCGCGCCCGCCGGCGCAACATTGCTGAGGCCGAGCCAATTGGTCATCACCCACGGCAGGGCCCCCGCCAGCACTGCCCCGGCACCGATGAAGAAGCTCTGCATCGCATAGCCGACGGTGCGCTGGCGATCGGGCAGGTTGTCGCCGACGAAGGCGCGAAACGGCTCCATGGTGATGTTCAGCGAGGCGTCCATCACCCACAGCAACCCCGCCGCGACCCACAGCACCGGCGCGTTCGGCATCAGGAACAGCGCGAGGCTGGCGAGCAGCGCCCCGGTGAGGAAGTAGGGCCGTCTCCGCCCGAGCGGACCCCAGGTCTTGTCCGAAAGGTGGCCGATGATCGGCTGCACCAGCAGCCCCGTCATCGGCGCAGCGATCCACAGGATCGCGAGGCTACCGACATCCGCGCCCAGCGTCTGGAAAATGCGGCTGACATTGCCGTTCTGCAGCTCGAAGCCGATCTGGATGCCGAGAAAGCCGAAGCTCATGTTCCAAATCTGGCCTGCGCCCAGACTGGGCTTGGCCGCGGGCGTGTGGCCGGCTTGGGTCATCTCGTCACGTCCTCTCCCCCGCGCGTCCCGACTTGCCGGGGTGACGCGGCTCCCTGCGGGCTGTAGCATTCCGGCTCTGCCGTCCGAATGGTGCGCGCTTCCCGCTCGCTGACAGTCTGGACGCCCTGCAAAAATATGCAAGAAACTTTCCGGTTCGGGGCGCAAAAATTGCCGGCTGCGCTCTTCGCATGGCCCTTTTCATCGTCTTTACAGAAGTTTGAATAGGCGAACCCATGGACACACCGGAGAATACAAAGGTTTGCAATATCTCTCCCATGCTGTCACAAAAGACGGCGGAGGGAGTTGGGTCATGACGCGAATCTTCGTGGGAATAGCGGCTGCGCTGTGCGCGGGCAGCGCACTGGCGGCTGCCCCCGCCCCATCCCAGGTCTCCCCCGAGCCCGCACCCATTGCCGAGCGCGGGGTCGAGGACGAGATCATCTACTTCGTCCTGCCCGACCGATTCGCCAACGGCGATCCCTCGAACGATCGCGGGGGGCTGAAGGGCGGTCCGCTCAAGACCGGCTTCGACCCGGCGCACAAGGGCTTCTACCACGGCGGAGACCTCAAGGGGCTGACCGAGAAGCTCGACTATATCCAGGGCATGGGCGTGACCGCGATCTGGTTCGCGCCGATCTTCAAGAACAAGCCCGTGCAAGGCAAGCCGGGCGAGGAAAGCGCAGGCTATCACGGTTACTGGGTCACCGATTTCACCAGCGTCGACCCGCATTTCGGGACCAACGCCGATTTCAAGGCCTTCGTCGATGCCGCCCATGCACGGGGCATGAAGGTCTACATGGACATCATCGTCAACCACACGGCCGACGTGATCGACTATGCCGAGGGCGAGCAGACCGGCTACGCCTACCGCAGCAAGGGCGAATATCCCTTCACGCGCCGCGGCGGGCCGGAGGGCACGCCGATCAACGAGGGCTTCGCGGGCGACGATAACCCCGACCCCGCGAATTGGGCCAAGCTCACCGATCCGCGCTTTGCCTACACCCCCTTCGTGCGCCCCGAGGAGCGCGACATCAAGGTTCCCGGCTGGCTCAACGATCCGATTTACTACCACAACCGCGGCAATTCGCACTGGGTCGGCGAGAGCAATCTCTACGGCGATTTCTCGGGACTGGACGATCTGGCCACCGAGAACCCGAGGGTCGTCTCCGGCATGATCGACATCTTCGGCGATTGGATCGACCAATACGGGATCGACGGCTTCCGGATCGACACCGCCCGGCACGTGAACCCCGAGTTCTGGCAGGCTTTCGTGCCTGCCATGCTCGCCCGCGCCGAGGCGAGGGGGATCGGGCATTTCCACATCTTCGGCGAGATCGCCTATGAGCAGCCGACCGCGACGACCGCCGCGCGGGTAATGGCGGAAAGCCACCTGCCGTATGCGCTCGACATGGGCTTTGCCAAGGCGGCGCAGCTCGTCGCCAGCGGCAAGGCGGCCCCGCGCGTGATGGCCGAACTCCTCGCCGAGGACGCGATCTATCCCGGCGGGGCGACAACCGCGCTCGGCCTGCCGACTTTTCTCGGCAACCACGATTTCGGCCGCTTTTCGATGTATGTGCGCGAAATGAGCGGGTCCGACGATCCCGACGAACTGCTCGCCCGGGTAAAGCTCGGCCATGCGATGCTGTTCCTGCTGCGCGGCGTGCCGACGATCTATTACGGCGACGAACAGGGCTTCATCTCCGATGGCAACGACCAGCTGGCGCGCGAGGACATGTTCCCGAGCCGGGTCGCCGCCTATAACGACAACGACCTGCTCGGCACGGATGCGACCACCGCGCAGAGCAACTTCGACGCCGCCCATCCGCTCTACCGCCTGATCGGCGAGCTGGCGCAGGCGCGCACCGCCAGCCCGGCGCTGCGCCGCGGGCTGAGCACGGTGCGCGCATTCGCGGAAGACGGTCCCGGCCTGCTTGCGGTCGAGCGTCACGACCCCGCCAGCGGCGAGCGGGTGATCGTGCTGTTCAACACCGGCGAAACGCCACTTTCCCGCCATGTCGAGGTCAGCTACCGGGCGAAGCGAGTCGCACCGCTACTCGGCGCGTGCCCCGCTACCCTTTCCGCGCCCGGATCGCTGCGGGTCGACCTGCCGCCCTTCGGCTTTGCCGCCTGCCTCCTGGAGACCGACGACTGATGGCGACCGCACTTGCCGCGACCGCTTCCGCAACCACTACGCTCGCGTGGTGGCGCGGCGCCGTCATCTACCAGATCTACCCGCGGTCATTCCGCGACACCAATGGCGACGGGATCGGCGACCTCGCCGGCATCGCCGAAGGGCTGGACTACATCGCCGGCCTCGGTGTCGACGGCATCTGGATTTCGCCCTTCTTCACCTCGCCGATGAAGGATTTCGGCTACGACGTTGCCGATTACTGCGGGATCGACCCCTCGTTCGGCAGCTTCGAGGATTTCGACCGGATCATCGCCAAGGCGCATGCGCTGGGCCTCAAGGTGATCATCGACCAGGTCTATTCGCACACCTCGGACGAGCACGCCTGGTTCCGGGAAAGTCGGCAGGACCGCACCAATCCCAAGGCCGACTGGTACGTCTGGGCCGATCCCAAACCCGACGGTTCGCCGCCGTCGAACTGGCAATCGGTGTTCGGCGGCTCGGCGTGGCAGTGGGACGGGCCGAGGAAGCAGTATTACCTGCACAACTTCCTCACCAGCCAGCCCGATCTCAACGTCCATAACGCGCAAGTGCAGGACGCGCTGCTCGATGTCGCGCGGTTCTGGCTGGGGCGCGGGGTCGACGGGTTCCGGCTCGATGCGCTCAATTTCGCGATGCACGATCCCGAGCTGCGCGACAATCCGCCCTCGGGCCTGCCGATGAGTCAGGTGACGCGCCCCTTCGACATGCAGATCAAGCGCTTCAACCAGTCGCACCCCGACATCACCGCCTTTCTCGAGCGCATCCGGGCGACGATCGACGAGTTCCCGGGCCGGTTCACCGTCGCCGAAGTCGGCGGGCCGGAGCCGCTCGCCGAGATGAAGGCCTTCACCCACGGCGGCAAGCGGCTGGATTCGGCCTACAATTTCGATTTCCTCTACGCCCCGCGGCTGACCGCGCCGCTGGTCCGCGCAAGCCTTGCGCAGTGGAGCGGGGAGCCGGACGAGGGCTGGCCGTCCTGGGCCTTCTCCAACCACGATGCCCCGCGCGCGGTGACCCGCTGGACGCTCGACGGCGACATGGCGCGCGCCGCGCGGCTCAACATGCTGCTGCTGCTGAGCCTGCGGGGCAACCCGATCATCTATCAGGGCGAGGAGCTGGGTCTGCCGCAGGGCGAGGTCGCCTTCGAGGACCTGCTCGATCCCGAGGCGATCGCCAATTGGCCGCACACGCTCGGCCGCGACGGGGCGCGCACCCCGATGCCGTGGCAGGCGGGCGCACCGCAGGCGGGCTTTTCCAGCGCCAACCGCACCTGGCTGAAGCTCGATCCCGTCCACGCCGCCTTCGCGATCGATGCACAGGCGGGCAATCCGCAGTCGACCCTCGCCTATAGCACCGCCCTGCTCAAGCTGCGCCGCCGCCACCCGGCGCTGGCGCGGGGCGCGATCGCGCTGCTCGACACGCCCGAGGCGATGGTCGCCTTCGTGCGCGGCAGCGGCGCCGATGCCGTGCTGTGCGCCTTCAATCTCGGCGAAGAGGTGATCGACTGGTCTCCACCCTCCGGGTTTGCCGAGGCGCGCCTGCTGGCCAGCGAGAGCGCGGTCGGCGGAACCGGCAAACCGCCCATGGTGCTCGCGCCTGGTTCGGGCTACTGGGCGGCCATGAGCGCGGAGCACGCCTGACGATGAACGCCACCCGGTCCCCCTCGCGGCGCAGCGCCACGCTGGAGGACATCGCGCGCGAGGCGGGCGTCTCGGTCTCGACCGTCAGCCGGGCGCTGAACGACAGTCCTTCGGTCAAGCGCCGGACCAAGCAGCAGATCTGGCAGATCGCCCGCGCCCACGATTACGAGTTCCGCGCCTCGATGCCCGCCGGACCGAGTGGCGCGGACGCGACCATCGCGGTGGTCGTCCCCGCCCCGCAGGCGCGCGACAGCCGGGTCTCGGACCCCTTCTTCCTCGAACTGCTTGCGGGGATCGCCGAAGCCGCGCGCGAACGCAATGCCGACCTCATCATCAGCCACCTCAGCCCGCGCTCCGGCGAGGATCTCGACTACGCGATGAGCACCAGCCGGGCGACGGGCGTGATCTTCATCGGGCAGTCCTCGCTGCACCACGCCTTCAACGCCCTCGCCGCGCGCGACAGCCGCTTCGTGGTGTGGGGCGCGGAGTTCCCCGACGCGCAATATTGCGCGATCGGATCGGACAATGTCGCGGGCGGACGGCGCGCCACCGCGCACCTTGCGCGGCTGGGGCGCAGGCGCATCCTGTTCCTCGGCGACACCGAGGCGCCCGAGGCCGAGCAGCGCAGCCGCGGCTATCGCCAGGCGCTGGCGCAGGCCGGCATCCCGCTCGACGACAGCCTGATCGTGCCCGCCCATTTCGAGGTCCACTCCGCCGAGGCCGCGACCCGCAGCGCGATTGCCCGCGGGCTCGATTTCGACGCGGTCTTCGCCGCCTCCGACCTGATCGCCATCGGCGCGATCCGGGCGCTGACCCGCTCTGGCCTCAGCGTGCCGGGCGATGTCTCGGTGGTCGGCTACGACAACATCCCCGCCGCGCGGCTGGTCACCCCGCAGCTCACCACCATCGATCAGGACGCGAACCTTGCCGGCCGGATGCTGGTCTCCAAGCTGATCGACCGCGGCGAGGGTCCGGCAATCCCCGAGCGGCTGGAGACCAGCCTGCTGATCCGCGAAAGCTGCGGGGGATAGCGCCGTGCCCGCCCCCGCCCCGCTCAAGAGCATCGTCATCGTCGGCGGCGGCAGCGCGGGCTGGATGACGGCGGCGGCACTGGCGGATGCGGTCGGGCGGTCCTGCGCGATCACCCTCATTGAGAGCGAGGCAATCGGCACGGTCGGCGTGGGCGAGGCGACCATCCCGCCGATCCGCCACTTCAACCGCCGCCTCGGCATCGACGAGGCCACCTTCGTGCGCGAGACGCAAGGCAGCTTCAAGCTCGGCATCCAGTTCGTCAACTGGGGCCGGATCGGCCACGCCTATTTCCACCCCTTCGGTCAATATGGCGCCGAGTTCGACCAGGTGCCTTTCTACCATCACTGGATGCGCGAATGGCTCGAAGGGCGCATCCAGGGCCCGATCGACGATTTCTCGATGTGCTGGGCGATGGCCAAGGCTGGCAAGTTCGCCCCGCCCTCGCCCGACCGGCGGCAGATCCAGTCGACCTTCGACTATGCCTACCACTTCGACGCCGGGCTCTATGCCGCCTTCCTGCGGCGCTTCGCCGAACAGCGCGGGGTGAAGCGCGTCGAGGGGCGCGTGGTGGACGTGACCTTGCGCGGCGCGGACGGCTTTATCGAGGCGGTGACACTCGAGAACGGCGAGGCGATAGCGGGCGAGTTCTTCGTCGATTGCAGCGGCTTTCGCGGGCTGCTCATCGAGGAGGCGCTGGAGGCGGGTTACGACAACTGGCAGCACTGGCTCCCCTGCGACCGCGCGGTTGCCGTCCCCTCCGAGCGGGGCGCGTTCACGCCCTACACACGCTCGACCGCGAAAGCGGCGGGCTGGCAGTGGCGCATCCCGCTCCAGCACCGCACCGGAAACGGCTATGTCCATTGCAGCGCGTTTCTTTCCGAGGACGAGGCGGCCGCGAGCCTCATCGCCGATCTCGATGCCAAGCCGCTCGCCGATCCGCGCCCCTTGCGTTTCGTCACCGGCAAGCGGCGCGAATTCTGGAAGCGGAACTGCGTCGCCATCGGCCTGTCGGCGGGGTTCATGGAACCGCTGGAATCGACGTCGCTGCACCTCATCCAGTACGGCATCCTGCGGCTGATCGCGCTTTTACCCGATAGCGCCATGTCGCCGCTCCTGGCGCGCGAGTACAATGCCCAGACCACGGCCGAATACGAGCGCATCCGCGACTTCCTGATCCTCCACTACAAGGCGAGTGCGCGCGAGGATTCCGAGCTGTGGCGTTATTGCGCCGCCATGCCGATCCCGGACAGCCTTCAATACAAGATCGACCATTTCTCCGCCCACGGGATGCTGGTGTCCGATGCGAACGAGCTGTTCGCCAACCCCAGCTGGATCGCGGTCTATCTCGGACAGGGCATTGTCCCGCGCCGCGCCCCGGCGCTGGCCGCGATGCGCGAGGGCGTGCCGGTCGCCGAGCGGCTGGCGCAGGTGCGCAGCGCGATGGACGAGGCGGTCGCGGCGATGCCGAGCCACGCGGAATTCGTCGCGCGCCACTGCCCCGCCCCGCCGCTCGCCGCCTGAACGCGGGGCGAATGTTTCACGCGAAACATCGCCAGGTCGGGCGAAATCGGCGCCAACGCGCGCCAAATCGCCCCTAACCGCGCGCGCGGCGGCGCCTTCGACGCGAAAGGGCCCGCCGCTGCCGGCGAGCCCTCTCTTGAACCCTCGTGCGACCCGAGGGTGCCCCGGTCAGAAGCTCTTGCGGATCGTGATGTTGAACGTCCGGCCGTAGCTTTCGTAACGGCTCGGGAAGGTCCCGATCGTTTCGGTGTTGGCGACGTTGCGCAGATCGTTCTCGGTCACGAAGGGCGCATTGGTCAGGTTGAACACCTCCCCGAGGATCTGCACGCCGTTGAGGAAGCCGCCGGCCTTCTCGAAGGTGTAGCCGATCTGCGCGTCGAGCACCGTCTCCGATTGCGCCCGCGCCCCGGTCAGCGCGCCCGCGAAGTTCTGGACTTCCGAAAGGAAGCCCGAACGGTAGCGCGCGGCCAGCTTGGCGCGGAAGCCGTACTTTTCGTAGAAGATGTCGCCCGACCAGGTCAGGTCCGAATAGCCGGGGATCGAGATCGGGTTGAACCCCGGACGCTCGATCTCCGCATCGGAATAGGTGACGCTGGCATAGCTGCCGAACCCGTCGAGCGCTTCGACGAGGTCGCCGAAGGCGAGACGCACGGTGCCTTCGACCCCGGTGATCTTGCCGTCCGCGAAGTTGGTCGGGCCGCTATAGGTCCCGGTCGCAAGCTGCGGCTGGGTCGCCAGCAGGCCGTCCCAGTTGGCAAGGTTGATCTCGCGGGTGAGGTCGACGACGCTGGTCTGGTCGACCACCCAGTCCTTCAGCTCCTTGTGGAACGCGGCGAGGATGATCGCCGTGCCGGGGGAGAAGTACTTCTCGAACGAGATGTCGAAGTTGGTCGAGCGATAGGGCTCGAGCCGCGGGTTGCCGCCGCCCAGCGTGAAACAGGAATTGTTCGGCAGCGAGTAGGCGGTGGGATCCGGAAGGGCATCCGGGATCTGGTCGCCGTTGTTGTCCTGGCAGACGAGGCTGTTGAAGTTGAGGTTCTGGTTGGCCGCCAGCTGGTCGAGCCGCGCGCGGGTGATGGTCTTCGATGCCGCGATGCGGATGAAGGTGTCGGGCATGATCTCGAACGAGAGGTTCATGCTCGGCAGCCAGTTGTCGAAGGAATATTTCACCGTGTTGGTGAAGCCGCCGGTGATCGTGCCGGTCGAGCGCTGCGTGGTGTCGGCATAGCGCAGGCCGATATTGCCGCGCACCGGCACCGTGCCGAGATCCCCGTCGATGCTCGCCTGGATGTAGAAGTTGTGGACCCGCTCACCCACGACCCATTCGGTGTCGTCGGTCGCCGGCTCCTGGCGGTAGGCCCCGCTGCTGAGCAGGGACGCAGGGTCATAGGCGATGATGTCCATGCCCAGGCTGCCGGTGTTGGTCGAGCCGACGATCGCGTCCGCCGGGATCGCCAGCGAGCTGTTCACGAAGCCGGTGCCGGCGCGCAGGAAGATTCCGTTGTTGTCGAAATCCTTGCTGCGATCGGTGTAGAGCCAGCCCGCGGTGATGCGGTCAATCAGCCCGCCGCCGACTTCCCAATAGGCCTCGGCGCGCAGCTGGTGGAGCTCGTCGTTGATCTCGGGCACGCGCAGGAAGCCGACCTGGCCCCACCCGCCCGGATCGGTGAGCAGCACGTTGGCCGGATCGGTGTAGTCGATCTGGCTGTCGATGGTGTAGCGACCATCGCGGGGGAAGGTGAAGGTCAGGGTGTCCTGCGCCCCCGAACGGCTGGCGCCGGTGCCGGCATAGCTTTCGTAGTTGGTGTCGTTGCGGCTCAGCGTCGAATAGCCGTAATCGACCACGAAACCGAGATTGTCGGTGGCCTTCCAGTTGATGTTCCCGCCGAAGGCCCAGATGTCGGAATCCGCGCCCTGGGTATCGGTCCGCAGGATCGGCACCACGCCCGAATAGGTCGCGCTGTCGGCGAACTGGCCCGACGCGCCGGTGGCACTGTCGAAGCTCGCGCCGCTCCACGAGGCGATCGGGGTTTCGGTGCCGCGGAAAATCCCGCTGTCCTTGGTGTTGGTGTAGAACCCGTCGAGGGTCACCTCGAGGTTGTCGCTCGGCTCGAACTGGAGAGTCCCGGCAACAGACCTGCGCTCGAAGCTGCGGCTGACCACGCCCTGGCGCGGGTTGTCCGAGGGGTAGATCACGCCGTTGGCATCGCGCGACACCTGATCGCGCGCGGTCTTCAGCTCGCGCGAGAAATACTGCGTCGGGATCGATTGCACCGTCCCGCCGATCGACCAGCCGATCGTCCCATCGGCGTTCTGGTCGATATAGCTGCCGAAGAAGCGGTATCCGTCATCGGCGAAATCGGGGTTGAGCGAGCCGTTGTCATTGATCGAATAGGTCCCCGACACGGTGATCTGGCGCTTGACCGAATCGAGCGGCCGCACGGTGCGCAGGTCGACAGCCCCGGCAATGCCGATCGCCGCGAGGCGGGCGTCGCCGGTCTTGTAGACCACGCCCGAGGCGACGAGCTCCGAGGGGAACTGGTCGAACTCGATCCCGCGGTTGTTGCCCGCGGAAACCACTTCGCGGCCATTGAGCAGCGCGAGAGAGAAGTCCGGGCCGAGGCCGCGGATCGAGACCTGCTGCGAACGGCCGCGCACGCGCTGGGCGGTGACGCCGGGCAGACGCGCCAGGCTGTCCGCGATCGACTGGTCGGGCAGGAGGCCGATGTCCTCGGAAGCGATCACCTCGACGATCGAGGTCGCGTTGCGCTTGGCATCGAGCGAGGTCTGGATCGAGCTGCGGATCCCGGTCACGATGATCGCGTTCTCGGGTTCCTTGTCGGCGGTGGCGACCGCCTGATCGTCGGCTTCATCGCCGCTGTCCTGGGCGAGCGCCGGAGCGCCGGTTGCGGCGAGTGCCAGAAAGGTCGCAGCCCCGCACAGCAGGCGCGCACTTGCATTGATCCCATTGGTCTTCATCGAAACTCCCCTCCCGCAAGCGTCATCAATCGTGCGCTTTTGCAGTTTTTTTCATAGCGCGTTCCGGAGCGGCAGTAAATCGCCAATCGCCCCTTATCGGATCACCTTGGCGGTTGATCGAGTCCTCTCGATATCTCAGACGGTTGAGGCCGTTCAACAGCAGCAGTCAGGAGGCCGGGCGCGAAGGTTTCGACAATTTGTTGCCGGATTGTCACAGTTGAGTTGGCCGGCGCAGGATACTGGCTGCGGCTTATGCGCAGAGGCCGGGCCGTGCGGTGCGCCACGACGGACAGATGCGGCCTATCCTTCTGCGAAGCTAAGATTTTCTGCGCAGCCTTGGCCGCCGCGAAGGCCTCTGATAGGCTCGCCGCATGGCCAGCGCCTCAGTCTCACCCGCGACTCCGGACCTGACGGAATGGGCGATCGCTCCCGAAGCGGGGGTCGTCTCGCGCTTTTCCGAAAAGAACCATGTGCTTGTCAGGGTTCCGCAGCTGATGAGGACCCCTGAACACGCCGTGTCGCAGGCCATTTTGCAAGATTTTGCAAAAATCACACCGCAATATCCCGGGGTGCGCGCGCCGCTCGAGTCGACGGTCTGCGCGGCGTGGCTGACGCGGCTCGCTCCGCTGCTCGAGGGATGGTTCGCGATGCCCGGCACGCGCTGGGAGATGCAGGCGTGGTATTCGCTCGTCACCGCGGCGCCCGCCACGCTTCTGCCGATCCAGCGCCTGCCCCATGTCGACGGCACCGATCCGCGGCAGATCGCGATGATGCTCTATCTCCACCGCACCGGGCACGGCGGCACCGCCTTCTTCCGCCACCGCTCGACCGAGCTGGAGGCGCTGACGGAGCCGGACTACCCGCGCTATGCCGCCGCGCTCAAGGCGGACGTGGCGCAAAGCGGACTGCCGCCTGCGGCCTATGTGACCGACGGCGCGCCCCATTTCGAACGCGTCCACGCGGTCCCCGGCACCTTCAACAGCGCCGTGTTCTATCGCGGCAACATCCTGCATAGCGGGGTGATCGACAACGCCGCGCCGCTCAGCGCCGACCCGCGCGAAGGGCGGCTGACCATCAACGCCTTCTTCCGCCCGGCTGCGGACTGAACGCCGGGCGCGAGAGAGGTATACTGAGGGAACCATGGCTGAGGCAGGCTTGCGCAAACTGGTCATCGTCGGCGGCGGGACCGCGGGCTGGATCACCGCGGCGGCCTTCGCGCGGCTGCTCGGCCACTCGCTCGAGATCGAGCTGGTCGAGAGCGAGGCGATCGGCACGGTCGGGGTGGGCGAGGCGACCATCCCGCAGATCATCCGCCTGAACGCGATCCTCGGGATCGACGAGAACGCCTTCCTCAAGGCCACCTCGGGCACCTTCAAGCTAGGGATCGAGTTCGCCGACTGGGGGCGGATCGGCAGCCGCTACCTGCACACTTTCGGCGATACCGGCATGAACCTCGGCAATGTCGCCTTCCACCATTACTGGCGGCGCAGCACCTTCGGCGAGGCCGCGCCCGATCCGCAGGGCCTGTGGCACTGGTCGCTTCACCAGCGCGCCGCCGAGGAGGCGCGGTTCGGCAAGCTCGATCGGGTCGGCAACACCGCGATGACGGGCCTTGCCTATGCCTATCACTTCGACGCGGGCCGCTACGCGCGGTTCCTGCGCGCCTATGCGGAAGCGCGCGGCGTGACCCGCACCGAAGGCATCGTCGAGAGCGTGGCGCGCGACGGGGAAAGCGGCGACATCACCACCATCGCGCTGGCAGGCGGGCGGGAGGTCGCGGGCGACTTCTTCATCGACTGCACGGGCTTTCGCGCGCTGCTGCTCGGCGAGGCGCTTGGGACGGGCTATGAAGACTGGTCGAAGTGGCTCCCCTGCGACCGTGCGCTGGCGGTGCCGAGCGAGCGCCTGCCGGTGCTGGTTCCCTATACCCGCGCGACGGCCAAGAGCGCGGGCTGGCAGTGGCGCATCCCGCTCCAGCATCGCACCGGCAACGGGCACGTCTATTCATCCGGCTTCACCAGCGACGAGGCCGCGGCGGACACGCTGCTGGAGGGGCTCGACACCAAGGCGCTTGGCGACCCGCGCCCGATCCGCTTCACCACCGGGCGGCGGGCGGCCTTCTGGGCGCACAATTGCGTCGGGATCGGGCTGTCGAGCGGGTTCCTCGAGCCGCTCGAATCCACCTCGATCCATCTCATCCAGTCGCATGTCAGCCGGCTGATCCAGCTGTTCCCGCAGGGCGGCGATGCGGCGGCGATGCGCGGCGAATACAACCGGCGCTGCGCGGCCGAGTTCGCGCAGATCCGCGACTTCCTGATCCTCCACTACCATCGCACCGACCGCGAGGACAGCGCGTTCTGGCGTTATTGCAAGCACATGGAGGTGCCCGACAGCCTCACCCACAAGCTCGAGCTGTTCGCCGCCGCGGGCCGCGTGGGGCGCGATGTCGACGATCTGTTCCGCGATGCGAGTTGGGTGCAGGTTATGCTCGGCCAGGGGATCGTGCCGGCCGGATACGACCGGATGGCCGACCAGATCGGCGAGGACCAGCTCGCAGCCTTCCTCGCCGACCTGCGCCGGGTGATCGAGCGCAGCGTCGCGGGTCTGCCGCGGCACGAGGAGTACATCGCCCGCCACTGCGCCGCCGAGCCGCTCGACGCCGCCGCCTGAGCACGCCCACGCAAAAGGGGCGGCACGGTTGCCCCGCGCCGCCCCTTCAGATGGTTCGCTTCGGCCGGAACGTGATGCCCCGGCCCGGCAAGCCTCTTACGAGGACTGGCTCTGGAGATAGGCCACCAGGTTGGCGCGATCCTGATCGTTCTTGATGCCCGGGAAGGCCATCTTGGTGCCCGGGATGTATTGCTGCGGGGCCTTGAGGTATTCGTAGAGCGCCTGCGGGGTCCACACCACGCCGCTGTTCTTGTTGGCGTCGGAATAGTTGTAACCCTCGACGATGCCCGAGTGGCGGCCGACGACATTGTGCAGCGACGGGCCGACGCGGTTCACGCCTTCTTCGAGCACGTGGCACGAACGGCACAGCGCGAAGACCTTCTCGCCGGCGGCGGCGTCGGTGGTCATGCTGGCGAAATCCATGGTCGCGCCGCCAGCGGCGCCATCGGCGGCAGCGGCAGTGGTTTCAGCCGGAGCCGGGGTCTCGGCCGGCGCGGCGGTGGTCGCCTCGGCCGCCGGCGCGTTGGCGTCGCTGCCCGCACCGCCACCGCAGGCGGAAAGAGTCATCAGGCCCGCAAGCGCGGCCGCACCCATCAGGAAATTACGCTTCATGGTCGTCTCGTCCTTTGAACAACTTGCCTCCCGCAAGGGCCGCGGGAGATAACCCACTTTTCGCGACATGGAAAGCGGGACTTCGGCAAGCCTTCGTGCCCACCCCCTCCCGTGCCGTAAGGTCGTAACGCGCAAACCCCTGCAAGTTTCCCGACAGGTTGCCGCGCCATTTGCCTTGCGGCGCGCGGGCGCTAAACATGCCCGCCATGATCAAGAACCTGCCCTGGCACACCAAGCTCGTCCTCGCCCTCACGGCGTTCCTTCCGCTCTATTTCCTGATCGCCGCCTTCGGCACCAGGATCGGCATCTGGGGCTGGCAGACGGGCCTCCTCGCGCTGACCCTGGGCGGGGGTGTGATCCTGCTCGGGATCACGGCGCTCGCCGCGCTGGTTTCGCTGGTGATCGCGCTCAGGGCCAAGCCGCGCCGCAACGGCGTGCTGGCGGCGGCGATCATCGGCCTGCTGGTGCCCGGCGCGATCTTCCTCGTGTTCCTTTCGGCGGGCGCCAAGGCCGGGGACAACCCGATCCACGACATTTCGACCGACACCGCCAACCCGCCCGCCTTCTCTGCCGAGACGATGGCCGCGCGCGAGGCGGCGGGGGCCAATCCGCTCTCCGATTACCAGACCCCGCTGGGGCGCATCCCGCTCTACGCGGACGGGGCCGAGCCGGTCTCGGGCGATCTCGCGGTGAAGAGCCATGCGCAGATCATCACCGACCGCCCCGACCGCCCCGCCCCGCTGCCGCTGGGCGGCGCGACCCGCGAGGAAGGCGTGGCGGCGGTCGCCGCGGCGATGGGCAACATGGGGCTCAAGGACATCCGTACCAATGTCGCCGAAGGGCGGGTTGAGGGTGTGGCGCAGAGCTTCTGGTTCGGCTTCAAGGACGATGTGGTGGCGCGCGTCGGCGACACGCAGATCGACTTCCGCTCGGTCAGCCGCGTCGGACGCAGCGATCTCGGCGCCAACACCGCGCGCATCAAGGAACTGCGCAAGCAGACCGAGGCGCTGCTCGGCACCGCCAGCCGTTAATCGCGGAACGTGGCCGCGGCGAGCGTGCTGCGCTGGACCACGGTGAGCGCGCACAGCGCCGCGTAGCCATAGGCGATCCCGCCGAACCACCCGGGGGCCGCGCACATGGCGATGAACACCGCGATCGTCTCCGTCCCCTCGGCGAGGCCGGTCGAATAGAAGAAGCTCTTCTTCCCGTGCGCCGCGGTCTCGGCGCCGCGCTTGGCGGCGATCACCGCAAAGGCGAGGAAGCTGACCCCGGTCAGCACGAAACTCGCCACCAGCACCAGCGCGGGCAGAGTGGCGGCGGGATCGCGGATGCCGAAGCCGAGCGGCACGGCGACATAGAAGGCAAAATCCGCGACGATGTCGAAATAGCCGCCGAGGTCCGAAGGCCCCCGCACCCGCGCCACGGCCCCGTCGAGCCCGTCGAGCAGGCGGTTGGCGAGGATCAGCGCCAGACCCCAGCCGAGATGACCGAAGGCAATCGCCGCCGCGCCCGCAAGGCCGAGGGCGAGGCCGGTGAAGGTCAAACCGTTGGCGGTGACCCCCAGCCCTGCCAGCACTTGGCCGATGCGGTTCAAGGGCGGATCGATCAGCGGGCGAAGCTTGGCATCGAACATCGCTCTACCCCCAGCTCACCAGCCCGATCCATGCCCCCGTCATCGCGCTGGCGAGATTGCCCGCGATCCAGCTCTTCATCCCCAGCCCCGCGGCTTCCGCGCGGCGTTCGGGACACAGCGTGCCGATGGTCGAAACCAGGAGGCCGACGCTGGCGAGGTTCGCGACGCCGCACAATGCATAGGTGACGATCAGCAGGCTGCGCGGCCCCAGCGTTCCGGCGGGCAGCGCGGCGAGTTCGAGATAGGCGACATATTCGTTGAGCACGGCCTTGGTGCCCATCAGGCCTCCGGCAGCCTGCGCCTCCCCCCACGGCACCCCCAGCAGCCACATGAAGGGCGCGAAGAGCCAGCCCAGCAGGCGCTTCAAGGTCAGCGGCGCCCCGTCCACCTGCGGCAGCACCGCCAGCGCCTGGTCGGCAAGCGCGACGAGCGCGAAGACCACGATGATCACCGCGATCACCGCCAGGAACAGCTGCATCCCGTCCATCGTGCCCTTGACCACCGCATCGATGCTGCCCTCGTAGCGCAGCCCCGGTGCGTCGCGCTCCACCGCGGTGCCGCCCTCGCCCGCCTTCTCGGGCACCATCAGCCGGGCGATCAGCAGCGCGGCGGGAAGCGAGATCAGCGAGGCGGCGATCATGTGGCCGACGGCATCGGGCACGACGTTGCGCAAGGTGGTGGCATAAAGGATCAGGATCGCGCCCGAGATCGTCGCCATGGTCAGCGCCATGATCTGGAACAGTTCGCTGCGGGTCACATGAGCGAACCACGCGCGGGTCACCAGCGGCGCCTCAACCACGCCGAGGAACACGCTCGCGCCGCCCGACAGGCCGACCACGCCCGACACGCCAAGGCTGCGCCGCAGCAGGAAGGAGAGGCCGTTGACCAGCCAGCGCAGCACCCCCCAGTGCCACAGCAGCGCGGCGAGCGCGGAAAAGACGATCACCAGCGGCAAGATCTGGAAGGCGATGACCAGCGGCGGCTGCGCCCCGTCCTTGAGCACGAAGGGCAGGTCCGCCCCGCCGAGATAGCCGAACATATAGGACGAGCCCTTGAGCGTCGCGGCCTCGACCGCGCTCACCGCGTCATTGGCAAGGCCCACCGCCGCCCACACCGCGGGCACGCGCAGGATCACCACGGCGAGAAATCCCTGCGCCGCCAGCGCCCCGGCGATCCAGCGCCAGCCGGGCCGGCCTGCACGGTCCTCGCTCAGGGCCCAGGCGATGCCGAGCAACACCGCGATGCCGATCAGCCCCCGAAACTGGTCGAAAAGCTCCAACCCCCGTCCCCCCGATGCCCTATCCGCGCCGCCATGCGTGATAGCGTTCGACCCACTTCAGCACGCCTTCCGGCTTATGCGCCAGCTTCCACTGCCCGGCGGCATATTTGTTCGCCTCGGCAAGGGTCGGATAGGCGTGGATCGTGCCGAGAATCTTGTTGAGGCCGATCCCGTGCTTCATCGCCAGCACGTATTCGGCGATGAGCTCGCCCGCATGGGCCCCGACGATGGTGACGCCCAGCACCTTGTCCTTGCCGCCCGCGGGCGTCAGCACCTTGACGAAGCCGCTCGTCTCGCTCTCGGCAATCGCGCGGTCGAGATCGTCGAGCTCGTAGCGGGTGACCTCCACCGCGATGCCCTGCGCGGCCGCCTCGCGCTCGTTGAGGCCGACGCGCGCGACCTCCGGATCCATGAAGGTGACCGCCGGGATGACGCGGTAATCGGCCTTGAACTTGCGGAACTGGCCGAACAGCGCGTTGACGCTGGCATACCACGCTTGATGGCTGGCGGTGTGGGTGAACTGGTAGGGCCCGGCGACGTCGCCCGCGGCGAAGATGTTGGGATATCGGGTCGCGAGAAAATCGTCGGTGACCACGGTGTTGGCGGTGTGCACCCCGATATCCTCCAGCCCGAAACCGCTCAGCCGCGCGCGGCGCCCGACCGCGAGGATCAGCGTGTCGAAGGGCAGATGCACCTCGGCCCCTGCCCGCGCGGCGACGAGCGCGCCGTCCTCGACCCGCACCGCCTCGTGGCCGGTGAGGACGCTCACCCCCTCGTCTTCCAGCACCGCGCGGGCGAGCGCCGAGACCTCCTCGTCCTCGCGGGTCAGCAGGCGAGCGTCCTTCTCGACCTGGGTGACCTGCGCGCCGAGCCGCGCCAGCGCCTGCGAAAGCTCGCAGCCGATCGGCCCGCCGCCGAGGATCACCACCCTTTCGGGCACCCTGTCCATCTGCGCGAAGGCCTCCCACATGGTCTCGCTGGTGAGATAGCCCGAATCCGCGATGCCGGGGATCGGCGGGACCACCGGTTCGGCCCCGGTGGCGATCACGATGCTGCGCGTGGTCAGCCGCTGCGTCCCGCCGTCCTCGCGCGCGATCTCCACCGTCCAGGGATCGACGATCCGTGCATGGCCCTTCACCACGTCGACCCCGACACCGGTGAAGCGTTCGACGCTGTCGTGCGGCTCGATGGTGCGGATCGCCTCCCGAACCCGCGCCATCACCGCCCTGAAGGAGACCTCGGGCTGGTGCGCGGCGAGGCCATAGCGCTCGGCATGGCGCATGGTGGCGGCGACCTTCGCGCTCTTGATCAGCGTCTTGGAGGGGACGCAGCCGGTGTTGAGGCAATCCCCGCCCATGTCCCGCGCCTCGACCAGCGTCACGCTGGCCTTCACGGTGGCGGCGATATAGGCGGCGACCAGACCCGCGGACCCGGCTCCGATCACCACCAGATTGCGGTCGAAGCTCCTGGGACGGGTGAAGCCGGCATAGACCCGGCGGCGCTGGATGATCCCGATCAACCCCTTGGCAATCCACGGGACGAAGGCGAGCAGCAGGAAGGATGCGAGCAGCAGCGGCGAGAGCAGGTCGCCGAGATCCTCGATCCGCGCGAGCTGGGTGCCCGCGTTCACGTAGACGATCGTGCCGAGCAGCATGCCCACCTGGCTCACCCACGCGAAGGTGAGCGTGCGGATGCGGGTCAGGCCCATCATCAGGTTGACGGCGAAGAACGGGACGTAAGGGATCATCCGCAGGGTGAAGAGGTAGAACGCCCCGTCGCGCGCCAGCCCCTCGTTGATCGCCTTGAGCCGCGCGCCGAAGCGCGCCTCGACCCAGTCTCGCAGCAGATAGCGCGAGGACAGGAAGGCGAGCGTCGCCCCGAGGGTCGAGGCGAAGGAAACAAGGATCGTGCCGGTGACGAGCCCGAACAGTGCGCCCGCCGCCAGCGTCATGAGCCCCGCGCCGGGGATCGAGGCGGCGGTCACCGCGACATAGAGCGCGAAGAATCCCGCCAGCACCGCGAGCGGGTTCTCGGCGTAGAACGCCTCCCACTGCGCCACCGCCTGCTTGAGCCCGGCGAGCGTCAGGACGTCGCCGAGGTCGAACAGGACATAGGCGGCGATCACGAGCGCCAGCAGGGCAAGAACGACGAGTTTCTTCAAGGGGCCTCCTTGCCCGGTGTTCGCAGGGAGCGCACGGGGCGTTACCCGGTTCCCGCCAGGCTTGCGTATTTGCCGATCCAGCGCTTGTCGATCCAGTGCTTGAGCGCCAGCACGACACTCCCCTCGGCAGCGAGAGCCCCGTAGCTGGCGATCGCGCGGCCATCGCCGGTGTTCATCAGGTAGAGGCTGTTCCAGCGCGGCCGATAGGCGCGGCGCGGCGGCGCTCCCGCGAGCAGGCTGCGAAGGTTCGCCGCGAGCACCGGCCCGGCGAACACCGCATGGACGCCCGAATGCGCAAGGCGGCGGTCGGCGCGCGCGGCGACATCGCCCGCGGCAAGGATGTGCGGGTGCGAGAGCGAAAGCTGCCGCGCGTCGACCAGCGCGAAGCCCGCTGCGTCCACCGCCAGCCCGCTGACGCGCACCCATTCCGGCGCGGCGCTGCCGAGCGCGGCGACGACGAGGTCGGCCGGTTCGAGAGAGCCCCCGTCGCCCGCCGTGATCGCGCCGTCCGCGAAACGCGCATCGGCCTCGACCACGCGGATGGCCTGCCGCTCGAGTGCCCTGGCGGCGCGGCGGCGCACCGCATGTGCGAATCCGGGAAGCAGACCGCCGGCACCGGTCGCCAGCACCACCGCGGGGCGCCGCTCTGCCCAGGCGAGGTTGCGCAGGCCGAAAGCGAGTTCGACCCCGCCCGCCCCGCCGCCCGCCACCACCACGCGGGCCGGGGCGGGCATGGCGGCGATGCGCTCCACGAAGACGCCGATCGGGCGGATATCGAGAAGGCGCGGGTCCTCCCCCAGCAGCGCCGCGCCCTGCGGGACGCCGCCGGTGTCGAGCGAGGCGAGATCGAAGGGGATCGCCGCGCCGCTGTCGGTGGTCACCACCCGCGCCTCCGGATCGAGCGCGGCGCAGCGTCCGGGCAGCCACTCCGCGCCGGCCTGCCGCGCAAGCCCGGCAAGATCGACCAGCCCTTCCTCGCGGCCGTGCTGTCCGGCGAGCCAGCCGGGCACCATGCCCGAATAGCGCAAGCTCGCCTCGGGGGTGAGCAGCAGGGTGCGCGTCGCGGGCGGCGGCCCGCGGCGAATCCAGTCGGCGAGCACCGCGACATGGGCATGGCCGCCGCCGACCAGCAGCACGGTGCGCGTTCCGGCGCCCTGCGACGTGTGGTGCCCCCGCTCGGCCATCGGAACCTCATGCCCGATCGCGGGCGGTTCAGCTACCGGCAAGGTTCGGCACGTAACGGCGAAGACAAGCGAGAATGCTTCGCAATATCTCTTTAGAGGTTCGTAGCTTCATGATTTTGCATATTGCCGACCCGGGGGAACCGGACCGGGCCTGCACGATTAAACATTTGCAGCGAAATCCGTTGCACGGCATGGATTCCGGCGAAGCAGGCGGGGGCCAGGGCCGCGGGTGGCCGGCGGGCGCCGGCGCGCGGTATCGCATGACCACTGGTTTCGGACGGAAAGGCTGCCATGGCGGTTGAAGGCCCCTCTTACGGCTCGCAGATATCGCTGACGCGGTTCTTCCGCATCTTCGCCGAGATCCTGAAGCCCGAAACCAGCTTCTACTGGCTGGCGATCGTCTACGGCATCGGCATCAGCCTGCTCACGCTGGCGACGCCGATCTCGGTGCAGATGCTGATCAACACCGTCGCCAACACCGCCATGCCCGCGCCGCTGGTGATGCTGTCGATCACCCTGTTCGTGCTGCTGCTGTTCTCCTCGCTGCTCTACGCCCTGCGCATCCACCTGATGGAGCTGTTCGCGCGGCGCTTCTACGCGCGGCTGGTCAGCGAGATCTCGCTGATCGCGATCTACGCGCAGAACCCGTTCTTCACCGACACCACCCGCGGCGGGCTGTTCAACCGCTATTTCGACGTGATGGTGATCATGTCGCGCCTGCCGATCCTGATCCTCGACGGCTTCTCGATCCTGCTCGGCATTGCGGTGGGCTTCGTGCTGGTGAGCCTTTACCACCCGCTGTTCCTGATCTTCACGCTGGTGATGATCGTGCTGATCTGGGTGATCTGGCTGGTGTGGGGCAGCCGCGCGATCCGCGCCGCGATCGACGTCTCCCATGCCAAGCACGGCGCTGCGGTGTGGCTGGAGCAGATCGGCGAATCCAACGGCTTCTTCAAGTCGCAGCAGCGCGTCGACTATGCCATTGCCGAGACCGACAAGGCCACCCATGCCTATCTCAAGGCGCGGCGGCACTATTTCCGCCAGCACTTCTCGCAGACGCTCGCCTTCCTGTTCATGTATGCGCTGGCGAGCGCGGTGCTGCTGGGGCTGGGCGGCTGGCTGGTGATCCAGTTCGAGCTGACGCTGGGCCAGCTGGTCGCCGCGGAGCTGGTGCTGTCGGCGGCCTTCCTCGGCGTCTCGCAGCTCGGCAACTACCTCAATTATTTCTACGAGCTGTGCGCCGCGGGCGAAGAGGTCTCGCTGTTCTTCGACGTCGAACAGGAAGCCCCGACCGGCGCCGACCCGATCAGCGGCAAGGATTCCACGCTGGTGTTCCGCCAGGTGCGCGGCCCTGCGCGCTACGAGGAAGCCGAGTTCGACTTCGCCATTCCCGGCGGGGCGGTGGTGATGGCGGCGACCAGCCAGCACGGGCTCCAGCGGCTGTTCACCAATGTCCTCAAGCTCTACGAACTGCCCGCCACCGGCTATTGCACGCTCGGCGGAACCGACATCAAGGACATCGAGGCGCACCACCTGCGCATGAACATCTACGTGCTCGACCGGCCCAGCTTCGTGCCGATGACGATCCGCCAATATCTCAGCCTGTCCTGCCCCACCGGGGAAAGCTGGCGGATGCTCGACGCGCTGCAGGCGGTGGGGCTGGCCGAGGTGCTCCCCGGGCTCGAACAGGGCCTCGACACGAAGATCGCCGAGACCGGCTACCCGCTCTCGACCATCGAGCTGCTCAAGCTCAAGCTGGCGAGCGCGATCCTCGCCCGCCCACGGGTGTTGGTGCTGACCCGGTTGTTCGACCTGATCGAGGCCGAGGACCTCGCCCGCGCGCTCGCCGCGCTGCGCGAGGGGGGCGCGACCACGGTGATCTATTTCTCCGCCCGCGAGGCGGCGCTGGGCTGCGACCGCTTCCTCCACATCGAGGCGCGTCGCCAGCGCTGGTTCGACGATTTCGCCGCCTTCGCCGCCGCGCGCCGCGAACAGCGCGCTCCCGATCCCGCCCCCGATCTCGAGCGGTTGCGCGCGCAAATCGACGCCCAGCCTGCGGGAGACCGGCCATGATCGCCCCGACCCGCACCCCGCACCGCTTCACCGCGCTCGAATCCGTCAAGGTTCCGCACGTGATGCGGACCATCTTCTACCTGCTGCTGGTCGCCTTCCTCGCCACACTGGTGTTCCTGATCTACGCCCCCTGGGTGCAGACCGCCACCGGGCGCGGGCAGGTCAACACGCTCAATCCCAACGAGCGCAAGCAGGACATCAACGCCCTCGTCCCCGGCCGCATCGTCGAATGGTACGTGCGTGACGGCAGCGCGGTGAAGCAGGGCGATCCGATCGTGCGCATCGCCGACATCGATCCCCGGCTGGTCGAGCGCCTGACCGCCGAGCGCGCGCAGGTCGAGGTCCAGCTCCAGGCCGCCGAAAGCGCACTCGCCACCGCGCGGCTCGACGAGCGGCGCACCCGCGAGCTGTTCGAGGCCGGGCTCGCCGCGCGCCGCGATTACGAGCAGGCGCAGATCCGCATCGCCGAGATGGAAGGCCGGGTCGCCGCCGCGCGCGCCGCGCTCAACCGCGCCGATGTCGGGCTCTCGCGCCAATCCGAACAGGTGGTCCGCGCCCCGCGCGACGGCTTCATCCAGAGCCTCAACGCGGGCGATGCGGCCACCTATGTCAGCGCCGGCGACGTGCTCGCGACCTTCGTTCCCGCCACCGCCGGGCGGGTGGTCGAGATTTTCATCGACGGGCGCGACGTCGCGCTGGTCAAGCCGGGCGACAAGGCGCGGGTGATGTTCGAAGGCTGGCCGGCGGTGCAGTTCTCCGGCTGGCCCTCGGTCGCGGTCGGGACCTTCGGCGGCAGGGTGCTCGCGGTCGACCGCTCGGCGCAGCCCGACGGGCGTTTCCGGGTGATGATCGCCGAGGATGCCTCGGACGGCTATCCCTGGCCCGAGGAACGCTTCGTGCGCTTCGGCGCCAAGGCGCAGGCCTGGGTGCTGCTCGAAACCGTGCCCGTCGGCTACGAGATCTGGCGCCAGCTCAACAACTTCCCGCCCGTTCTTCCCCCGGGCGAGACGGGCTCCGAAGAGGCGTGAGCATGACGCCCCCACCCCCCGCCTCCGATCGCCGCCATCGGCTCGCCTCCTGCGCCGCGCTGGTGGCGCTGGCCCTTGCGACGAGCGAGGCGCCGCTGTCCGCGCAGGACATCACCCCGCTCGGCGATCCGCTCGACCGCGCGCTCGCCACCGGCGCGCTGTTGCCCGAGGAAGTGCTGCGCGCCTCGGCGCTGACCTTCCCCTCGATCCTTGAGGCCTTCGAGCGCGAGGCTGCTGCCCGGTCCGACCAGGTCGCCGCCGACGGCGCCTTCGACCTGATGCTCAAGGGCGAATATTACGATCGCCTGTCAGGCTACTATTCGGGCGGTTTCGGCAAGGTCGAGGCGCGCCAGCCGCTGCGCCCCTACGGCGCCGAGGTGTTCGGGTCCTACCGCGTCTCGGACGGGACCTTCCCCATTTACGAGAACTACGATTACACCAACCGGCTTGGCGAGGTGAAGGTCGGCGCGCTGTTCTCGCTCCTCCGCAACCGCGACATCGACCAGCGCCGTTTCGCGATCGAGGACACCCGCCTCGCCGCCAGCCAGGCGCGGCTCGACGTCATGCTGGTGCAGCTCAACGTCCAGCACGAGGCGCTGCGCGCCTATTGGCGCTGGGTCGCGGCGGGCGAGGAAATCCGGGTCTACGAGGAACTGCTCGAGATCGCCGAGGCGCGGCAGGTGGGCCTCTCGCGCGAGGTGCGCGAAGGGGCACGCCCGCAAATCGCGCTGACCGAGAACGAACAGAACCTGCTGCGCCGCCGCACCCTGCTCGAACAGGCGCGGCGCGATTTCGCGCTCGCTTCCAACGCGCTCGGCTTCTATCTGCGCGGCTCGGACGGGCGGATGTTCGTGCCCTCGCGCGAACAGCTGCCCGAAACGGCCAAGCTTGCCGCCACGGCCCCCGCCGAAGCGCTCGCCGCCGAACCGCTGGCCGAGGCGATCCGCAACCGGCCCGAACTCGCCACCTTCCGCCTCGCGATCGAGCGCGCCACCAACAAGGTCGCGCTGCGCCGCAACGACCTGCAGCCGCGGCTCGATGCCAGTGTCGAGCTGTCGCGCGATTTCGGCGCGCTCGGCCCAGGCGGCCCGGGCTTCGATTCGACCGACGCGGTGGTGGGCCTGACCTTCACCGTCCCGCTCCAGCGGCGCGAGGCGCGCGGGCGGTTGCAGCGCGCCGAGGCCGAACTGCGCGAGGCCGAGCTGCGCCAGCGCCGCATCGCCGACCAGATCACCACCGAGGTCGGCAACATCCTCGCCAACCTCTCCGCCGCCGGGCGGCTCGCCGCGCTGGCCGAGGCCGAGGTCCGCCAGGCGCGCGCGATGGTCGAGGCCGAGCGCACCCGCTTCCGGCTGGGCGCGGGCGAGTTCTTCCTGGTGAACGCGCGCGAGGAGACCGCCGCCAACGCCCGGGTCGGGGCGATCCGCGCCGCGCTCGCCGGCCGGCTCGCCGAGGCGAGCTACCACGCGGCGACGATGAACCTCACTGCGCTGGGTCTGGAGTAGCTTCGGCCTCGGCTTCGGCTTCCGCGGCTTCTGCGGCCTTGCCCACCTCGTGAGCCGCCGCCTCGGCTTCGGCCCGCGCCCGCTCGGCGGCAGCGGCTTCGGCCTCGGCCCTCGCCTTGGCCTCGGCTTCGGCCAGCCCGACAAGGTCGATCGGCACGTCGCGCTCATAGGCCAGCACGCCCGGCACCGGCGGAATGCGTCCGACCAGCGCCCGCACGAAGTTGTTGCGCTTGCCCGCGGCGCGCAGCTCGGCCTTGACGCTCGGATATTGCGCGAGGCTATCGGGCAGGCTCCAGTCGGTCGGCACCGCTGGACGATCGGCCAGCAATTCGCGCTCGAAGGTCGATTGTTCGAGCGCCGCACGGTCCGCCCAGCCCAGCGACAGGAAATCTCCGAGCGAGGTGATCTGCCCCGCCTTCGCCTCGAACTTGACCGAGCCCATGCAGTAGCACTGGCCGAACACCTGCCCGTTGGGCATCGCGAACATCGGACCGAAATAGGTGTATTCGCCCGGCTCCACTTCGACGAGGTAGCTGAAGGTCTTTTCCTCGCCGTCGTCGGACTTGTCGAAGACATATTGCGGGCCGAAGGGCACCATCATGCGCGTGTCTATCGGCGCGATCGAGAAGTTGGCCTCGGTCGGCTCGACCGGCTTCTCGCCGCGTGCGCGCCCCACCTTCTGCTGCACTTCCCACCTTTCGAGGCGCCCGGGATACTTCTTGATCTCGTCCGCCAGTTCCTCGCGCCACTTGGCCTCGTAGTTGGCGATTTCCTCGGGGCTCGGGGTCTTGAGGAACACGCCATTGCTGCGGTTCTTCGGGCTGCGGATGAAGATATAGGCCTTGGACGGATCGATCGTCTGCTTGCCCGAGGCGAGGCTCTTCAATTCGATCGCCTTGTATTCGGCGATGTCGGGCTTGATCTTCTCGGCTGCGGCCGGTGCCGCGACGAGCGCGAGCGCGCCCGCCATGAGGGTCAGGATGCGCTTCATGGTTCGAGCACCTCGTATTGCGGCTTGGGTCCGGAAGCGACGCGCGCCTGCTTGAGCAGGGCCGCCTCGCGGTCCTTGGCGTTCTCGCGGCTCAGGCCTTCCTCGAAGTGGAACTCCTGCCACAGGTCCTTCTCCAGCCCGTAGCGGTCATAGCCCTTGTAGAACATGCAGTTGCGCAGGTTGACGCGCTTGATCCGGCGACGCTCCGCGCTGCCGAAGATGGCGTCGGCCATGAGCCCGCCGATCGCCCGCCGATCGCACCGGCCGCGCCGTATTGGATGATCGCGTTCTGCATGATGGCATCATTGCCGCCCATGTAGAAATTGATCCCGCTCGCCAGCGAATCGCATTCGGTGATGTCGGCATAGGCGGTGCTGAAATCGGTGCCGTCGCGATGGAAGAAGAAATACTTGTCGAAGTCCGCCGCGATCTGCGGATCGGGCGTATAGGCAAGATCGGGCATGGCGATCGCCTCGACCTCCGCGGCGGAGAAGATCTTCATCTCCGGCTCGCTCTTGATCGCCTGCGCCTGGGCCGTCGCCGCGAGCGGCAACAGCAGCAGCGCCGCGAAGCGCAATCTGTTCATATGCGAGGGTCCCCCTGTGCATCCCTGAGCACCGAAGTCGCACAGGGCTGCCGATCCGGCAAGCACGCAGCCGGCGCTGACCGCAAATTCTCCGGTGGAGAAGCTAGAGCTTGCCGCGCAGCGCCTGGTAGGCCGCTGCCGCCACCGTGTTGGCGAGGTTCAGCGAGCGGATCACCTCCGAACGCATCGGCAGGCGGAACAGGCGCTCGGCATGGCGCTCGACAATCGCGGGCGGGATGCCCTTGGTCTCCTGCCCGAACACCAGAAAGGCGTCATCGGGATAGTCGGGTTCGTAGAAGCTGCGGCTGCCATATTCCTCGAACAGGAACAGCTGGTCAGGCCGCGGGGCGCGATTTTCGACGAAAGCGTCCCAGCTCGCATATTCGGCAAGCCGCACGTGCGGCCAGTAATCGAGGCCCGAACGCTTCACCCGCTTGTCGGTGATGGTGAAACCCAGCGGGTGGATCAGGATCAGCTCCATGTCGAGCGCCACGCAGGTCCGCCCCACCGCGCCGGTGTTGCCGGGAATCTCGGGCTGGACGAGGACGATTGCGGTCATGCCGCGCGCCTAGCCCGTGCGCCGCGCTCAGGCCAGAGGCAGGTAGAGATCGGTCACCATCTCGCCCTCGGGGATGCCGGGGCCGAAATTGCTGCGCTCGGCAAACAGCGGGAAATCGCGCAGTGTCTCGCCGCTCGCGGGCAGCCATTCGCGGTAGAGCCAGCCCGCCGGGGCCTCCAGATCATCGCCCGGCCCGGTGAGGCGCAGGTGCGCGCAGCGGCCGGCGGGAATGCTTCCCTCCCCCATCCCCTCGCCCGGCTTGAGGCCGGGGAGGCGCGAGCAGGCGAGTTCGACCTGCGGCTCGCCCTCACCATCGGCGCGGAAGATATTGAGGGTGCGGCTGGCTCTCGGACCCGCACCGTTCGCCTTGCGCCACGCGATGAAACGCCCGATCGTCGCCCCCAGCAGATGCGGCGGGCCGTCGTGGCGCAGGGTCAGGACGGGGATTTCGGCGAAGTCGACAATGTCGACCTGATCGGCGGTGAAATGCGTCATGGCGTGTTTCCTTGCTTGGGTCTGCGGCAGGATCGCCGCGTGCCACGCGCTCCAGTCCGGGCTTGCGCGAAAGGCGCTGGGGCTGACACCGAAGGCCTTGCGGAAGACCTTCGCGAAGGAATCCGGGCTTTCATAGCCCGCCCCCAACGCCACTTCGATCACGCTCATCTCGGGGCGGTTGGCCAGCTGGAACGCCGCGCGCTTGAGGCGCGACAGGCTGACATAGGCTTGGACCGAGATGCCGAATGTCGCGGCGAACTGGCGATGGAAATGGAACTTGCTGAACGCCGCCACCTCGGCCAGCGCCGCCAGCCGCAGGTCGCCGCCCAGGTGCCGGTCGATATGATCGAGCACCCGCGCCATGCGCCTCGCGTAGTTGGTGGCGGCGGTCTCGTTCATCTCCATCCTCTCGTGACAGGGGATGGGTAGAACGCCAAGCGCCCGCGCGCCCGACCGATCTTGCGGTTCCTCAGCCCAGCTTGTCCTTGAGGAGCTGGTTCACCACCCCCGGATTGGCCTTGCCCTGCATCGCCTTCATCGTCTGGCCGACGAAGAAGCCGAACAGCGCCTCCTTGCCGGCGCGGTATTGTTCGACCTTGTCGGCGTTGGCGGCGATGATCGCGTCGACGGCGGCTTCGATCGCGCCGGTGTCGGAGACCTGCTTCAAGCCCTCGGCCTCGGCAATCTCGGCGGGGTCGCGGCCGGTCTTGAGGACGATCTCGAAGATTTCCTTGGCCTGCCCGCCGCTGATCTCGCCCTTGTCCTGCATCGCGAGGATGCTCGCCTGCGCGGACGCGGTGGCGTTGGCGGGATCGCCCTCGTCACCGAGCGCCTTGATCACCCCTGGGGCGACCGAGAGCGACCAATTGGCAACCTGTGTGGAGACTGCGGCCTCGCCCTTGCCGGTGGCTTTCGCCGTCTCGGCCAGCAGCGTTTCGAAGCGGGCAAAGGTTTCGACCTCGGCGGTCAGTTCGCGCGCGTTGTAGGGGGTGAGGCCGAGCACCTCGACATAGCGCTTGCGCTTGGCGTCGGGCAGTTCCGGCAGGCTCGCGCGGCATTCGGCGAGGAAATCCTCCTCGAGCACCAGCGGCAAGAGGTCGGGATCGGGGAAGTAGCGATAGTCGTGCGCGTCTTCTTTGCTGCGCATCGTGCGCGTGGTGCCGGTGCCGGGATCGAACAGGCGGGTTTCCTGATCGACCTTGCCGCCCGCTTCCAGCACATCGACCTGGCGCATCGCCTCGTGCTCGATCGCCTGCATGACGAAGCGCACCGAGTTGACGTTCTTGGTCTCGGTGCGGGTGCCGAAGGGCTCGCCTGGACGGCGCACCGAGACGTTGACGTCGGCGCGCATCGAGCCTTCCTCCATGTTGCCGTCGCACGAGCCGACATAGCGCAGGATCGCCCTGAGCTTCCTCAGGTAAGCCCCCGCTTCCGCAGGCGAACGCATATCGGGCTTGGAGACGATCTCCATCAGCGCGACGCCCGAGCGGTTGAGGTCGACATAGGACATGGTCGGGTGCTGATCGTGCATCAGCTTGCCCGCGTCCTGCTCCACGTGAATGCGCTCGATGCCGATGACCTTGTCCTCGGGAATACCGGCCTTCTCGTCCGCCTCGATCAGCAGCGAGCCTTCGCCCACCAGCGGGTGGTAGAGCTGGCTGATCTGATAGCCCTGCGGCAGGTCGGCGTAGAAGTAGTTCTTGCGATCGAACCGGCTCCACGCATTGATCTGCGCCTCGATCGCCATGCCGGTGCGCACCGCTTGGCGGATGCACTCGCGGTTGGGCACGGGCAGCATCCCCGGCATCGCGGCATCGACGAGGCTGACCTGCGAATTCGGCTCCGCCCCGAAAGCGGTGGCAGCGCCGGAGAACAGCTTGGAGTTCGAGGTCACCTGCGCGTGGACCTCAAGGCCGATCACGACCTCCCATTCGCCGGTGGCGCCCTGAATGCGGTAGTTAGTCATCGTTCAACCCCAACAGATAGACTTCGGTCGACTTCAACTCATTGCGAGCAATGTCATCAAATCTGCCATCACCGGTGATCGAGATCGATTCCAGAAACAATATGCTCATATCCTTGTATTCCGGATACTTCTTCAATTCCCGCAGGTATGCGACCAACGCGGGACCAGCGATGATGTCCTTTCCAGAAGACAGCATCTCGTTCATTTTCGTGCTGAGTTCGACATATTCGTGGACGAAGGATTGTCGCTTGTCCTGCTTGGTGGCCCGCCTGCGGTTCTGATCGTAGTTGATAACCGCAAAGGCCGTCATTAGCCAAAAAGGTATCACCATCCCGAAAAGGATCAGGCCGACAGCAGCCCATTCGAACGCACTCATTTCCGATCCTTGCCGGTGCTCGTTTCGTCCTCGATCACCTTGCCGTCCGGCCCGAAGCGCATCTCGCCGTGATCGACGTTCTTCCTCACCCAATTGGCAACCATGAAGGTCAGCGGCACCGCCAGCATGATGCCGATTCCGGCGATCCACAGCGGTGTATCGGCGTTCACCACCACTTCTCCGGCCTGGCGGTGAACCCTGCGCGCTGCTGGATGGCGAGCCCGGCGTTCAGGACGCCCTGCTCGTCGAACGGACGGCCGACGATTTGCAGGCCGAGCGGCAGGCCGTCGGCGTTGATCGTGGCGGGGACGCTCATTGCGGGAAGGCCTGCGAGCGAGGCGGGGACCGCGAAGACGTCGTTCAGATACATCGTCAGCGGGTCTTCGTTCATCGAGCCCAGCGGGAAGCTCGCCGTCGGCGTGGTCGGCGCGAGGATCACGTCGCACTCTTGGAAAGCGCGTTCAAAGTCGCGGGCGACCAGCGCGCGGACCTTCTGCGCCTGCGTGTAATAGGCGTCGTAGAAACCCGCCGAGAGCACATAGGTGCCGATCAGGATGCGGCGCTTGACCTCGTCACCGAAGCCCGCGGCGCGGGTGGCGGCGTACATGTCCTGAAGGCCCACCCCGTCGGGCAGATCGCGAAGGCCATAGCGCACCCCGTCATAGCGCGCGAGGTTCGACGAGGCTTCGGCAGGCGCAACGATGTAATAGGCGGGCAGCGCATACTTGGTGTGCGGCAGCGAGACGTCGACGATCTCGGCGCCCGCGTCCTTGAGCCATGCCTTGCCCTGTTCCCAGCTATCGAGGATCGCCTGATCGGTGCCCTCCATCCGGTATTCGCGCGGGATGCCGACCTTCTTGCCGCGCAGGTCGCTATTCAGCGCCGCTTCCCAGTCGGGCACGGGCATGTCGAGGCTGGTCGCGTCCTTGGGATCGAACCCGGCCATCGCGCCCAGCATGATCGCGCAGTCCTCGACCGAGCGCGCCATCGGCCCCGCCTGATCGAGCGAGGAGGCGAAGGCGACCACGCCCCAGCGCGAGCAGCGCCCATAGGTCGGCTTGATCCCGCAGATGCCGGTGAAGGCGGCGGGCTGGCGGATGGAACCGCCGGTGTCGGTGCCGGTGGCTGCGGGCGCGATGCGCGCGGCGACGGCAGCGGAGGAGCCGCCCGAGGAACCGCCGGGCGACATGGCGGCATTGCTGCCCGCCTTCCTCCACGGCGAGGACACGTTGCCGAAGTAGCTCGTCTCGTTCGAGGAGCCCATCGCGAACTGGTCGAGGTTGAGCTTGCCCAGCATCCCCGCGCCCGCGTTCCACAGGTTCTGGCTGACGGTGCTCTCGTAGCGCGGCGCGAAGCCTTCGAGGATGTGGCTCGCAGCGGTGGTCTGCACGCCATGCGTGGCGAACAGGTCCTTCATGCCGATCGGCACGCCCGCCATCTTGCCGAGCTGCTTGCCCGCCGCACGGTCGGCATCGACCTTGTCGGCGGCGGCGAGCGCATGGTCGGGGGTGGTGACGATGAAGGCGTTCAAGGCGGCCGCCTCGGCCACGGCGGCGTTGAAGCTTTCCGCCACTTCACGCGCGGTGAAGTCGCCCTTGGCCACGCCGTCGCGGATGTCCTTGACGCCGAGAGAGGTAAGGTCAGTCATGTTATTCGATCACCTTGGGCACGCCGAAGAAGCCGTGCTCGGCGGCGGGAGCATTGGCGAGCACGTCGGCCTGCTTGCGGCCGCCGGTCAGCGGGTCGGCATCGACCACATCGTCGCGCAGGCGCAGCGTGCCCGGGATCACCGCCGCCATCGGCTCGATCCCGGTGACGTCGACCTCGCCAAGCTGCTCGACCCAGGCGAGGATCCCGTTCAGTTCGGGCACCATGCGTTCAAGCTCGGCGTCATCCATGCGGATGCGCGCGAGGCTCGCGATCTTGGCGACGGTGGCCTTGTCGACCGACATGCCGTGTCTCCCTTACTGGCCCGGAGTGCCCTGCGGCGGACCGCCCGGCCCGCCCGCGCCGCCTGCCCCCATCCGCGACTGCATGGTCTGCTGGAGGATCTGGAGATTGCGCTCGAAGGTCTTCTTGCTCATGATATCGACCACCTCGATATCGAACTCGAGATCGGCCCCCGGCGGGATCGGCGCGCCTTGCGGCGGGGAATCCCCGTAGGCCATGTCGGCGGGGATGAAGAGCTCGTACTTGCCGCCCTTCTGCATCTGCTTGAGGCCTTCGAAGAAGCCCGGGATGGTCGCGCCCTCCTCGATCGGGAAAGGCGTGCCCTTGGGGAACAGGCCTTCGACGGGCAGCGGAATGTCGCGCGATTCGTCGAACACCGTGCCATCGGCGGCGAGCTTGCCCTTGTAGTTGATGAACACCACGTCGCCGTTCTTGGGCATCGGCCCGGTGCCCGGCGTGATGACGTCGACGTCGAGCCCGCGCGGCACTGCCGCCCAGGCGAGCCCCGCACCGACGAGAAGAGCGAGGATGACGCCGATCCACAGCTTGGTCAGCGAGCCCTTGGCGACGGGCTGGATCGGAACGCGGGTAATCTCGGTCATGCTATGGTCCTGAATAGCGCGGGCCTTGCGCCGCGTGATGACGGCAAAAGGGCGCGGGGATGAGCCGCGCCCTGATGGCTTATCGCAAAAGGGGTTTCAAGCGGCATCCGCACCGGCGGAAGCGCCTGGCGCCGGGATCACTTGCTCCCGTCGCGCTCCATCCGCTTGCGCTCGAGCTTGCGGGCGCGGCGCACGGCGGCGGCCTTTTCGCGGGCGCGCTTTTCCGAGGGCTTTTCGTAGTGGCGACGCAGCTTCATCTCGCGATAGACGCCCTCGCGCTGCAGCTTCTTCTTGAGCGCGCGCAGAGCCTGGTCGACGTTGTTATCGCGAACGATGATTTGCATAGAAGACGACTACCTCATTTCCTCAAACGCCCAGAGCCCGCCTCGATTCTTCGCGGGGATGCGCGGTGAATTGCCAATGAAAACCGGGCGATTCCCACAGGGAGCCGCCCTCCAAACCGCGCCCCGATAGTCCAACAGCGCCCGAAAGGCAAGCGTCCTGCGCCCGGTGGCGGGACGAATGGCGTGCCGCTCGCGCTAGGCAGAGCCGCCCGCCGCCGCTATGGGCGGGCCATGGCCGGTGAAATCTCCCCTCTCGTCGCAAGCCTCAACGTCGCGCTCGGCGGCGGAGTGGGCGCGGTGCTGCGCTACCACGCGGGGCGCGCGGTGGCGCATCTCGCAGGACCCGGCAACGCCTTCCCCTGGGCGACGCTCACCGTCAACATCCTCGGCAGCCTCGCGATGGGCGCGCTGCTCGGCTGGCTGGCGCGCGGCACCGCTTCGGCTCCCGCTGCGGAAAGCCTGCGGCTGCTGGTGGGCGTCGGGCTGCTCGGCGGGTTCACCACCTTCAGCGCCTTTTCCGCCGAGCTCGTCACCATGCTCCACCGCGGGCAGCCCGGCCTCGCGGCGGGCTATGCCGCGGCCTCGCTGGTCGCCGGGATGGCGGCGATGATCGTCGGCCTGATCGCCGCGCAGAGCGCCGCATGAGCGCGGGCACCGACAACGTGCGCCAGTTCACCGTCGGCGCGGATGACGACGGCATCCGGCTCGACCGCTGGTTCAAGCGCAATCTGCCGCAGGTCGGTTTCGCCACGGTGTCGCGCTGGGCGCGCACGGGGCAGGTGCGGGTCGACGGCAAGCGCGCGAAGCCCGAGGATCGCCTCGCCGAAGGTCAGGTGCTGCGCGTGCCGCCCGGCGGCGAGGATGCGCCCGCCCGCAAATCCGCGCCCCGCGCCCGCCCGCTCAGCCCCGAACAGATCGCCGAAGCGCGCGCCATGGTGATCCGCGAGACACCGACCGCGATCGTGCTCAACAAGCCCCCCGGCCTCGCGACGCAGGGCGGCAGCAAGACCACCAAGCATGTCGACGGCCTGCTCGATGCCTTCGTCACCGACGAGAAGACGCCCCGCCCGCGGCTCGTCCACCGGCTCGACAAGGACACCTCGGGCGTGCTGCTGATCGCCCGCACGCCGGGGAGCGCCGCGAGTTTCTCCAAGCGTTTCGCCAGCCGCAGCGCACGCAAGGTCTACTGGGCGCTGGTGGTCGGCGTGCCGCAGCTCGCCGAGGGCGTGATCGACGCGCCGCTCGCCAAGCAGCCGGGCACCGGCGGCGAGAAGATGCATGTCGACGAGGAGAACGGCGCGGCGGCCAAGACCCGCTACCGCGTGGTCGATCGCGCCGGGCAGCGCGCCGCCTGGGTCGAGCTGGAGCCGCTAACGGGCCGCACCCACCAGCTGCGCGTCCACATGGCGGCGATCGGCCACCCGATCGTCGGCGACGGGAAATATGGTGGGCAGGACGCCTTTCTGACCGGGGCGATCAGCCGCAAGATGCACCTCCACGCGCGCCGCCTGATCATCACCGAGCCCAAGGCCGGGGAAGGTTCGGGCGGCAAGCTCGACGTCACCGCCGAACTCCCGCACCATTTCGCCGCGAGCATGGAGGCGCTGGGCTTCGACCCCGCGCAGTCCGACGCCGCGCCCTTGCGCGAAGAGGCACCGGAAAAGACCGCGGAAGAAAAGAAGCAGGCCGCGCGCCGCCACTTCAAGCAGGCGAGAAAGGAAACCCGCACCCCCCGCCGCGCCCGCGGTGCCGCACCGGCGAAGAAGGGCAAGCCTGCGGCCAAGGGCAAGCCCGGCGGCAAGCCGAAGGGCAAGCGCAAGTGAGCGCGACGCGTCTCGCCGTGTTCGATTGCGACGGGACGCTGGTCGACGGGCAGGCGGATGTCTGCTGGGCGATGGAGCGCGCCTTCGCGCGCGCCGGCCTGCCTGCGCCCGACCCGCGCGACGTGCGCCGCATGGTCGGGCTCAGCCTGCCGGTCGCCGTGCGCCACCTCGCTCCCGACCTTGCCGAGGAACAGGCCCGCGCCGTCACCGAATATTACAAGGCCAGCTTCCGCGCACGGCGCGAAGAGGGCCTGCTCGACGAGCCGCTCTACGACGGCATCGCCGAACTGCTGGCGAGCTTGCGCGATGCGGGTTGGAGCCTCGCGGTCGCCACCGGCAAGTCCGACCGGGGGCTCACCGCCTGCCTTGCCGGGCACGGCATCGCCGAGCTGTTCTGCTCGCTCCAGACCGCCGACCGGCACCCCTCAAAACCGCACCCGGCGATGCTCGAAGCCGCGCTGTTCGAAGCCGGGGCGGCGCCGCACCAGGCGGTGATGATCGGCGACACCAGCTTCGACATGCTGATGGCGAGAAGCGCGCGGGTGCCCGCGATCGGGGTCGCCTGGGGTTACCACGCGCCGGCCGAGCTCATCGCCAGCGGCGCGATGCGCGTCGCCGAGACCGTCTCCGCGCTGTCCGCGGCGCTCGATGAGGCGCTGGCGTGAGCCGCTCCGCGCACGACCCCGCCGAGGCGCGGGCGCGCAACCGCTACGTGGTGCTCAACGCGCTGCGGTTCGGTGGGCTCGGGCTGGTGTTGCTCGGCATCGCCATTGCGCGCGGGTTGATCGGCTGGCCATGGTGGACAGGCGCGGTGCTGGCTGTCATCGGGGTGCTCGATTTCTACTTCCTGCCGCGCTTCCTCGCGCGGGCGTGGAAAGCCGGGGACGCACGCGAGAAATGATCCGCAGGTTTTACAAGGAGGTGACGCTCGGCCAGCAGCCGGGCGGCTGGCAGGTGCTGCTCGACGGGCGCGGGGTCAAGACCGTGGGCGGCGCGGCGCAGATCGTCCCAACCGAACCGCTCGGTCAGGCGCTCGCGGCGGAATGGCGGCGGCAGGGCGAGACAATCGACCCGAAGGACCTGCCCCTGCGCGACATGGCCGACTACGCGATCGACATGGTCGCGCCCGCGCGGGAGGCGGTGGCCGACGCGCTGCTCGCCTATGCGGAAACCGACACGCTGTGCTACCGCGCCGACCCCGACGAGCCGCTCCACGCACGCCAGCAGGCCGAGTGGGAGCCGCTGCTCTGCGCTTTCGAGGCGGAGAACGGCATCGCCTTGACGCGGGTGAGCGGCGTGCTCCATCGCCCGCAGCCGCCCGCGACGCTCGCCGTCCTGCGCGCGCGGCTGGTGGCGGAAAATGCCTTCGTGCTGGCGGGCGTCGAGGCAATGGCCAAGCTCGCCGCCTCGCTGGTCACCGCGCTCGCCGCGCTCGGTGCGCAGCACGCGGACGAGCCGCTGGCGCTGTGGCGCGCGGCGTGCCTCGAGGAGGAATGGCAGGCCGAATTGTGGGGCCGCGACGAAGAGGCCGAGGAGCGCCGCCGCAGACGCGAGGCCGATTTCCTGCGCGCCTGCGCCTTCGCGCGGCTCGCGGGGCCAGACGCCTAGCCCTCCATCGCCCACGCCGCGACGTCCTGCGCCACCCGGTTCGCCGCACGGTTGAGCGCCGCGCCGACCGCGGGCGCCTCGGCCGTCACGCCGGTTTCGCGTGCCTCGAAGCGGCGGGTGCTCGCCTCGCCGTCCTTGTCGATGCGGATCGCGTCGAAGGTCACCACCGCCGCCGAACCTTGCGCATCATAGCCCATGTCGACGAGGCGGCCGCGCAAGGTTGTCGAGGCGACCGCCACGCTCTCGTCCCCGTCGAGCACCAGCGTGTTCGCCCCGCCCTTCGCCCGCAGCGTCTCGCCGAGCAGCTGGCGGAACAGCCGCGCGGGCTTTTCCACCCAATAGGCTTCCTTGAGATAGGCGAGCTGGGTGTCGGTCACCTGCACCGGCACACGCATCACGTCGAGCTTGGCAGGCGCGTCGAGTTCGAGCACCGCAATGACCTTGCGGTCGGGCGCGGCGGTGGTCGCGCTGCCGGTGGGCGCAGGGGCCTCGGCGCTCAATGTCAGCAGGCTTTCGGGCGGTTCGCCGCCCAAGCTGATGCAGCCGGCGAGCCCGAAGGCGAGCAGCGCCGGCGCGGCCACGGCCAGCGCATGTCTGGCGGGCTTGGAAAAAGCGGAAGTGTTCACGGCCAGTTCCTTCATGGCTTGTAGTCCGGCAGGGCCTTGCCGCCGACGAGCGAGCCCGCGCCCTCGCTTTCGAGCTTCTCGGTGACCGAGCGCAGCGCCTTGCTGGTCGCCCGCAGGTCCTTGAGCGTCGCCTCGACATTGGGGAGCGTGTTTTCGCGGAACTGCTTGGCTGCGGGCCGCGCGTCCTCGAGCGTCGCCGCCAGCGCATCGGCGGCGTCGCTCGCCGAGCGCAACGTCGAGCGGAGGTCGGCGGCGATCGGCCTGCCCTCGTCCTTGACCAGCTGATCGGTGTCGCGGGTCAGTTGTTCGACCGCATCGAGCGTCTGGTTCAGCTCGGCAAGCGTGGTCTGGAACTGCTCGAGATTTGCGGTCAGCGCCGGGGTCGCGTCGGCCAGTCCGCCGGTCAGACGGTTGGTGTTCCTGAGGATCCCGGCGATTTCCTTCTGGTTGTCCGGCCCCAGGATGGTGTTGAGCTGCTCGGTGAGCGTCGCCAGCCGTTCGAGCAGCAGCGGGGCGTTGGCGACAATTTCGCCGAAGCCGCCGCGCCCCGGCGGGATCACCGGGCGCCCTTCGGGACAGGCGGTGGTTTCGCAGGTGATCGGCGGATTGTCCTTGCGCGCGCCGTCGAGCAGGATCGTCGAGACCCCGGTGAAGCTCGCCTGGATGGTGGCCTGGGTGCCGACGAGGATCGGCACGTCGCTTTTCACCTTGATGCGCACCCGCACGAATTCGGGATTGTCCTTGGCGAGCGCGATCTCCTTGACCTGCCCCACCGGCACCCCGGCGAAGCTGACCTCGCTGCCGTTGGCGAGACCCGAGACCGACTGGCCGTAGAAGATGTCGTATTCGTCCTGCTCGCCCTGCCCCAGCCGCGCGATCCACACGATGAAGGCCGCCAGCCCCACCAGCAGCACCAGCGTGACCGCACCGACCCAGAGATGGTTGGCTCTCGTTTCCATGCCTTGTCCCTATGAACGCGAAGCCGCGGGGATGTCCAATATTCTATCCATCGCGCGCCCCGGACCCGCGCGCGTGCGCAGCCTCCGCCGCCCGGCCGCGCGGACCGTTGAAATACTCCTCGATCCACGGATGGCCGGTGGCAATCAGTTCGGGGATGGTGCCGACCGCGATGATCTTCTTCTCGGCAATCACCGCCACCCGGTCGCAGATCTCGTAGAGCGTATCGAGATCATGGGTTATGAGAAACACGGTGAGGCCGAGCGTTTCCTTCAATTCGCGGGTCAGCCGGTCGAACTTGGCCGCGCCGATCGGGTCGAGGCCGGCGGTCGGCTCGTCGAGGAACAACAGTTCGGGATCGAGCGCCAGCGCCCGCGCCAATCCGGCGCGCTTCTTCATCCCGCCCGAGAGTTCGGAAGGGTATTTCTCCACCGCGTCCTCGGGGAGCCCCGAGAGGATCACCTTGTAGCGCGCGATCTCGTGGCGCAGCTTGGGTTCGAGTTCGGGGTAGAACTGCTTCAGTGCCACCTCGACATTCTCGCCCACGGTGAGGGTCGAGAACAGCGCCCCGCCCTGGAACAGCACGCCCCAACGGCAGCGCACGCCGACATTGGTATCGGGATCGACATCGGTGATGGTGTGGCCGAGCACCTCGATGCGTCCCGCCGCCGGAACCTGCAGTCCGATGATCGAGCGCATCAGCACCGATTTGCCAGTCCCCGAACCGCCGACCACGCCGAGGATCTCGCCGCGTCGGACGGTGAGGTCAAGCCCGTCGTGCACGGTCGTCTCGCCGAAGCGGTTGACCAGCCCTTCGACCACGATCGGCGGCGGCGCGTCGGAATTGTCGCGGGGATCGTTCATCGCCTCACCCCCACCCGATCTCGGTGAAGAACACCGCGAAGAACGCGTCGAGCACGATCACCGCGAAGATCGCCGAGACCACCGCCATCGTCGTGCGCCGCCCGACCTCCTCCGAATTGCCGCGCACCTGAAGTCCGTTGTAACAGCCCGCCAGCGCGACGATCAGGCCGAACACCGGCGCCTTGATGAGGCCCACCCACAGGTCGTGCGTCGGCACCACGTCCTGGATGCGGTCGAGGAAGGTGAAGAAGGGGATGCCGAGCGAGAACTGGCCGACCACCGCCCCGCCCATGATCGCCACCACCGAGGCATAGAAGCCGAGCAGGATCATCATGAAGGTCGCCGCGAGCAGGCGCGGGATGACCAGCACCTCGATCGGCGAAATGCCGATGGTGCGCATCGCGTCGATCTCCTCGGTCAGCCGCATCGTGCCGAGCTGCGCGGCGAAAGCGCTGCCCGAGCGGCCTGCGACCATGATCGCGGTCATCAGCACGCCCAGTTCGCGCAAGGTGATGCGCCCGACGAGATTGACCGTGAGCGCCTCGGCGCCGAACTGTTCGAGCTGCACCGAGCCCTGCTGGGCGATGACGATGCCGATCAGGAAGCTCATGAGGCCGATGATCGGCAGCGCCGAAACGCCGACCAGTTCCATCTGGTGCACCAGCGCCTTGAAGGGGAAGCGCGTCGGGTGGCGGACGAAGCTGGCCCCGCCGATCAGGATCTGGCCGAAAAAGCCGACCACGCCATAAAGTCCGGAGCGAGCGCCGTAAACGTGCTCGCCCAGCGCGAGGGGGACGCGCTCCCACACCGGTATGCGCTGCGGGCGCACGTCGCCGCTCGCGTCGATCCCGCGCACCGCGGCGAGCAGCCGCTCGGCCGCCTCGTTCGCGCCGGTGATCTCGGCATCGTGCTCGCGCGCGAGGCCGCACACCACCCAGGCGCCGATCGTGTCGATTTCCTCCACCGCGCCAAGGTCGATGATCGCCAGCGGGCCGGGGATCGCGCGCAGATCGCGTTCGACCCCGGCGATCCCGGCGAGGGTGAGCGGGCCTGCCAGCACCAGCCGGGCACCGCCCGCGCCGGCCTCCTCGAGCGAATATTGCGCGGCCTCGTTCATCGGAGTGAGGCTATGGGGCGATTTTCATGGCCCCGCAAGGGCATCGGGGCGATCCCGATGCGCCGGCGGCTTCTGTCCATCATTGCATCGCAACATAGGTGCTGGCATGGCGCAGGCCATCATGAGCGAAACTTTGCCCACCACTTTCGACCCCGCCGAAATCGAGGCGCGCTGGTATGCCCATTGGGAGGCGAAGGGCTGTTTCCGGCCCGAGCGGCCCGACGCGGAAGCCTTCACCATCGTCAACCCGCCGCCCAACGTGACGGGGAGCCTGCATATCGGCCACGCGCTCGACAACACGCTCCAGGACGTGGTGATCCGCTACGAGCGCCTGCGGGGCAAGGACGCGCTGTGGGTGGTCGGCACCGATCATGCGGGCATCGCGACGCAGATGGTGGTCGAACGCCAGCTGGAGGCGCGACAGGACAAGCGCACCAACTACACGCGCGAAGCCTTCGTCGAGAAGGTGTGGGAGTGGAAGGCCGAAAGCGGCGGCACCATCACCAACCAGCTGCGCCGGCTGGGCTGTTCGATGGACTGGTCCAGAGAGCAGTTTACCATGGACCCGCACTTCACCCGTGCGGTGATCAAGACCTTCGTCGATCTCTACAACGACGGGCTGATCTACCGCGACAAGCGATTGGTGAACTGGGACCCCAAACTAAAGACCGCGATCAGCGATCTCGAGGTCGAGACGCAGACCATCGCGGGGAGCTTCTGGCACTTCAAATATCCGCTGGCCGACGGCGCTACGCTGGACGACGGGCGCGACTATCTCGAAGTCGCCACCACCCGGCCCGAGACGATGCTCGCCGACATGGCGGTCGCGGTGAACCCGGCGGACGCGCGCTATGCCAGTGTCGTCGGCAAGTTCGTGATCCAACCCCTCACCGGTCGCCGCATCCCGGTGATCGCCGACGAGCACGCCGATCCCGAGCTCGGCTCGGGCTGCGTCAAGATAACCCCGGGCCACGACTTCAACGACTTCGAGGTCGGCAAGCGGGCGGGAATCGAACCCGCGCAGATGCTCAACATGCTCGATGCCGAGGCGAACGTCTGCCAGACCGCCGACGGGCTGGTGCCGGAGGAGTTCCTCGGCCTCCACCGCTTCCGCAAGGACGGCGAGGACGGTGCGCGCGAGCTGGTGGTCGCGCGGATGAAGGAGCTTGGCCTCCTTATCCCGCACGTGACCAAGGACAAGGACGGCAACGACGTCGAACACGACGCCGAACCGCGCCAGATCGCAACCCCCTTCGGCGACCGCGGCGGCGTGGTGATCGAGCCGTGGCTGACCGACCAGTGGTATGTGAACGCGGCCGAACTCGCCAAGAAGCCGATCGGAGCGGTGCGCTCGGGCGACATCCAGATCGTCCCCAAGACCTGGGAGAAGACCTTCTTCAACTGGATGGAGAACATTCAGCCGTGGTGCGTCAGTCGCCAGCTGTGGTGGGGGCACCGCATTCCGGCGTGGTTCGCCGATGACGGACGCTGCTTCGTCGCCGAGGACGCGGCTGCCGCGCAGGCGCTTGCAGGCGACGGCGTGAAACTGACGCAGGACGAGGACGTGCTCGACACGTGGTTCTCTAGCGCGCTGTGGCCCTTCGCCACGCTCGGCTGGCCGGACGAAGGCGCGCCGCTGCTCGAAAAACACTTCCCCAACTCGCTCCTCATCTCGGGCTTCGACATCCTGTTCTTCTGGGATGCGCGGATGATGATGATGGGCTTTTACAACATGGGCCAGAAGCCCTGGGACACGCTCTATCTCCACGGTCTCGTGCGCGCGGCGGACGGGGCGAAGATGTCGAAGTCCAAGGGCAATGTCGTCGATCCGCTCGGTCTCATCGACCAGTATGGCGCCGACGCGCTCAGGTTCTTCATGGCGGCGATGGAGAGCCAGGGCCGCGACATCAAGATGGACGAGAAGCGGGTCGAGGGATACCGCAACTTCGCCACCAAGCTGTGGAACGCGGCGCGCTTCTGCCAGTCGAACGGCATCGGCGCCTCGGACACGATCAAGGCGCCCCCTGCGCGGCTCGCCGCCAACCAGTGGATCATCGGCGAGGTGCAGGCCTGCGTGGCCGAGATCGAGCGCGCGATGGACGACCTGCGCTTCGACGCGGCGGCGAACGCCATCTACCAGTTCACGTGGTCGAAGTTCTGCGACTGGTATCTGGAACTAATCAAGCCGATCCTTAACGTGTCGGCGTTCGAGATGCCCCCTGAGCAAAATGCCCCGTATGCTGAGACAAAGGCAGTCGCCGGCTGGGCGCTCGACCAGATCCTCGTCATGCTCCACCCCTTCATGCCCTTCATCACCGAAGAGCTGTGGCACAAGCTGGGGGCGCGTCCCTACGAGCTGATCGTGGCGCAGTGGCCCAAGCCGGAAGCGGAAGTCAGCAAGGATGCGACCGACGCGATCGACTGGGTGATCGACCTCACCACCAGCACCCGCTCCGCGCGCGCCGAACTCGGGATCGCGCCCGGCGCGAAGCTGGCGGCGTGGCTGGCGAACCCTTCGGATGTGGCGGCGCGCACCATCGAGCGCTCCAGCGCCGCGATCGAGCGGCTTGCGCGCCTCGCCCCCGTGACCATCGGCGAGCCCCCCGCAGGCCCCGCGATGCAGGTGACCGCGGGCGAGGACGTGTTCGTCGTGCCCCTCGAAGGGATCGTCGACATCGCGGCGGAGAAGGCGCGGCTCGAGAAGGCGCTGGCGGCCAGCACCAAGGAGGCCAAGTCGCTCGAAGGGCGGCTCTCCAACCCCGCCTTCGCCGAGAAGGCCAAGCCCGAAGCGGTCGAGAAGGCCCGCACCGATCTCGCCCACCACCAGGGCGAGGTCGCGCGGCTGACCGCGGCGCTGGCCCGGCTCGGTTAACGGGACCGGTTCGGGGGGCGATGGCGACGCGACTGCTGCTGATCGACGACCACGAGCTTGCCCATGCGGGCCTCAGGATGCTGTGCGCGGCGCGTCCGGACCTCGCGCTCGCCGCATGCTTCCCGCTCGCCAGGCCGGCGCTGGAGTGGCTCGCCCGCAATCCCGTCGACCTCGTCCTGCTGGATCTCGACCTGCCCGACCTCGCCGGACCCGCGGTTCTGGTGGAAATCCTCGCGCTCGGCCCGCATCGGGTCGTGATCATGACCGGCGCGGGATCGGGCGACGTGATGCGCACTTGCCTTGATCTGGGCGCGCTTGGAGTGGTTTCGAAGTCCGATCCGGCCGAATGCGCGCTCTCCGCGGTCGACGCCGTGCGCGCGGGCGGCCGCTATGTCTCGCCCAACGCGCAGCGGCTGATCGATGCGCTGGCGGCGCCCGCCATCCAGCTGACGCCGCGCCAACTCGGCATCCTCCACCTGCTCGCCGCCGGGGTGAGCAACAAGGAGATCGCCTATCGCCTCGGCATCGCCGCGCCGACCGTCTCCTTTCACCTCGCCGAACTGCGCCGCCGGCTCGGTGCCGAGACCAATCGTCAGCTTGTCGACCGGGCGAGAGCGGCGCGGCTGCTCAACGCCGAGACATAGGGGTGACGCATCATCGCCGGGACCAGCGGGCGCACCAGCAGCAGCCGCCCGAGCGCCGCCGCCTTGACCCGGTTCTCGGCCGAGGCGCGTCCGGCGACGAACACCGGTAGGCGGTCGGGATCGAGATCGGCGAGGCGCCGCGCGAGTTCCCCCTCGTTCGCGCCCTCGGCGTCGATGAAGCAGGCTTCGGGGAAGGCTTCCTCCAATGCGTCGATCGCCACCGGTTGCGCCGGCTCGGCCGCGAGCGGCAGGGTTACGGTGACGCAGGTGCCGCCAGGGCCGGTTTCCACCGCATAACCGCCCCGCAAGGCCGCGAGGCTCTCGCGGATTGCGCGCCAGCCGCTGCCGAAGCCCTCGGGCATCGGCCCGCCTGCGCCCTCCTCGCTGTCGGTGGTGAGAAAGTCGGCGACGTCGCGCGGCATGCCCGGTCCGCTGTCGGTGACGCTGAGTGCGATGCAGTCCTCGCGAACATCGCAGGCAATCGCGATCTCGCCGTCGCGGGTGGCGCGAAGGGCGTTGTTGATGAGGTTCGAGAGCACCCGCACCAGCAGCGCCTCGTCGGTCACGATGCGCGTCCCGGGTGGACAGGCGCGGCGAAGCACGACATTGCCGCTCATCGCCGCGGCGGCGTAGATGGTGACGAGGTCCTCGAGCAGCCGCTCGACATCGACCAGCCCGAGCGCGAGGAAAGGGCCGTCGCTGCGGCGCCCCGGGACACTCGATCCGACGATCTCCTCGAGGTGCCGGGCCGAGGCCTCGATCAGGCCCATGAGGTCGTGCGGTGGCAGGTCGCTGCCGGTCTGGCGCGCGAGGAACACCGCGCTGCTGAGCGCGTGGAGAACGTGGCGCGTGTCGTGCGCGGACATCTCGATCAGCCGGTCGCGCACCTTGAGCGCGGCCAGTGCCTTCTCGCGCTCCTCGGCGATCGCCTTGGCGTCCTCGCTGATCGCGATCCGCGCGAGCAGCTCGCGCCGCGCCTCCTGTTCGGCGGCGAGCCTATCGTGCTGCAGCCTGCGCAGGTGCAACCCCACCGCGAGCGTCGCCATCGCGCATTCGAACAGGCCTATCGGGCCGATCCAGTGCCAGTTGACCGCAAGGAAGGGCACCAACCCGGAAATCGCGATGGCGGTGGTGACGATGTAGAGCGCCAGCGCCGACCAGCCGATCAGCAGCGGAAGATATTGCAATCCGCTGCGCCGGGTGGCGATCCAGCCGATCACCGGCAGCACGGCCGAGGCAAGCAGGGTGAACAGCCAGCCGGCGGCGTGGAGCGGCATTTCGGGGATCGCCGGCACCGCCAGCCTGGTCGCCGCCGTCAGCACCACCAGGAGGCCCAGCCCCGTCGTCGCGCGCAGAAAGAGATCGTAGCGCGGCATGCGCCGGCGCGTTGCCAGGAACTCGCGCCCGAATTGCAGCATCAGCAAGCCGAAGGCGCCGCGGGTCAGGTCTCCGAACACCGCCTGCAGCTCGGGGTGGCGATAGAGCCAGAAGATCGACAGATACCCCTCGGCATGAAGCGTGTTGAAGGCGAAGGCGGCCTCGGCAAGGCCCAGCCAAACGAACACCCGCTGCCCGGTCGCGCCGAGCAGAACGACATTGAACAGGGCAAGGATCAGGCTGCCCGTGACCACCGCCGCGACCAGCGCGATGTTGCTGCGCCGCGCGGTGAAGAAATCGCCAAATGTCTTGATTTCGAGCGGCATCCACGAGGACACCTCGTCGCGGAAGCGGATCGCGTAAAGCGCCTCCTCGCCCGGTCCGAGGCTGACTTCGGTGGCATAGGCCTGGTAGCGGTCGAGCATCCGCCCCAGCCTTGCGCGATCGGCATTGTCGACCATCAGGTGCCACCCTGACGCATCACCACGATAGAGCGCGAAATCGGTGATGGTGCTGCGCCCGGTGGTCAGCATCCAGTTGGCACGCTCGGACCCTGCGTTGCGCAGCCGCAGGAACACGTAGACCGGCTCGCCGACCGTGCCGAACTGTGTGGAGGTGTGATCGACCGGCCCGGCGGCGGCGAGATCGCTCGCCAGCGGGACTCCTTCGTGATCGGCGCGGGCGTAGCGGATGTCCTGCTTGATCGCACCTGCCGAAGCTCCGGGCAGGAGGTCGATCACCGGCAATCGGGTGGCCGCGCCGGCAGGGGCGCCGAGAGCCACGAACGCCAGGGCCAGCAGCGCAAGCCACGCAAATCTTCCCATATTCCCCCCGGAATGGTCCGCGCGACGTGCGGCGGAGGCGGGTGATTACAACCTCGTCCATCCATTCCGCAAGCTGCTTCGGCGGTTCGCACGCGGCCGCTTCCTCTGGTGTCCCGCAATGTGGCATAGCCGGGCGATGATCCATCCTTCCCGACTCCGCCACCGGTGCGGAGCCCGCACATGAATCTTACACTCGCCACCGACGACCGCGGCGGCCCGGAGATTTTCGCCTCGCTCCAAGGCGAGGGACCGAGCATGGGCAGGCCGGTCGCCTTCGTGCGGCTGTCGCGCTGCAACCTCGCCTGCGTGTGGTGCGACACGGCCTACACCTGGCGGTTCACGGGCGACAATCGCCCCCACCACGACGCGATCGCCTTCGAGCGTAAGGCCAACCAGGTTACGCTATCGCCGGAGGACACCGCCGCGCGGATCGCGGCGCTCGGCCAGAAGCGGCTCGTCATCACCGGGGGCGAGCCGCTGCTGCAGGCGGGCGCGCTCGCCGAAATGCTCGCGCACCTGCCGGACATCGCCGTCGAGATCGAGACCAACGGCACCGTCGCCCCGCCGGCGCGGCTCGACGTGCGGGTCGACCAGTACAATGTCAGCCCCAAGCTGGCGCATAGCGGCAATCCCGCCGACCTCGCGCTGCTGCCCGAGCGGCTCGACGCCTGGGCGAGCGAACCGCGCGCCTTCCTCAAGTTCGTGGTGGCCTCGCCCGAGGACGTCGAGGAGGTGCTGGCGCTCCACGCCCACTACCGCTTCCGGCCCGACCGCGTGTTCCTGATGCCCGAAGGCACCGACAGCGCCACCCTGCGCAGGCGCGAAGCGTGGCTGTCAGAGCTGTGCCTGAAGCACGGCTTCCGGATGAGCGACCGGCTGCATATCCACCTTTACGGGGACACGCGCGGAACGTGACCTAACCCTGGCTTCTCCAGCGCATCACCACGCGCTCGACCAGTTCCTCCTCGCCGCCGTCCTTGCTCCACAATTCGACGAAGCTCGGGTCTTCGGAAGCCGGGCGCTTGTGTTCCTCGAGGTTGTCGAAGGTCACGCGGATCGGGATCGCCACGCCCTCGCCGCAGATGATGCATTCACGGTTGCGCAGCGCCGGGATCGAATCGAGGAAGCCGCGCGCGCCTTCGGGCATGGCCGCCTTGACGAAGGCCTGGTCGCGGTCGTTGTTGAGGCGCATCGAGATGATCGTGCCGCACTGCGACAGCACCCCTTCGGCAAGGTCCGAGGGACGCTGGGTGATGAGCCCCAGGGAGATTCCGTATTTGCGCCCTTCCTTGGCGATGCGGCCGAGGATCTTGGCGACCGAGGAACCGTCGGCGTGCTTTTCGCTCGGCACGTAGCGGTGCGCTTCCTCGCACACCAGCAGCACTGGCCGGGTCTTCTCGTCGCGGCCCCAGATCGCGAAGTCGAAGACGAGCCGACTCAGCACCGCCACCACCGTCGAGGTGATGTCCGAGGGCACGCCCGAGACGTCGATGATCGAGATCGGCTTGCCGTGGCCGGGCATGCGGAAGATCTTGCCGATGAAATTGGTCATCGTGTCGCCGACCAGCATCCCGGAGAACATGAACTGGTAGCGCGGATCGGCCTTCAGCTCGTCGAGCTTGCCCTTGATGCGCATGTAGGGCGCGGACGAGGTCGCCTTGTCGAGCTTGCCCATCTCGTCCTGCAGGATGTTGCTGAGGTCCGAGAGCAGGTAGGGGATCGGCGAATCCACGGTGATCTTGCCCATGGTCTGCGCCAGCCGGCTCTTGCCGCGCGCGGCGAGCAGGCACTTGGCGAGAATATCGGCATCGACCTGCCGCTCGTTCCCGCTGGAGGAGAGCAGCACCTCGCAGTGCTCCTCGTAGTTCATCAGCCAATAGGGCATCTGCAGGTTGGAAACGTCGAGGATCACCCCGGTGTTGCGGAAGGCGGCCGAATATTCGCCGTGCGGGTCGATCATAACGATGTGACCCTTGGGCGCGGCCTCGCAGATCTTGTGCAGGATCAGCGCGGCGCTGGTCGACTTGCCGGTCCCGGTCGAGCCGAGCAGGGCGAAGTGCTTGCCGAGCATCGCGTCGATGTAGAGCCCGGCCCGGATGTCGCGGGTCGGGAAGACCTTGCCGATGGTGATGCTCGCGCGCCCGTCGCTGGCGTAGATCTGTTCGAGGTCCTTGGTGGTCGCTGGATAGACCATCGCGCCGGGCACCGGATAGCGGGTGACGCCGCGCTTGAAGCCGTGGATGCGACCCGTCAGCTTCTCCTCGCCGCCCTCGCCGAGAAAGTCGATATGGGCGATGATTCCGCCCTCGCTGCGGCGGTCCTTGCGCTGGTCGCGCACGCTGGCGAGCAGCCAGGCATCGCCGACGCGGATCTTGATCTGGCTGCCGACCTGCCCGGCGAGCGCCACAGAAGGATCGGCGTCCTCCATGCATTCATTGATGCGCTGCAGGTCGAAGGCGATCTGCGAGCCCGAGCCCGAGATTTCCAGCACGACGCCGATCGGCAGGCGCGCGTTGTCGGGCGCGGCCTTGCGGGGCGCGGGCGCCGCGACGGGCGCGTCCTCTTCCGCCCCGGAGGACGCGGAACCGGTGATACCTGCGAAATCATGGCGGCCGTGGTCGGTCATCCGCGCCTTTCCCTGCGAAGTGCCCAAGTGGGACCAGCGATAGGCCAGGCGGGGTTAAGAACGGGTCAACGATGCCGAGACCGGCCCCGTGCCGGCTAGCCGCGCACGAAGGCGCGGCCGGCGATCCAGCCCATCACAAGCGACAGCGCGATGGCGCCGAGCCCGTAGAGAAAGGACCAGCGCTGGGCGGCGGCGACCACCCGGCCTTCCAGCCCGACCTTCTCGACCTCGATCCGGGCGGTCGCACTCGCCAGCACGCGCCCCCGGGCGATCGCGAAGGTCTCGGCGGTGTAGCGCCCGGTGGTGACGTTGGAGGGCAGGTCGATCCGCGCCTGGTAGAGCACCCCCTCGCTGATCCTCACCCCGCGCGGGTTCTCCTGGTAGAGCCCCTGCTTCTCGCGCAGCGCAACGAGCCCGTGGGCGAAGCGGGTCTGTTCCTCGGGGTCGATCTGGCCGGAAGGCGAGAGCTGGATGAAATCCGTGCCGAGTTCGTAGATGGCCGCCGTGCGCTCGTCGACGATCTCGCGCACCGGCCGCGACGAGGCGACCGCGAAGAACGAGGGCGCGGAGCGGAAATCGCTCGCCCCGGAGTTCATCCAGATGCCCGCGATGCGCTCCTTCTCGCGAATCCGCACCGGCTCGGTCGGGCCCTTGAGCACCACCACGATGTCGTAGTCCTCGCTCGCGCCGCGCGGGGCGATCACCGCGCCGTAGAGCAGCAGGCTCGCCCCCGTGAAGCCCTGCCGCACCTCGATCCGCGACTGGCTGACCTCGGGCACCAGGGTCGGCTCGGCCTGGGCGGTGATCAGCGGGGCGGCGAGCAGCAGGAACAGCGCGGCGAAGGGGCGTCTCACAGGGGCGCCACCGTGTAGATCTCGTCGGGCTGGACCCCGAGGCCGTAGAGCATCCTGAGCGCGATGATCAGCACCAGCGCGGCGAGCATGAGCCTCAGGTATTCGGGCCGCGCCTTCAGGGCGATCTGGGTCCCGAACTGCGCCCCCAGCACCGATCCGACCAGCAGCAGCGCGGCAAGCACGAGGTCCACCGCCTTGGTGGTCAGCGCGTGGGTCATGGTCGTCACCATGGTCACGAACAGGATCTGGTAGAGCGAGGTTCCGACCACCACGTTGCCGCTCATGCCGAGGATGTAGAGCATCGCGGGAACCAGCAGAAAGCCGCCACCCACGCCCATCAGCATGGTCAGCACCCCCACGCCCAGCCCCAGCAGCAGCGGCGCCAGCGGCGAGATGTAGAGCCCCGAGGCATAGAACCGCCAGCGGAACGGCAGGCTCGCCACCAGCGGGTGGTGGCGCCGCTTGCGCACCGGCGCGCCGCCCTTGGCCGCCGCCTCGGGCCGCAGCGCGGTCACCGCCTCGCGCATCATCAGCGAGCCGATCGAGCCGAGCAGCACCACGTAGAGGATGTTGATGACGACGTCGATCTGCCCCAGTGCCTGAAGCAGCCGGAACAGCGCCGCACCGATCATCGCGCCGATCACCCCGCCGGCGACCATCACCGTGCCCATCCGGTAATCGACGCCATTGCGGCGCGAATGGGCGAGCACGCCCGAAACGCTGGCGCCGGTCACCTGGGTCGCCGCCGAGGCCGCCGCGACCGTGGGCGGAATGCCGTAGAAGATCAGCAGCGGCGTCGTCAGGAACCCGCCACCCACTCCGAACAGGCCCGACAGGAGGCCCGTCAGCCCGCCCAGCACCACGATGTAGAGGCCGTTGACCGAGAGATTCGCGATGGGCAGGTACACGTCCATGACCAGCCGATTAGCTTAGGCGCGCGGGCGATAAAAGCCGCGTTGCCGCCTTTATTGCCCGCCACTTTCGATGGTGCGCACGCCGCCTCGTCAGAAACGCGTCGAGAGCGTCACCGCAAGGCCCGAATCCGGCCCGGCATCGCCCCCCACCCGCTCGCGCCAGTCGAGCGAGAGCCGGGCGGGCACATCGCCCACTCTCATGTCGAGCCGCAGGGTCGGCCCGACGTCGACGCGCTGCGCATCCTCCTGCGCCCCGCCCCAGGCGGCCGCCCCGAGACTGAGCCGCACAGCATCGTCGGTGGCTTGTCCCAACGCCCCCACCTCGCGCGTGAGGCTCGCCTGCCCATCGGCGAAGGGCGTGTCACCTGCGCCGCCCACCCAGCCGCCTTGCGCATAGGCCTCAAGCCGCGCGCCGAGCGGCAGGGCGATGGGAGGCAACTCGGTCACCGCGAAGACGGCCGGGCGCAGCTCGCTGCGGAAGGCGCCGTCGGTGAACCGCACCTCGCCGAAGACCCGCAGGGGCACGCGCGCCAGCGGACGGACCGAAGCGCCGAGCGCGACCTCGCTCTCCCCGCGCCGCACCAGCGCCTTGTAGCCGCGCAGGTGAAGCCGCGGATCGCGGCCCGATCCGGGGGCGAGGCGGTATTGCAGCAGCGCGCCCGCCTGGCTCGCGCCGTAGATCGGAACGCGCCCCTGCGAGACCGGCGCGGCGTTCGAACCCTCCCGCCAGAACCCCCAGGCATCGAGCGACCAGCGCCCCGCGCGAGGCGGCGCGGCGGGTGCATGGGCGGTGGCCGCGAGGAAAGGCGGATGGCCCTGGCTCTCTGCCGCGCGCGGCGCCGCGGGGGCACCGGGTGAGGGAACAGCGGCGCGCATGGCGAAGGGCCCCGCTTGCCGGCGCGCGAGGGCGGAACGCGGTCCGCTCCGGCCCGCCCGGCTGCCCGCTCCGGCAGCGGTGCGCGGTGCCCAGCCTATCGCCGGCGGGGCGGCGCTGACCGGCATGGGCGGCGTTTTGGCCTCGCGCATCGGCAGGGGCGCGGGGCCTGCAGCGGCGATCCGCGGGCCGAGCGTCGAGGAGGCGAGCTGCGCGGCGGGAGCGGTGAAGGGGCTCTCCCAGGTCAGCGCGCGCCCGGCGATCCAGCCGGCGACGAGCAGCCCCATCATCACCAGCGGGGCGCCGCGCGCCGGAGCCGCTCGCCCCGTGCGGCTCATCGGCCGGACGCTTCCCCGGCGAGCTCGAATCGCAGCGGATGGATCTCGTGCTCGGTCTTGTCCCACACCGCCGCCCGTCCCCCCAGCGTGCGGGCAGCGTGCGGGCATAGGCGAACACCGCCCGGCGCCCGGCGATGATCGCCACCACATTGGCGAGCGGCAGGCGCAGCACCGCCCGCACCCCCTCGGCCCAGCCATATTCGCGCGCGGCGAAGGCGAAGCGCAGCACCGCGCGCCAGGCGAAAGCGGCGAGGTTGGCGAGCAGCAGGAAGGCAAGCAGCGGGGTGAGCGGCACCGGCTCCCCGATGCCGGCAAGGATCGACAGGCCGCCGACCAGCGTCAGCACCACCAGGGCGTAGCCGATCAGCAGCACCAGCGCGGCGAGCGGCCCGCGCCGGTCGCGCGCGCGCATCCAGCCTTCGAGCAGACCGCCGCTCCAGCCGATCCGGTCCCAGCCCTGCAGCGCGATGCCGAGCACCCAGCGGCTTTTCTGGCGCACCACCGCCTCGAAGCGGCTCGGGAACAGCGCGCGGGTGGCGATCAGCCGCCCGTCCTCGCCGCGTGCCCGCAGAAAGCGGCAGCGCCCGCCCTGCGCGGCGATGCCGAGACCGAGCTCGTAATCCTCGGTCAGCGATTCGGCGGCGAAGGGCAGCGCGTCGCCGTGCGCGGCGGCGAGCCTTTCAAGCGCATCGCGCGCCGCCGCGCAGCCCACGCCGGCGCCGGGCAGGCCTGCGCCCAGCCAGTCGCGCACCACCAGCGCCTTGCCGTGGCTTTCGGCGAACTCCTCGCAGTAATGGCTGCCGAGCTGCTTGGCGAACCAGCTGCCGTGGGTATGGGGAAGCGGCTCGACCGGCAGCTGCGCGAAGTCGGCCCCGGCAGCGATCGCCTCGTCGAGCAGGCCGAGCCCGGCGGGATCGACCAGGTCCTCGGCATCGTGGAACACCACCATCGCGAAGCGACGGCCTGCACGCGCCTCGTCGGTCACCATCGCCGCATAGAGACGGTTGAGGCAATCGGCCTTGGTGCTCGGCCCGTCGCGGTCGTGAATCACCAGTCTCAGCCGCGCATCGCCCCTGGCCGCGGCGACCGCGGCGGCGAGCGTGGCGGGATCGTTGCGGTAGCAGCCGACGTAAAGCCGCAGGGCCGGCTGCGACCAGCTCCCGAGGAGATGCGCGATGGTGTCGCCGATCACCGCCGCCTCCTGCCACGCCGGCACCAGCACCGCGGCAGGTTTGTGAAGCGGGCGGTCGCGCAGCGCGGCGCGGTCGCGAAGGGAGGTCTTTGCCCGCCCGGTCAGGCGAAGCCACAGCCACAGCGCATCGACCGCGATATCATCAGCGGCGCCGATCAGGAAGAAGATCCCGGCGAACAGCAATAATTCGTGCTGCAACAGCGCGAACCACTGCCACAGGCCGAAATCCCCGATGGACAAGGCGACCCCCTCCCCCCGTGTAAGTCGCCGAGACTACCGCGAAGGTGCAGAGCTTGCAACAGGGGCCCATTTTTTAATGGTTTAAGCCCGGTTTACTTTGCCGCCGGAGGTTAAGCCGCGCGCTTTACCAGCTGCCGACGTTTTCCATGCTGGCCCACGGTTCGGCCGGCTCGAGATGGCCTTCCTGGAGCAGCTCGACCGAGATGCCGTCGGGCGACTTGACGAAGGCCATGTGCCCGTCGCGCGGGGGGCGGTGGATGGTGTGCCCGGCATCCTTCAGGCGCTGGCAGGTCTCGTAGATGTTCTCGACCCGGTAGGCGAGATGGCCGAAATTGCGCCCGCCATCGTAATCCTCGGGCGCGCTGCCGTCCGCGGGCGGCCAGTTGTAGGTCAGCTCGACCTCGGCGACGCCCTCCTGCCCCGGGGCGGCGAGGAAGATCAGCGTGAAGCGCCCCGCTTCGACGTCGAAGCGGCGGACCTCCTTGAGGCCGATCAGTTCGAAGAAGGCGACCGTCGCGTCCGGATCGGTCACGCGGATCATGGAGTGGAGATATTTGACCATGGCTCGTCCCATTCAAAAACGGTTCATCGATGAAGACGCACAACTCGTCGCATCACCAAGCACAAGGGAAACATGGGATGAGCGACGACGACATGCAACCGGAGACTGATGCCCGCCGGTCCGGCGCCGATCCTTCGACGCTGCGCTGGTTCGGCACCGCGGGGATCGTCGCGGTCGGCATGATCGCGGGCGGCTACCTGCTCGGCAATGGCCTGCTGCGCGCCAAGGACGCCGAGCGCGCGGTGACGGTCCGCGGCCTCGCCGAGCGCGACGTCACCGCGGACCTCGCGACCTGGACGATCTCCTATTCGGCCTCCTCCACCAACCTTGCCGAAGCGCAGGACAAGGTGCGCCGCGACACGCGCGCCATCGAGGATTTCTTCAAGGACCTCGGCTTTCCGGCCGACGCGCTCCAGCCCACCGGCGCCAACGTGTCGAGTTTCACCAATGAGGGCGTGACCACCTACACAGTGCGCCAGCGGCTGGCGCTGCGCACCACCGACATCGCCCGCGCGCAGAAGGCGGTGGCGCGCCAGTTCGACCTCGTCGGGCGGGGGGTGTTTCTCGAGGAGGGCTCGGGAATGAGCTACGCCTTCACCAAGCTCAACGACATCAAGCCGGCGATGGTCGCCGAAGCCACCAAGGACGCGCGCGCCGCCGCGCAGCAGTTCGCCGAGGATTCGGGATCGGCCGTGGGCAAGATCCGCGACGCCACCCAGGGCTATTTCACCATCGAGGCGCGCGACGGCGAGGTCGGCGGTTGGGGCATGGCGGACAGCCCCTACAAGAAGGTGCGCGTGGTCACCACGGTGAGCTTCTCGCTCGATTGAGCGAAGGGGGCGCGGCGGCGGACCGGCCGCGCCCCCGCATCCGTCAGAACGAGGCGGTGATCGAGAACACCACCGTCGCGTCGGCGATCTGCTTGCCCGAAAGCGTCGCGAAGTTGGGCAGCAGGTACGCCCCGTCGGCCGCCGAGATGTCGGTGTCGACATAGGCAGCCGACAGCGTCAGCCCCTCGATCGGCGAGACATCGACGCCAAGCAGCCAGTCGAAATAGGTGCCGGTCGGCGCGATGCTGGTGCCGTTGGGCCCCAGGCCGGCGTTGCCGTCGGAATAGCCGATATGCGCCTTGAGGCTGACCGGCGTGTCGGCGATGCCGTAGACCGCATCGCCCGACAGGTAGAGGTTGTCCTCCTTGTCGCCGGGATTGTCGGGAATGCCCGCGGCGGCCGCGGCGCCGGTCAGGTAGACCTTGCCCAGCGCCTCCTGCTGGGGCGCATAGGCGACCCCGGCGGTGAGCGAGAGCGGGCCGATATCGCCCGACAGCTTGGCGTAGAGTTCGGCGAAGTCGGTGGTGTCGGCCCCGCTCGGATACATGTACCACACCACGCCGGTGTCGAGCGTGCCCTCACCCACCGGGAAGGCGAAGCCGGCGATCAGGTCGAGTTCCATGTTGGTGCCGCCGAAGGTGCCCCAGCCGGCGAGGTTCGAGCCCCAGGTGCCGACGTAGAAGCCGCTTTCGTGGCTTATGGTGATCCCGCCCTGCACCGCGAGGCCCTCGTCGGACTGCGAGACGCCGCGGAAGCGGTAGTCCGAGGTCAGCGTCGCGCTGCCCGAGACGGTGATGGGGGAGCTCGGTTCGTCCTCGGCGCGGCTCGCGTCGAGCGCGACCGGGGCGATGGCCCTCTCGGCGCTCGACGCATCGGCGGCGGAAGCGGCGTCCACCGGTCCGGCGGTGTCGCGCGCGGACGAGTCGGCGTCGTCGCCCGCCTCCGCGGCGAAGGCGGGAGCGGCATAGGCAAGACAAACGGCGAGAGAAGCGGCGGAGAGGCCGCGAAGCATATAGGACATGACAACAACTTCCTGATTTTGTTGTAGGTTGTTGTCCCACCTGCGTGCCCGACCGTCGTTTCGTTGCGAACGACCCCCTTCGGACGGCAAGGTTTATAACCGTGACACTTTATTGACGCAAGATATGTTCTGCACAGGCCCGCTGTCGGAACGCCAACCGGGCTCCGGCGCACATTCCGCACTCCCCGGCGCAATATCCGGTCGCACCATTGCGGTCGGCGCGCGGGAGGGCTAAACGGCGCGGCCTTGCAGGGGGCGGGTCCATGGTCGCCCCGCTTCTCCCTGTCCTTGCGCTCAACGGACCAACATACGCCCCATGTTCGAAGCCCTGCGCGCCATCTTCCGTTCCCGCCCCGCCCCGAAGCTTCCCGCCGTGCCCCCCGGTACGCGCTATTACGCGATCGGCGACATTCACGGGCGGATCGATCTTTACGAGGCGATGATCGCCGGCATCGAGGAGGACGACCGCCGTGCCGGTCCGGCCGACACGCGGATCGTCCTGCTCGGCGATCTCGTGGACCGCGGCCCGGACAGCGCCGGGGTGCTCGCCCGCACGCGCGCGTGGCAGAAGCAGGCCAAGGTCCGGGTGCTGGCCGGCAACCACGAGGAGATGTTCCTCGCCGCCTTCGAGAAGCCCGAGGCGCTGCGGCACTTCCTGAAGCATGGCGGCCGCGAGACGGTGCTGAGCTACGGCCTGTCGAAGAAGCAGTTCACCACGCTCTCGATCGAGGAGATGTTCGAGCTGCTCCCCGCGCTCGTCCCCGAGGCAGAGCGCGCCTACATCGCCAGCTTCGAGACCATGATCCGCGCGGGCGATTACGTCTTCGTCCATGCCGGTATCGATCCCGACCGTCCGCTGAATGATCAGAAGCGCTCCGACCTGCTGTGGATCCGCGAGCGTTTCCTCAATCACGAAGGGCCGCTCGAGAAGGTCGTCGTGCACGGCCACACCATCTTCAACAAGGTTATGGACTGCGGCAACCGGATTGGCATTGACACTGGCGCTTTCCGCTCGGGTGTGCTTACAGCCCTCGTGCTCGAGGGCGACCAGCGGCGGATCATCCAGGCCTGCTCACAGGACGGTGGGCCGGTCGAGATCTTCCACGGCGACCGGGCGGCCTAGTCTTCACACGACTGCGCAGCGGTCCACCTCTCACGACAGACACTAGGGCAGGATAAGACATGAAGATTGCGATGGTCGGTTCGGGTTATGTCGGGCTCGTGTCGGGGGCATGCTTCGCCGATTTCGGCCACGACGTGGTCTGCATCGACAAGGACCAGGCCAAGATCGACCGGCTCCACGCCGGAATCATGCCGATCTACGAGCCGGGTCTCGAGGCGCTGGTGGAAAGCAACGTCAAGGCCGGGCGCCTCGCCTTCACCACCTCGCTTGCCGAAGGCATCGAGGGCGCCGATGCGATCTTCATCGCGGTCGGCACCCCCAGCCGCCGCGGCGACGGCCATGCCGACCTCACCTTCGTCCATGCGGTGGCGAAGGAAGTGGGCGAGAACCTCGCCAATGACGCCGTGGTCGTCACCAAGTCGACCGTGCCGGTCGGCACCGGCGACGAGGTCGAGCGGATTCTTCGCGACACCGGGACCAGCCACCGCTTCTCGGTGGTCGCCAACCCCGAGTTCCTGCGCGAGGGCGCCGCGATCGGCGATTTCAAGCGCCCTGACCGCATCGTCATCGGCGCCGAGGACGATTTCGGCCGCGAGGTGATGCGCGAGGTCTACCGCCCGCTGTTCCTCAACGAATCGCCGATCCTGTTCACCAGCCGGCGCACCAGCGAGCTCATCAAGTACGCGGCAAACGCCTTCCTTGCGACCAAGATCACCTTCATCAACGAGATGGCCGACCTGTGCGAGAAGGTCGGCGCCAACGTGCAGGACGTGAGCCGCGGGATCGGGATGGACAACCGCATCGGCTCCAAGTTCCTGCACGCCGGCCCCGGCTACGGCGGCTCGTGCTTCCCCAAGGACACGCTCGCGCTGCTCAAGACCGCCGAGGACTACGACAGCCCGACCCGGATCGTGGAAGCCGTGGTCAAGGTCAACGACAGCCGCAAGCGGGCGATGGGCCGCAAGGTCGTCGACGCGCTCGGCGGCATCGAGGCCGCGCGCGGCAAGAAGGCGGCGCTGCTCGGCCTGACCTTCAAGCCCAACACCGACGACATGCGCGATTCGCCCTCGATCGCGGTCGCCCAGACCCTCATCGACGCAGGGGTGGCAGTCTCCGCCTACGATCCCGAAGGCATGGAGCAGGCCCGCCCGCTGATGCCCGAGGTGACCATGTGCGACAGCCCCTACACCGCGATCGAGGGCGCCGACGTGGTGGTGCTGGTAACCGAGTGGGACGCCTTCCGCGCGCTCGACCTTCGCCGCGTCAAGGAACTGGCGAACGCGCCGGTGATGGTGGACTTGCGCAACATCTACAAGCCCGAGGACATGCGCGCCGCCGGCTTCGCCTACACGAGCGTGGGAAGGGTGTGATTGTCTTGCGAACGCGCCTCCGCGCGTTCGCAACAAAAACAAGATCAGGGGGCCGTCATAAGCCGGGTTCTGTCTCCGCGCGCGGTATCCCGCTAGGGGACCGGCCGCGCGGCGGCAGCCATTCGTCTGGGCCGGCGATTGCTCGACGGCTCTAGCAGCCAACCCGGGTCTCTCGGCGCGAAACACGCCTGCCTTTCAGCGCGAGACCCCTATTCGGCCTTGCTCCGGGTGGGGTTTGCCATGCGGACCCTGTTGCCAGCGCCCCGGTGCGCTCTTGCCGCACCCTTTCACCCTTGCCTGTGCCCCGAAAGGCCATCGGCGGTCTGCTCTCTGTGGCACTTTCCCTTGCCCCGCCTCGCGGCAGGGCCGGCGGGCGTTACCCGCCACCCTCGTTTCGTGGAGCCCGGACTTTCCTCGCATCCTTGCGGACACGCGGCTGCCTCGGGCCCCCTGACGCGGCGGCATATAGGCGCTCGCGCCACGTATGGCTAGCGGGTGCGCCCCTGGTCGCGGTCGAGCAGCAGTTGCCACAGGATCGCCGCCACCTCCCCATCGACGAGGCCGGTGATGTGCTCGGGCCGCCAGCGCCGCTCGAAGGCTTCCACCGCCTTGCGCGGATCGGTGATGTCGTAGCCGAACCGTTCGAGCGCGAGGAAGAAGGCGCCCTCGTTGTGGAAGGGATTGCCCGCGGCAAGGCTTTGCGGGCGCGGCAGGCATAGCCGGTATTCGGCGAGCCGCTCCCACGGGAACAGCTCGCCCGGATCGATCTTGCGCAGCGGCGCGACGCAGGAATGGCCGACCACGTTGGCGCGCGGGATGTCGTAGGTCTTCACGATCCGGGCCAGCAGCGGGATCAGCGCGTCGATCTGCGCATCGGCAAAGCCGCGATAGCCCAGCGCGTGACCGGGATGGTCGAGCTCGATCCCGATGCTCGCCGAATTGACGTCGCGATTGCCGCGCCAGAAGGACTGCCCGGCGTGCCAGGCGCGCTTGTCCTCGGCCACGAGGCGGATCACCTCTCCTTGCTCGGTGATGCAGTAATGCGCGCTGACCGAGGCCTCCGGATCGCACATCTTCGCGATCGCGCTCTCCACCGGCTTCATCTCGGTATAGTGGATGACCACCATGGAGATCGGCAGCGCGCGCGCGTTGAAATTGGGCGAGGCCACCTCGCGGTGGACCAGTTCGTCGTCCCGGCCGCCGTTCCCGCTCATGTCCATGCCCCCCAGCATGCGGCCCCTAGCCGATCAGGCCATCCGGCTCGGGCAGCACGGCGCCGAGCACCAGCACCCCCTCCCCGAGCTTGTATTGCAGCCCTCCGGCCATCTCCTCGGCGACCGTCGCGATCATGTGCGCGGCCGCGGTGCGGCTGGTCACCTCGCTGTCGGCGAGATCGCCCTGCAGCGCGCGGCCGATGGTCTCGTCGAAGGCGATGCGATCCCCGCGGGCGCGGGCGACGATCTCGACCGCCCCGTCGCGCCGCTCCGCCCCAAGGTCGAGCGTCCCGCCGCGCACCAGCGCATCGAGCGCGATCTGCGCGAGGTTCAGGAGCACCTTGACCGCGGGCTTGGGCAGGCTCGGTTCGGCGATCGCCCAGTTGATCTCGACCCGCTTGGCATCGGCAGCGAGCGCGGCGATCACACCTTGCGCCTCGTCGATCGGGATCGCCTCGCCAAAGCCGCCCGCCGCCCCGAAAGCGAGGCGGAAGAAGCGGAGCTTGTCGGTGCTGATCCGCGCCGATTGTTCGAGCAGTTCCATGCAGCGCGCGCGCATCTCCGGATCCTGCTCGTCGGCGAGCAGTTCGAGCCCGTTGGCGAGCGCGCCGACGGGGGACAGCATGTCGTGGCAGAGCCGCGAGCACAGCAGCGCGGCAAGATCGGTTTGCGAGATCATCGCGCTTTCCTAGCTTTCGATGATGGCAAAGGAAAGTGGGGCGAAACCCGCTTCCCCGTCTTGCCAGAACAGCACGTCGTCCTCGGCGATGATCGCCCAGACGCGTCCGTCGCGCGCGGCGCATTCGCGGTCGGTCGCGGAAGGGTGCGGCGGGCCGTGCGGATGCGAATGAAAATAGCCGAGGATCGCCGCTCCTCCGGCGCGCGCCGCGCGGTGTGCATCGATCAGCGCCTGCGGGTCGATCTCGAAACGGGTTTCCGGCGTCGGATGGACATTGCGCGCCGGGCGGGCCTCGACGATCCGCGCCCCCGTCCCCAGCAACAGCCCGCAGGCCTCGCGCGGGTGCGCCGCGCGCGCGGCGGAGCGCATCTGGCCGAGGGCGGCGCTTGTCACTTCGTGCCTCATCGCGCATGGCCATAGCATGTCGCCGAGCGAAATCATCACCGGCACCACCGCGGACTCCGCCGGCCGCGACGTTCGTCTGGATCGGGCGCTGGCCGATGCCTCGGGGCTGTCGCGGGCGCGGGTGCAGGCGCTGATCGCCGAAGGACGGGTCGAGGTCGGCGGCAGTCCCGCCACCTCCGCCTCGGCCAAGGTGGCAGCGGGGACGCCATTCCGAATCACCGTCCCGCCGGCGGCCGCCGCAGCCGCCGCGCCCGAGAACATCCCGCTGGTCGTCGCTTACGAGGACGAACACCTGATCGTCGTCGACAAGCCCGCCGGAATGGTCGTGCACCCGGCGGCGGGCAATCCCGCCGGCACGCTGGTCAACGCGCTGCTGCACCACTGCGCCGGGCAATTGTCGGGCATCGGCGGGGTCGCGCGCCCGGGGATCGTCCACCGCATCGACAAGGACACCTCGGGGCTGCTGGTGGTCGCCAAGACCGACGCCGCGCACGAAGGGCTCACCGCGCAGTTCGCCGCGCATTCTGTCCACCGCCGCTATCTCGCGGTCTGCGCCGGGCACCCTTCGCCCGCGGAGGGCACGATCGACGCGCGCATCGGGCGATCGGACGGGGATCGCAAGAAAATGACGGTGCTGCCCAAGAATTCCTCGCGCGGGAAAACCGCGGTCACGCATTACATGGTGATGGAGCGGTTCGACCATGCCGGCCTGATCGAATGCCGCCTCGAAACCGGGCGCACCCACCAGGTCCGCGTTCACTGTGCGTCAATCGGCCATGCGCTATTGGGAGACCCTGTCTATGGACGCGCCCCGAAACCGCTCCGCCCCCTGCTCGACTCGCTCGGCTTTGCGCGCCAGGCCTTGCACGCGGCGGAACTGGGGTTCGTCCATCCGGCCAGCGGCGAGACGCTCCGTTTTCGGGCCGATCTCCCCCCGGACATGGTGGAACTCATCGACGAACTGCGACGTTGTAATCGATGAAAATCGCACACACGATCGATCTTCGCGTGTATATGTAACCGCGTGGCCCAATGCGACGGATGCCCATCAGGGGTCCTCGCCGAGCGGTCGACACAGAAAGGTTAGGTAACAAGTGACCAAGTCGAAAACCCCGTCGGTCCCGGCGTTGAGCGGCGAGCAGAGCCTCAACCGCTACCTGTCGGAGATCCGCAAGTTCCCGGTGCTCACCGCCGAGCAGGAATACATGCTCGCCAAGCGTTACCAGGAGCACGAAGACCCCGATGCCGCCGCCCAGCTGGTGACCAGCCACCTGCGCCTCGTCGCGAAGATCGCGATGGGTTACCGCGGCTATGGCCTGCCGGTTGCCGATCTCATTTCCGAAGGCAACGTGGGCCTGATGCAGGGCGTCAAGAAGTTCGAACCCGATCGCGGCTTCCGCCTCGCGACCTACGCGATGTGGTGGATCAAGGCGAGCATCCAGGAGTTCATCCTGCGCTCGTGGAGCCTCGTGAAGATGGGCACCACCGCCGCGCAAAAGAAGCTGTTCTTCAACCTTCGCCGGATGAAGAAGCAGCTCGAAGCCTACGAGGATTCCGACCTCAGCCCCGAGGACGTCGCCAAGATCGCGACCGATCTCGGCGTGCCCGAGCAGGAAGTCGTCAACATGAACCGGCGCATGATGATGGGCGGCGATGCCTCGCTCAACGTCAGCTTGCGCGGGGACGAGGAAGGCACCGGGCAGTGGCAGGACTGGCTGGCCGACGACCGCCCGCTGCAGGACGAGACCGTGGCCGACGCCGAGGAATCGCACCTGCGCCACGAGATGCTGGTCGAGGCGATGGACAGCCTCAACGAGCGCGAACGCCACATCCTCACCGAACGCCGCCTGACCGACAAGCCGCAGACGCTCGAGGAATTGAGCCAGGTCTACGACGTCAGCCGCGAACGCATCCGCCAAATCGAGGTGCGCGCGTTCGAGAAGCTCCAGAAGGCGATGCAGCGGATCGCCGGCGAACGGCTGCTGCCGGGCATCGCCTGACGCCGCCGACGCACCCGGTTTCCCGACCCTCTCCGGCCCCGTGCCGGGGAGGGTTTTGTTTTGCCGCCGCGTGGGCGTCCCGCTAAAGCCGCCGGATGGCCCTCACCCTCGCCCGCTATCTCGCCAAGGCTGTCCTGTGGTTCACCGGCCTCACGCTGCTGCTGGTGGTCGCCTTCAAGTGGCTCCCCGTTCCCGTCACCGCGACCATGCTGATGGACGAAAACGGGATCACCAAGGACTGGGAAAGCCTCGACAATATCGACCGCAACCTGGTCGACGCGGTGATCGCGGCGGAGGATTCGCGCTTCTGCGAACATGCGGGCTTCGATCGCGAGGCGATCGAGCAGGCGCTCGAGGAACGGCTCGCGGGCGAGCGCAAGCGCGGCGGATCGACGATCAGCCAGCAGACCGCCAAGAACGTCTTCCTGTGGCAGGGCGGCGGCTGGTTCAGGAAAGGTCTGGAGGCGTGGTTCACCTTCTGGATCGAGCTCGTCTGGGGCAAGCGGCGGATCATCGAGGTCTATCTCAACGTCGCCGAAACCGGGATCGGCACCTATGGCGCCGAGGCGGGTTCGCAGCGCTATTTCGGCCATTCCGCCGCGCGCCTGTCCGCGGACGAGGCAAGCCGCATGGCCGCCGCGCTGCCCAGCCCCAAGAAGCGCGCGGTCAGGAACCCCGGCGGGTGGCTGGCGCGCCACGGCAACCGGATCGAGCGGCGGATCGGGATCGTCAGGCGTGACGGGCTCGATGCTTGCGTCTACAGCTAGGCGCAGCATGGGACACGCGCACAGTCACGGCCACGATGATTCCGCTGCAGGTGGCGGTCATTCGCACGCGCCTGCCGATTTCGGGCGCGCCTTCCTGATCGGCATCGTGCTCAACACCGTCTTCGTCGCACTCGAGGCCGGGGCGGGCTTCATCTACGGCTCGGTCGCGCTGGTCGCCGATGCCGGGCACAACCTGTCCGACGTGCTGGCGCTGGCGCTCGCCTGGGTCGCGAGCATCGCCGCGCGCCGCCCGCCTTCGGGACGGTTCACCTATGGCTACAAGAGCTCGACGATCCTCGCCGCGCTCGCCAATGCGCTGCTGCTGGCGATCGCGATCGGCGCGATCCTGTTCGAGACGATCCACCGCATGACCACCCCGCAGGAACCGCAGGGGATGGCGATGGTGATCGTCGCCGGGATCGGGATCGCGATCAACACATTGACAGCCATGCTGTTCGTGCGCGGCCAGAGCGATCTCAACGTCCGCGGGGCTTTCCTGCACATGGCCGCCGATGCGCTGGTGTCGCTTGGCGTGGTGGTGGCCGGCGGACTGATCCTGTGGACCGGCCTCGCCTGGATCGATGCCGCGGTGAGCCTCGCGATCGTCGCAGTGATCGCGTGGAGCACCTGGGGCCTTGCGCGCGACAGCGTGGCGATGGGCCTGCTTGCCGCCCCGCCGGGGATCGACCTCGGCGAAGTGCGCCGCCACCTCGCCGGGCTGGAGGGCGTCGATGCGGTCCACGATCTCCACGTCTGGCCGATGTCGACCACCGAGACCGCGCTGACCGCGCACCTCGTCATGCCCGAGCGACGCGCCGGCGACGGCTTCCTGCGCGATGTCGCGGCCGGGCTGCACGAACGCTTCGGCGTCGATCACGCGACGATCCAGGTCGAGACCGGTGACAGCCCGTGCGAGGCGGGCTGCTGATGGCCGCGCGCCCGCGCCCGACCAGTGACGAGGCGCGCGAGGCGCTGCGCGACGCGATGGCGCGGCTTGCCGCCGGCGACCATGCCGCTCTGGAAGAGATATATCGCATGACTCGGGTGAAGCTGTTCGGCATCACCTTGCGTATATTGGGCGATCGAAAGGAAGCCGAGGACGCCTTGCAGGACGTCTATGTCAATCTCTGGCAGCGGGCCGACCGCTACGATCCCGCGCGGGCGAGCCCGATTTCGTGGCTGGCGACCTTTGCCCGCAATCGGGCGATCGACCGGCTGCGCACCGGCAAGGTGCGCGGCGGGGCGGTGGGTATCGAGGAGGCCGCGCCGCTCCCCGACGAGGCACCGCTCGCCGATGCACTGCTGGTCGACGCCGAGCAGCGCGAGCAGATCCACAAGTGCATCGCCACCCTCGACGAGCGCACCCGCACGCACATCCGCGCCGCCTTTTTCGACGGGCACACCTATGCCGAACTCGCCGAGCGCGCCGATGTGCCGCTGGGCACGATGAAGAGCTGGATCCGCCGCGGGCTGCAGCGCCTGCGCGCCTGTCTCGAAGCGAGCGAGAAGCCATGAGCGCGCCCGAGGACACCATGCCCGCCGCCGATCCGCCGCGCGACGATCCGACGCTCGCCGCCGAATGGGCGCTCGGCCTGCTCGAGGGCGAGGAACTGCTCGCCGCGCGCGGGAAATACGCGACCGATCCGGATTTCGCCTGGCGCAAAGAGTGGTGGGACAACTGGTTCGCCCCATGGACCGACCAGATGGCCGGCGGCGCGGAGCCGGGCGATCACGTGTGGCAGGGCATCGCCGCACGCATCGGTGCTCCGGCGGCCGGCGAAGCGCCCGGCGCGCCGGCCGCCGAGGTGGTGGAACTCAAGGCGCGGTTGCGGCGCTGGCAATGGGCCGCGGGGCTGACCTCGGTGGCGGCTGCGGCGGCGCTGGCGCTGTTCCTGTTCTCGCCGCTCGGCTCGCCGGTGGCGCCGCCGACGCAGGTCGCCGCTGCCGAACCGATGGTCGCCACCGTCCCGATCGGCGAGACCGGCCTCCGGCTGGACGTGACCTACATCCCCGCAAGCGACCGCATGCTGATCGCCGCGATCGGCCTCACGCCTGACGGGGTGCACGATCACGAGCTCTGGCTGGTGCCCGACGACGGCAGCGCCGCGAAATCGCTCGGCGTGGTGGCGCCGGGCACGGTGCGCAGCATGGCGGTCCCGGCGGAGATCGTGGCGGAACTCCACGCCGGGTCGCGCCTCGTCCTGACCCGCGAACCGCTGGGCGGCAAACCCGCCGATGCCGATGCAGGGCCGGTGGTGGCCGAAGGCGCCTTCACCACCGTCTAGATCGGCCGTCTGGGGCGCCCACGCTTCGCCGCGTGCCTGCGGCAATTCATCCGCAATAGCATTTTTTCGCGCATCCGGGCGCAGCGGGGTTCCGTAATCTCCTGTCGCAAGCGGGAGGGCTTGCAGACGAGACACCCCAACAGGAGATCCCACTGTGACCCCCAAGACCACGCTTACCGCCGCCATCGCCGCGGCGCTCGCCGCCACCGCCGGCCTCGTCGCCGCGCCGGCGCTCGCCGATCACCACATGGAAAAGAAGGCTGACGTCCCGATGGTCGGCGGTGCGCCGATGTATCCGACCAAGACGATCGTCGAGAACGCCGTCAACTCCAAGGATCACACCACGCTGGTCGCCGCAGTCAAGGCCGCGGGCCTCGTCGACACCCTGTCCGGCCCCGGCCCCTTCACTGTCTTCGCGCCGACCAACGCCGCCTTCGCCAAGCTGCCTGCCGGAACTGTCGAGACGCTGCTCAAGCCCGAGAACAAGGCGCTGCTGACCGGCATCCTCACCTATCACGTGGTGCCCGGCAGGGTTTCGGCAAGCCAGCTTATCGACATGATCAAGAAGGGCGGCGGCAAGGCCGAACTGACTACGGTCAACGGCGCCAAGCTGACCGCCATGGTAAAGGACGGCAAGGTCGTGCTGACCGACGCCAAGGGCGGCACGGCAACCGTTACCCAGGCGGACGTGTTCCAGTCGAACGGCGTAATCCACGTGACCGACGCCGTTTCGCTGCCGGGCTGATCCGGCACGCATCAACGGAATAGCGCCGCGCCCCGCTTTCCCCATCCCCTCCCACGGGGACGGCGCTGCTCCCGACCCCGTCCGGCCTTCCTCCAGGGCCGGGCGGGGTTTTTCATGCGTCCGGGAGCCAAGGGCGCATCTTCGCTCGCAGCAAGGCGACGAGCGCGGGTTCCATGAAGGTGTAATCGTCCGGAATGCCGAGCACGACCACCCGCTTGTCACCCAGCGCGGCGCGGTGCTTGGTCTGCACCTTTTTCCGGTGCGTGCGCTCCATCACGAAGATGATATCTGCCCACACGACGAGTTCATCTGTCAGCGGCTCGTCTGCATCCCGGTTGATTCCGGCGGAGAGCGTCTCGATCCCCGGCACGCTCGAAAAGAGATGCTCCGCCGTCGGACTGCGCAGACGGTTCTTGCCGCAGACAAACAGGTAGCGACGCACCGCTACGGACAAAGCGAAAGGCGGACCGGTCGCGAAGCGACCGCAAGGCCAACCGGCCGCCCGAACCTATGCGAGGAAAGCCGAGGCGGACGGATGTCCGCCGCCCGGCGTATGAGGGCGCAACAAATTACGCCGCCTCTTCCTTCTTCTTTTCGCCGCCGAGCACGCGGATCGGGTCCTTCTTGCCCTCGACCACGTCCTTGTCGATCACGATCTCGGTCACGCCGTCCATGTCGGGCAGGTCGAACATCGTGTCGAGCAGCAGGCCCTCGACGATGGAACGAAGCCCGCGCGCGCCGGTCTTGCGCTTGATCGCGCGCTCGGCGATCGCCTGGAGCGCATCGTCGGTGAAGGTGAGTTCCACGTCTTCCAGCTCGAACAGCTTGCGATACTGTTTGACCAGCGCGTTCTTCGGCTCCTTGAGGATCGTCACCAGCGCCTCGACATCGAGGTCGTGCAGGGTGGCGATCACCGGCAGGCGGCCGACGAATTCGGGGATGAGGCCGAACTTGAGGAGATCCTCCGGCTCCGACTTTTCGAGCAGTTCGCCCACGCGGCGCTTGTCCGGATCGGCGACATGCGCGCCGAAACCGATCGAGCGCTTCTGCAGCCGGTCGGCGATGATCTTGTCGAGGCCCGCGAAGGCGCCCCCGCAGATGAACAGGATGTTGGTGGTGTCGACCTGCAGGAACTCCTGCTGCGGATGCTTGCGCCCGCCCTGCGGCGGAACGCTCGCGGTGGTGCCTTCCATCAGCTTCAGGAGCGCCTGCTGCACGCCCTCACCCGACACGTCACGGGTGATCGAGGGGTTCTCGGCCTTGCGGGTGATCTTGTCGATCTCGTCGATATAGACGATCCCGTGCTGCGCCTTCTCGACGTTGTAGTCGGACGCCTGGAGCAGCTTGAGGATGATGTTTTCCACGTCCTCGCCCACATAACCGGCTTCGGTCAGCGTGGTGGCATCGGCCATGGTGAAGGGCACGTCGAAGGTGCGCGCCAGCGTCTGCGCGAGCAGGGTCTTGCCGCTACCGGTCGGGCCGACCAGCAGGATGTTCGACTTCGCCAGCTCGACATCGCCCGCCTTGCCGGAGTGCTTGAGCCGCTTGTAGTGGTTGTGCACCGCGACCGAGAGCACGCGCTTCGCCCGGTCCTGCCCGATCACGTAATCGTTCAGGGTGGTGAAGATGTCCATCGGCGTGGGGATCTCGCCTTCCTTCTTGCCGGCGATCCCCGCCTTGGTTTCCTCGCGGATGATGTCGTTGCACAGCTCGACGCATTCATCGCAGATGAAGACGGTCGGGCCGGCGATGAGCTTGCGCACCTCGTGCTGCGACTTCCCGCAGAAGCTGCAATACAGGGTGCTCTTGCTGTCGGATCCGCTCAATTTGGTCATTCCTGTGTCCTCGATTCCGCGGGCCATAGCACAGCCACGGCGCGGGCGGATTCGGCAAATGTATCCATGGCACCAGATGAATCAACACATGGTGCGGGTTTTAATGGTCCCGGCGTCCTGCCAGGCTCCGCGAAACGGCGGGTAAACCGCGCCCGCGGGGGAGTTGTTCCGCCGCGGGGCAGATCGAGAGCGAACCTCTTACGCAGGCGCGCCGCCCGATCCGTCCTCGACGCCCGTTTCCTCGGATTCGGGGCGGGTTTCGAAGACCTTGTCGACGATGCCGAACTTCTTGGCCTCCTCGGCCTCGAGGAAGGTGTCGCGGTCCATCGCACGCTCGATGTCGGACAGGCTCTGCCCGGTATACTTGACGTAGAGGTCGTTCATCCGCTGGCGGATGCGCAGGATTTCGCGCGCCTGGATCTCGATGTCCGATGCCATCCCGCGCGCCCCGCCCGAAGGCTGGTGGACCATGATCCGCGCATTGGGGAGCGCGATGCGCATCCCCGGCTCGCCCGCAGCCAGCAGGAAGCTGCCCATCGAGGCAGCCTGGCCGATGCACACGGTCGACACGCGCGGCTTGATGTATTGCATGGTGTCGTGGATCGCCATGCCGGCCGTCACCACCCCGCCGGGCGAGTTGATGTACATGCTGATCGGCTTGGAGGGATTCTCGCTCTCGAGGAACAGCAGCTGGGCGACGATCAGGCTCGCCATCCCGTCCTCGACCTGGCCGGTGACGAAGACGATGCGTTCGCGCAGCAGGCGCGAAAAGATGTCGAAGCTGCGCTCCCCGCGGCTGGTCTGCTCGACCACCACGGGCACCAGTGCGCCGGTGACCGGATCGCGGGTGAACTGACCCTGGGTGCCGTAGGTGTCGCCGGAGTTGCCGAGCAGGTCGATCATGGGAGGTTCGCGTCCTTCGTGAAATGTCGGAATTGGCTATGTCGGAGCCGGGGGGGCAATTTCAAGGGCGTTTACCCTGTCGGCTGTGAATTGCCTTTGCCAGCCTCCTTGCGCAACACCCCTTGCCTTGCGGCGCGGTTCGGGCAAACCTGCGCGCCATGACCATGAGGACCCTCGCGCGCCGCGCGCTCGCCGCCCTTCTCGCAACCACGGCCGTCACCGGCTTCGCCCAAGAAGCGTCGCCGCCGGCAAATCCGGCCGATCCCGAAGCGGCGGGCGAAGTGCTGGCGGTGGAGGACTACATCCTGCGCATCCAGGCGCTCGACGACAGCGGGCCGCACCTCAACGCGGTGATCGACTATGATCGTGCTGCCGCGGCGACCGCGCGTCGGCAGGCGAGCGTGGGACCGCTGCACGGGCGCACCGTGCTGGTGAAGGACAATATCGAGACCCGCGAATTTCCGACGACCGCGGGCAGCCTTGCCCTCAAGGACAACGCGACCGGCCGCGATGCGCCGCTGATTGCCGCGTTGCGGGCCGGCGGCGGCGTGGTGCTGGGCAAGACCAACCTCAGCGAATGGGCCAATATCCGCTCCGACAATTCGACCAGCGGGTGGAGCGCGGTGGGCGGGCTCACCCGCAACCCTTACGCGATCGACCGCAATTCCTGCGGTTCTTCCTCCGGCAGCGGCGCGGCGGTCGCGGCGGGCTTCGCCTGGGCCGCGATCGGCACCGAGACCAACGGATCGATCACCTGCCCGGCGAGCATCAACGGCATCGTCGGCTTCAAGCCGAGCGTGGGGATCGTCAGCCGCACCCATGTGGTGCCGATCTCCTCGACGCAGGACACCGCCGGGCCGATGGCGCGCAACGTCCACGATGCCGCGCTGCTGCTCACCGCCATCGCCGGCGCCGATCCGGCCGACCCGGCAACGCTGGAGGCGAAGCGGGTCGCCGATTACACGCAGGGGCTCGATGACTACTCGCTCAAGGGCGTGCGCATCGGGGTGCTGCGCAGCGCGGTCGGACAGCGCGGGGACGTGAAGGCGCTGTTCGACGCCGCGCTTGCGGACCTGACACGCGCCGGTGCGGTCCTGGTCGACATCGACTATCAGGCGCCCGGCGAGATGTGGCAGGCCTCGCTGCCGGTGCTGCTCTACGAACTGCGGGTGGAAATGGACAAGTACCTGTCCGGCCGCCCGGTCGAAGGCGGCCCGCGCAGCCTCGCCGATCTTGTCGCCTTCAACAAGGCGCATGCCGACGAGGAGATGCGCTGGTTCGGGCAGGAGCTGTTCGAACAAGCGCTCGAGACCACCGATGCCGATGCCTATGCCAAGAACGTCGCCACCTTGCGCCGCCTGACCCGCGCCGAGGGCATCGACAAGCTCCTGGCCGACAACAAGGTCGCCTTCCTCGTCGCGCCCACGCAGGGTCCGGCATGGACCACCGATCTCGTCAACGGCGACAATTTCGGCGGCCGCATCGGCGCGGGCTATCTGGCCGCCATCGCGGGCTATCCGCACCTGACCGTGCCGATGGGCGCGGTCGAGGGGCTGCCGATCGGCCTCAGCATCATGGGCGGCCAATGGCAGGACCACGCGGTGCTGAAGGCGGGCGCCGCATATGAAAGGGCGCGGACAGCCGTGCTGCCCGCGCCCCGGTTCCGTCCCTGGCGTCCGGCGGAGCGTTAAGCCGCTCCGCCCGCGCCGGATCACTTCTTGGCGGCGGCCTTCTTCGCCGGAGCCTTCTTGGCAGCCGGCTTCGCATCCGCGGCGGGTTCGGCCTTCTTGGCCGGAGCCTTCTTCGCCGGAGCCTTCTTGGCGGCGGGCTTTTCTTCCGCGGCCTCGGCCTTCTTGGCCGGCGCCTTCTTGGCCGGCGCCTTCTTCGCCGCGGGCTTGTCCTCGGCCGGGGCGGGTGCCTCCTCGCTCTTGGCTTCGGCCTTCTTGGCGGGTGCCTTCTTCTTGGCAGGGGCCTTCTTGGCAGGCGCGGCCTCGGCGCTCTCGTCAGCCTCAATCGCGGCCTGGAGCTCCTCGACGGTCACTTCGCGTTCCGTCACCTCGGCCTTGTCGAACAGGAAGTCGACGACCTTGTCCTCATACAGCGGCGCGCGCAGCTGGGCGGCGGCCATCGGCTCGGACTGGATGTATTCGACGAACCGCTGACGATCCTCGGGGCGATACTGCTGGGCGGCCTGCTGGATCAGCATGGACATTTCCTGGCCCGTGACCTCGACGCCGTTGGCCTGGCCGATTTCCGAGAGCAGCAGGCCGAGCCGCACGCGACGCTCGGCGATCGCACGGTAATCGTCCTTCTCGTCCTCGATCTGCTTGAGCGCGGCGGCAGGGTCCTCCTCGCGGGCGGCTTCCTGCTGGAGCTGCTGCCAGATCTGGGCGAACTCGGCCTCGACCATGGTGCCGGGCACCTCGAAGCTGTGGCCCGCGGCGAGCTGGTCGAGCAGCGCGCGCTTCATCTGGGTGCGGGTGAGGCCGGCGGTCTGCTGCTCGAGCTGGCCGCGCATGATCTCCTTGAGCTTATCGAGGCTGTCGAGTCCGAGGCTCTTGGCGAAGTCCTCGTCGATCTTGGTTTCGGTCTCGACCTTCACCGCCTTCACGGTGACATCGAAGGTCGCTTCCTTGCCGGCGAGGTGCTCGGCCTGGTATTCTTCGGGGAAGGTGACGGTGATGGTCTTTTCCTCACCGGTCTTCACGCCGACGAGCTGGTCCTCGAAGCCGGGGATGAAGGTGCCCGAGCCGAGCACCAGCGCCGCGTCCTCGGCCTTGCCGCCCTCGAACTCGACGCCGTCGAGCTTCCCGACGAAGTCGATAATCAGCTGGTCGCTTGTCGCAGCCTTCTTCGTCTTGGCGGCGTCCTTGTAGCTCTTGTTCTGGCCGGCGATGTTCGCCAGCGCCTCTTCGACCTGTTCGTCGGTCACCGGCACGACCAGCTTTTCAAGCTTGATACCGTCGGTGCTCGGCGCCTCGATCGCCGGCAGCACTTCGAGGCTGACGGTGACTTCGGCGTCCTTGCCCTGCTCGTAATCCTCGCCCAGCGCGACCTGCGGCTGCATCGCGGGGCGCAGCGCCTCGTCCTTGACCAGCTGGTCGACCGATTCGCGGATCGCGTCGTTCACCACCTGCGCGTGCAGCGCCTCACCGTGCATCTTCTTGACGAGGTTGGCGGGCACCTTGCCGGGGCGGAAGCCGGGCATGCGCACCTGCGGCGCGATCTTCTTGATCTCGGCGTCGATCTTCGCGGTCAACTCCCTGGCCGGGATGGTGATCAGATAGGCGCGCTTGAGCCCTTCGTTGACGGTCTGCTTGGTCTGCATAAGAACTGGTCTGGAGCCTTCTCGACTGGATATTCCGTGGGTACGGACCCGCTATGCGGCGAATTGGTGCGGGCGAAGGGACTCGAACCCCCACATCTTGCGATACCAGAACCTAAATCTGGCGCGTCTACCAATTTCGCCACGCCCGCATGCCCGAACGAAGCCGCGCGGGAAGCAATGCCCCCCGCGCGTATCAGCCGCCGCCCTTATCCCCCCCAAGCCAAAAGGGCAAGCGCAACACGCTTGTCGTGCGGGCAAAGCGCCATTATGGGCGCGGCGATGAGCGACAGCACCCCCGATACTCCGCCCGCCTCCGCCGGCGCCGACATTCCGCCCGATCACCTGTCGGTCAATCCGCGCAGCCCCCATTTCGACGCGGAAAAGCTCCAGCGCGGTATCGGCATCCGGTTCAAGGACCGGGTGCGCACCGATGTCGAGGAATACTCGATCTCCGAAGGCTGGGTGCGCGTGCAGGCGGGCAAGACCGTGGATCGCAAGGGCCAGCCGCTCACCATCAAGCTCAACGGCCCGGTCGAAGCCTGGTACGAGGACCTCGGCGAGAACCCGCCGGTCGCCCGCAAGGACTGACCCCGCCCCCACGCTTGCCAAAGCGCGCGTTTGCGCCCACTTGGCGCTCCTATGTCCCCGCCCCGCAAACCCGAGGTCGTCATCATCGGCCGCCCCAACGTGGGCAAGTCCACGCTGTTCAACCGGCTGGTGGGCAAGAAGCTCGCGCTGGTCGACGATCAGCCGGGGGTGACGCGCGACCGCCGCATGGGCGAAGCGGTGATCGCGGGGCTCCACTTCACCATCGTCGACACCGCCGGGTGGGAGGACGAGGACGAGCTCTCGCTCCCCGGGCGGATGAGGAAGCAGACCGAGGCGAGCCTTGCCGGCGCGGACGCGGCGCTGTTCGTGGTCGACGCGCGCGCCGGGCTGACGCCGCTCGACGAGGAAATCGCCCGCTACCTGCGCGAACAGGACGTGCCGGTGGTGGTCGTCGCCAACAAGGCGGAAGGCAACGCCGGGGAGAGCGGGGCGCTCGAAGCTTATGCGCTCGGCCTCGGCGAACCGCTCGCCATGTCGGCCGAGCACGGCGAGGGCATCGCCGACCTGTTCGGCGGGCTGTGGCCGATCATCGGCGCCAAGGCCGAGGCATGGGAAGAGGCCGAGGACGCCGCGCGCGCCGAGGCCGAGGCCATGGACGAGGAGGACCGCCCCCAAGGTCCGCTCAAGCTCGCCATCGTCGGGCGGCCCAACGCCGGCAAGTCCACCCTCATCAACCGCCTGCTCGGCGAGGACCGGCTGCTGACCGGCCCTGAGGCCGGCATCACCCGCGATTCGATCGCGATCGACTGGGAATGGACCGACCCCCGCTTGGGCGAGACCCGCGAAATCCGCCTGATCGACACCGCAGGCATGCGCAAGAAGCGCAATGTCACCGAGAAGCTCGAAAAGCTCTCGGTCGCCGATGCGCGGCGCGCCGTGGACTTTGCCGAGGTCGTGGTGCTGCTGCTCGACGCGACGCAGGGCCTCGAACACCAGGACCTCAAGATCGCTTCGCTGGTGCTCGAAGAGGGCCGCGCGCTGATGATCGCGATCAACAAGTGGGACGTGGCGGAAGACGCGAGCAAGCTGTTCAACGGCATCCGCGGCGCATTGGACGAAGGGCTGGCGCAGGTGCGCGGCCTGCCGCTGTTCGCCGTAAGCGCGAAGACCGGCAAGGGATTGGACCAGATGCTTGGTGCCGCCTTCGAACTGCGCGAGGCGTGGTCGAAGCGCGTCCCAACCTCGGCGCTCAATCGCTGGTTCGACGACGCGCTGGAGGCCAACCCGCCGCCTGCCCCCGGCGGCAAGCGGATCAAGCTGCGCTACATCACCCAGGCCGGGACGCGCCCGCCGCGCTTCGTGATCTTCGGCTCGCGATTGGACCTCCTGCCCAAGAGCTACGAACGCTATCTCGTCAACGGAATCCGCGCCAAGCTCGGCTTTGACGCGGTGCCGGTGCGGGTGACGCTCAAGGCCCCGAAGAACCCCTACGCAAAGGACTGAAGGCGTTGATCGAGGACCGCACGACCTTGCCGATCATCCTCGGGATCTTGCTGGCCGCAACCATGTTCCTCGCGGGACGGTTCCAGCGCCGTCGCGTGAGCAGCGCACCCGAGCCGGATCTCGACCGCGGCCGCATCCTCGTGACCGGCTGGAGTGCTGCCGAGACCAAGTCCATCCTCGCCGACTTCGCCAGACTCTACACGCTTCCGTCGGATATCTTCGCGCTCGCAGCCCCCACAGGCGAGCCGCAGCGGATCACCTGGAATCAGCCGATTGCCAGCGATATCGCGTTCTACCTCGTCAACTATCTCCACTACCCCATGGACATGGCGCTCGCGGGGAGAAAGCCCGAAGTTGTCGCGGTCATCGCCGTGCCTTCGGGAATCGCGCCCGGAAAGGTGCCCGCGGGCACGCTCGCCAAGGTGTTCGTCCCGGTTGGCGACACCGAGCATGACCTCGTTCACGCGCTGAGCGAGGCGGGTCGCGCATTCAGGATCAGCTTCACCCGCCTCAAGTGGGAGCCCGTCGCGGACGCGCGCGCCCCCGCGCTCGCCGGACAGGTCGCTTTCGCACTGGAGGGATGATGCTCCCCGATTTTCTCGCCGCCGCCGCCGCGCAGGCGCCCTTCGGGCTCGAGATCATCGAGCGCACCGCCTCGACCCCGCGGGTGCAGCAGGTGGTGCAGCTGAGTCTCGCACCGGCCTTCCTGCTCTCGGGCATCGGGGCGATCATGAACGTCATCATGAGCCGCATGATCTGGATCGCCAAGCGGATCGAGACCATCGAGGACAAGATGGAGGAGCACCGCACCCCGCGCCAGACCCGCGAGCTCGGCTGGCTGATGCGGCGGCGCAAGCTGATGCAGGGGGCGATCATGTTTTCCAGCGCCGCGGCGGTGATCATCAGCCTCGTCATCGGGCTGCTGTTCGTCGCGGCCTACATCACCGCGCAGATCGGCACCCTGATCGCGCTCCTGTGGGTGCTGACGATGGCGCTGCTGGTGACGGGCCTTGCCTTCTTCCTGCGCGAGACGCGGCTGGCGGCACGCGGCGCACGGGCGGAGGAGGACTGAGCCTTCCGCTATCCGCAAAAAAAAGGGGGCGGCGCCTCGCCTGGCCCCGCCCCCTTTTTTCGGTTCGACAGGCCGCACGCGCGGCGGTGCCGGATTTCGCTCAGCTGTCGCCCGCGGGCGCGCTCTGCAGCTGGCAGTAGTTCTGCAGCCCCATGCGCTCGATCAGCTCGAACTGGGTTTCGAGGAAGTCGACGTGCTCCTCCTCGTTCTTGAGGATATAGGCGAACAGCTCGCGGCTCACATAGTCGCGCACCTTCTCGCAATATTCGATCGCGTCGCGCAGCAGCGGGATCGCCTCGTGCTCGAGCGCGAGGTCGGCCTTCAGCACCTCCTCGACGTTCTCGCCGACCTTGAGCTTGTGGATCGCCTGGAAATTGGGCAGCGCCTCGAGGAACAGGATGCGCTCGGCCAGCTTGTCGGCGTGCTCCATTTCCTCGATCGATTCGTGGCGCTCGTAGGCGGCCAGCTTCTTCATGCCCCAGTTGTCGAGCACGCGGTAATGCAGCCAGTACTGGTTGATCGCGGTCAGCTCGTTGGTGAGCGCCGCGTTCAGGAATTCGATGACCTTGGGATCGCCCTTCATGGCGGATCTCCTTCTTGCAATGCACCCCGGCGCCGATGCGCCATAGCCGCCTAGATAGAACGCGCGCCCCGCGGTCCGCAAGAGGATGACGAGGAATTGTGCAGACGAATCAGCGGCTTGCGAGCGGTTCGCAATCGCGCTTCGCCCCGCTTATACTGCGAGTGCCTCGCACGAGGCCGCGGCGCGTTCAGCGTCGATGATTTCCTGCGCCTCCTCAAGGCATTGTCCGCAGTTGGGGCGCTTGCCGAGGCAGGCATAGGTCGCCTCGGCATCGCCGTCGCAGGTCAGCGCGGCCTTGCGCAGATCGGTTTCGCGGATCGCGTTGCAGATACAGATGTACATGGCCGCTCGAATCACTCCTGCGAAGCGTTTGCAGAAGCGAACGTATGCGAACAATTCTCAATAACAAGGAGGATTTTCTGTCCGCACGCCGTCCGGCGTGCGAAATCCTCGCTCATGCGCCCTGCTGGCGCGTCGCTGCGGGCGGCCGGTCGGCCTTGCGGCCTGTCCTGCGGCAGGCCGGTTAACCGCCACGCGCCGGTGTCGGTTACTTCCTCAGCGGGAATAGCTGCCGATAGGTCAGGCACCGCCACAACCATTCGAGCGGTCCGTAGCGGTAGCGGTCGAGCCAGGGCTTGGACCACGCCAGCATCGCCGCCCATGCCAGCACCATGACAAGGTAGAGCTGCGGGCGGTTCAGCTGTCCGAACAGCCCCAAGGCCCAGCCCTGAAAGACCAGCATCATCACGATCGAGGTGCCGAGATAATTGGTGAAGGCCGCCCGCCCGGCCGCACGCACCCGATCGCCCAGCCAACCCGTCGCCAGCGGCGCGTAGACCACCAGCAGCGCCGCCATCCCCAGAACCATCGCCAGCCGCGGCAGCGGGCTCCAGCCGATGAAGGCGGTGAGCGTGCCGTAATAGCTGAAACCGCCCTCGCGGATCACCAGACCGATCGCGAGATGCGCGAGCCCGCCCGTCACCAGCCCGATCCAGCCCCACCGCAGCAGCGTGGCGCGCGCGACGCCGCCGCTGAAGAAGCCGATGCGTAACAGCGCCATGCCGAACAGCATCATCGGCAGGGTCTCGAAGCCGAGCGACAGCGCGCCCTGGAGCGGTTCGGTCCATCTTTCGGTCAGCCGCTCGCTCACGAGAGCGCCGTAATCCCCCGATGCGAGCGCAGCATTCTCCGCCGCATCGCGCGCGAGGACCTGCTCCACCATCTCGGCCATTCCGGCGCGGCGGGCGGCGAAATCGGGATTCGATTCGCCGAGCGATGAATCGGACACCGCCCACATGCTGCTCAGCAACAACCCGTAGAGCAGGGCGCCCGCGAGGTAGCCTATGAACCCCGCCGCGACCTGCGCCCTTACGCTCCAGCCCATGCAGGCGAGCGCAACAAGGCCGAACAGCGCGTAGAAGAACAGGATGTCGCCGCGCCACACGAAGAAGAAGTGGGCAAGGCCGAACGCCATCAGGATCACCAGTCGCCAGGCTTGCAGCGCGCGGGTCGCGCCGCGCGCGCGGGCTTTCTCCACGAACAGCACCATCCCCGCTCCGAACAGCAGCGTGAACAGTCCGCGCATCTTACCGTCGACGAGGACGAACTGCGCGATCCACAGCCATCCGCCGGGATCTCCGGGATCACCCTTGAAGGCGCCGGGATAGATCGCCGCGTGGAAGGGCTGACCGAAGGCGGCGATGTTGGCGGCGAGGATGCCCATCACTGCCAGGCCGCGGATGAAATCGAGCGTCGCGATCCGCTCGCCCTCGGCGACCGGAGAGGCTCCCGCCCCGCTCTCTTCGCAGGTGTCCTGCACCTGCGGCATGCCTGCTGCCGCGTCGCTCATGGCCGATCCCCCGCCCGCGATGGAGCGGCGAAACTAGCACAGCGCGCGCGCTTGGGAAGTGGGCTCAGCCCTCTCCCATGGGGAGGCAGGCCTGCCCCTGCGCCTCGAGCCGCTTGCATGCCTGCTGGGCGGCGGTCTTGCTGGGGAAGCCGGTGGCGAGCAGACGGGTGATCCTGCCGCCGGAGATCAGCACCTTGCGCGTTCCCGCGAGCGCGGGATTGCCCGAAAGGCGCTTCCACAGGCGGTCGGCATTGCCCGCGACCCCGAAGGCGCCGAGCTGGACCCGCCACCGGCCCGCGGGCTTCGCCGTGGCAGCGGGAGCAGCGGCGCGGGCGGGCGCAGGCGCTGCGCGCGCGGGAGCGGAGGCTGCGACCGACACCGCGGCGGGCACGGGGGCCGGTGCGGGAGCCGGAGCGGGTGCTGGTGCGGGCGGCGGGACGGGTGCAGGTGCGGGAGAGGCTGCGGGCGTCGTCACGACGGCGTTACGGGGCTGCGCGGCGTTCGCGGGGCTTGTGCCGAGCTCGGCGGCTGCAAGCTCCGTGCTGCGCTGTTGCGCGGCGTCGGCCTCGATCTGGCGGGCGAGCGATTGCGCCTGTTGACGCTGCACCATCGGGATATACTGATCCATCTGCACCAGCGCCTCCTGCGCCTGCGGCAGCCCCTGGGCCTGCGCCAGCGTCATCAGCGCGTACGCGCGCACCCAGTCGCGCGGGGCATAGTCGGCGTTGAAGTGCGACAGGCCCAGCACGTATTCCGCGCGCGGATCGCCGCGTTCGGCGGCGGCGCGGATCAGCGGCATGGCCTTTTCCTGCTCGCCGGCCTGGAACAGCATCAGCCCGTAATTGTCGGCGGCCCTCACATGGCCGCGCCGCGCCGCCTCTTCATAGAGCTGGCGCGCGCGCGCCGCGTCGGCGGGGACCCCGCGGCCAAGGCGATAGGCCTGCGCGAGATTGAACAGCGCGTCCGCATCGCCCGCGGCCGCCGGCTCCTGCCATTCGGCCACGGCGCGGGCATAATCGCCCTCGCTCCATGCATCCACGCCCGCCTTCACATCGGCGAGCACCGGTGCCGCGGCAGTCGCCAGCAAGCCCGCGACCAGCACGGTCCGTGTCGTTGCGAATTTCCAAGCCATATGACGCCTCGCGTGGGTTCTCGTGCGGTTGCGGTCGCACTTCCTTAAGCACAACAGGGTTAGCAAACCGTTGCATCCGTGCCGGAGGCGTGTCCCGAACGCCGCGCTATCCGGGGGCGCGGCGGACGATTGCGGCAAAGCGCCGATCTTTTAACCCAAAATTAGGGGTATCCTGCGATCCCCTCCCCATCCAGCCGCTAACCGGGGTCGCAATGGGGCGGCCCGCAGCGGAAGTTAATGCAGGGGGACCAGGCGTTGCGTGTACTCGCTTTGGCATCGCAGAAAGGCGGATCGGGCAAGACCACCCTGTCCGGTCATCTGGCCGTCCAGGCCCAGCGCGCCGGCGCCGGTCCGGTCGTGCTCATCGACATCGACCCGCAAGGCTCGCTGGCCGACTGGTGGAACGAGCGCGAGGCGGAATATCCCGCCTTCGCCCAGACCACCGTGTCGCGCCTCGCCAACGACCTTCAGGTCCTGCGCCAGCAGGGCTTCAAGCTGGCGGTGATCGACACTCCGCCGGCGATCACCATGGCGATCCAGTCGGTGATCTCGGTCGCCGAGCTCATCGTCGTGCCGACCCGTCCGAGCCCGCATGACCTGCGCGCCGTGGGCGCCACGGTCGACCTGTGCGAACGCGCCGGCAAACCCCTGGTGTTTGTCGTCAACGCCGCCACCCCGAAGGCGAAGATCACCTCGGAAGCCGCGGTCGCGCTCTCGCAGCACGGCACCGTCGCCCCGATCACGCTTCACCACCGCACCGATTTCGCCGCCTCGATGATCGACGGGCGCACGGTGATGGAAGTCGACCCCGAGGGCCGCTCGGCCGCCGAGATCGCCGCCCTGTGGCGCTACATCGCCGACCGGCTCGAGAAGAATTTCCGCCGCACCGTGTTCGCCCCCGCCCCGAACGGCGTCGGCCAGCCGATGGGCGGCGTGCCGCGCCCGGCCGGCGGCTTCGGTCGCCGGGTGGCCCAGTAAGCGCGACGAGGGAACAAGGGCGATGTCCGAACCCGGTTTTGCCTCGCTCGGCCCCACCTTGCTGGCGCGCAAGGGCGGCGCCAAGCCGGCCATGCGCCCACAGGTCGCGCCGCTGGTCGCCGACGGGGCCGAACTGGCCGCGATTGCCGACGAGCAGCTCGAGGATCTCGGCTGGAACGACATGGGTGACGGCGAGGCCGCCTCCGGGGCCGACGTCGTGCCGATCAATGCTTCGGTCGCCGATTCGGCAGTCGGAGCGCACAACCCGATCGTCCGCCGCCAGCAGCGCCGACTCGAGGAGCGCGTGCTCGCCGATGCGGCGATGACCGGCCCCGAGGACGAGGACGAGGCGCTCGAGGCCTTCGACGCCGAAGCCGAAGCCGAAGAGTTCGACGAGGAGGATTACGAGGACGGGTCGGAAATCTTCGACGCGGTCGCTGCTGACGAGGTCGAAGCCGCACCTGCGCCGCGCGCCGCCGTGCCCGCCGCCAAGCCCGTTTCGCCGCCCGCTCCGCGCGCCGCCGAGCGCCGCGCCGCCTTCACGCTGCGGCTCGATTCCGAGCGCCACCTCAAGCTGCGCCTCGCGGCGACCATGCAGGGGGTGAGCGCCCAGGTTCTCGTCACCGAGGCGCTCGACCGGCTGCTCGCCGAGTTCGACGATCTCGACGTCATCGCCGCCCATCTCAAACGCCACTGACGCCCGCAACACGCCACAGGATCACAGGGGAAACGACCATGGACCGCAGCAACTCGACCGGCATCGCCACGCCGCGCCTCGCGCTGGCCGTCACGACCGCGCTCGCCGGGCTGGCGCTCGCCGGGTGCAGCACCTCCACCGCGCCGCGCGCCGACCTGTCCTTTTCGAACGCGCAGACTGCGCTGAAGAAGGGGCAGACCGAGAAGGCGATCGCCCATGCCGAGGCCGCCGTGCTCGCGGAGCCGCGCAACCCCGGCTACCGTGCGCTGCTGGGCGCGGCCTATCTCGAGGCCGGACGCTTCCAGTCGGCGGCGACCAGCTTCGGCGATGCGCTCGACCTCGGCGACGAGGATGCGCGCACCGTGCTGAGCTTCGCGCTCGCCAAGACCGCGATCGGCGAACAGCAGTCCGCCGCGAGCGTGCTCGATGAATATGCCCGCCTGATCGATCCCGCCGATCTCGGTCTTGCCTATGCTCTCGCCGGCCAGCCGGAACGCGGTGTCCACGTGCTGCTCAACGCGGTGCGCGCCAGCGAGAAGGCGAGCCCCAAGCTGCGCCAGAACCTCGCCTACACCTATGCGCTCGCCGGCGACTGGCGGATGGCGCGGGTGATGGCCGCCGAGGACGTGCCCGCCGACCAGCTCGACGCGCGCATGACCGAGTGGGCGCAGATGTCCGCGCCCGAGCACTTCCAGCAGCGGGTCGCGGCGATGCTCGCGGTGACCCCGTCGATCGACGCGGGCCAGCCGCAGCAGCTCGCGCTCGCCAACTTCCCGGCGAACGAAGTGCTGGTCGCCGAAGCCGCGGCGCAGGCCGACGCACCGACGGCGGCGGAGTTCGTGTCCGAACCCGCCCCGGCGCTCGCCGCCGCGACCCCCGCGCCGAGCTTCTCGGAAAGCTTCACCGCGCCCGAGCCGGCCGCCCCCGCCAAGGCCCAGAGCATCCGCTACGTTTCCAACCCGGTGGTGCAGCCCCTGCCCGCGCGCAGCGAGCGCGTGGCGCCGCGCATGGCCTCGTCCTCGCAGCGTCGCATGGCTCCGGCCGCAGCGCCGGTGGCGAGCGATGCCGGTGCGGCAACCCACCTCGTCCAGCTCGGCGCCTATGACAGCAAGGTCGAGGCCGAGCGCGGCTGGACCGTGCTCAAGCGCAAGTTCCCGCAGCTGAAGGACCGCGATGTCGTCATCACCGAAGCGGTGGTGAACGGGCGCACCTTCTGGCGCGTCGCCGCCGCCGGCTTCGGCGCGATGAGCGCAAGGTCGATGTGCTCGGCGGTCAAGGCGGAAGGACGCGGCTGCTTCGCCTATGCGGCGCAGAACCCGCCTCCCGGCGCGGTCGACCGCGGCGTCCGCATGGCGTCCAACGCGCGCTGATCTTCCCCGCTCGAAGAGCGAAGAGCGACCCTGCTCCCGGATGGCCCCTGCGCTGTCCGGGAGTTTCTTTGTTGCCGATGCGCCGAAATGATCGGACGCGGGGATTGCCGCGCATGTCGGCTCCCGCAGAGACGTGCTGAAAGAATCGCGGTTCGGCGGGGTTCAGACCAGCCGCACCCCGCCCTTCCACAGCCCCAGCACCCGCCCCTGCGCCCCCTGGCGATCGAAGGGGGTGTTGTCGGCGGTCGCCTCCATCTTGCGGCGGTCGATGATCCACGGCGCGTCCGGATCGATCAAGGCGATGTCGGCCTCCAGTCCCTCCGCCAGCTCGCCTGCCGGAACGCCGAGCAGGCGCGCCGGGTTGCCGGCGAGCAGATCGAAGGCGCGGGTCATGTCGATCACCTCGTCGCGCACCAGCCCCAGAACCATCGCCAGCAGCGTCTCGGCCCCGGCCATGCCCGGCGCGGCATCGGCGAAGGGCAGGCGCTTGTCCTCAGGTCCTCGCGGATCGTGGCCGCTGGCGATCACGTCGACCGTCCCGTCGGCGATCGCCATGCGCGCCGCCTGCCGGTCGGCCTCGCTTCGCAGCGGCGGCGAGAGGCGGGTGAAGGTGCGGTAGTCAGCGGTGGCGAGGTCCGAGAGCATGAAGTGCGCCGGCGTGATCCCGCAGGTGACCTTCACCCCGCGCGCCTTGGCTGCGCGCACCAAGGCAAAGCCCCGGGCGGTCGTCACCTGCCGGAAGTGGAGCCGCGCTCCCGCCCGTTCGGCGAGCGCGATGTCGCGGGCGATGGCGAGCGCCTCGGCCTCGGCGGGCGCGGCGGGAAGACCGAGCCGGGTGGCGATCTCGCCAGCGGTGGCGACCGCGTTTCCGGCAAGCCCCGCGTCCTCGGCATGGGCGACGACCACGAGATCGAGCATCGCTGCATATTGCAGCAGCCGCAGCATCACGCCCGAATCCGCGATCCAGCGCCGCCCTGTGGCGATCCCGCGCGCGCCGGCCTGCTGCGTCAGCGCGAGTTCGGCGAGCTCCTCGCCCGCCAGGCCCCGAGTCGCGGCAGCGAGCGGATGGACCCACAGGTCGGGCTTGCCGCTCTTGGCGATGAAGCCGACCCGGCTCGGCAGGTCGAGCGGCGGCGACTGGTCGGGCATCAGCGCGGCGCGCGTGATTCCTCCGAAGTGGAAGGCCGGCTTGTCGACCGCGAAGACCCCGAAATCGACGAGACCGGGCGCCACCAGCCTGCCCTTCGCGTCGAGCACCTCGTCCCCGTCCTGTGGGCAGACATCGGCGCCGACTGCCACGATCATCCCCTCGCCGCAGCGGAGCGCGCCCGAGACCACGCCTGCGGGCGTCACCAGCCGGGCATCGGTGATGGCAAGGGGCCGCGCCTGCTTCATGCCGTCCAGCCTTCCACGCCCCGCGCCTCGCGGGTGAGGACGTCGAGACAGGCCATGCGGATCGCGACCCCCATCTCGACCTGGCGGGTGATGAGCGAGCGGCCCACCAGATCGGCAACCTCGCTGTCGATCTCGACCCCGCGGTTCATAGGGCCGGGGTGCATCACCAGTGCATCGGGCCGGGCGAGCGCGAGGCGATGCTTCGTCAAACCGTAGAGGTGGCGATATTCGCGCGGGGAGGGAATGAACTGGCCGCTCATCCGCTCGGATTGCAGCCGCAGCATCATCACCACGTCCGCGCCCTCCAGCGCCGCGTCGAAACGGTGGAAGGGGCGGACGCCCATCGCCTCGATCCCGGCGGGCATCAGCGCGGGCGGTGCGCAGGCGCGCACCTCGGCACCCAGCGCGGTGAGGGTGAGAATGTTCGAGCGCGCCACCCGGCTGTGCAGGATGTCGCCGCAGATCACGACCTTGAGGCCGGTGAAGTCCTCCGCCCCCTCGCCCCGTTCGGCCAGCGCGTGGCGCAGGGTCAGCGCATCGAGCAGCGCCTGGGTGGGATGTTCATGGCTTCCGTCACCCGCGTTGAGCACCGGGCAATCGACCTTGTCCGCGATCAGCCCCGTCGCGCCCGAGGAGGCATGGCGGATGACGATCGCATCGGCGCGCATGGCGTTCAGGGTGATCGCGGTGTCGATCAGCGTCTCGCCCTTTTTCACCGAGCTTTGCGCGGCGTGCATGTTGACCACGTCCGCCCCAAGCCGCTTGCCCGCGATCTCGAAGGACAGCAGCGTGCGGGTCGAGTTCTCGAAGAAGGCGTTGATGATGGTGAGGCCCGCGAGGAGGTCGGCATGCTTGGCGCTCTGGCGGTTGAAGGCGACCCATTGTTCGGCCTCGCCGAGCAGGTAGAGGATTTCGTGCCGCTGAAGATGGCCGATCCCGGTCAGATCGCGGTGCGGAAAGGCCATGCGCCCCGCCGGGAAGCGGCCCGAAGACGCAAGGGGATCGCTCGCACTCATTGGGATGACGCCCTTAAGCCCGTGACCGCCAACCTGCAACACGCCAGATCGTCACCGGTCGACCCGCATCGGCGCTCGGGACGCTTTCTCGTGGAAGTTGCGCGACAAAGCCCCTAGATCGGCGGGGCGAAAGGCAAGGGGACAGCAGAACATGAGTTTCGTGGGCAAGGTCTGGAAGGTGCTCGTCGGGGTCAAGGACGCCCTGGTGCTCTTGTTCATGCTGCTGTTCTTCGTGATGCTGTTCGGCATCCTCTCCGCCCGGCCCAGCGCCGGGCAGGTGCGCGAAGGCGCGCTGCTGATCGACCTCGACGGCTCGGTGGTCGAGGAGAAGTCCGCGCTCGACCCGATTTCGGCGCTGCTCAGCGGCACTGCCCCCGTCAAGGAGTATCGCGAACGCGACATCGTCCGCGCGCTCGATGCCGCCGCCACCGACGACCGCATCAAGGCGGTGGTGTTCGACCTCACCACCTTCACCGGCGGCGGTCAGGTCCACCTCACCGCGATCGGCGAGGCGATGGACCGGGTGCGCGCGGCGAAAAAGCCGGTGCTGACCTATGCAATCGGCTATGCCGACGATCACATGATGCTCGCCGCCCACGCCAGCGAGGTGTGGCTCGACCCGCAGGGTGCGGCGCTGGTGACGGGGCCGGGCGGCAGCTACCTCTATTATGCCGACCTGCTGAACAAGCTCGGGGTCAATGCCCACATCTTCCGCGCAGGCGAATACAAGTCGGCGACCGAGCCCTATTCGCGCAGCGACATGTCGCCCGAGGCGCGCGAGAACGTCGGGGCGCTCTACGCCGCGCTGTGGGAGGAATGGCAGGCGAACGTCAAGAAGGCGCGCCCCCAGGCGAACCTTGCCGAGGTGACGGGCGATACCGCCGCCTTCCTCGCTGGCGGCAACGGCGATCTTGCCGATGCGGCGTTGAAGGCGGGCCTCGTCGACAAGCTCGGCGACCGTGTCCAGTTCGGCGAACGCGTCGCCGCGATCGCGGGGAAGGACCGCTTCGACGAGACCCCCGGCGCCTTCGCGGCGAGCGAGCTTGGTGCCTATCTCGCCGACATCCCGGCTCCGAGCGGCGGCAAGAAGATCGGCGTGGTGACCGTCGCGGGCGAAATCGTCGACGGTGACGCCGGCCCGGGCACTGCCGGGGGCGCGCGCATCGCCGATGTGCTCGACGCCGCGCTCGACGATGATCTCGCCGCGCTGGTGGTACGCATCGATTCGCCGGGCGGATCGGTAACCGCATCGGAGGAGATTCGCCGCGCCGTCGAACGGTTCCGCGCCCGCAAGATCCCGGTGGCGGTGTCCTTCGCCAACATCGCCGCGAGCGGCGGCTATTGGGTCGCCACGGCGGGCGAGCGCATCTTCGCCCAGCCCGAGACGATCACCGGATCGATCGGCGTGTTCGCCGTGCTGCCGAGCTTCGAACAGACCGCGGCCAAGTTCGGGGTCAACGCCGATGGCTACCGCACCACGCCCCTGTCAGGGCAGCCCGATGTTCTCGCCGGCTTCTCGCCGGAAATCGAGGCGGTGCTGCAGGCCGGGGTCGCCTCGACCTATCGCGATTTCCTCGCGCGTGTTTCCAAGGCTCGCGGGCTCCCGGTTGCGCGCGTCGATGCGATCGGCGGCGGGCGGGTGTGGGACGGCGGCACGGCGCGCCAGCTCGGCCTCGTCGACCAGTTCGGCGGTCTCGACGACGCGCTCGCCTGGGCCGCCGCGAAGGCGGGCGCGAAGGAGGGCGAATGGCACCCGGTCTTCCTCGGGGAGAAGGCCGACGGCTACGATCCGCTGATCCGCCGTCTGATCGCGAGCGAGACCGGGGCGGCGGCGGCGCGCGCCAGCGGCACGCCCTTCGCGATTGTCGCCCGCCGTCAGGACGAGCTCGCGGCACGGCTCTCGCGCGACATCGCCCGACTGACCGGCACGCCGGGCGTGCAGGCGCTGTGCCTCGAATGTCCGGGTGCGCAAGAGGCAGCGCAAACGCCGGATGCGCCCCGCGGTGCTTTTGCGTCGCTGGCGCGCCTCATCCTCGCCGCGCAGTGAGGCGGGGCGAAGACGTCGCGCCGTCAGCGCTTGCCAAGCGCGGCGGACCACAGTAAAGGCGCGCCCCTGCCCCGGCCGCAAGGCCTCCGGGACGGGCGCGTAGCTCAGCGGTAGAGCACACCCTTCACACGGGTGGGGTCACAGGTTCAATCCCTGTCGCGCCCACCATCTTTTCAGAGACTTAGGAAAGATGGCGTCGTTTTTGCCGAGGCCATCTCGAGCGATCGTTTTCGCGCCCGCCGCCTTGTCCCCGCCAGACAGCAGGGGCGAGGTCCTTCACGATGCCCGACGGTGCAGCCGCAAGGGGAAACGCGGTTGCCTCGGTGCCCTCACGCGCTAGAGACGTCGCGCATGGCGAACAGCGAAACTTCCGCAACCCTGCGCGCGATGATCTTCGAGGACGGAGCGGTGCGCGAGATCGAGGGCGACGAGGTCGCCGATTATCGCGGGGTCGGCTTCGTGTGGCTCCATGCCGAAGGCGCATTGGGCGACGGCCGAGCGGACCTGCCGTCCTACGTGCCGCACCTCGCCGCCAATGCCCTGTTCGCCAGCGAGACCCGGCCGCGCTGCGACGAAGTCGACGAGGGCGCGCTCATCAACCTGCGCGGCAACGCGCTGGAGCCGACACGCGACAGCGACCGGCTGGTCTCCATACGCGTGTGGGTGGAAGGCAACCGCGTGACCTCGGTCAGCCGCAGACCGCTCGCCGCGCTCGGCAAGGTCGAGGCGGCGATGCGCGCCGGCCGGTTGACCGACGGCGGCGACTTCGTGTCCGCGCTCGCGCAGGCGATCAGCACCGAACTCGATCCGGAGGTCGCCGATCTCGGTGACAGGCTCGACGATTGCGAGGCCGAGATCGAGGAGGCCGACATCTACACGCTGCGCCGCCGCATCACCGCGCTGCGCTCGCAGGCGATCGCGCTGCGCCGCTTCGTCGCCCCGGACCGCGATGCACTCGCCTCGATGGCGCAGTTGCCCTTTGCCTGGATCAGCAAGGAGGATCGTCTGCACCTGCGCGAGGCGGCGGACCGCTTCGCGCGCATGGCCGAGGAGCTCGAGGCGGTGCGCGAACGCGCGGCGCTGCTCCACGAACAGCTCACCGACCTGAGGGCCGAACTGATCGACCGCCGCTCGCTCGCGATCGCGGTGATCGCCTTCATCTTCCTGCCGCTGACCTTCGTCACCGGCCTGCTCGGCATGAACGTGGCCGGCATCCCCTTCGCCCATGCGGATTGGGCGTTCTGGGGGGTCGTGGGGTTCTGCATGGTGATCGCGCTCCTCGTGCTGGCGTGGTTCGCGATGCGCCAATGGCTGGATGACTAGGCTGGCGGAGCGAAAGTCTGTCCGTCGGGGCAGGCGGGAATTGCCGAAGCCGCCGTTCGCCGAAGACGATCTGTCGCAGCTTCCCCGTGACTCCTTCGCCGCGCGGCGTCATGGTGAAGCCAACCGGGAGAATGTGTTGCGACCAGAATGGCTCAGGGCCACAGGCGCCATGGCGGAGCGGATTAGCGCCTTCGACTGGGGTGCGACGCCGCTTGGGCCGATGCGCGGCTGGCCGGCGCCGCTCACGCGCACGCTCAATCTCGTGCTCGAGAGCCCCCTGCCGATGGTGCTGATCTGGGGGCGCGAACTGGTGATGCTCCAGAACGATGCCTATCAGGCGATGATGGATGCGCCCGCGGGGGCGCTCGGCGGATCGTATCTCGAAGCCTGGGGGGCGATCCGCGAGATCGTGACCCCGCAGATCGAAGAGGCCTTTGCCGGCAAGGCGATCCGGGTCGAGCGGCAAGGGTTCGACGTCGCCCAGCCGGACGGCACGATGGTGCGCCGCTTCTTCGACTATTCCTTCAGCCCCGTGCGCGACGAGCATGGCGCAGTGGCGGGACTGTTGCATTCCGGCTTCGAGATCACCTTGCGAGAAAACGCCTTCAAGGCGCTCCGCACCAGCGAGGCACGGCTGCGGGCGGCAATCGATCATGTTCCTGCAGGGGTTGCGATTCTGGACATTGCGGGGAACTTCGTCGTCGCGAACGAGGAGTATCGCCGCTTTCTGCCCGCAGGCACAATGCCTTCGCGCGATCCCGAGCATGGATCGCGGTGGCAGGCCTGGGACGAAGAGGGGCGCCTCGTCGACCCCGAGCGCTATCCGGGCGCGCGTGCGCTGCGCGGGGAGATGGCCACCGAAGGGATGGAGTTTCTCTACACCGGTGAGGACGGCCGCGAAATCTGGACCAGCGTCGCGACCGCTCCGATCAAGGACGCGCGGGGTCAGGTGACCGGCATGGCCTCGGTCATCACCGACATCACCGAGCGCAAGCGCGACGCCGAGATGCTGGCGCGCAGCGAGAAACGCAGCGCCTTTCTCCTGAAGCTCAGCGATGCGCTCCGGCCGCTCACCGAAGCAGCCGCGATGCGTCGCACCGCCTGCACGATCCTCGGCGAACAGCTCGGCGCGGACTGGGTCTATTATGTCGACTATTCGCTCGAAGAGGGCTTTGGCGTGGTCGAACAGGACTTTGCCCTGCCCGGCCTCGCCGATCTTTCGGGCTGCTACCCCGAAAAGGCGTTCCGGACCACCTTCGAACACCTCGGCGAGGGGCAGACCTGGGTGGTCCACGATGTCCGGAACGAAGAGCGGATCGCATCGCACGAGCGGGGCTACTATGCGCGTCGCAAGGTCATCTCGTGGATCGACGTGCCGCTGCTGAAGGGCGGCAAGCTCGAGGGCATCCTGTGCGTCGTTCAGGCGCGGCCGCGCAGATGGAGCGCGGAAGAGATCGCGATCGCCGAGGAAGCTGCTGAACGCCTGTGGGCGACGGTGCGCCGCGCCCGTGCGGAGTCCGCCCTGCGCGAAAGCGAGCTGCGCATGAAGACGCTCATCGACGGCGTCCCGCAACTGATCTGGCGCGCGCAGGCGGGCGGACACTGGATCTGGGCGAGCCCGCAATGGGAACAATATACCGGCCTCTCAATCGCGGACAGCCTCGGGCGCGGGTGGATGGCGGCGATTCACGCCGAGGATCGCGAAGCGGTCGCGCACTGCTGGGCGGAAGCCGCACGCACCGGCGCGCTTGAGGTCGAGGCGCGGATTTGCCGCGCACCCACCGGCGAGTGTCGGTGGTACAAGATCAGGGCCACACCGGTGAGAAACGCGCAAGGGGAGGTCGTCGAATGGCTCGGCACCTCGACCGACATCCACGATCTGCGCGAACTCCAGGCGCGCCAGAGCGTATTGGTGGCCGAGTTGCAGCACCGCACCCGCAACCTCATCACCGTGGTCCGGGCGATCGGGCGCCGCACGCTTCGCAAATCGGAATCGCTCGCGGATTTCGAGCAGCAGTTCGGTCACCGGCTCGCCGCCCTGTCGCGGGTCCAGGGGCTGCTTTCGAACCTTGCAGCGGGGGAGCGGCTCGCCTTCGACGAATTGCTGCGGTCGGAACTCTCCGCGGCTGCCGCTCCGGAGGACGTGGTCGCGCTCGACGGGCCAGAAGGCATCGAACTGCGCTCAGCATCGGTCCAGACCCTCGCGCTCGCGCTCCACGAGCTAGCCACCAACGCCACCAAGCACGGCGCGCTGGCCTCGCGGCGCGGGCGCCTCGCCGTGAGCTGGAAAGTCGCCGCGACCGACGACGAGCGGCGCTTGCACGTCGATTGGCGCGAGACGGGCGTCGCGATGGAGGGCCGCGGCGATCGGAACGCAAAGGGCGGTTACGGTCGCGAACTGATCGAGCGGGCGCTACCCTACCAGCTCGATGCACGCACGAGTTTCACCTTCGCAAGCGACGGTTTGCATTGCACCATCGACATGCCGATCCCCGTGCCCAGGGGCTGATCGGTGCGCGCTTCTTCCCGGGCGTCAGAACAACGGCACGAGCAACTGTGCGGATGCGGCAGGTTTGGGCTGCGGCGGGGCTGGAACGAGACGTTCGGCGCTAACCTGCGCGGAACCTCGGGTTGCGCCGCGCTGCGCCTTTTCGCTGAACACCCGGATGCGCGACAGCACGGCGCGTTCCGCCGGGCCGGCCCTGCGTGCCTCGCGCGCCACGGCTTCGCGCATGGCGGGCGGCATCGCCACCTCGTCGACGGCGAGATCGATCATCTCCGCGATCGCGGTCCGCGGATCGGTGGCACCCGCATCGCGCAGGTAGATCGTCTGGCGGCAGGTCATGGCGAGCAGCAGGTCGCAGACCAGGCCCGTGTCGTGCTGCCCGCTGCGGTAGGACAGCCGGGCGCCTCCCTGCACGGGGCTCAGGCGCTGCGCGAGTTGAACGAGTTCGCGCTCGATCTCGGCGCCGGTGAACACGCGCAGCGCCGCCAGCGGATCGGCAGCCGCACCCGGCACGGCCAGCAGCGCTCCGGGCCGCTGTGCGAGAGCCGCTGGAAGCCGCGCGAGATGCAGCGTGCATCCCCCTTCAGCCGCGGTAAACGCGATCTGCGCTCCGCCCTGCCCCTGAGTTTCGCTGACATTGCTCCGCAGAACCGCGCAGCCCGCGGTCGACAGGGGCAGAACAGTGAAGCCGCCGATCGCACAGGCGACGAGATCGATCACCGCCGCGAATCCGCCTTGTGCGGAACACAGCACCCCGCCCGGCTCCAGACCGCCTTCGCGCAGCGCGATGCGGCGGGCATGGGCCGAGGTCCAGATATTGCCCGCCGAGAGGATCGTCTCCCCTGCCGCGTCCACCGTCTGGAGCACCGGCGTGCCGCTGCCCTTCAGCAGCGCCTTGAACAGCGCCCTCACGCGGCGGCCACCGCGTAGGCGGGCCAGGCGGCAAGCGACAGTGCTTCGGGAAGCGCGCCGGCGTGGCGCAGCAGCGCTCCGCGTTCCGCGATGAAGGCGGCACCACGGGTCAGCTCGCGGGCGATCTCGATGCGCTCGCCGAGGTTGAGCAGCGCGGCCATGCTGCCGGGCACGATGTCCTGGTTGTAGCTCTCCGCCGGGGTGGTCATATTGCGCGCCGCGACGCCGCCGGCGCGCAGCGATTGTTCGAGCGCGTTGACCAGCTGGTGGATGCCTTTGACATGGTCGCCGCGGGTCGCCTCGAGGTTCCGGGGAAGCCCCCCGCTCTGGGCAGGATCGACCAGCAGGAAGGTCTGCCGGTTCAGCACCTCGGCGCACTTGCACACCACGTCGAGCAGCTGGTCGGCGGCGGTGGCGAGCCCGGCGGTGTAGAACAGCCCGCCATGGGCAATGGCGATCGGCTCTGCCGCGTGATCGATGATCGGATTGTCCGAGACCGACAGCGCCTCGGCGACGATGCGCTCGGCGGCGAAGTGCAGTTGGGCGAGCGCGTTGCCGAAGACCTGCGGTGTGCAGCGGATCGAATATCGCGGCTGCGGCGGGGCGTCCTGGTGGAGCGTCGCAATCTGCGCCGGGTTCCGCGCGAGAAAGGCCTCCCGCGCCCGGGCGATCCTTGCGCCCGCCTCGCGATTGCGGTGATGCGCCGGATTGATGGCGAGTGTCCCGCCCGCACAGAACTCGTCGTCGAGCCCGAGCGCAAGGCTGGCAAGCGCGGTCACCCGGCAGGCCGCGGCATGCAGCGCAAGCGTCTCGGCGAACAGCTCGACCGCCAGCGCGCTCATCATCGCGTTGGTGTTGACGAGACCCAGCACGTCGCGCGGGCCCTTGGCACCCGCGGCGCGGATCACTGGAGCGATGGCATGGGCCATCGGCACCAGATCGCCGCTCGCCCCGAGGCTGCCGTAACGCGGCACCGGAGGGAGCGCGGCGGCGTTGGAGAGTGCGATCAGCCCCGCGATGGTCTCGGGGTGGACCGCGGAATGGCCCTGCAGCGCCTTGCGCGCCTGGATGCGCAAGGCGCGGCGCACCACCCGCGCGGGCAGGGGATCTCCCACGCCGACATGCAGATAGCCGAGCAGCTCCTCCTGCTGGCGCCGCCAGTCGGCAGGATCGCGGGCGTCCTCGATATCGGCGCCGTAATAGGTGTGGATGCCATAGATGCGCCGGTCCGGGTGCTGCGCCATGAAGGCCGTCAGCGCCGCGAAGGAGGCCTGCGCCCGGTCGAGCTCGGCCTGGGTGGCTGCGAAATGCACCTGGCGCTCCCCGAGTGCATGGAGCTCCGCCATTCCCGCAAAGCCGGCCAAACCCGCGTCGGCCGCTTCGCAAGGCTCCAGCTGCCGGGACAGCTCCGCCAATCGCTGTGCTGCACCGCTCATGATCCGATCATCCCTTCGATGTTGAGAACCATCACCAGCTCTCCGCCGTTGTTGAGCACGCCCGCGATGCGCTGGCCGCCGGCATCGAAGGGCAGCGGCTTGACCCGTCCGCGGCAGATGCCGTGAATCTCGCTGACCTTGAGCGCCAGCTTGCCCGTCTCGCCGAGGTCGGCGAAGACCACCAGGTTTTGCGCGTAATCCGCCTGCGCGCCGAACACGGACTTGGCGGTGTCGAGCAGCGAATAGAAATCGCCGTTGGCGGTGAACAGCGCCTGCGAGGCGGATTCCAGCTTGGCGTCGTCGACCAGCGAGATGAAGCTGACGAACTGCGCCGGGATCGCCAGGGTCGAGCAATCGTGGCCGTTGAAGACCGAGAAACTCAGGTATTCGGCATTGCTGTTGAGCATGAAGTTGGATTCGATCACCAACTCGCTGCCGACACCCGGTTCCTGCGAATGGCGCACGAACAGCCCCGGGGCGAGCTCTTCGCTGGCGGCTGCGAAGCGACTGCTGCCCATGCCGTCGTCCCTGAGGAAAAAGCTCAGCCTGCGGTCGTTGCGCTCCATGCGCCAGGTCAGCGTGACATGGGCGCTCTTGCCGTTCACCTCGCGCTCGGCGGGGCTGCGCTCGATCGATTCGTCGAAAAGGTGCACCAGCCATTGCCGGATCACGCGGAAGAACAGGTCGGAGACATCGGGCGGGATGAGTTCCGAGCCGTCGGAGTTCTCCATCTTGAGCAGCGCGGTGACGCCCGATGTGGCGAGCCGCTCGACGAGTTCCGCCTCCAGCGCGGCGTGGACATCGTTGAGCTCGATGCCGACGCTGCGGTCGACGCATTCGATCGAGCGGGCGATCGCCTTGTCGAGCTTCTCGATGACCTCGCGGTCGGCGATGTGGCTGGCGAGCACCTCGCGGATGGCGTGGAACTCCTGGAGCACCTGGTCGGCGCCGCGACCGGCCGAGGCGGTGATGCGCATCAGGCGCTTCGCCATGTGGGGGATGCGATCGACCGTGCCGAAAGGATCGGCGGCCAGCTTGAGCGTCCAGAACAGCTCCTTGCAGGTCTGCTGCGCCTCGAGCTTCTCGGCGATCTTGGAGAGCATCGAGCCGAGCGCCATGGTCATGGTGTCGGCCGCGCCCTTGAGGATGGTCTGGTACTGCATCTGGTCGTTGCAGCGCGACCATTCGTAACGGGTCGCGAGCCAGGTCAGCGGGATGTGTTTTTCCGCCTCGCTCTCGTCGCCCTCGAAGGTGAGATCGTCGAGCGCGGCGCAGATGCGTTCGCAGCGCGCGCGGTATTCTTCGGTCAGCTCGGCGAGCATCTCGGGCGTGAGGTCGGGCGTGAGCGCGACGACGTTCATCGCGCCTTGCACCTCGGCAGGGTCGAGCAGCGCGTGGCGCAGCGCCTGCACCTTGGAAACAGCGGCGTCCATGATTCTCCCCGGTTCGGCAAGAGGGGGGTGGAGGAGCCGTCCGCGCGGGCGGCCCCTCTCCTGCGGCAGACTTACTTCTTCTTCACGAACACCCAGTTCGAGCCCGAGGCCTTGTCGCGCTTGAGGTGGATGGCGACGTTGGTGGGACGCAGCTTGTAGGTGAAGGTGTAGTTGAACTCGGCGTCGAGCTCGCCCGCCGCCACGCCCGACTGGAAGCGGCCGAAGAACAGCTTGTTGTTGGTGCAGGGGGCGATCTCGGTGAAGAAGTTGCGACCCTCGGCTGCCGCCGGGGTCACGCCGGCGAGGTCGGCCTCGTACTTGTTGTAGAGCTCGATCTTGCCCTCGTCGTCGACCTTCACGATGCCGAAATCGGCAAGGTCGGCATGTTCGCGCGACAGGGTCGCGAGGCTGGAATCGATTTCGGCGGTAATGAACGACATGGTATTCCTCCTCTGGATGGGTGTTCAACTCGGGTGGTGGGGGACTTCAGAAATCCGCCATCTGCCGCGCGGGCGAAGGGGCGCGTTCGGGTTTGGCGGGTCATGCGCTCGTGCACGCTCCTTTCGCTGAACCCTGACGGTTCATGGGGACGTGTTACCCCGCGCACGTTAAGTCGGCGGCGACGCGCCCTTGGGTGGAAATACGAGCGTCGGGCCGGGCCGCGCGTCAGACTTTGCCAAGAAATGGGGCGCATGCGCCGAGCGCCTTCGCGCCAGCCGGACGCCGCCCGCGGCTAGGCACCGCGGGGAGCCGGAGACGCTCTGGCCGCTCAGGCCCGGTCGGCGTTCAGAACTCGCTCCAGTCGTCCTCGTCGGTTGCGGCGAGGGGCTGGGGTTTGCGCGCGAGGTTGCCGGTGACGGGGGCGGCGACGGGGCGGCGCGGGGCGGCGGGTTTGCGCGGCGGTGCCGGGCGCGGCGGTGCGGCCGGGGCGGCGAGCGCGTGGGCGCCCGTCCCGGCGGCGGCCTCGCCGACCCGGAACTGCGCGACCAGCTCGCCGAGGCGCTGCGCCTCGCTCGACAGGCTGCGCGTCGCGGCGGTCGACTGCTCGACCATCGCCGCGTTCTGCTGGGTCATGCGGTCGATCGTGCCGACC
>WGLN01000013.1 GCA_016125555.1 Porphyrobacter sp.
CCGTGATCAAACAGCTGCCCAGCTGGTTCCACCACTACAACACCGTCCACCCGCATCGCGCCCTTGGCTACCTCGCCCCGCGCGAATACATCACCCAATCAACCAGTGAGGAACTGTCCGGGAATTAAGGGGCAACAACAGGTAGTAACCACGATCAATGATCGCAAACAAGACTTGATAAAATTCTTCTGACCACGGTTCGACAACGAACTGTGATGCCAACCAATCAGCACCGGACTTGTCTACGGGCTGACTTAAATCTCTGCATAAAGAGGCAAACTCAAAAGCTGGATCCGTGAGATTCTGCAAGGGGCTTCTCCAATCGCGAAAATGCTATCGGAAGTGGCGAAGCAAACCAAGACGATCTAAGAGACATTCACAGGTAGTTTTCCCACCCTGCTCCAGCTTCTCCAGCCGTCCTTCTTCGTCATCGCGAGGCCCGTAGGGCCGTGGCGATCCATGGGCCAGCAATTCCCGGCTCGGGTGGCCGGCCATGGATTGCTTCGTCGCTGCGCTCCTCGCAATGACGAACTCATACGTCGTCCCGCGTCAGGCACGGGCGTCGATGGGTTGATCACCCCCGCCCCAGCTTCTCCAGCTTGGCGCGCAAAGCTGCCTCGTCGAAGGGCTTGACGATGTAATCGTCCGCGCCCGCCGCGATCCCTTCGTGGATGTCCCTCGCCTCGCCGTTCGAGGTGCAGAACACCACCACCGGCTCCTTGGGCGTGGGGATCGCGCGCAGCTTGCTGACGAAGGTGATGCCGTCCATCTCGGGCATGTTCCAGTCGGTCAGCACGAGGTCGGGCATTGCCTTGACGCAGCGCGCCAGCGCCTCCTCGCCGTTCTCGGCCTCGATCGCGACATAGCCGAGGCTGATCGCGATCTTGCTCGAGACCTTGCGGATCACCCGGCTGTCGTCGACGATCAGGCAGGTGCGGGTGGCGGCGACTGGGGCCTCGCGCCCGGCATAGCGATCACGCATCGCCTTGGCGGCGGCGACGATCGAATCGGTGTCGCCCTCGGGCACGCCGACGGGGCGGGAGGGAACCTCGTCGCGCGGATCGACCGGCACGGGCGGCGCTTCGGGGGCGGCCACCGGAGCCTCGGCCTGCCCAGCATACCCGGATGCCTCGCGGGCCTTCTCGCTCTGGGCGAGCTTTTCGGCGAGGGTCTTGCCCTCCATGCCGGAGCGGCGGTGCGGGCCGGAGTTGCGCTTGATCAGATTCTGCACGTTTCGTGCTCCCCGCCCAGAGAGGCAAAGCCATCGTCGTAGTCGGCGGAAAAGTCGCCGCGCGCCGCGGACCCCTCGCCGGGGGTCATGCGGACATGGAGATACGGCATCCAGACATCGCCGAACTCGGCCTTCTGGTACCACACGTCGAGGACGTCGTAACTTGCCCACATCCCGTCCGGCTCGCGCAGGCGAATGCCCTCGCCGATCCGCGGAACCGCGGCGAAGCGCAGGCGGGCCTGGGTCTGGTGCGTCTCGTTCTGGACTTCGATTTCAATCACGGTGCAGCCCCTGGTCTTGGGCTCCACGTGATAAGCGCGAATGCTTTATGATTTACCAACGCGAAGGCGCGCGAAGGCCACTCGGCGAGGCTATTTCGCCGGGGCCTTCTTTTTCGCGGGGGCCTTCTTCCTGGCCGGCGCCTTCTTCTTGGCTGCCGCCTTCTTCTTGCCCTTGGCCGGCCCTTTTGCCGCGCGCGCGTCGATCAGCGCGATGGCAGCCTCGAGCGTCACCTCCTCGGGCTTGGCATCGCGCGGGATCGTGGCGTTGGTGGTGCCGTCGGTGACGTAGGGCCCGTAGCGCCCCGGCATGACCTTGATCTCGCCCCCGCTGGTCGGGTGCGCGCCGAGGGTTGCGATGGGCTCCGCCTTGCCGCGCGCCGCGCCGCCGCGGTTGGCGGCCTGGGCAAGGATATCGACCGCGCGGTTCATGCCGACCTCGAACACCTCGCGGGTGTTTGTCAGCTTGCCATACTTGCCATCATGGCGAAGGTAAGGCCCGTAACGCCCGATATTGGCTTCGATTTCCAGCCCCGTCTCGGGATGTGCGCCGATGATGCGCGGCAGGTCCAAAAGCTTCACCGCCCAGTCGAGATCGAAATCGTCGAGGTCCTTGGGGATGCTCGCGCGCTTGGCGTCCTTGCCCTCGCCCATCTGGACGTAAGGCCCGAAGCGGCCGGTCTTGCGGTGGATGTCCTCGCCCGTTTCGGGGTGCTGGCCGAGGACACCGTCCTCCGCGCCACCCTCGCCCTCGCCGCCCGGCTGGGCAAAGCGGCGGGTGTATTTGCATTCCGGGTAATTGGCGCAGGCCACGAAGGCACCGAAGCGGCCCCCGCGCAGGGACAGACGCCCGCCCGATCGCCCTTCGGCCTCGCACAAGGGGCAGGCGCGCGGGTCGCTGCCGTCCTCGCGCGGCGGGAACAGAAAGTCGGAGAGATAGTCGTCCAAGGCCTCGGTCACTTCCGAGGGCAGCTTGTCCATCACCTCGTCGGCCTTGGGCTTGAAATCGCGCCAGAAGCGGGCGAGCAGCGCCTTGTAATCCTCGCGCCCGTCGGAGACGACGTCGAGCTCGTCCTCCATCCCGGCGGTGAAGTCGTAGGCGACATAGTCGGGGAAGAAGCGTTCGAGGAAGGCGGTCAAGAGCCGGCCCGATTCCTCGGCGAAGAAGCGGTTCTTCTCCATCCGCACATAGTCGCGGTCGCGCAGGGTCTGGATGGTCGAGGCGTAGGTGGACGGCCGCCCGATGCCGAGTTCCTCGAGACGCTTGACCAGCGAAGCCTCGGAAAAGCGCGGCGGCGGCTGGGTGAAGTGCTGGGTCGCCTCGACGGAGCGCTTGGCCGGGCAGTCGCCCTCGCGCATCACCGGCAGCAGACCGCTTTCGTCGTCATCCGCGTCGTCGAGGCCTTCCTGATAGACCGCGAGGAAGCCGGGGAAGCGGATCACCTGGCCGGTGGCGCGCAGCTCGTGTTGGCCCGTCGCATCGCGGAAGGTGACGGTGGTGCGCTCGAGCTGCGCGGTCGCCATCTGGCTCGCCATGGCGCGCTTGAAGATGAGGTCGTAAAGCTTGCCCTCGTCGCCCGAACCGGCGCGTTCACGGGTGAAGTCGGTCGGGCGGATCGCCTCGTGCGCTTCCTGAGCGTTCTTGGCCTTGGTGCTGTAGAAGCGCGGCTTTTCGGGGAGGTAGGCGGGATCGTAACGATACTTGATCGCGTCCCTCAGCGCGTTGATCGCGCCCGGGTCCATCTGCACCCCGTCGGTGCGCATATAGGTGATCGCGCCCGCCTCGTAGAGGCTCTGGGCCAGCCGCATGGTGTGCTGCGCCGAATAGCCGAGCTTTCGCGCGGCCTCCTGCTGCAAGGTGGACGTGGTGAACGGCGGCGCGGGGTTGCGCTTGACGGGGCGGGTCTCGACGCCCTCGACCGTGAAGCGCCCGGCCTCGACCGCGGCCTTGGCCTCCATCGCGATACCCTCTTCGCCGAGGCTCAATTTCTCCAGCTTCTCGCCGCGGAACTTGACCAGCCGCGCGTCGAATTCGGTGCCGTCGTGCTGGAGACGCGCGAGCACGCTCCAGTATTCCTCGGCGCGGAAAGCCTCGATCTCGCGCTCGCGCTCGACGATCAGGCGCAGCGCCACCGATTGCACGCGCCCCGCGCTCTTGGCGCCGGGCAGCTTGCGCCACAGCACCGGCGAGAGCGTGAAGCCGAACAGATAGTCGAGCGCGCGGCGCGCCAGATAGGCGTCGATCAACGGCTGGTCGAGCTCGCGCGGGCGCGCCATCGCCTCGGTCACGGCCTGCTTGGTGATCGCGTTGAAGGTCACTCGCTCGACCGCCTTGGGCAGCGCCTTGCGCTTCGCCAGCAGCTCCTGCACGTGCCAACTGATCGCCTCGCCCTCGCGGTCGGGGTCGGTGGCGAGCACCAGCCGGCTCGCGCCCTTGGCCGCGTCGGCGATTTCCTTGAAGCGGCTCTGCTTGTCGCGGTAGAGTTCCCACTCCATCGCGAAATCGTCCTCCGGCTTCACGCTGCCGTCCTTGGGCGGCAGATCGCGGACATGGCCGTAGGAGGCGAGGACCTTGTAGTCCTTGCCGAGGTATTTCTCGATGGTCTTCGCCTTGGCAGGCGATTCGACGATGACAAGCTGCATGACGGGTGTGGAAGATGTCCCTTACGTGTGTACGCGCGAGGGTGGCGAGGAAGCTCCGGCCAAGTCAAGCGCGCCTTGCACCTGACCGCGGGGCGTGGGATAATCCCCTTGCCGGCGGCGCAGGCCCCGGTCATCTGGGGGGAAAAGGGACGATGCGCAAGATGATGCTGGCCGCGCTGGCGGCCTTGGCGGTGCCCGCTGCGGCGGTGGCCCAGTCGGCAGAGGCACCCGCGCCGGTGTGCGCCACGGGCGAGGTGACCCGGATCAGGATGTCGAAGCTCAAGCCGGGCGCGACCATGGCGCAGTTCGAGGAAGCGGTCGCCGCGCATGTCGCCTGGTACAAGACCCACGGCTTCGCGATCGACCAGCGGATCGCCCCGGTGATGCGCTGGAAGGACGGCAAACCCATGATCTCCGCCGACGAGGTGATGACCTTCGCCAGCGGCGACAACGTGCCGCGCGAAAAGCGCGACAAGGGCTGGACCGATTTCGTCGCCAAGTATCGCGCGGTCTCGGACGTGGCCTTCGAACAGGTCGTGTGCATGCCCGCGCACCACTGAACCGGGCACCGCGTCTCTCGCCCGCCCCGCCCCGTGCGGCGGAACAGCGCGGGCGCGCGGCGGGTTCTCCTTCGCGATCAGCCAAGGAGAGACAGCCATGAACCGGACCGATACCGCCCTTTTGCCCGCCCTCGCCTGCAGCGCCGCCGCGCTGGGGCTCGCCGCCGCGCCGCTTGCCGCGCAGGCGCCCGTCAAGACCGCCGCCCCGGGCGAGCGCATCGAGGTGCAGATGAAGACCGCCGACGGCAAGGACGCGGGCAACGTCACCTTCGAACAGGCCGAACACGGCGTGCTGGTGATCGCGCATCTCAAGAACCTCGCGCGCGGGCCGCACGGCTTCCACATCCACGAGACCGGCCGCTGCGCGCCCGATTTCAAGGCCGCTGGCAGCCACTACGACCCGGTGGGATCCGAGCACGGCTTCGATGCGGCGGGCGGATACCACGTCGGCGACCTGCCCAATGTCCATGTCGGCATGGACGGCACCGCGACGACCGAGTTCTTCGTGCCGCAGGTGAGCCTCTCCGGCCCCGAGAACGACCGCTATCCCTACACGCTCGCCGATGCCGATGGTTCGGCGATCATGGTCCACGCCTCGGGCGACGACTATGTGCGGATGGAATCGGCGGGCGACCGGGTTGCCTGCGGGGTGATCGCCGCGCCGAAGGGCTAGGCGCGTCTAGCCGAAGATGTCCTCGATGGTGCGGTCTCTCGGTCCGATCAACTGGTAGGTCGCCACCGAGAGTCCCAGCAGCAGGAGCGGCAAAAACTGCAACCCGACCGTGCCGACTGGGCCGTTGCGACTTGGAGGGCCCGCGACGCCCAGGGCTGCACCCGCCGCGTTGAGAGCGGCCCCGGCAAGGCTGGCGATCACGAACAGCGCCGCCACCGCCACGGCGATACGGAGAGTGTGCCCGCGGACCGCATCCCAGCTTTCGCGAGCCGCCGCGAAGGGGCCGAGGCCGCAAGCGACAATGAAGGATGGCGCGGCGATCCAGCGGGACACGAGAAACAGCCCGGGCAGCACAAGCAGAGCGAGGCCGAACAGGATCGGCAGGATCAACAGCAGCGCCAGAGCCCCGAACGCCAGACGGTGATTCCGCGGCGTTTCGAGCAGGCCGCGTGCCTTGAGCAAGGCTTTGAAAAGCCAGTACTGTCCCGCGAAGTAGAGAAAAAGCAACAGGCCGGAGAGCCTCTGTCCCAGCAGAGGCGCGACAAGCGCGACAAGCGCCGCCGCCGCGAGGTAGGCGAGAACCTGTCGCCAGATCAGAGCGAGGTTGAGGAAAGTGGACGACATGAAATCGTCGACACCGGGCCCGTTTTCGCGCCGGCGCGCCGCCACGGTCATTCCGCCGGTCCGGTGCCGCGCCGCACCGCGCCGTCCGCCTCACGCACCAGTTCGCCCGCGAGTTCGAGTTCCAGCAGCGCCATGTGCACCGCGGCGGCGCTCGCGCCGGACTGGCGGATCAGTTCATCGACCGGCACCGGCGCGTTGGTGAGCAGGTGGGCGATGTCGGTGCTCAAATCGGCCTGCGCCTCGCCCCAGTCGAGGCGCGCCAGTTCGGCATAGTTGAAATCCGCCGCGCCTTCAGCCACCCGGAAGCGCGAGCGCGGCGTGCCGGTGAAGCTTTCGAGCAGTTCGATCACCTCCTCCGGGCTCTGCACCAGCACCGCGCCTTCGCGGATCAGCTGGTTGCACCCCGAAGCGCGCGCATCGAGCGGGGAGCCGGGGATCGCCATCACCTCGCGCCCCGCCTCGCCCGCCAGCCGCGCGGTGATGAGGCTGCCCGACTGCGGCGCGGCCTCGACCACCAGCGTGCCGCTGGCGAGACCCGCGATGATGCGGTTCCTCGAGGGGAAATGGCGCCCGCGCGGCTCGGTGCCGGGGGGCTGTTCGGCGATCAGCAGGCCCTCTTGCGCGATGCGTTCCTGCAAGTCGGCGTGCTGCGGGGGATAGGCGATGTCGATCCCGCTCGCGATGACCCCGATGGTCCGCGGAAAGGCGCCCTCGTGCGCCGCGCCGTCGATGCCGCGGGCAAGGCCCGAGACGACCGTGAAGCCCGCCTCGGCAAGCGCACGGGCAAAATCGCGCGCCAGCTTCACCGCCGCCGCGCTGGCATTGCGCGCGCCGACCAGCGCGACGCAGGGGGCGCCCGCAAGCTCGAGCCGGCCGCGGCAGGTCACGATCGGCGGGGCGGAATCGAGTTCGGCGAGCAGCGCGGGATAATCGGGCTGGTCGTGGAACAGGTAGCGCGCGCCGGATTTGCGCACTGCGGCAACCTCGCGCTCGATGCCCTCGATAGCGGCGGGGCGGTATGGCCCCCTCCCCCTGCTGGCAAGATCGGGCAGCGCGTCGAGCGCCGCGCCGGCCGAACCGAACCGGGCGATCAGCTGGCGATAGCTCACCGGCCCGATATTGGGCGAGCGCAGCAGGCGGATGCGCGCGAAGGCTTCGGCCTGGCCGAGCACCGGCTGCGACCCCGCGTGCTCCATCAGTTGCGCTGCCCTGTCATGTCTTTGCCCCCACCTTGGGCTCCTCCCCGCGCAGCAGCCGCCCGATATTGGCGCGGTGCTGGACGATGACGATCGCGGCGATGGCAAGCAGCGGGGGGATCACCTGCGGATAGCCCAGCCCCCAGGCGACCAGCGGGGCGGCGATCACGCTGACCATCGAGGCGACCGAGGAATAGCGGGTCAGGAACACCGTCGCCGCCCACACCACCGCGCAGGCCAGCATCGCCGGCCAGGCGAGCGCGGCGAGCGCCCCTGCGGCGCTGGCAAAGCCCTTGCCGCCCTTGAAGGCGAGCCACGGGGTGAAGCAGTGCCCCGCCACCGCGGCGACGGCGGCGATGCCTTCGCTGCCGGGCCAGAAATGCCGCGCCGCCAGCACCGGCAGCGCCGCCTTGAGCCCGTCGAGCAGCACCGTCGCCGCCGCCAGCCCCTTGTTGCCGGTGCGCAGCACGTTGGTCGCCCCGATGCTGCCGCTGCCGATCTGCCGCACGTCGCCCAGTCCGGCGGCACGGGTGAGGATCAGGCCGAAGGGGATCGAGCCCGAGAGAAAGCCCAGCAGGGCGGCGAAAGCGAAATCCATGGAATACAACCCCGTTCGCCCCGAGCTTGCCCGAGGACTGCACTTTCTTCTAATGGCCGGTCTCGAAAAGAAAAGAACGCGGGTGGGCATTTTACCAACTGCGCAGGCGCCACGTGCGGTCCGAACGGAGATTTCTTTGAACGTCGAGGCCTCCTCCCCCATCCTGCTGTTCGATTCCGGGGTCGGCGGGCTGACCGTCTACGATGCCTTGCGCAAGGTGCTGCCGCAAGCGGCGGTGATCTACGCCGCCGACCTTGCAGGGCTTCCCTACGGCACCAAGACTGAGGCGCAGATCGCTGCGCGGGTGGCCGGCCTGCTCGGGCGGATGAGCGAGCGGTTCCGCCCGCGCCTCGCCTGCATCGCCTGCAACACGGCGAGCACCATCGCGCTCGGCATGGTGCGTGACGTGCTCGAGATCCCGGTGGTCGGCACGGTCCCGGCGATCAAGCCGGCGGCCGCGCTGACCCGCACCGGCACGATCGGCCTCGTCGGCACCGATGCGACCATCCGCCAGGCCTATGTCGACGATCTCGAAGCGAAGTTCGCGAAGGGCAAGCGCCTGCTGCGGATCGCCGCGCCGGGGCTGGTCGAGGCGGCGGAGGCCAAGCTGCGCGGGGGGACGGTCGATCCCGCGCTGATCGCCGAGGTGCAGGGCGGCCTTGCCGCGATGCCAGGCGGGAGCGGGATCGACACGCTGGTGCTCGCCTGCACGCACTTCCCGCTGCTCGGCCAGGAACTCGCCGCTGCCTTCGGTCCCGAGGTCGCGCTGGTCGACGGGGCGCAAGGCATCGCCCGGCGCATCGCGCAGCTCACCGAGGGACAGGACTTCGCCCGCGGGTCGACCAACCGCTTCGTCGTCACCGGGCCGATCGCGGGCGCCGCGGGGCTCGAGGCCGCGCTCGCCGCGCGGGGCTTTGGCCCGGCCGAGGGATTCTGACCTGCACCTGACGCCTTGCGAAACATTCGCAAAGATCGCTGTGGCAAATTCGGCCCCACAGCCCTAGATATCCGCCGGAAACCATCCGCCGCTTCGCAAGTTGTCGGCAGGTAGGCAGGCAGGACGAATGGCAGCGCCCGGCATGCGGCGCACCCCAGTGAAGAGACTCGTGTGAACTACGATCAGATCTTCGACCAGGCGATCGACCGCCTGCATGAGGAAGGCCGCTACCGCGTCTTCATCGACATCATGAGGAACAAGGGCGCCTTTCCCAATGCGCGCTGTTTCCACGGGCACAACGGCCCCAAGCCGATCACGGTGTGGTGCTCGAACGACTACCTGTGCATGGGCCAGCACGAAAAGGTGATCGGCGCGATGGAAGCCGCGCTCCACGATGTCGGCGCGGGCTCGGGCGGCACGCGCAACATCGGCGGCAACACCCACCTCCATGTCGAGCTCGAGCAGGAACTGGCCGATCTCCACGGCAAGGATGCGGCGCTGCTGTTCACGTCGGGCTATGTCTCGAACGACGCGACGCTTTCGACCCTTGCGCGGCTCCTGCCGGGCTGCGTGATCTTCTCCGACGAGCTGAACCATGCCAGCATGATCGCCGGCATCCGCAATTCGGGCTGCGAGAAGCGCGTCTTCCGCCACAACAACGTCGCGCATCTCGAGGAACTGCTCGCCGCCGAAGACCCCGCGACCCCCAAGCTGATCGCCTTCGAGAGCGTCTATTCGATGGACGGCGACGTCGCCCCGATCCACGCGATCTGCGACCTGGCCGAGAAATACAACGCGCTCACCTATATCGACGAGGTCCACGCGGTCGGCATGTACGGCGCGCGCGGGGGCGGCATCTCCGAACGCGACAATGCCGCGCACCGGATCGACATCATCGAAGGCACGCTGGGCAAGGCCTTCGGGGTGATGGGCGGCTACATCGCCGCTTCTTCGAAGGTGGTGGACTGCATCCGCTCCTATGCACCCGGTTTCATCTTCACGACCTCATTGTCGCCGGTGCTGGTCGCAGGCGTCCTCGCCTCGGTGCGGCACCTCAAGGAGTCCTCGGTCGAACGCCACGCCCAGCAGCGTGCCGCGGCGCAGCTCAAGCTGAAATTCGCCGAAGCGGGCCTGCCGGTGATGGATTCGGTCACCCACATCGTGCCACTGATGGTCGGCGACCCGGTCAAGGCCAAGCGCATCAGCGACATCCTGCTCGCCGAATACGGCGTCTACGTCCAGCCGATCAATTTCCCGACCGTGCCGCGCGGCACCGAGCGCCTGCGCTTCACGCCGGGGCCGCAGCACACCGAAGACATGATGGACGAGCTGACGGCTGCGCTGGTGGAGATCTGGGAACGGCTCGAACTGCGCCAGGCGGCGTGAGGCCGTGCGCTGGAGCAAGCTCCGCAAGCTGGTCAAGGACAGGTTCGCGCCCGAGGTGCAGGGCCGCCTCGACATCCACAGCGCCGCCTATGGCGCCTGCACCTGCGGCCATGCCTGGCTGACATGGGACGGCGAAGTCATCGCCAACTTCTGCACCCGCGCCTGGGGCAATATCGGCGCCTTCCAACCCGGTTTCGTGTCGCCGGAACCCGGCCCTGGCGAGCTTGTCGCTTATGGCGAATTCAGCCGACAGGATGCCTATCAGGCGTGCTGGGCGCTGGTTCACGACCTCTCGATCGATGAGGCGCTGGCCGACGACGACGTCCTCGTGCGGACGCTGGCGATTGTCGATGCGCGCCTCGGCAAGCGCCGTCTCGCTCAGCTCGATCCGGAGACGCTCCATCCGCTGGGGCAGCACCTGCTCGCCCTGCGAATCGCGGCAGCCCGCAAGCCGGCCCCCGCCCTGCCGTAGCGTCCTTTGTCCGCGCCGCGCGGTGCGCTAGCAGTCCTCCCCGATACCAGATTCGGGAGAGAACATGATGGGCGGCACGCCTGACCAGACCTATGCCGAAGTCGTCCTCGGGCGGCGTTCGATCCGCGGTTATCTCGACAAGCCGGTGCCGCGCGGGCTGATCGAGGAAGTGCTGGCGATGGCCATGCGCTCGCCCTCGTCGATGAACACCCAGCCCTATCACTTCCACGTCATCACCGGCGAACCCTTGGACCGCATCCGCAAGGGCAACACCGAGCGGATCCTCGCAGGCGAGCCCGACAGCCGCGAGTTCCGCAAGGGTCATCCCTTTGCAGGCGTCCACCGCGACCGGCAGGTGGCCTGCGCGGTGCAGCTGTTCGAGGCGATGGGCATCGCCCGCGACGACAAGGAAGCGCGGCAGGACTGGGTGCTGCGCGGCTTCCGCCAGTTTGACGCGCCGGTCTGCGTGATCGTCACCTACGACAAGGAACTCTCCGACGCCGACGACACCGTGTTCGATTGCGGTGCGGTGACGACCGCCCTGGTCAATGCCGCGTGGAGCAAGGGATTGGGCTGCGTCATCAACTCGCAAGGCATCATGCAGTCCCCGGTGGTGCGCGAACACGCCCGCATCCCTGACGATCAGGTGATCATGAAGGCCGTGGCAATGGGCTGGCCCGATCCGGACTTCCCGGCCAACCCGGTCAAGATCACCCGCCGCAGCGTCGAGGAGGCGGCGCGCTTCGTCGGCTTCGACTAGCGCCTGCGGACTGGCGATCGCAACCGCGGCGCTGCGCCTAGCGCGATGCGCTGATCCGGGCCAGCGCCTCTACGATGTCCTCGCGACGGTCGGGATCGGTCGTATCTGCCAGCAGGGCCTCCAGCGCCATCCGGTGTGCGACGTCCAGCGCCTTCTCAGTGTCGACGGCGACATCGGGAATGACGCCGACCCCTTCCCAGTTCGTCTTGCTGACAGGATTGATCGCGCGACCCACCGGGATGAACACCGAGAAGTGTTCGTCAAGAGCAACCGCCATCCCGGGATTGGCACCGCCCCCGGTCACCTCGCCGATGACGGTGCCACGCTTCAGTTGCTGGACATCATAGGCGAACTCCTCCGCCGCCGAAAAGGTCGCCGTGCCGGTCAGCACGAACAGCGGCTTATCCGTGTCATATGGCCCACCCGGCACCACGGGCAGGCTCCAGACCTGCCGGGTCGAACCATCGGGACGGTAGTAGAAATCATTGATGTGCGTTGCGGACGGAACGAGATAGCTCAGGACGAAGGCGACCATTTCCGGATCGCCCCCACCATTTTCGCGCAGATCGATGATAAGCCCGTCGGTGTTGCGCAGGAAGCCCATCGCTGCAGCGAAGGTGTCGCCCGCGAAGCGCGCGGGCAGGAAATTGTTCAGCTTCACGTATCCGATGTTCCCCGCGAGCACTTCGGCCTTTGGAATTGCGAAGTTGCGCTGCGCCATCGACGTGCGCCACTGCGCGAGCGCGGCGGGATCGCGCTCCCGCGCCTCGCCCAGCGGGGGCAGCGGCTTTTCGGAGTAGGCGACGCCGAGGTGCTTGTCGTGCGTGACAGCCCGCAGGTCGGCGGTGAGCCGGTCGGCAAAAGCAGCCGGATCGCTGATCGCCGCATAATCGCCGCGACGTTGCGCGGCGCGCAGCGATTCCTCGGCCGCGGCGGCGATATCTGGGAAGACGTAGGTCTCCCGCATACGCTCGATGATCCCGTCGATCACCTGGGTGCGCGCTGCTTCGTCCAACGGGCGAGGTTCGGCCGCGAGCCCCGTCGGCAGGGCCATGAAAAGCAGCACGAACGCGAAGGTGCAGCGGATCAATGCGTTCAAGAGTCGTCTCCCGGGTTGAGATGGTCTGCCAGACGCCGACGCAGCGGTGCTGCGGCCAGCGCGACTTCAAAGGCGTCAATCGTGACGAGAAGATCGGCAGACGTCTCGCGGGCGATGTCCGCGTAGCATTCTTCAAGCGCGACATTGAGGCGAGCCAGTGCGGCCGCTTCGCTCGCGCCCGCGGCCGTCAACGACACCCACTTGCGACGCAGATCGCTCTCGTCGGGTTGGACGCGGATCAGCCCCAGCTCCTCGAGGCGCGCAACCAGCCGGATCACGAACGGGTGACTGACCCCGATCTGCTGAGCGATTTCAACGATCCCGAGCCGCTGCTCGCGGGCGAGAAGCGCAAGCGTCGATCCGGCCGTCGGCGGAACCTTCAGGCCGAGATGCTCGATCTCCGCCCCGATCTCGGAGACCAGCCGGTCGGACAGACGCTTGAGGCGGTGGGCCAGAAAGACGCGGCCATTCCTATGCAGGAAGGTGGCAGACATTAATACGTAATTAGTTACGTAACTCGTAACGGTCAAGTGCGCCGCTCGTAGATCGGGATCGGAGCGCACCCCCGGACCTCGCCAGGCCGCAAGGGCGCGCCCCCTTCCGCGCCCTATTCCGCCATCTTCCACACCCGGAAGGATCGCACCCGCATCTCGCCCGTCCCGCCGGTATAGTCGCCGTTCTTCTTGACCGCGACGTTCATCAGCGGGAACCACTTGGTGCCGCGGAACGGGTTGACCGCCTGGTAGACCTCCTTGCCGTCGACGAACCAGGTGATGAAGTCGGCGGCGATATCGACCCCGAAGCGGTGGTAGGAACTGTCGAACCCGCCGAGGCCGTAGGCGCGCTTCACATCGGTCTGCAGCATCGCGGTGAAGCTGCGCGTGCCGTTCGCGCCGCCGTGGATGTTGGCAGAGTAATGCCGCGAGAAGTTCCACGAGGATGAATAGCCGAAGCCTTCGTAGACATCGATCTCGGGAGGCCAGCCGTTGGTGGGGAGCAGCCACAGCGCGGGCCAGCCGCCGCGGCGATTGGGCATCATCGCCTCCCATTCGTATTGCCCGTAGACGAGCTGGGTGGCGGGCATTTTCTTGCCGGTCAGCACCGCGGCGCCATGGTACCAGTAGGTCCCGTCATAGAGGATCGGGCTGAGCAGCTGCTGGCTGCGGATCACCACCTCTCCGTTCTCCACCGCCAGCGAGGGCAGCGGCGACTGGTGCAGCGCGGGATCGAGATAGAGCCCGCTTTCGCCGTTGGCCGGCTGGGTGCGACCGTGCGGCAGGCGCGTCATCCACACCTCGCTGCCGCCCGCATCGCTCCATTGCACCGTGGCCGGATCAAGCTGGTAGGCGAGTGTGCCGATCGGAGCGAAGGTGCGCGGCGCGCGGAAGCCGTCCTTCCGCGCGGGCATCTCCGGCGCGCCCTCGACGGCGGTGATCTTGCCACGTCCGTCAGCATTGATGCCGCCGGCGACACCCTCGGGGAAGATCAGGTCGAACTGGCGTCCGGCATCCATGGTGAGCAGCGGGACGGTGACGGTCTGTTCGAGCGGGTCGCCCGGACGGAACACCACCACGGTGTCGACCTTGCGGAAGTTGCGACCCTCCACCCCGTAGTTCTCGCCCGAACCGTTGCGGGTCATGACCCGCGCGACGACGGTGTTGGGGGTCGGCCCGTCCAGCGTGATGGGGACATGCGCTTCCGCCGCGCCGACCGGCACCGCGACGTCGCCGATCCGCACGCGCGCGCGCTGCGGATAGGCCGTCCCGCCGGCGAAATCGAAATCCGCAAAGGGATTGAGCGCCGCCGCCGTGGGCTTGTCGCCGGAAGTCGGCTGCGGCTGCGGCTGCGGCTCGGTCTGGCTGGTCGGCGCGGGCGCGCTGGCGGCGGCGAGCACGGCCCCCGCAGGCGGCGGGGCGGCTTCATCGCTCCCGCAGCCGGCGAGCAGGGAGAGAATGCAGACAAGGACAAGCGGACGGTTCATCGGTGGCGGCTCCGTTGGAAGGGAGGCCCACCGATGCGGTCGCAGGGTTAATTTCGCCTTTCCCGACAGGAAGCGGGACAGACAAGCGAAAAGATAACCTCAGTTAGGAAAAGGCCGAGGTGAAGATGTCACGCCTTTTGTTAAAGCCAACGACGGGCCGTTTAACAAAGGGCAAAGCATCAAAGTAGAAGATGTGGCCGGCGATATGCGCCTTGTGGATGTCTCCGCCGGCGATTCGGTGTCGGCCAGTCGAAAGCGGCGAGGACAGCCAGTAAATCGCGCCGTCCCGCCGCGAAGCGGAACGGCGCATATCTTCAGCGCAAGCTGACGACGTTGTCCGCCTCGGGCCGCTGGCGCGAACCGTCGAACAGGCTCATCATCGGCTCGTCGGCGACGGTCACCTGCTGCGCCGCGCCGAAGCCGTTGAAGCCGGTCTTCATCGCCGCGCCATAGGCGCCGAGCATGCCCACCTCGATATAGTCGCCCGCCTGAATGTCCGCCGGCAGCACGAAGGGCCCCTTCATGTAGTCGGCATCGTCGCAGGTCGGCCCGTAGAAGGCGAAATCGGCATCATCCTCGATCAGGTCGTCCTCGAGCGCGCGCACCGGGAAGCGCCAAGCGACATGCGCGGCATCATACAGCGCGCCATAGGCGCCGTCGTTGATGTAGAGTTCCTCGGCCCGGCGCTTGTTCACCTGCACGATCATCGAGCTGTATTCGGCCGACAGCGCGCGGCCGGGTTCGCACCACAGCTCGGCGTTGTAGGCGATCGGCAGCGCCTCGAAGTGGCGGGCGATGATCGCGAAGTAATCCTCCATCGGCGGCGGCTCGAGCCCCGGATAGGCGCTCGGGAAGCCCCCGCCGACGTCGATCATGTCGATCACCACCGAAGCCTCGGCAATCGCGGCGCGCGTGCGGTCCATCGCCTGGACGAAGGCAAACGGGGTCATCGCCTGGCTGCCGACGTGGAAGCACACGCCCAGCCAGTCGCAATGCTGGCGGGCCTGCTGGAGCAGCTGCGGCGCCTCGACGAGATCGCAGCCGAACTTAGAGGCCAGCGAAAGCTCCGAATATTCGGACGACACGCGCAGCCGCACGCACAGCCTGAGGTCGCGCGGCGCTTCGCCGGTTTCGGGATGGCGGCAGGCCTCGACGATCTTCTCCAGCTCCTCGACCGAATCGAGGCTGAAGGTGCGCACGCCGTGCTCGAAATAGGCCTCGGTGATCGCCGCCGGGGTCTTCACCGGGTGCATGAAGCACAGCACGGCTTCGGGCAGCAGCCCGCGCACCAGCCGCACCTCGGTGATCGAGGCGACATCATAGTGGGTGACACCCGCATCCCACAGCACCCGGATGAGATCGGGCGCCGGGTTCGCCTTCACGGCATAGAGCACCTTGCCCGGGAACTTCTCGACAAAGAAGCGGGCGGCCCTCCGCGCGGCGTGCGGACGGTTGAGAATGACGGGTTCGTCCGGACGAAGGTCGCGGACTACAGCCTTGGCGTCGGGATAGATGTGCAACTCAAGGGACCCCCAAAACAGTTCGTTGGAACCATAAAACGACAAGCTGCCTTGCGGTTTGGAAGTCCCCTTGGGGCAGCGGAACGGCGCAGATAGGGCCTGCGGGGGGAAATGCAAACGAAAAATTGGGCGCGGCGGGCGGAATTGTTTCTTTTCGAAGACAGGTCACGTTGCATCAACGCAATGTGACAGGAATGTTCCTGTTTTTCCGTGTGTTCGTCGCAGTCAGAAGGCGACTCGCGGCACCTGGTCGACGCTGCCCTGCTCGCTGTCGTCGAGCCGGTGGAAATCCGCCTCGCCGAAGCCGAGCATTCCGGCGAACAGCACCGCGGGGAAGGATTCGCGCGCCGCGTTGAAGCGCGCCACCGCGGCATTGAGCGCGCGGCGGGCCGCGGCGAGCTTGTCCTCGACGTCGGCGAGTTCGTTCTGGAGCGACTGGAAGTTGGCCGAAGCCTTGAGATCCGGGTAGGCCTCGCCCAGCGCGAGCAGCTGGTCGAGCGCGACGCGCAGCCCCTGCTCGCTCGCGGTGGAGGGGCCGCCGCGCATCGCGGCATTGCGCGCCGCGATCACCGCCTCGAGCGTGCTCGCCTCGTGCCCGGCATAGCCCTTGACCGCCTCGACGAGATTGGGGACGAGATCGTGCCGCTGGCGCAGCTGCGCGTCGATGTCGGCGACCCCCTGCCGGACGTTCTGCCTGAGGCGCACCAGCGTGTTGTAGATGCCGATCAGCAGCAGCACGAGCGCCACCGCGATCACCACGATCGCCGAGGTCCAGAACCAGCCGAGAATGTCGATCATCTTGCAGCAACTCCCCTCACGAGGGAGCATGTTAGCGCAAATTTGTTAAGGGAACACACAAAGGATTGCGCTATCCCGCTGAGGATGCGCGCCGATGTCGACAATCTCATGCGGGGGCCGCTCGGCGATTGGCTCACCGCGCAGGCGGGGATGCGCGCCGCCGCGAAGGCGAAGGCCGCGAGCCGCTGGACCTGGGGGGCGGCGCTGCTCCTGCCGGCGCTCGCCTTCCTGTGGTTCGGCCCGGCGTGGAGCGGGGAGCTGCGCTTCTTCATCACCGCGGGCGCGCTCGTCGCGCTGGGCGCATGGGGATACCAGCCGATCGCCGAGGCCAAGCGCGCGATCAAGGTCGGGATCAATTCCGCGATCGCCGAAAGCCTCGGCATCGCCTATGAACACGATGTCGAACCGGGCGCGGAGTTCGAGAGCGCGCAGCGTTACGGCCTCGTCCCCTCGCACGATCGCAGCGCCTTCGAGGATCGCTGGTTCGGCACGCTCGAGGGCCGCGATTTCCAGCTCTACGAAGCCCATCTCGAGGAGCGCCGCGGTTCGGGCAAGAACCAGCGCTGGGTCACGGTGTTCCGCGGGGTGATCATCCGCATGGCGTTCGGCCGGTCGATCCGCTCCACCACCCTGCTCCAGCGGGCAGGCAAGCACCGCAAGTGGCTGGGGCTCGGCGGGACCAAGGACAGCGTCAGTTTTGGTGGCCACCGGCTCGATTTCGTCGACCAGGTGCACCCCGCCTTCGACGCGGTCTTCGCGCTGTTCTGCGACGACCAGGTCGAGGCCCGCGTGCTCGCCCACCCCTCCTATGTCGAGCACCTGCTGAAGGTCGAGGCCGCCTTCGGCGCCGAGGAACTGCGCGCGCTGTTCGCAGGCGGCGCGGTGATCATCGTGGCAGAAGGCAAGGACATGTTCGAAAGCGGGACGATGAACCCCGAGGAGGACCGGCTGCGCGCCGAGGAAACCGCCGGGCAGATCGCAGCGCTCACCGGCCTCGCGCTGGCGCTCAACCAGACCGCGCGCGGCCGTGCGATGGGCGCCGCCTCGCCGGGCGCAACGGCCGTGCCGCGCGCGCTCCACGGCGAGGAGAGCGGGGTCGCCGCCGCGCCGCGCCCGGCGGGCGGCTTCGGGCGCAAGGGGCTCTAGGCGCCGCTGGTCTCGGGCGCGATCGGGGTTTCACCCGCGGCGACGGGATAGGCCTCGGCGACAAGGCTCAGCAGCACTTCGACATTGGCGCGGATATTGGCCATCGTCACGCCATTGTCGAGCACCACGTAGCGGGTGAAACCGAGCGACTTCTGCTCGAAGTCGACCCACACGCTGATCGCGGCATAGTTGAGGTTGGCCGCCGCGACCGTTTCGTAGGTGGTGCCCGGCGGCAGCTCGACCTGCACCTGCATCATCACCCCCTGGCAACCGCTCACCCCCTGCATCTCGCAAGCGGTTCCGATCAGCACGTAGCGCAGCTGGTCGGCATTCTCCGCCAGAACCAGCACCTCGTCGCCCTCGCCCTCCTCGAGCACCTGATGGCCGAGTGCGCCGACCACGGCGGCAAGCTCGGGGTTCTTGACCGAGGGGACGACCCGTTCCGCAACGTAATCCTGCGCGGCGACAGGGGCGGCGGCGCACAGCGCCAAGGCGCCGGCCGCAACGAGAGAAATCAACTTCATACTGCCTCCTGCGCGCGCTGTCCCGGCCGGAAGCCGGGTCAGCTCAGACGATCCCTGAAGGTCTCGTAATCGAAGCGGCGGATACAGTCGAGCGCATCGGTCTCGCTGTCCCACAGCCAGATGCTCGGCAGCTGGACCCCATTGAAGGTGTTGGTCTTGACCATCGAGTAATGCGCCTGATCGAGAAAGGCGAAGCGCGCGCCGGGCTCGGCGGGGACCGGCAGGCGATAATCGCCGATCACGTCGCCCGCGAGGCAGGACGGCCCGCCGAGGCGGATCGGGATCATGTCGGGGTCTGTGAGCTCTCCGAGCATCGCCGGGCGATAGGGCGCCTCGAGCACGTCGGGCATGTGGCAGGTCGCCGAGATGTCGGTAATCCCGACCGGCAGCTCGTTGAAATGGGTGTCGAGCAGCGTGCCCACCAGGATCCCCGCGTCGAGCGCCACCGCCTCGCCCGGTTCGAGGATGATCTCGCAGCCGGTGTCGGCGGCAGCATCACGCAAGAACTCGATCAGTTCCTCGCGCTGGTAATCGGCGCGGGTGATGTGGTGCCCGCCGCCCATGTTGATCCACTTGAGCTGTCCGAAGAACGGCTCGATCGCGTCGAACACCCGGTCCCAGGTGGCCTTCAACGGCTCGAAATCCTGCTCGCACAGGTTGTGGAAGTGGATGCCCTCGATCCCCTCCATGTCGTCCTCGGTGAGTTGGTCGAGCGGATAGCCGAGCCGCGAGCCGGGGGCGGAAGGATCATACTTGGCAACCTCGCCGGTGGCGACCTGCGGGTTGATGCGCAGGCCCACGCTGACCGGGGCGCCGCTGGCCGCCGCCTGTTCGAGGATCAGCCGGGCGCGGGCGTGCTGCGCGGGCGAGTTGAAGATGACGTGGTCAGAAAGCCGGCAGATTTCCTCCAGCTCCTCGGGCTTGAAGGCGGCGGAATAGGTCGCGATCTCGCCGTCGTAGAACTCGGATGCGAGGCGGGCTTCCCACAGGCCCGAAGTCGAAACGCCGTCGAGATATTCGCCGATGATCGGCGCGGTCGACCACATCGAGAACGCCTTCAATGCGGCGAAGACCTTGATGCTGCCCCCGTCGGCGGCGGCGGCATCGCGCACGTCGGCGAGCACGCGGCAATTGGCGCGCAGCTTGGCCGCATCGACCACGAAAGCGGGGCTGTCGACGCGGGCAAGGTCGAAATGGGCGAAGGCGCCCGGATCACCGGCTTTGGTTTGCATCAGAACCCGACCGGCCCGTCCAGCTCCTCGACGGTCCACGGCAGCCCGTGCTGGTTGAGCATGTCCATGAAGGGATCGGGATCGAGCTGTTCGATGTTGAACACGCCCTCGCCCTGCCAATGGCCCTGCACCATCATCGCCGCGCCAATCATCGCGGGCACGCCGGTGGTGTAGCTGACCGCCTGGTTGCCGGTTTCCTCATAGGCGGCTTCGTGCGAGCAGATGTTCTTGATGTAGAACGTCTTCTCGCCCGAGCCGTCGAGCGCCTCGCCGGTCGCGATCACGCCGATATTGGTGTTGCCCTTGGTCGTCTCGCCGAGCGTTTCGGGCTTGGGCAGCACGGCGGCGAGGAACTGCAGCGGGATGATGTCCTTGCCCTGATACTTGACCGGCTCGATCGCGGTCATGCCGACGTTCTGCAGCACGGTGAGGTGGGTGATGTACTGGTCGCCGAAGGTCATCCAGAAGCGCGCGCGCTCCAGCTCGGGGACGAACTTCGCGAGGCTTTCCAGCTCCTCGTGATACATCAGGTACATATTCTTCGGGCCGACCGCCTCGAAGTCGAACTGCACCTTGTTCGACATCGCGGGGGTTTCCACCCACTCGCCGTTTTCCCAGTGGCGCGCGGGCGCGGTCACTTCGCGGATGTTGATTTCCGGGTTGAAGTTGGTCGCGAAATGCTGGCCGTGATCGCCGCCGTTGCAATCGAGGATGTCGAGCTGGCGGATGGTCTTGAGCTTGTGCTTCTTGAGCCACATCGTGAACACGCTCGTGACGCCGGGATCGAAGCCGCTGCCGAGCAGCGCCATCAGCCCTGCCTCCTTGAACCGGTCGTGATAGGCCCACTGCCACTTGTATTCGAACTTGGCCTCGTCCTTGGGCTCATAATTGGCGGTGTCGAGGTAATCGACGCCCGCTTCGAGGCAGGCGTCCATGATCGGCAGGTCCTGATAGGGCAGCGCGAGGTTGACCACGAGGCCCGCCCCGACCTTGCGGATCAGGTTGACCATCGCCGGCACTTCCTCGGCGTCGATCTCGTAGGTCGCGATGTCGCGCCCGCAGCGCTCCCTGACGCTCGCGGCAATCGCGTCGCACTTGGACTTCGTGCGGCTGGCGAGGTGGATTTCGGGGAAGATGTCCGGGTTGAACGCCATCTTGTGGACGCAAACGGAGCTGACCCCGCCCGCGCCGATCACGAGAACCGTCCGGGATTTTGCTGCCGACATGATGGGAACCTTTCGTGATGCGAATCTTGGCGCTCGCCTCTAGTCCAATGCGCGACAGGGGACAAATGATCCGCATTTCCTACAGGCGCGCGATCGGCGACGATGCCGAGATGCCCGGCACTGCCTTCCCTCGCCTTTCTTCGCACCCCTTCCCCCCGCGCCGAGAGGCTTTGCGCGAGGGTTCGTTTTGTGCTTCTGGACAGTGTCTCATGTGTCTCCAACAGACAGGTTCAAGCGCGCGTGACTGAACGAATCCCCACAAGCGAAGGCGTGCGCGCCGCTGCCGAAGCGATCGCCGCGATCCTGCCGCCCACCCCGCTGCTGCCGGTCGACATCGGCGGGGTGCGGGCATGGGTGAAGGCCGAGGTCCTCCAGCCGGTCGGCGCCTTCAAGATCAGGGGCGCGTGGTGGCGGCTGGTGAACCTGTCGGAAGCCGAGCGTGCGGCAGGGGTGGTGGCGGTGTCCTCGGGCAATCACGCGCAGGGCGTGGCCTGGGCGGCGCGGCGGCTCGGCATCCCGGCGACGATCGTCATGCCGCGCGACGCGCCTGCGGTGAAGCTCGCCAACACCCGGGCGCTGGGGGCCGAGGTGGTGCTCTATGAACGGCCCGGCGAGGACCGCGACGAGGTGGCCGCGCGGCTGATCGAAGGGCGCGGGGGCACGCTGGTCCATGCCTTCGGCGACCCGTGGGTGATCGAGGGACAGGGCTCCGCCGCCGTGGAGATCGCCGCGCAGATGGGCCATGCGCCCGCGCGCATCGTCGCCTGCTGCGGCGGGGGCGGGCTGGCGGCGGGGCTGGCACTGGGCGCGCCGGAAAGCGCGATCCACGTCGTGGAACCGGTGGGCTGGGACATGGTTGGACGGGCCATCGCCGCCGGGGAGATCGTCCACGCCGGACCGCAAGCGCCCCGCACCATCTGCGATGCGCTCCAGCCGCCTGCGACCAAGCCGGTGAACCTCGCCGTGCTGCGGGACCGTGCCGGGCCGGGCGTGACCGTCACCGATGCCGAGGTGCGCGCCGCCCAGCGTTTCGCCTTCGCGAACCTGCGGCTGGTGGTCGAGCCGGGCGGCGCGGCTGCGCTTGCCGCGGCGCTTGCGGGCAAGGTGCCGGTGGACGAGGACAGCGTCATCATGCTCACCGGCGGCAATGCCGACCCCGCGGCCTACGCAGCGACGATTGCCGGGCAAGATTGAGCCCGCGCACCGCGGTTGTGGAAAGCGTCACATAGGCGACACGCAAGCGCCATATGCCCGGCGCCTGACGTAACGGCAGGACGGGTCAAGCACATGGCGACACAGGCGAAACGGATCATCGAGGACGCGGTGGTCCGCAAGGATGCGGGGCTCGGCGACAAGCTGCTCGACAAGGCCTTCGCGCTGGCCTTCAAGGGGCTGGTCTATGCCCAGATCTGGGAAGACCCGGTGGTCGACATGGAGGGTCTTGCGCTTCAGCCCGACAGCCGCGTGATGTGCATCGCCAGCGGCAGCTGCAACGCGCTGTCCTATCTGACCGCGAACCCGGAAAGCGTCACCGCGGTCGATTTGAACCGCGCGCACGTGGCGCTCGGTCGGCTCAAGATCGCGGCGATCCGTCACCTGCCCAATTACGAGCGCTTTCACCGCTTCTTCGCCCACGCCGACCACAAGGAGAACGCCGAGGTCTACCGGACGATGATCGCGCCGCACCTCGACGCGGAAAGCCGCGCCTATTGGGAAAGGCGCGACATGCGCGGGCGGCGGCGCATCTCCTATTTCACGCGCGGCGTCTACCGGAAGGGATTGCTCGGCAATTTCATCGGCTTGGCGCATCTTTTTGCCAAGCTCTACAAGATCGATCTGTCGAAGGTGCTCGCCGCATCGACGCTCGAGGAACAGCGCGAGGTGTTCGAGCGCGAGCTGGCGCCGGTGTTCGAGAAGAAGTTCATCCGTTGGCTCACCGACCAGCCCGCCTCGCTGTTCGGGCTCGGCATTCCGCCTGCGCAGTTCGATCATCTCGCGGGCGATGAACGCATGGCAGAGGTGCTGCGGCGACGGCTGGAGAAGCTCGCCTGCGACTTCGCCGTGAAGGACAACTACTTCGCCTGGCAGGCCTTCGGACGCGGCTATGACCGTTCGGAGGACGCGCCCCTGCCCCCCTATCTCCAGCGCGGCCACTGGGAGGCGATGAAGGCGCGCATCGAGCGGCTCACCGTCACCCGCGCCAACATGGTCGAATGGATCGGCGCGCGCGAGGAGGCGAGCATGGACCGCTTCGTCCTGCTCGACGCGCAGGACTGGATGAACAACGCCCAGCTCGATGACCTGTGGGCGAAGATCACCCGCGCCAGCCGTCCGGGTGCGCGGGTGCTGTTCCGCACCGCCGCCGAGCCGAGCCTGCTGCCGGGCCGGCTCGACGAGAACATCCTGTCGAAATGGCGCTATCTCGACGAACTCTCCGCCGACCTGACCCGCCGCGACCGCTCGTCGATCTATGGCGGCGTGCACGTTTACGAGCTGGCGTGATGGCCTCGACCCCCCGCCCCTCGCACGCCGCGCTGATGGACGAGGTCTATCGCGGCCAGCGCCACATCTACGATCTGACGCGCAAATACTATCTGTTCGGGCGCGACACGCTGATCGCGGGACTGGACGCGAGGCCGGGGATGCGGGTCCTCGAGGTCGCCTGCGGGACGGGGCGCAACCTGGCGAAGATCGGCACGGCGTGGCCGGGGGTGCGGCTGTTCGGCCTCGATATCTCCGCAGAGATGCTCAAGAGCGCCCGCGCCGCGCTGGGCGAGGACGCGCGTCTCGGGCTTGGCGATGCCTGCGCCTTCGATCCGCAGGCGCTGCTCGGCGAACCCGCCTTCGAGCGGGTGGTGCTGTCCTATTCGCTCTCGATGATCCCCGACTGGCAAGCCGCGCTCGATCACGCCGCGGGACTGCTCGCGCCCGGCGGCGAACTCCACGTGGTCGACTTCGGGGACCTCTCGGGGCTGTTCGGCCCGCTTTCGGGGGCGTTGAGGGCCTGGCTGGCGAAGTTTCACGTGGAACCTCGCGCGGACATGGCAGAAGTCGCCGCGCGCATCGCCGCCGTGCGCGGCGCCTCGCTCGTGACCGCACAGGGCCGCTTCCGCTACTTCCAGCACCACGTGCTGCGCGCGCGATAGGTTGCATTTGACAATCGCTCCCGGCTCTCGCAGGTAAGCGCGCAAGAGGTATCGAACAGGGGATCAGGTCGATGCAGGCGCAGATGCTCGCACCCGCCGCCGTGCTGGTGGTGTGGACGCTCGTGGTGCTGCTGTGGATCATCCCGGTGCGCTTCGGAGCGCTGGCGAAGCTCGATAAGTCGGCCCTTCCGGCGAAGCAGGGCGTGCGCGGCGTGGATCTCGAGGGCGTGGTGCCCGACAAGGCCAACTGGGTCGCGCACAATCACACCCACCTCCACGAACAGCCGACACTGTTCTATGCGACCGTGCTGATCCTCGCGATGGTCGGCCCCGGCGCGCTCGATGTCACGCTGGCGTGGACCTATGTCGCCTTGCGCATCGTGCATTCGCTTTGGCAGATCCTCGTCAACTCCGTGCCCGTGCGCCTAGGCCTGTTCCTGCTGAGCAGCATCGCGCTGATCGCGCTGGCGGTGCGGGCGCTGGTGGCGACGATGCTGGCCGACCCATCGGCACTTCCGGCCTGAGGAGGGCAAGATCATGATCGGAATGGATATCCTGAAGCCGGTGGTCGCGCTGCTGGCGTGGACTATGGTGATGTGGGTGTGGATGTACGCGACCCGCATCCCGGCGATGAACGCGGCCGGCATCGATGCCAAGAACCTCGTCGGCGGCGAGGGATCGAGCCTGCGCGCCAGGCTCCCCGACACGGTGAGCTGGAAGGCGGACAACTACAACCACCTCCACGAGGCGCCGACGCTGTTCTACGCGGTGGCGATCGTGCTAGCGATCATCGGTCAGGGCGACGGGTTCAACACGATACTCGCCTGGGCCTATGTGGTCTTGCGCGTCCTGCACTCGCTCGTGCAGGCGACCATCAACCGGGTGATCGTCCGCTTCACCCTGTTCGCGCTGTCGAGCGTGGTGCTCATGGCGCTGATCCTCCACGCCGCCCTGGCGGTGTTCCGGTAACAGTGCCGGCGGCGGTTCACTCCGCCGCTTCGGCCTCCTGCACCGCGTGAGCGCGCCCGGCGAGGAAGCGCTCGCCGTCGAGCGCCGCCATGCAGCCCATCCCCGCCGCGGTCACCGCCTGGCGGTAGACATGATCGGTGACGTCTCCGGCCGCGAAGACGCCGGGGATCACCGTCTTGGGCGTTCCCGGCTCGGTCAGCAGGTAGCCGCTGTCGTCCATCGGCAGCTTGCCCTGGAACAACGCGGTCGCCGGGGCGTGGCCGATAGCGACGAAGGCCCCGTCGACCTCGAGTGTCGAGGCCTCGCCGGTCCGGGTGTCCTTCAGCGCAAGGTGGTGGAGCATCCCGCCCTCGCCCGCCTCGAAGCTCTCGACCGCCTTGTCCCACAGCACGGTGATCTTGGGATTGGCGAACAGCCGCTCTTGCAGGATCTTCTCGGCGCGCAAGCTGTCGCGGCGGTGGATCAGGGTGACGTCGTCGGAATGATTGGTGAGGTAGAGCGCCTCCTCGACCGCGGTGTTACCGCCACCGATCACCGCGACCTTCTTGCCGCGATAGAAGAACCCGTCGCAGGTCGCGCAGGCCGAAACGCCCTTGCCGCCCAGTTCCATCTCGCCCGGCACGCCCAGCCACTTGGCCTGCGCACCGGTGGCGATCACCAGGGTTTCGCCGACATATTCGTCACCGCTGTCGCCGATGGCGCGGAACGGGGGGCCGTTTTCGAGATCGACCGAGACGATCGTGTCCCACATCATGCGCGTGCCGACATGCTCGGCCTGCGCCTTCATCTCCTCCATCAGCCACGGGCCCTGCACCACGTCGCGGAAACCGGGATAGTTCTCGACATCGGTGGTGATGGTGAGCTGCCCGCCGGGCTGGAGCCCCTGCACCACGATCGGCTCGAGCATCGCGCGCGCGGCATAGATCGCCGCCGAATAGCCCGCCGGGCCGGAGCCGATGATGAGCATCTTGGTATGATGGGTGGCCATAATTGATCGCCTCTTGTCGAATTCAGGCTCGCGATATGGGATGCAGCGGCGCGATTGTCACGCCACCAGCCGCGCGCGCAAGCGTTCCTTGCGCGCCTCGTCCACACCTAACTTGGCCGCGAGATAGGCGTCGACCGAACCGTGGTCGCGTGTCACCTCGGCGAAGTAGGTCTCGATATATTCGGGCAGCACGCCCATCAGGTTGCGAAGCGCCTCGGGGGCGATGGTGCCGTAATGCGCCTCCATCCGCGGCAGCGACTGGCGCTCGAGGATGTCGCGGGTGGGCGCATCATTGGTGCGCAGGAACTCGGCCACCACGTCGTCGCGATGCACGCCGAGCACGTGAAGCAGCAGGCTCGCGGCGATCCCGGTGCGGTCCTTGCCGGCAAAGCAGTGGACAAGGCTGCCGCCTTCACGTGTTGCCAGCGCCTCGAAATAGCGGGTGAACATCGCGATCATCGCCGGGTTCACCGGCATCCGCCTGTAGACGGCCAGCATCCGCTCGCGCGCCTTCGCCGGGGTCATCTCCACGCGCCCGCCGCCGCCTTCATGGGGCGGCGAACTGCTGGTTTCGCCGTCATGCGCGATCACCTGCGCCGCGAAATCCGGGTGGCGGCGACACGGGAAGCCCGCACGCTCGCTCACCCCGCGCAGATCGATGACGGTGCGGATGTCGAGCCGGTGGAGCAATTCGAGGTCGGCGTCGCTCGCCTCCATGTGCTGGCCCGAGCGAAACAGCAGCCCCGTTTTCACCCGCCCCCCGCCGGGCACCGCATAGCCGCCATAGTCGCGCAGGTTGTGAATCCCCTCGGTCGGCAGGAAAGGAGAGACGGCGGCGGCGGAAGAGGTGTCGCGAATCATCGCGGCGGACAGTGGCAGCGCGCCACGACAGGGGCAAGGCAAGCCCCGCCCGAGACCTAGGGGGAAATGCGCAGGGCCCCGCCAATGCCGTCTTGAGCACGTCTTGGTTAATCGCATCGGCATACACCGTCTAACGAAAGACCCCGAGATGGCCCGTATCCTGATTGTCGACGACGACGAACTGGTCGCCGAACTCGCGAGCGAGGTGCTGATCGACACCGGCCACGCCTGCGGCTGGGTGACCAGCGCCGAAAGCGCATGGCAGTGCCTTCGCCGCAAGCGGCCCGACTTGCTGCTGCTCGATCAGGCCCTACCGGGCGAATCCGGGCTGAGCCTGCTGCGACGCCTGCGCCAGTCGGCCGAGCTCTACGACCTGCCGGTGGTGATGTTCACCGCGATGAACGGCGCGGCCGACGAGACGCAGGCGATCTATGCCGGGGCGCAGGATTTCATCCGCAAGCCCTTCGACGCGGGCCTGCTGGTGCGGCGCGTGGGGCGGATCATCACGCTGCGCGGTGACCGGCCGCGCCACGTCGACCTCGCGACGGTGCTCGCAACCGAAAGCGGGCTTGCCCCAGCGCTGCCCGTCGCAATGCCGCGCCGCGTGCTCTAGGCCGCCCGCGCTGCCGCCTGCCCGGCGAGCAGCCCGCGCGCGATCACCTGCGCCTGGATCTCGGCGGCGCCTTCGAAGATGTTGAGAATGCGCGCATCGCACAGCACCCGGCTGACCGGGTATTCGAGCGCATAGCCGTTGCCGCCGTGGATCTGGACGGCGTTGTCGGCCGCCGCCCAGGCAGTGCGCGCGGCGAGCAGCTTGGCCATCCCTGCCTTGATGTCGCAGCGGGTGCCCATGTCCTTGGCCCGCGCGGCGAAATAGGTCAGCTCGCGCGCCATGACGATGTCGGCGGCCATGAGCGCCAGCTTGTCCGCCACTCTTGGAAAGGCGGTGAGCGGCTCGCCGAACTGCTTGCGCCCTTGCGCGTAATCGAGCGCGAGGTCGAAGGCATTCCACGCCACCCCCACCGCGCGCGCGGCTGTCTGGATGCGCGCGCCCTCGAAGGTGCGCATCAGCTGCTTGAAGCCCTGACCTTCGCGCCCGCCGAGCAGGCCGTCTGCGGGCACCGCGAAGCCGTCGAAGCCGAGCGCGTATTCCTTCATCCCGCGGTAGCCGAGCACTGCGATCTCGCTGCCGTCGATCCCGGCATCGGGGAACGGCGCGGCCTCGCTGCCGCGAGACTTTTCGGCGAGCAGCATCGAGAGGCCCGCATAGCCCGGCTGCGCGGGGTCGGTGCGGACCAGCATGGTCATCAGGTCGGCGCGCGCGGCGTGGGTGATCCAGGTCTTCGCCCCCGTCACCAGCCACGCCCCGTCCGCCTGCCGCTCGGCGCGGGTGCGGACCGCAGCAAGATCGGAGCCGGTGTCGGGCTCGGTGAAGACCGCGGTCGGGAGGCACGAACCATCGGCGATGCGCGGCAGGAAGCGCGCCTTCTGCGCCTCGGTGCCATTGGCGGCGATCAACTCGCCGGCGATTTCGGACCGGGTGCCGAGGCTGCCTGCACAGATCCACCCGCGCGACAGCTCCTCCGAGACCACCGCCATCGCGAGCTTGCCCATGCCGAGACCGCCATGCTCTTCCGGGATGCACACCCCGAACACGCCGAGCGCCGCCATCTCGGCGATCACCGCATCGGGGATCAGCGCGTCGGCGAGGTGCCAGGCATGGGCGTGCGGCGCGATCTTCTCGGCGGCGAAGGTGCGGAACTGTTCGCGCACCATATCGAGCGTGTCGTCGCCGAGCGCCTCGTCGGGGCGCACACCTTGGGCGAGCAGGGCGGCGAAGGCGGCGCGGGTGCCGGCGGTGCTGCCCTCGGCGAGGAAGCGAGCCACCGCCGTCTCCCCGGCGAGCGCGCGCGCCTCGGCCTCGCAGCCGAAAGCGGTGGGACGCACCACCTCATGCGCGCTCATCGGCAATCCATGAACAAGCTGCGCCAGCGCCTCGCCGAAGCCGATGCGCAGCGCCAGTTCCTCCGCCTCGCCGAAGCGTCCAGCGGCCGCGGCGCGCGCGCCCCAATCGGCGGTGGCTTCCATCGCCGCAAGCGTCGCCGCGCCCCATGCGAAGCCGTGGGTCGCGTGCTGATGACGGGCCAGAAGCGCCGCATCGACAACGCCGCCGGGGGCGACCTGTGCCTCCAGCCGACCGCGCACCGCTTCGATATACCTGCGCGCCGCGGCCACCGCCGCGCGCGCTTCGCCGATCCATTCGTTCATCATGCCAGCTGCTAGCAGAGCGGACAGGTCAAGGCGAACCCGCAAATTCGGCGGTGGCGGCCTGGCGGATCAGCCGCGCGGCGGGCGCGGGATCAGCACCGGGGTGCGCGCGACATAGTCCTGCCACGCCGGATCATCGCCCCAGCGTTTTCTGGCGATCTCGTCGAGCAGGTTGATTCCGCTCACCCTGGTGAGCAGCAGCGCGACGAAGATCGGCGAGAAGACGACCAGCCAGCTCCCGCCGGCCAGCTGCGGCAGCGCGATCACGAGGATGCCGGTCCACAGCAGGATTTCGCCGAAATAGTTGGGATGCTGCGACCATGCCCACAGGCCAGTGGTGATGAAGCGGCCCCGGTTGGCGGGATCGGCCTTGAAGCGGCGCTTTTGCGCGTCGGCGATGACCTCGAAGATGAAACCGGCGAGCCACATCGCCGCACCCGCCCAGAAAAATGCGCCCAAGGGCTGCGGCTCAGGTCCGGTGATGATGACGAGGGCCGCCGAAGCGGTGAAGATCACCCAGCAGGCCTGCAGGGTCCAGGCGACGAGGAAGCGCGGCGGGTTCACCTTGATCTTCTCGAACCGCACATCGGTTCCGCCCGCCGCGTGAATGCGGGTGAACAGGAAGCTGCCGAGCCGGATCGCCCAGATGGCGACCATCGCCGCGACGACAAGCGCCGCCGGGCCAAGGCTTTCCCTTCCGTCATTCGCCGCCAGCGCTGCCGCCGCGATGACCGACAGATAGGTAAGTGCGCCGGTGGTGTCGTAGAAGCGGTCGCTCTTGAACAGCGCGGCGGGAATGTAGGCCAGCCAGTTCACCCCGAAGGCGATCAGCGCGCAGGTGAACACTGCCGGAAGGCCGGCCAGCGGCACTGAACCGCTGCCGGCAAACCACGCGAAGCCAAGGCCAAGTGCGCTGGCGACCAGCACCACGATCGCGCTCCGCCCCGCGCCCCGGAAGGACAGGCTCTGCTCCCCCATCTGCGCCCCCTCGGCCCCGTCAGGACAGCGCGACGTGGCGCTTGAGGTGGTGATCGACGTTGCCGAACTCCGAATCGAAGATCGTCAGCCGCTTGAAATAGTGGCCGATCGCATATTCGTCGGTCACCCCGTTGCCGCCGTGGATCTGCACCGCTTCCTGCCCGATCAGCCGCGCCGCCTGTCCGACGCCGACCTTGGCCGCGCTGACCGCCTTCTTGCGCTCGGTCTCGTCCGCACCGAGGCGCAGCGTGGCGAGATAGGTCAGCGAAACCGCCTGTTCGTAGGCGGTGTACATGTCGACCATGCGGTGCTGGAGCACCTGGAACTTGCCGATCGGCACGCCGAACTGCTTGCGCTGGCGGCTGTATTCCACCGTCATCGCATGGGCGACCTTCATCGCCCCGCAGGCCTCGGCGCACAGCGCGGCGATCGCCTCGTCGGTGACCAGCTCGATCAGCGGCAGGCCCTCGCCCTCCGTCCCGATCAGCGCCTCGGCAGGGAGAGCGACGTTCTCGAAATAGACCTCCGAGGCGCGGCGTCCGTCGACCGTCTCGTAATCGCGGGTGGTGACGCCAGCCGTATCCTTGGCCAGCACGAAGACCGAGACGCCCGAAGGGTCGCGGCGTTCGCCCGAAGTGCGCGCGGTGACGACGAGATGGCTCGCCCAGGGCGCGCCGAACACCACCGCCTTGTGGCCGTTGAGCACATAGCCCCCGCCGTCCTTCTTCGCGCTCGTTTCGAGATCGGCATAGTCATAGCGCCCGCGCGGTTCGGCATAGGCGAAGGCATAGACCCGCTCGCCCGAAACGATCGCGCCGATATGCTCCTCCTTCTGCGCCGCGGTGCCCGCGTGCTTGAGGAAGCCCCCGGCGCAGACCACGGTGGGGATGAACGGCTCGACTACCAGGCCCTTGCCGAACTCCTCCATGATCACCATCGAATCCACAGCGCCCCCGCCGAAGCCGCCATCGGCCTCGCTGAACGGCATTCCGAGGATGCCCAGTTCGGCAAGCTGCGACCAAATCTCCGGACGCCACCCGGCGCCCGAGGCAATCGCCTTGCGCCGGGTCTCCCAGTCATACTGCTCGCGCACCAGCCGCGACAGGCCGTCGCGCACCATCTCCTGTTCTTCGGTGAAGTTGAAATCCACGAATAATTCTCCCGTCTCTCGAGGCGCTTACAGGCCGAGGATCATCTTGGTGATGATGTTGCGCTGGATCTCGTTCGATCCGCCATAAATCGAGGTCTTGCGCATGTTGAAATAGGTCGCCGCGGCGTGCTGGGCGTAGTCGGGACCGACCGGGTGTTCGTTGGTGTTGTCGTTCGACACCCCGCCGTGGAACGGCGCGCCATAGGTGCCGACCGCCTCGAGCGTCAGTTCGGTGAGGCGCTGCTGGATCTCGGTGCCCTTGATCTTGAGGATCGAGCTTTCCGGCCCCGGCCCCTTGCCTGCCTGCTCGCCCGCGAGCGTGCGCAGCTCGGTGATCTCGAGCGCGGCGAGGTCGATCTCGAGCTGGCTGACCTTCTTCGCGAAATCGAAGTCCTTGATCAGCGGTTCGCCATAGGCGGTCTCGTTCGCGGCGATCTCGCGCAGCTTCTCGATGCCGCGCTTGCTCCGCGCCACCCCGGCGATGCCGCTGCGTTCGTGGGCGAGCAGGAACTTGGCGTAGGTCCAGCCCTTGTTTTCCTCACCCACGAGGTTCTCGACCGGCACGCGCACGTCGGTCAGCCAGGTCTCGTTGACCTCGTAGCCGCCGTCGAGCAGCTTGATCGGCTTCACCTCGACCCCGGGGGTCTTCATGTCGACAAGGATGAAGCTGATGCCCTCCTGCGCCTTGGCCGAGGGATCGGTGCGGCACAGGAAGAAGCCCCAATCGGCATATTGCGCGAGCGTGGTCCAGGTCTTCTGGCCGTTGATGACGTAGTGATCCCCGTCGCGCACCGCGGTGGTCTTGAGGCTGGCAAGGTCGCTGCCCGCGCCGGGTTCCGAATAGCCCTGGCACCACCACACCTCGCCGCTGCGGATGCCGGGCAGGTGCTTCGCCTTCTGCTCTTCCGAGCCGAAGGTGTAGATGACCGGGCCAACCATCGAGACACCGAAAGGCAGCGGCATGACCGCGTTGATGCGGGCGTTCTCTTCCGACCAGATGTAACGCTGGGTCGGGGTCCAGCCGGTGCCGCCGTATTCCACGGGCCATGCCGGGACCGACCAGCCCTTCTTGCCGAGAATCTTGTGCCAGGCGAGGAAGTCCTCGCGCGCCATGTCCTCGCGCATCCCGAAATCGGCGAGGTGCTTGGGATAGTTCTCGGCGATGAAGGCGCGCACTTCCTCGCGGAACGCCTGTTCTTCGGGGGTGAACTCGAGGTTCATGGGGCTCTCCTCAATGGGTCTTTCGTTGCAACCTGCCTCTTGTCACGAGAGGCGGCGAACCGGAAGGGGGCAATTGCGACAGAATGCATCCCGCGCCTCGCCACCCGCACGCAGATACGCACCGCAACGCCCTGCGGATCATCGGAAATCGGGGAGGTTTGCGCCGGTGGCGGAGAGGGTGGGATTCGAACCCACGTTACCGTTGCCGGTAAACCGCATTTCGAGTGCGGCGCATTCGACCACTCTGCCACCTCTCCGCGAGGCCCGTCGCGCGTTCGGCTGGGCCGCGTGGTCGGTGCGGCTGGCGACAGGAAGCGCGCCCGTTAGCGCAGGCCTCGGCCCTTGCCAAGACCCGATGCACCACAAAATGCGGGCATATCTCGCACCTGCACAAGCGGTGCGCTTGTTTTGCCCGGGCAAAGGTCCATATTGCCCCGCATGGAACGCGCAGAGTTCTTCTCGAGCCAGGCCGGACGCACCATCATCGCCCCGCGCCAGACCCGCGCCCGCTTCGGAATCGGCGATGTGGTCCGCCACCGCCTGTTCGAGTTCCGGGGCGTGGTTTTCGACATCGACCCGGTCTTCGCCAACAGCGAGGATTGGTACCAGTCGATCCCCGAAGACATTCGCCCGCGCCGCGACCAGCCCTTCTACCACCTGCTCGCCGAGAACGAGGATTCCTCCTACGTCGCCTATGTCAGCCAGGGCAACCTGCTGGCCGATCCCGAAGGCGGCCCGGTCGATCACCCGACGGTGCGACAGCTGTTCGAGAGCTTCAAGGACGGGCGCTACCGGATGCGCCGCTCGCTCACGCACTGAGCGCTCAGCTCTTCAGCTTCCAGCCGCTCCGCAGCAGCGCGTAGACCCCCGCCACCGCCAGCGCGTTGAGCGCCAGCAGCCCGCCCGCCGCGGCCAGCACCGCAGCCCCGTCGCCGATGTCGCTTTGCCCCAGGAACCCATAGCGGAAGCCCGAGATCACGTAGAAGAACGGGTTGGCGCGGCTCACCGCCTGGAAAACGCCGTGCAGGTTCTCGATGACGTAGAACGTGCCCGACAGCAGCGAGAGCGGCGCGATGATGAAGTTCGTCACGGCCGCGTTGTGGTCGAACTTCTCCGCCCAGATCGAAGTAGCAAGGCCGAGCGTCGCCAGCAGCAGCGCGCCCATCAGCCCGAACCACACCACCGCCCAGGGATGCGCCATGGCGAGCGACACGCCCGGCCACAGCGCCATGGCCAGAGCGACCGTGCAGCCCACCGCCACCGCGCGGGTGATCGCGGCGGCGAGAATGCCGGTCATCAGTTCGCCCGGCGAGAGCGGCGGCATCAACAGGTCGATGATCGTCCCCTGCATCTTGCCCGAAAGCAGCGAGAAGGACGAATTGGCGAAGGCGTTCTGCATCATCCCCATCACGATCAGCCCCGGCGCGACAAAGCTGGCGAAGGGCACGCCCAGCACCTCGCGCCCGCCGCGGCCCAGCGCGACGGTGAAGATCACCAGAAACAGCAGCGTGGTGAAGGCCGGCGCCCAGACGGTCTGCGTCTGCACCTTGAGAAACCGCCGCACCTCCTTCATATAGAGGGCGAAGAGGCCCACGCGATTGATCCCGGTGATGACCGGAACGCCGCGCGGGGAGAACCGGGTGCTCCCGCCGGTCTTGTCTCGGGCCGTGTTTTGCGTCACGGGGGCGGCGTTGCCATTCGGGTTCGCTGGAGAAATGTCGGCCATGGGCGATGCGCCTAGGCCGCGGCGCTCCGTGTGACAAGCACCCGCAAGGTCGCAAGGGCGCCGGACACAGGAACAGGTAGGAAATATGAGCTGGACGGACGAGCGCATCGCGACGCTCAGGAAAATGTGGGAAGGCGGCGCAACCGCCAGCGAGATCGCCACTGAACTCGGCGGGGTGAGCCGCAACGCGGTGATCGGCAAGGCGCACCGCCTCGGGCTCAAGGCGCGCCCCTCCCCGGTGAAGGCGAACGAGAAGAAGAAGCCCGCTGCACCGCGCAAGGCGGCACCGTCCGCGCCCCGGCCTGCCGCCGAGCCGCGCGCCGAGACTGCCGAGCGCGCCGCCACCGCCGCCCCGCAGGAACGCGCCGCCGCGCGCCCCGCGCCGCAGCCCGCGCGCAGCGATAGCGCTGGCGATGCCGCCGACGCGGCGCCTTCGCAGCCGATCCCCAATGCCGCGCCCGACATGCCCAAGATCGTCTCGGTCGGCCCCGGCGGCTTCCTGCGCCAGGGTCCGGGCGACCAGCAGGCGCCGATCCCGCCCGCCCCCCCGCGCCGCCTCGTGCCCGCCAAGCCGAGCCCCGAGATCGCCGACAAGACCAGTCTGCTCGACCTGTCGGACAAGGTCTGCCGCTGGCCGATGGGCCATCCGGGCGAACCGGATTTTCACTTCTGCGGCGAGCAGGTGAATCCCGGCTTCCCCTATTGCGTCGAACATTGCGGCCGCGCCTACCAGGCCCAGCTGCCGCGCGGCGTGCGCCGCCCGCCCCCGCCGCTGCCCTTCGGCGGCCCGCGGGTCCGCTGACGCGTCGCCTCTGCTCCGATTCGCAGGACCGCCGTTCAGCCGGGACGGCGGTTTCCTGTTGTTGGAGACACATGAGACACTGTTCAGGGACAGAAAAAACCCCGTCCCGACATGCGGTCAGACGCGGTGCTGTGAAACCTGTCATGAAGCGCGGCGGGGTCATCGGATCATTGTACGCGCCGTCATGCCGGTAGGAAAGCGCCCGGGTGACGCGAAGGGTTGCGAAGCCTTGCCCGCTCCTCCTAGAGCGCCCGTCATGACTGTTCCCGCTCGCTTCCTCACATCCTTGCTCGCGCTTGGCGCGGCGCTCACGCCCCTTCCCGCCCTCGCCGCCCTTCCCGATCCGGTGCGCGCGATGATCGATGCCGCAATCGCCACCGGCGACGAGACCAAGGTGCGCACCGTCATCGACCTCGCGCGGACCACCAATCCCGACGACGGCGCCGAGATCGACGCGATCCTCGCTGCCTACGAAACCCGGCTCGCCGAAGCCAAGGCCGCCGAAGCCGCCGCCAAGGAGGAGGCGATCCGCACCGCCGGCCTGTTCGAGAACTGGTCGGGCAAGGGCGAATTCGGCGCCTTCCGCGCCACCGGCAACTCCTCGAACACCGGAATCACCGCCGGGCTGACCGTTCAGCGCCAGGGCATCGACTGGAAGCACAAGCTGACCGCGCGGGTCGATTACCAGCGCGCCAACGGCACCACCACGCGCGAGCAGTTCCTGGTTCGCTATGAGCCGAACTACAAGGTTTCCGAGCATTTCTACGTCTATGCCCTCGGCCAGTACGAGCGCGACCGCTTTCAGGGCTTTTCCGGCCGCTATGCCGTTTCCGGTGGCATCGGCTATCAGGTGCTCGATGAGGAGGACATCCAGCTCGCGGTCAAGGCGGGCCCTGCCTACCGGGTCACGAACTTCGTCGACGGGCGCAGCGAAAGCCGCATCGCGGGGCTCGTCGGGCTCGATTTCGACTGGGCGATCACCGACCGGCTCAAACTGACGCAGGATGCCAACGCCGTGGCGGAAACGGGCGGATCGGCGGTGGTGATCGTGGATTCGAACAACACCACGCTCGACCTCGTCATCGGCCTCAACGCCAAGATCAACTCCAGTCTCTCGGCGCGGCTTTCCTACACGATCGAATATGACAGCAACCCGCCGCCCGGTGCCGTGCGAACCGACACGCAGAGCCGGATGACGCTGATCTACGACTTCTGAGCAAACCAGATGACGTGGTGCGCGCCCTTGTTATTGGGCCGCGAGCGCACGCCGACTTCCTCGACCGCCAGGCCTGCATCCTTCAGCCGCTTGCGAAACGCCGGATCGGGCGCTGCCGACCACACCGCGACGATTCCTCCGGGCTTCAGCGCATCGCGCGCCTTGGCAAGGCCGGTGCGCGAATAGAGGCGGTTGTTCTCCGCCCGCACCAGCCCGTCCGGGCCATTGTCGACATCGAGCAGGATCGCGTCGAACTTTGCGCAGGTGCCGTCGTTGGCATCGTCGATGAGCGCGGCGACATCGCAGATTTTCAGGTCCAGACGGGGGTCGGAGAGGCTTTCGCCGGTCAGCTCCGCCATCGGCCCGCGCGCCCATGCGAGGATCGCCTCGGAAATCTCGGCCACGACGATCTGCGCACCCTCGCCGAGCTTTGCCGCGGCGGCGCGATAGGTGAAGCCCATGCCGTAGCCGCCGATCAGGATGCGCGCATCCGGCTTGGCCAGCCGGTCGATCGTCATCTCGGCGAGCTGCTCCTCGGAAAAGCGCATCCGCGTGCTCATCAATTCGTTGCGCCCGAGCACGATCATGAAGTCGCGACCGTGGGAGAAGAGTTCGAGGAGCACGCCGTCCTCGATCTGGGTGGAATCGATCAATTCGCGTTTGAGCATCGCCGCCCCCTATCGCACCCGCGCACAAAAAACCCGCCGGAATCGCTTCCGGCGGGCTGTTTGTTGTCGCTCCCGGACGATCAGTCCTTGAGGAAGTCCGGCAGAGCCGCCGGGCCGCTGTCACGCTCGCGGCCACCGCGATCGCCGCCGCGACCACCACGGTCACCGCCGCGGCCGCCCCTCGGCCCTCGACGGTCGCCGCCGCGGCCGCCTTCGCGCTCACCACGCGGCTCGCGCGGCGGACGGGTGTCCTCCAGCTCCTCGCCGGTTTCCTGGTCGACCACGCGCATCGACAGGCGGACCTTGCCGCGGTTGTCGATCTCGAGGACCTTGACCTTCACTTCCATGCCTTCGGAGACGACATCGGTCGGCTTCTCGACCCGCTCGTTCTTCATTTCGGAAACGTGGACGAGGCCGTCCTTGCCGCCCATGAAGTTCACGAAGGCGCCGAAATCGACGATGTTGACGACCTTGCCGGTGTAGATCTTGCCGACTTCGGGTTCCTCGACGATGCCGAGGATCCACTTTTTCGCCGCTTCGATCTCGTCGAGGTTGGAGGAGCTGATCTTGATCACGCCCTCGTCATCGATGTCGACCTTGGCGCCGGTTTCGGCGACGATCTCGCGGATCACCTTGCCGCCGGTCCCGATGACGTCGCGGATCTTCGACTTGTCGATCTGGATCGTCTCGATGCGCGGCGCGTGCTTCGAAACTTCGGTGCGGGCCGTGCCCAACGCCTTGGTCATTTCGCCGAGGATGTGGGCGCGTCCGGCCTTGGCCTGTTCGAGCGCCTTCTCCATGATCTCGCGGGTGATCCCCGCGATCTTGATGTCCATCTGCAGCGAGGTGATGCCTTCGCTGGTCCCGGCCACCTTGAAGTCCATGTCACCGAGGTGATCCTCGTCGCCGAGGATGTCGGAGAGCACGGCGAACTCGTCACCCTCGAGGATCAGGCCCATCGCGATGCCCGAGACCGGGCGCGCGATCGGCACGCCGGCGTCCATCATGCTGAGGCAGCCGCCGCACACCGTCGCCATCGAGGACGAGCCGTTGGACTCGGTGATGTCGGACAGGATGCGGATCGTGTAGGGGAAGTCCTCGTGCTTGGGCAGCACCGGGTGCAGCGCGCGCCAGGCGAGCTTGCCGTGGCCGATCTCGCGGCGCCCGGGGGCACCGAAGCGGCCCACTTCGCCGACCGAATAGGGCGGGAAGTTGTAGTGCAGCATGAAGCTGGAATACGAGAGGCCTTCCAGACCGTCGATCATCTGCTCGGAATCCTTGGTGCCGAGCGTGGTGGTGCAGATCGCCTGCGTCTCGCCGCGGGTGAACAGCGCCGAGCCGTGGGTGCGCGGCAGGAAACCCACCATCGCCTCGATCGGGCGCACCTGATCGAGCTTGCGGCCGTCGATGCGGCTGCCTTCCTTGAGGATGGCGGTGCGCACGATTTCGGCTTCGAGCTTTTTCATCAGCTTGCCCGCGACCATCTGGGTCTGCCCGCCTTCTTCGGCGAAGGCTTCCTTGGCCTTGGCCCGCGCCTCGTTCAGCGCATTGGAGCGCGCCGACTTGTCGGTGAGCTTGTAGGCCGCGGCGATGTCGGCACCGATCAGGTCCTTGAGCTTCGCCTTCATCCCGGCGGTGTCGTCGGACATGTCGATGTCCCACGGCTCCTTGGCGGCCTGTTCGGCGAGGTCGATGATCGCCTTGATGACCTTGCGGCTTTCGTCGTGCGCGAACATCACCGCGCCGAGCATTTCCTCTTCGGTCAGCTCCTTGGCCTCGGATTCGACCATCATCACCGCGTCCTGGGTCGCGGCAACGACGAGGTCGAGGCGGCCGTCTTCCAGCGCCTTGTCCTGCTTGGGGTTGAGGACATATTCGCCGTCGATGAAGCCGACACGGCACGCGCCGATCGGGCCCATGAAGGGCACGCCCGAGATGGTCAGCGCAGCGGATGCCGCGACCATCGCTAGGATATCCGCCTCGGTCTCGCCGTCATAGGACAGCACCTGGCAGATCACATTGATCTCGTTGTAGAAACCTTCGGGAAACAGCGGACGGATCGGACGGTCGATCAGGCGGCTGGTGAGCGTTTCCTTCTCGGTCGCGCCGCGCTCCCGCTTGAAGAAGCCGCCCGGGATGCGCCCGGCGGCGGAGAACTTTTCCTGGTAGTGGACGGTGAGCGGGAAGAAGTCTTGGCCCTCCTTCACCGACTTGGCGGCGGTCACGGCGCACAGCACCACGGTTTCGCCATAGGTCGCGAGGACCGCGCCATCGGCCTGACGGGCAACGCGCCCGGTTTCCAGAGTGAGGGTCTTTCCGCCCCACTCCAGCGATACGGTTTTCGTGTCGAACATTGGTTTTCCTTCTGACCCGCGCGGCCATATTGCCGGGCGGGGCCTCATGTGCCGGGGAAGAAACCGTCCCGGTCCGGTGCGGGGCACTGGTTCGGCCCCAAGGCGCGGCAGACCGGATGCCTGCCAGCCCCGAATGCAAGAAAGGCGGCCCTCGAGCCGCCTTCCCCGCGAAACTCTTACTTGCGAAGACCCAGCTTCTGGATCAGCGCGTTGTAGCGCTCGACATCCTTCTTCTTGAGGTAGGCGAGCAGCGTGCGGCGCTTGTTGACCATCATCAGGAGGCCGCGGCGCGAATGGTTGTCCTTGTGGTGATCCTTGAAGTGCTCGGTGAGGTTGCGGATGCGCTCGGTGAGGATCGCGACCTGCACTTCGGGGCTGCCGGTGTCCTTGGGATCACGGGCGTTATCGGAAATGATTTCCTGCTTCTTTTCGGCGGTCACCGACATATTCGTTCTCTCTTACTCAGCGACATCGGGAAGGTTGAAGCCCCGGACGACCTTGGCCGTCCCCTCCGTGAGTTCCATCAGCGCGACCGGGACGGAGCCCAGCTTGGCCAGATAGAGCCCGGATGGTTGGGGCATGCCAGACAGAACCCGGCCCTGTCGGACCGCCTGCGCGCCTGTCTGGTCGAGGGTGAGGGCCGGGATGTCGTCCAGCCCCGCCTCCAGCGGCAGGAGAAGGTGTTCAAGGCCCGCGCCCTTAGCGGCTTCCTCCAGTTTGTCCAGCGAAATCGCCTGTTCCCGGGTGAATGGCCCGGCCTTGATGCGCCTGAGATAGGTTACGTGCCCGCAGGTTCCAAGCGCCTGCGCGATGTCGCGTGCAAGGCTGCGGATATAGGTGCCTTTGGAGACGTGGGCGACGAGAGTTATCTCCTCCAAACCTTCGTCATCCGTGCCTTCGCCGGAATGCCCGAAATAGAGCTGGTGGATGGTCACACTGCGCGACTTCAGTTCCACCGCCTCCCCTGCGCGCGCGCGGTCGTAGGCGCGCTGGCCGTCGACCTTGAGCGCGGAATAGGTGGGCGGGACCTGTTCGATCGGTCCGGTGAAGCGCGGCAACACCGCTTGCACCTCGGCCAGCGTGGGTCGCGCATCGCTGCTCGCGACGACTGCGCCCTCGGTGTCGAGCGTGTCGGTCTCCCGCCCGAACTGCACGGTGAACTCGTAGATCTTGCTGGCATCCAGCATTCGGCCTGCAAGCTTGGTCGCCTCGCCCAGCGCGATCGGCAGCACGCCTTCCGCCAGCGGATCGAGCGTGCCGCCGTGGCCGACCTTGGTCTTGGCATAGCCGTTCTGCCGCAGCACCCGCTTGACCGCGCTCACCCCTTGCGTCGAACCCATGCCGCGCGGCTTGTCGAGGATCAGCCATCCCGACAGGGGCTGGCGCTTGTCGCCGTGCGTCATCCGCCGCCGCCCAGCTCAGGCGAGCATCGCGTGGATGGCATCCGCGATCGAAAGGAAAAACCCCATCGCGATCCCCACCGGCGGCATCAGCACCTCGCCAAGCCAGCTGGTGCCGAACACCCAGCTCGCCGCGATCAGGCCGATCAGCAGCACCATCCCGATCCCCTGCAGCTTCTCCCAGCCGCTGCGCATCCGCGCCGGCAGCAACCCACCGACGATGTGCGACCCGTCGAAGGGCGGGATCGGCAGCAGGTTGAACAGGCCGAGGAAAAGGTTGACGAGGATGAAGTAGAACAGCCCGGTCGCCAGCCATTGCGGCTCGCCCGCGGCATTGACCAGCAGCGCCGCGCCCGCCTCGACATCGCCGCCGAAGCCGAGGCTCGCGGGCATCACCAAGCCGAGCAGCACCGCACCCAGGGCGGCCAGCACGAAATTGCTTCCCGGCCCCGCGGCGGCCACCGCCATCATCCCGTAGCGCGGGTTGTTGAGCCGCCACTTGTTGACCGGAACGGGCTTGGCCCAGCCGAACACCGGCCCGCCCAGCAGCGCCAGCGCGCCGGGCACCAGCAGCGTGCCCACCGGATCGACGTGGCGGATGGGGTTGAGCGTCAGCCGCCCGCGCTCCGATGCGGTCGGATCGCCCAGCAGGCGCGCCATGTAGCCGTGCGCGACCTCGTGGAACACGATTGCGATCACAAGCGCGGGGATCAGCACGAGGCCGAGGATGAAAGTGTCTGTCATTGCCGTCCAGATAGGGTGGCAAGCGGGTGAAAACCAGTGGCGCGGACCGGCTTCACCCCGCGAGCGCCTGCGAAAAATGCTTGCGGCACAGCGCGACATAGCGGTCGTTGCCGCCGATCTCGGTTTGCGCGCCCTGCTTCACCGCCGCACCGCTTTCGTCGACCCGCAGGTTCATCGTCGCCTTGCGGCCGCAGTGGCACACGGCCTTGAGCTCGACCAGCGCGTCGGCAATCCCCAGCAGCACCGCCGAACCGGGGAAGAGCTCGCCCTGGAAATCGGTCCTGAGGCCATAGCAAAGCACCGGAATGCCCGCCTCGTCGGCGAGCCGCGCGAGCTGCCAGACCTGCGCCGGAAGCAGGAACTGCGCCTCGTCCACCAGCACGCAGTCTACCGGCTCGGCCGCGTGCGCCGCGCTCACCGCGGCCCACAGGTCGGTTCCCGCCTCATAGAGGTTGGCAGGCGCGGCGAGCCCGATGCGGCTCGCCACCTGCCCTGCCGAGCGGCTGTCGAGCGCGGCGGTCCACAGCATCGTGCGCATGCCGCGCTCGCGATAGTTGAAGTCCGCCTGCAGCAGGCTGGAGGTTTTGCCCGCGTTCATGCTGGCGTAGTAGAAATAGAGCTTGGCCATCGCCTGCCTGCCTAACCGCTCGCACGGCCCGGCGCGAGAGAGGCACGAAGCTTTTTCCCGCATAGGCACGTATAGGGGAGATGATGAGGCATCCTTCCGCCCTGCTCCGCTGGCTGCTGTTGCCGGTCCTCGCGCTGTTCGCGATCGGCAACGCGGCGAGCGTCGGCACGCCGCTGCGCTACGGCCTCGATGCAAGCGCCAGCGACGTTTCGGCCAAGGTTCCCTTCTTCGGGCTTGCCAGCAAGACGGCCCGTTTCCCGCGCATGGAAGGCGCGGTCACCATCGTCCCCGGCGCACCCGAGCGGACAGTGATCGACGTCACCTTCGATGCCACGGCGATCGAGGCACCCGACGAAGTCACCCTGGCGCGGCTGCGCGGACCGAAGTTCTTCTGGGTCGAGAAATATCCGACCATCCGCTTCGTCGGCCGATTGCTGGCGCTCAGCAGCCCGACCCGCGGAACGGTAAGCGGCCAATTGACCGCGCGCGGCGTGACCCGGCCGGCGACGCTCGACGTCACCTTTGCCGCCGATCCGCTGGCGCAGGCGGGCAAGCCGGTGAGCTTCACCGGCACGACCACCATCGACCGGCGCGACTACGGGATGCGGAGCTACCAGATCATCGTCGGCAACCATGTCGACATCACGCTCAAGGCGCGGATGGTGCCGCGCTAGCGGGGCCTCAAGGCTCCTCGTCGTCGCCAGAAAGGTCGCGCGCCACCTTGGGATCGCGCAGCAGCGCCTCGATGCGGTCGGCCTCGGCGAAGCTCTCGTCCTTGCGGAACTTGAGCCTCGGCGCGAACTTGAGGCCGAGGCGCTGCGCGACCTCGCGCTGGAGGAAGGCGGTGTTCTGCCTGAGGGCGTGGACGACATCCTCGTCCGAAACCTTCGGCCCCGCCCCCAGCAGCGCCTTCACGTAAGCCGTCGCGTGGCGCAGGTCCGGGGTCATGCGCACTTCCGTCACCGAGATGTTGGCGGCGCTGACGATCTCGTCGTGCACCTCGCCCCGCGCAAGCAGTTCGGACAGGATATGCCGCACCCGCTCGCCGACCTTGAGGACGCGGACCGATTGCTGCTCGGCGGTGAAGGGTTGCCTGGCCATGGCTCAGACCATCCCGGTGCTGGTCGGCGTCGGCCGCGGCGTGGGGATGGCGGTGGAGGTGGAACGGGCGTAGATCGTCCCGTCCTCGGCGAGCAACTCGCCTTCGAGGAACACCACGCGCCGCCCGGCCTTCACCACCCGGCCCTTGCCGATGATGGTGGCGCCTTCGGGGATCAGGCGGATCAGGGTCATCGAGATCTCGAGATTGAGCGGCGCCATCGCGCCGCCCGTGGCGGCGACGAAGGCATAGCCCATCACGTCATCGAGATAGCCGGCAATCAGCCCGCCCTGCACCCCGCCGCGCCAGGTGCAGACCTCACGCTTGACGGTGAAGCGCATCGTCGCGGTCTGGGTGGCATCGTCCCACCCGAGAAACTGCGAGCCGAGCAGCGCCGTGTGCGGCGACTGCCCGGCATCGTCGGGGTAGAAACCGGCCTCGCTCACAGCGTCCGCTCACGCTCCTCGACCGAGAAGACCTCGAGCATGTCGCCCGCCTTGATGTCGTTGGTGTCTTCCAGCACCACGCCGCATTCGAGACCCGTGCGGACCTCGTCGACGTCGTCCTTGAAGCGCCGCAGCGAGGCGATCTTGGTCGCCGAGACAATGACGTCCTGACGGGTGAGACGCGCGAACAGCCCCTTGCGGATCGCGCCCTCGAGCACCAGCAGACCGGCCGCCTTGTCCTTCTTGCCGGCCGGGAAGACCTGCTTGACCTCGGCACGGCCCACGACCGTCTCGATGCGCTCAGGGCCGAGTTCGCCCGCCATCTCCTTGGCGATCTCGTCGGTGAGGTGGTAGATGACGTCGTAATACATCATCCGCACCCCGTCGCGCTTCACGAGGTCGCGCGCCTTGGCGTTGGGACGCACGTTGAAGCCGATGATCGGCGCCTTCGAGGCCGCTGCCAGCAGCACGTCGCTCTCGGTGATCGCACCCACGCCCGCGTTGAGCACGCGCACCTTGATCTCGTCGTTCGAGAGGTTGTGGAGCGCATTGACGATCGCCTCGACCGAGCCCTGCACGTCCGCCTTCACCACCACCGGATATTCGATGACGTTGGAGGCGAGCCCTGCGAACATCGTGTCGAAATTGGTGGGCGCCAGCGCGGTGCGCTTTTCGGTCGCCTTGTCCTGACGATACTTGGCGACTTCGCGGGCGCGCTGCTCGCTCTCGACCACGGTGAGCTGATCGCCCGCCGAAGGCACGCCGCCAAGGCCCAGCACCTCGACCGGCATCGAGGGGCCGGCCTCCTTCAATTGCTGGCCCTTGTCGTCGACCAGCGCGCGCACCCGGCCCGACTGGGTGCCGACGACGAAGTTGTCGCCGCGCTTCAGCGTCCCGCGGGTGACCAGCACGGTCGCCACCGGGCCGCGGCCCTTGTCGAGCTGCGCCTCGATGACGGTCGCATCGGCGTCGCGATCGGGGCGGGCCTTCAGCTCGAGCAGTTCGGCCTGCAGCGCGATCGCGTCGAGCAGCTTGTCGAGCCCCTCGCCCGTCTTGGCCGAAAGCTCGACGTCCTGCACGTCGCCCGACAGCGCCTCGACGATCACCTCGTGCTCGAGCAGGCGCTCGCGCACTTTCTGCGGGTTGGCCTCTGGCTTGTCCATCTTGTTGATCGCGACGATCATCGGCACGCCCGCGGCCTTGGTGTGATTAATGGCCTCGACCGTCTGCGGCATGATCCCGTCGTCGGCCGCCACCACCAGCACCACGATATCGGTGACGTTGGCACCGCGCGCGCGCATCTCGGTGAAGGCGGAGTGGCCCGGCGTGTCGAGGAAGGTGATCTTGTCCTTCGACTTGGTGGTGATCTGATAGGCGCCGATGTGCTGGGTGATGCCGCCGGCCTCGCACTTCACCACGTCGGTGCCGCGCAGCGCGTCGAGCAGGCTAGTCTTGCCGTGGTCGACATGGCCCATGATCGTCACCACCGGCGGACGCGGCCGCAGGGTTTCCTCGGGATCGGTGTCCTCGCTGGTGTCGATGTCGACATCGCTTTCCGAGACGCGCTGGATGTTGTGGCCGAACTCCTCGACCAGCAGCTCGGCGGTGTCCTGGTCGATCGTCTGGTTGACGGTCACCATCATGCCCATCGAGAACAGCGCCTTGACGAGGTCGGCGCCCTTCTCGGCCATCCGGTTGGCGAGTTCCTGAACCGTGATCGCCTCGGGGACGATGACATCGCGGACCTGCTTCTCGCGCGGCTTGGAAGAGCCGCCGCCCTGCATCCGGCGTTCCTTCTCGCGGGCGCGCTTCAACGCGGCAAGGCTGCGCGCGCGGCGTCCCTCGTCCTCGTTGAGCGCACGGGTGACGGTCAGCTTGCCCGAGCGGCGCTTGTCCTTGTCGCCTTCGCTGGGCGCGGCACGCTTGTCGTCCTTCTTCTTCTTTTCCGGACGTTTGGGCTCGGGGCGCTCGACCGGCGTGAACTTGCGCGCGGCGGGCACAGCATCGGCCTTGGCGGCAGGCGCCTCGGCCTCATCGGCGGGCGCTTCGGCCGCGGGTTCGGGCGCCGGAGCGGCGGCCTCGGCGGCGCGCTGCTTCTCGGCCTCTTCCTCGGCCTTGCGGTTTTCCTCGGCGCGGCGGCGTTCCTCTTCCTCGCGCTCGCGCGCCTCGGCTTCCTCGCGCTTGCGCGCTTCCTCGGCGAGCCGCAGGCGTTCTTCCTCGGCCTCGAGCTGGAGCCGCTTGACGCGCTCCTGCGGCGTCTCGCCAGCCGGCGCGGGCTTGGCGGCGCGCGGCGCGGAGGGCGGCGGCGGAGGGGGCGGCGGCGGGGGCGGCGGGGGCGGCGGCGGAGCGGCAGCTTCGCTGCCCGGCTTGAGCACGCGGCGGCGCTTCACCTCGACCACCACCTTGTTGGTGCGGCCGTGGCTGAAGGTCTGCTTGACCTCGCCCGCGTCGACCGACCGCTTGAGGCCGAGGGGTTTGCGGGGGCGCTGGCTGTTGTCGTCGCTCATTATCGCTCGTCAGTCCTTCACGTATTCGTCTTGTGCCGAACGGCCAGCCTGATGCGGCCGATCGCTGTGGCCGGGCGCATCCCGGCCGAAAATGTCCACCATGTCCGCGCCGCTGCCGGGCGGAGAATCGCCCGCGAGGTAGCGCGAAAGCCGGGAGACCGCCTGCAGCACCCGCGTCGCGGCGCGCATGTCGCCGGGATGGCCGGCAACGCCGAGGTGGACGACATTGTCGCGGCCCAATGCCACAGACAAAGCGTTGCGGTCCAGAGGCAAGAGGATGCCTCTGTCCCCCGATCCTTCGGCCTCGCGCCCGACGCGCCAGGCCTGATCGAGCTTGCGGCGCCCGTCCTCGCTGGCATCGCGCGCATGGAGCAGTGCACCGAGCCGGCCGGCGCGGGCCTGTTCCTCGATGCGCGCCGAGCCCAATACGATATTGCCCGAGCGCAGCTCGAGCCCGAGCCGCTCGCCCAGGTGCCGGGCCAGCGCGGCTTCGATCCGCGTAGCCAGATCGTCGGGGATGGAGAGAGGCGCACCCTTGAAGGCGCGCATCAGCGCCCGCTTCAAATGGCCATCGGCAAGCGCGGTTTCAAGCGCGGCGCGGCTCACGCCTATCCATGCGCCGCGCCCCGGCGCCTTGCCGGCCGGATCGGGCAGCACCAGCCCATCGGGCGAGATCGCCAGCCGCACGAGCGCGTCGCGCGGAGCGTTCTCTCCGGACAGGATGCAGCGCCGCCCGCTCCCGGAGGCATCCGGAAGGGCGGCATCGGCGATGTCGGACGTCAGGCGCTCATTGGGTGGAGTCCGCATCGGCGGCCTCCCGGGTCTCCGCCGCAGCGGGTTCTTCGTCATCGAACCAGTGCGCGCGGGCAGCCATGATGATCTCGTTGCCCTGCTCTTCCGAGAGGCCGTATTCGCCGAGCACGCCGCCCTTGTCGCCTTCGCGCTGCGGACGCCGCTGCGGCGGACCGTCGGCGTTGTTGCGGCGACGCGGCGCCTCGCGCTTCTTGGCGATCAGCTCGTCGGTAGCGAGATCGGCAAGATCGTCGAGCGTCTTGATCCCCGCCTTGCCGAGCGTGACCAGCATCGCCTCGGTGAGGTGCGGAATCTCGGCCAGCGCATCCTCGACGCCCAGTTCGCGGCGGACGGCGCGGTGCGCCTCCTCCTGCCGCTCGAGCGCCTCCAATGCACGGCTCTGCAGTTCCTCGGCGAGTTCCTCGTCGAAGCCCTCGATGCTGGCGAGTTCGGCGAGGTCGACATAGGCCACTTCCTCGAGCTCGGCGAAGCCTTCGGCGACCAGCAGCTGCGAGAGCGTCTCGTCGACGTCGAGTTCTTCCTCGAACATCTTGGAGCGTTCGGCGAATTCCTTGGAACGCTTCTCCGAGGCTTCCTCCTCGGTCATGATGTCGATCTGGTGGCCGGTCAGCTGGCTCGCCAGACGCACATTCTGGCCGCGGCGACCGATCGCGAGGCTGAGCTGTTCGTCGGGGACGACCACCTCGATGCGCCCATCCTCCTCGTCGAGCACCACGCGGCTGACGGTGGCGGGTTGGAGCGCGTTGACGACGAAGGTCGCGGTGTCCTCGCTCCACGGGATGATGTCGATCTTCTCGCCCTGCAGTTCCTGCACCACCGCCTGCACGCGGCTGCCCTTCATGCCGACGCAGGCGCCGACCGGGTCGATCGAAGAATCGTGGCTGATGACGCCGATCTTGGCGCGGCTGCCCGGGTCGCGGGCGGCGGCCTTGATCTCGATGATGCCGTCGTAGATTTCGGGGACTTCCTGCGCGAACAGCTTCTTCATGAACTCGGGATGGGCGCGGCTGAGGAAGATTTGCGGGCCGCGGTTGTTGCGTTCGACCTTGGTGATCAGCGCCCGCACGCGCTCGCCCACGCGGGCGGCCTCGCGCGGGATTTGCTGGTCGCGGCGGATCACGCCCTCGGCACGGCCGAGGTTGACGATGACATGGCCGAACTCGACCGACTTGATGACCCCGGTGATGATCTCGCCTGCGCGGTCCTTGAACTCCTCGAACTGGCGCTCGCGCTCGGCATCGCGGACCTTCTGGAAGATCACTTGCTTGGCCGACTGCGCGTCGATGCGGCCCAGATCGACCGGGGGCAGCGGATCGACGATGAAATCGCCGACCTTCGAGCCGGGCTGGAGCTTCTCGGCCTGCTTCAAGTCGACCTGCTTGAAGTAGTCCTCGACCTCCTCGACCACCTCGACCACGCGCCACAGCGTCAGGTCGCCGGTCAGCGAATCGAGCTTGGCGCGGATGTCGTTCTCGGCGCCGTAACGGTTGCGCGCGCTCTTCTGGATCGCTTCTTCCATCGCCTCGATGACGATCGCCTTGTCGATCATCTTTTCCGAGGCGACCGCGTTGGCGATCGCGAGGAGTTCGGCCTTGTTGGCGGAAATGGCACTGGCCATCAGTCGTCTGCCTTTTCTTCCTGGTCGGACGTGTCCGGATCTTCGATAAGTTCGTCGGCACCGCTGATATCGAGCGGGCGGGTGGCGGCGATCAGCGCGTCGGTGAGGACGAGCTTCGCCGAGTGAATCTGGTCCAAGGGCAGGCGCACATCGCCCGCCTTGGCATCGGTGAGCAGCACCATACCTTCTTCGAGGCCGTGGAGCATCCCCTTGTTGGTGCGCTGCCCGTCATAGCCCTTGACCATGACGATGCGCGCCTCGTGCCCGGCCCACTGCACGAAATCCTTCTCGCGGGTCAGCGGACGGTCGATGCCGGGGGAGGAAACCTCGAGGTGATAGGCGCCCTCGACCAGCACCTCGCCCGCTTCCTCGGCGGCGTCGATCGCATCGGAGACCCGGCGCGAGAGCGCGGCGCACTGGTCGATCACCAGCTGGCCGGTCGCCGGGTCCTCGGCCATGATCTGCAGCGCCATGCCGCCGTCGCCTGCCTCGGACGGCAGCATCGCCACGCGCACGAGTTCGAATCCGAGCGCAGCAGCCTCGGGTTCGATCAGGGCAGTCAGGCGGGCGATATCGGCCATCGGGTCTCCAGCGGGTGAGATCGTCGCAACGCGGTTGGGGCCGGCCCCGGTAGCGGCGCCAGCATCCAAACCTTGTCAGACAATGTCGGGATGGCCGATCACTTAGGCGCACGCGGCGGAATTGGCAAGAGCCGTGCGCACGGCCCGTGTCAGATCGGCGCCTCGCCGCTCACCCAGCGCCGCACCTGGTCGCGCATCACCGCGCGTTCCCGCTCGGCATAGGTCTCTGCATGGCGGCGCACCGCAAGCACGTCGGCCTCGCACAGCGGTTCGTCGAAGACGAGGCCGTTCACCCCGCCGCCCTCGCCGCAGTGCCGGCGCACCACCTCGGAGAAGATCTCCAGCTGCTCGACCTTGAGATAGAGCAGCGTCGCGGGCGCGAACGGCTCGGCCATGCCGACCCGCGCGCCCGTGCGCGAGAGGTCGAGGAGCACTGCACTGGTGGTCAGGTGGGTGGCGAGCAAGCGCACCGGGATCGCCAGCCGCAGGCGCGCCGCACCGCGCCGTCCGGTCGTGGGGGCAGAAGCCGGCTCGGCGCGAAGTGCCGGCGGAATCGGGGCGACTGGCTGCACCATGGCGCCCCAGCCTTGCCCATGAGGGCTGAAGGACGCGCCAAGCGGCGCCTAAGGACAATTACCCGCCCGCGGCTGCGGGGGGGCCGGCGCGGGATCAATCGCCCCAGCCGTCCTTCGCTGAACCGCCTCTGCCGCTGCCGACCGAGGCGCTGGCGGCGTCATAGCCCCAGCCGTCCCGCGCCATTTCCTTCGCCCGGCGTTCTTCCTGCGCGGCGCGGATCGCCTTCGCGCTGACCCGCTCGGCGCGCTCGCCCAGCGAATCCGCCGCCTTGGGGGCGACATAGGATACGCCGATCGTCAGCATCAGCCCGACGCCCAGCCCGCACAGCACGAGCATCCCGACGATGAAGCGGATGCTGCTGGTGAGATTTTCGACGATGTCGACGAGCACGCGCATGAAGGGCTCCCGAGGCGGGCCGGAAACGGCCCTCGCGCGCAGCTTATCAGCCAATCCTTATCGGGCGGTTAGCCCGCGCCTTCTTCCTGGCCTTCCATCAGGGCGTGCTTCTTGATGCAGTGGCGCAGCTGGTCGTAGGTGAGACCCAGCGCGCGGGCGGTCTGGCGCTGGTTCCAGCGATGTCGCCCGAGCGCATGTTCGAGGATCGCGCGCTCGTGCGAATCGACCGCGGCGCGCAGGTCCTCGATCGAATCGAAATCGTGCGGAGCGGAACTGCCCGCCGTCCCGGCCGGCGCCGGCGCGGGCGATGCCGGCCCCGCAGCGATGCGATGCGCAGGGGGGCGCGGGCGCCACGGGCTGTCGAACGGGTCGAACTGGACGTGCGCGATGGGCGTGTCGGGATCGCCCCAGCGATAGACCGCCCGCTCGATGACGTTGCGCAGTTCGCGCACGTTGCCGGGCCAGTCGTAAGTCTCGAGGCTGTCCATGACGTGCGGCGCGAAGCCCGGCCAGGCATCCCAGGCGAGCTCGGCGGCCATGCGCCGCCCGAAATATTCGGTGAGCACGCCGATGTCGCCCTCGCGCACCCGCAGCGGCGGCAGGGTGATGACCTCGAAGCTCAGCCGGTCGAGCAGGTCGGCGCGGAACTCGCCGCCGGCCGCGAGCGCGGGCAGGTCGTCGTTGGTGGCAGCGACAATGCGCACATCGACGCGGATCGGGCGCGAGGCGCCGATGCGGGTCACCTCGCCATATTCGACCGCGCGCAACAGGCGCTCCTGCGCGCCCATCGACAGCGTGCCCAGTTCATCGAGGAACAGCGTGCCGCGATCGGCCTCCTCGAAACGGCCCGCGCGCGCCTTGGTCGCACCGGTGAAGGCGCCGGCCTCGTGTCCGAACAGCTCGGCCTCGATGAGGGTCTCGGGCAGCGCCGCGCAGTTCATGGTGACGAGCGGCTCGTCCCAGCGCGCGGACAGGCGATGCAGGCGTTCGGCGATCAGTTCCTTGCCGGTGCCCCGCTCGCCGATCACCAGGACCGGACGGTTCATCGCCGCAGCGCGCGATGCCCGCTCGACCGCGTCGAGGAAGGCCCCCGATTGCCCGATGAACTGGCTCTCCCGCTCCATGACCAATCTATAGTGAGAATCCCCAATGCTTGGCAATAGAGACCAATCTTCCAGGCGAATTCCACCCGAGAAACCGCGCAAATCCGCCATTTTTCGCGTTTGGCACGGCGGTTGCAAAACATTCGGCAACACCAATGACAACGCCTTGGGAGGCCCACATGATCGACCGCAACACCGCGCAAAGCAGCTTCTGGAGCACCAAGCTCGGGCAGGCCGCCATGGCCAGCATCGCCGCGATGGTGATGATGATCGCACTGTCCTCGCAAATCCAGCCGGGCGCGGCCAGCGCCGCTCCGCTGCCCCACCCGGCCGCCGAAAACGGCGCGCTGGTCGAGATCGCCTGACGTGGGCGATCCCCGCGACCCCCCCGGGCCGGAGCGTAGTGTCCCCCCCGCAGATGCTGCCGGTGACGCCACGCCCACGAGCGACAACCAGAGCAGCGATGCTCCGGCCCACCCCTCCCGCCAGATCGCCGCAGGGCGGCTGTCGCGGCTCGACGAGGAAATCGAAGCCTTGCGCCGCAGCCCCACCCCGACGCAATCTCGCGCTCGCACCAGCCGGACGCCGGATGAGCGAGTCGCACCTCTGGACCGGGTCAATTCGTTTCTCGATGGAGTAGCCTTCATGGGCATTTTCAGCCGTACCCGCGATATCATCGCCGCCAATTTCAACGACATGCTCGACAAGGCGGACGATCCCTCGAAGATGATCCGCATGATCATCCTCGAGATGGAGGAAACCCTGGTCGAAGTGCGCGCCAGCGCGGCGCGCACCATCGCCGACCAGAAGGAAATGCATCGCCACTGCGTGAAGCTCGACAAGCTCCAGGCCGACTGGGCGGAAAAGGCGCAGCTCGCGCTCAGCAAGGACCGCGAGGATCTCGCCCGCGCCGCGCTGGTCGAGAAGAAGAAGGCCGCCGACATGGCCGACCAGCTCAAGGCCGAAATCGCGGTGCTCGACGATGCGCTGCGCGCCTACGAGGAGGACATCGCCAAGCTGCAGCACCGCCTGCGCGAAGCCCGCAGCCGCCAGACCGCGATCGCCGCGCGCCTCGAAAGCGCCGAGAACCGCGTCAAGCTGCGCACCCTGATGAGCACCGAACGCACCGACGAGGCGCTCGCCCGCTTCGACCAGCTCGAACGCCGCGTCGACTATGCCGAAGGCCGCGCCGATGCGCTGCAGATCGCGGAGAACAAGACCCCGTCGCTCGCCGATGAAATCGCCGCGCTCGCCGGTTCGGACGCGATCGACGACGAACTGGCTGCCATGAAGAAAGCGCTCGGCAAGGCCGACGACACGAACGAAGGGAAATAAGTCATGGATTTCGAAGGCGTCCTGGCCATCGTCGCGATCTTCATCGGTTTGCCGTGGATGATCCTCCACTACATCACCAAGTGGAAGACCGCGCCCACCATCACCGCCGATGACGAGGTCCTGCTCGAAGAGCTCTACAACCTCGCCAAGCGGCTCGACGAGAGGATGGACACGGTCGAGCGGCTGGTCGCCGCCGATGATCCCTCGTTCAGCCCCGTCCGCCGCCTGATGCCCGATCAGGAGAAGGATAACCAGCAACTGCGCGAACTCGAACAGATGATCGCGGAAAAGAAAGGAACCCGCGCATGAACAGCCCCCGCACCACGCTCTACCGCGACAAGCAGAACGGCAAGCTGATGGGCGTCTGCGCTGGCGTCGCCGACTACACCGGGATCAACGTGTTCTGGCTGCGGCTGGGGGCCCTCGCGCTCGCTCTGGGGCTGGGCTGGCCTTTCATCGCCTACTTCGTGGCCGGCATGATCCTCAGCAAGAAGCCGCCCTATCTCTACCGCGACGCGAGCGAGCAGAAGTACTGGCAGGGCGTGCGCCAGAGCCCGAAGCGCACCGCACGGGAAATCCGCGCCGCCTTCCGCGACGTCGATCGCCGCCTGGCCGCGGTGGAAAGCCACTATGTCAGCAGCAACCCGCGCCTGACCGCCGAGATCGAGCGGCTGCGCTGAACCACGCTCATCCGAGGAGGGGAAGAATATCATGGAAGGCATGATCGCTCTGATGATCCCGATCATCGCGCTCAGCATTCCGCTGGTCGCCTTGTGGACCAAGCACCAGCAGAAGCTCGCCGAGATGCAGGTCGGCGCCACCGCCGAACACACCGCCGAGAAGGCCGCGCAATATGCCAGCCACATCCAGCGGCTCGAAGACCGGGTGCAGGTGCTCGAACGGATCATCACCGACCGCGGCTACGACATCGCCACCCAGATCGAGGCACTGCGCGACCAGCGCCGCGTGGACGAGAGCGATGCGGGCGTGCCGCTCGGCTTCGAGAATAAGGAACGGGTGTGATGGACCCTCTTGTCCTCCAAACCCTCGCCCCGGTCATCGGCATCGGCGTCGTCAGCATCTCGGCCGGCTGGGTGCTCACCACCTGGCTGCGGATCAAGAACGGTTATCCGCTCGACGGCGCCTGGGGCCAGGCGGTCTATCCCAAGCATGACGGCGAGAGCCGCCAGGAGACCGCCCGCCTGACGCGCGAGAACGGCGAACTGCGCGAGGAGCTGATCATGCTCAAGGACCGTCTCGCCAATGTCGAGCGGATCGTGACCGACAGCGGCTACCATGTCGGCGCCGAGATCGAGGCCCTGCGCCGCGATGCCGCGCCGCTCGCTTCGCCCGCGCGCCAGAGCGAGGGAGCCGCGCAATGAGCTTTTGGACCGCCATCGTCGTCATGGCCGTCGTGTGGGGCATCGTCACGATCTGGACGCGCCGGCACGACCGCGAGCTGGGCTTGACCCGCGACGAGGACGGCAATCCCGTCTTCGCCCCGCGCGACGAGGGCGGCGCACGCACCGAACTGGAGGCCGCGCGGCGCGAACTCGCCGACCTGCGCGAACGGGTGAAGGTGCTCGAACGGATCGCCACCGACGGCAACACCAGCGACGCACGCGAGCGCGCCCGCATCGCCGCCGAGATCGAAGCCCTGCGGGCACTGCCCGCATCTCAGGAGGACAAGAGCGAATGATGACGCCCCTTCTCGATCCCACCATCGTCATGGCCGCCACCTGCCTCGTCGGCATCGCCGTGGTCGCCGCCGCCCTGCTGCGCGCCTGGCAGGGCTGGCTCGACCTCAAGCGCCAGGAACTCGAGCGGGTCGCTCCGGGCCGGACGGGCGAGCCCGACAGCCCCGGAATGGGCACCGCCCGCATCGAGCTCGCCGATCTCAGGGAACGCATCCGCAAGCTCGAGGCGATCGCCAGCGGGGTCGAATTGTGAGCGGAGCCGGCAACACCGCCGCGCAGGCGGGTATCGGCTTCGGCAGCGCGCTTGCCATCGCCATCAGCTGGAGCGTCCACAAGTCGATCTTCTGGGCGATCGTGCAGGGCTTCTTCGGCTGGTTCTACGTGATCTACTACGCCTTCACCCGGCCCGGGGGCCTCGCCGGCTGACGCAAGCCTTTGCGTTTCGCGTTCGCGCTGCCTAATTGCGCCCATGCGCAACCTTTCCGACATTCTCGAAGAGTACGAATTCCTCGAAGGCGACGAGCGTTACGGCTTGTTGATCGAGCTCGGCCGCAGCCTCGAACCCATGCCCGACGCGCTCAAGACCGATGCGACCCTGGTGCGCGGCTGCTCGGCGGCGGTGTGGGTCTACCCTGCCGGAACCGACGCCGAGAAGCTGCACTTCCTCGCCGACAGCAACGCCGCGATCACCAAGGGCATCGTCGCGCTGGTGATCGCCGCGGTGCAGGACAGGCCCGCCGCCGAGGTCGCGGCGATGGACGTGATGGGCGCGCTCGCCCCCTTCGACCTCAGAAACCAGCTCTCCTCCAACCGCACCCAGGGCGTTCCCAACATGATCGCACTGGTCAAGGAACACGCCGCGCGGCTCGCCGCCGCATGAGAGGTTAGACCGATGACCGACACACCCGCCCTTCCCCGGATGCGTTCATGGCTGTTCGCGCCGGGCGACAGCGCAAAGAAGATGGGCAAGGCGCAAGCCAGCGCCGCCGATATCGCGCTGTTCGACCTCGAGGATTCGGTCGCGCCCGAGAACAAGCCGGCGGCCCGCGCGATGGTGGCCGAACAGGTCGCGGGGAGCGATGATCGCGCGCGGTTGTGGGTGCGCATCAACCCGATCACGACGCCCGACTGCATTGCCGATCTCGCCGCGATCATGCCCGCGCGACCCGGCGGCGTGTTCCTGCCGAAGGCCGAAGGCGCGGGCGATATCGCGCAGTTGCACCACTACCTCACCGCGCTCGAGGCGGCGAACGGCATTGCAAGGGGCCGCACGTTGGTCGCCGCACTGGTGACCGAGACCGCCGCGGCGATGTTCAAGACCGGCGAATATGCGGGCGACTACCCCGGTCGTGAGCGGCTGGCGGCGATGAGCTGGGGCGCGGAGGACCTCTCCGCCGCACTCGGCGCGAGCGAGCAGCGCGGGGCGGACGGCGAATATGCCCATACCTACGAGCTGGCGCGCAGCCTGTGCCTGATCGGCGCGAGCGCGGCGGGCGTCGCGCCGATCGAGACCGTGCAGCCCGAGTTCCGCGACCTCGAAGCGCTGGAGAAGCGCGCCCGCGCGGTGCGCGCGGCAGGCTTTCGCGGGATGCTGGCGATCCACCCCGCGCAGGTCGATCCGATCAACGCCGCCTTCACCCCGAGCGCCGAGGAACTCGCCCACGCCCGCGCGGTGGTTGACGCCTTCGCCGAGCATCCTGGCGCAGGCGTGGTGGCGCTCGACGGCGCGATGCTCGACCGGCCGCATCTGGCGCTGGCACAGCGGTTGCTTGCCGACGCGGGCGAGAATTAGGTTAATTCATTTTCCTACATTAACCGAATTGGTCATTTTGCACGCGACTCATGCAAGGAGCGCGCATCATGGCCCTACTCGACGTGCTGATCGGCCCGGTTTCCGCGATCATCGACCGGATCATTCCCGACAAGGAGGCCCGCGCCAAGGCCAAGCTCGAACTGGTCGCGCTGCAGGGCACCCAGGAAATGCAGATGATCGAGGCGCAGTTGCAGGCGATCGTCGCCGAGGCGAACTCGAAGGACCCCTGGACCAGCCGCGCCCGCCCGAGCTTTCTCTACGTGATGTATGTCCTGCTGCTCACCGCGCTGCCGATGGGGCTGCTGTCCGCCTTCAATCCTGCGGCGGCGAAGGACATTGCGGCCGGAATGAACGCCTATCTCAATGGCCTACCCGAGCCACTCTACGCGCTGTTCGGCACCGGCTACCTCGGCTACACCGCCGCACGCCAGTGGGGGAAGGTCAAGGGGGTGGACCGCTAGACACTTCCCCGCCCCACGCCTTCCGGCTAAACCGCTGGCGATGACCAACCTCGTCTACGTCCTCAACGGCCCGAACCTCAATCTCCTTGGGCTCCGCGAGCCGGAGATTTACGGCACCACCACGCTCGACGACATCGCCGGGATGCTGGAGGACCGCGCCCGCGAGTTGGGGCTTGAAATCGAGATGCGCCAGACCAATCACGAGGGGATGCTGGTCGACTGGCTGCATGAGGCGCAGGCGGAGGGCGCGCGCGCCGTTCTGCTCAATGCGGCGGCCTATACCCACACCTCCATCGCCCTGCTCGATGCGATCAAGGCGATCCGCACGCCGGTGATCGAGGTGCACTTGTCCGACCCCAAGACCCGCGAGACCTTCCGCCACACGTCCTATGTCGGCATGGCCGCGGCGCTGACGGTCGAGGGGCACGGGGCGGATTCCTACCGCATCGCCTTGGAAGCCGTAGCGTCGGGACAGGTCTGAGCCGTCACCGGACTTTCACAATTTGCAAGTCATTGCCACTTGCCAGCCGCAATTCGCGGCAATAGTCCCCTGCGCTCAACGGGCGTAGCACACAACAAGGGACATACATGGCAAACGACGCTGGCCAAGGCAGCATGGCGAACGGGCGCAAGTCGGGCATGAACATCGACACCGCACTGGTGCGCGAGCTCGCCGAACTGCTCAACGAAACCGGGCTGACCGAGATCGAGGTCGAGGATGACGACCGCAAGATCCGCGTCTCGCGCGGGGCCGTGGCCGCGGCCGCGCCGGTCTATGCCTCCGCCCCTGCCGCGCCCGCACCGGTAGCGCCCGCGGCTGCGCCGGCCGCCGCCGCACCCGCCGCGCCCGAGCCTGCCGCGGGACCCGACATGGCGAATGCCGTGAAGTCGCCGATGGTCGGCACTTGCTACCTTGCGCCCGAACCGGGGGCTGCGAACTTCATCGCGGTCGGCAAGGAGGTCAAGGAAGGCGACACGCTGCTGATCGTCGAGGCGATGAAGGTGATGAACCCGATCACCGCACCCAAGGCCGGCACGGTCAGCGCGATCCTCGTCGAGAATGCGCAGCCGGTCGAGTTCGACCAGCCGCTGGTGGTGATCGCGTAACGACCATGGCCATCAAACGCATCCTGATCGCCAATCGCGGCGAGATCGCGCTGCGCATCCACCGCGCGGCGCACGAGATGGGGATCGAGACGGTCGCGGTGCACTCCACCGCCGATGCCGACGCGATGCACGTCCGCCTCGCCGACCATGCCGTGTGCATCGGCCCGCCGCCCGCGGGCGAAAGCTATCTCAACATCGCCAACATCATCTCGGCCGCCGAGATCGCGCAATGCGACGCGATCCATCCCGGCTACGGCTTCCTGTCGGAGAACGCCAAGTTCGCCGACATCGTCGAGGCGCACGACATCATCTGGATCGGCCCCAAGCCCGAGCATATCCGCACCATGGGCGACAAGGTCGAGGCCAAGCGCACCGCGGGCAAACTCGGCCTGCCGCTGGTGCCGGGTTCGGACGGCGCGGTCAGCGACTTCGACGAAGCGCGCAGGATCGCCAAGGAGATCGGCTACCCCGTCATCATCAAGGCCGCCAGCGGCGGCGGCGGGCGCGGCATGAAGGTGTGCGAGGCCGAGGATAAGCTCGAGAGCCTGATGCAGCAGGCCGGCAGCGAGGCCAAGGCCGCCTTCGGCGACGCAACCGTCTATATCGAGAAGTATCTCGGCAATCCGCGCCATATCGAGTTCCAGGTGTTCGGCGACGGCAACGGCAACGCCATCCATCTGGGCGAACGCGACTGCTCGCTCCAGCGCCGCCACCAGAAGGTGCTGGAAGAGGCCCCCTCCCCGGTCATCTCGACCGAAGAACGCATGCGCATGGGCGAGGTCTGCGCACAGGCGATGCGCGACATGGGCTATCGCGGCGCGGGGACGATCGAGTTCCTGTGGGAGAACGGCGCGTTCTACTTCATCGAGATGAACACCCGCCTGCAGGTCGAACACCCCGTCACCGAGCTCATCACCGGGGTCGATCTGGTGCGCGAGCAGATCCGCATCGCCGAAGGGCGCCCGCTGTCGGTCACCCAGGACGAGCTCGAGTTCAAAGGCCACGCGATCGAGTGCCGGATCAACGCCGAGGACCCCTTCACCTTCGCGCCCTCGCCCGGCCTCGTGACCTATTACCACGCCGCGGGCGGCATGCATGTGCGCGTGGATTCAGGGCTTTACGCGGGCTACAAGATCCCGCCCTACTACGACAGCATGATTGCCAAGCTGATCGTCTACGGCCGCACCCGCGAAGGCTGCATCATGCGCCTGCGCCGCGCGCTTGAGGAGATGGTGGTGGAGGGCGTGAAGACCAACATCCCGCTCCACCAGGAACTGCTCCGCCAGACCGATGTGCTCAACGGCGACTATTCGATTAAGTGGCTCGAACAGTGGCTGGAGGAGCGCGCGGACTGAGTGCACGGGAACCAAACCGTCTCCAAGCCGCTGACATGATTGATGCTGCACTGCAGCACAAAATCGGGTATGTGTTGCGGGCGGGACTTGGACAGGGAAGCAGCCGCGGCTAAGGTCAGGCGCTCCTCCCCATCGAGATTCGCTTGCGCCGCCGTGGCGCCAAGGAGTGTTCGATGAACCGCAAGACCCAGATCGTCGTCGTCGGCGGAGGTGCCGGAGGCCTTGAGCTGGTGCGCCGGCTGGGCGCGAAGTTCGGGCGCAAGCACCACGACATCATCCTCGTCGACAAGAACCTCAGCCATATCTGGAAGCCGCTGCTGCACGAGGTCGCGGCCGGATCGCTCGACGCCAATCTCGACGAGGTCGGCTATCGCGGGCATTGCTACCGCTGGGGCTACCGCTTCTTCCAGGGCAGCCTCGAGGGCATCGACCGCGAGGCCAAGACCATCCGGCTGGCCCCCGTCCATGACGAGGACGGCACCGAGCTGATCGCCGGGCACACCATCCGCTACGACATTCTCGCGCTGGCGCTCGGCTCGGTCTCCAACGATTTCGGCGTGCCGGGGGTGCGGGAGAACTGCCTCTATCTCGACAGCCGCGCCGAGGCCGACCGCTTCCGCACCCGCCTGCTCAACCATTGCCTCAGGGTCAGCCGGGCGATGATGAACGATCCTTCCGCCGACGAGCAGGTGCGCGTGGCGATCGTCGGCGGCGGCGCGACGGGTGTGGAACTCGCCGCGGAGCTCTACAACGCGGCGGGCGCGCTAAGGCACTACGGGCTCGAGGTGTTCGACGAGAGCCGGCTCCACGTCACCCTGCTCGAAGCCGGTCCGCGCATCCTGCCCGCCCTGCCCGACAAGCTCGCCGCCGCCGCGCGCCACGAACTCGAACAGCTCGGCGTCCAGGTCCGCCCGCAGACCCAGGTGGTCGAAGCCCGCCCGCGCCAGCTTCTCACCAGCGAGGGCGAGGTGATCGAGGCCGACCTGATGGTCTGGGCCGCCGGGGTGAAGGGCGCGGAATTCCTGTCGGACCTCGGGCTGGAGACCAATCCGCGCAACCAGATCATCGTCACCGACACGCTCCAGACCACGGTCGACCCGTGCATTTTCGCGCTCGGCGACTGCGCCAGCTACACCCCACCGGGAGAGGACCGCCCCGTGCCCCCGCGCGCGCAGGCCGCGCACCAGATGGCCGACGTGGTGTTCGAGAACATCTGCCGGATGCAGAAGGGCCGCACGCTCAAGCACTTCGTCTATCGCGACAACGGCTCGCTGGTGTCGCTGAGCCGCTTCTCCACCGTGGGCAGCCTGATGGGCAACCTCATCGGCGGGAGCATGGCGATCGAGGGGCGGCTGGCGCGGTTCATCTACACCTCGCTCTACCGCCTGCACCTGATCGGCATTCACGGCTGGATCAAGGCGAGCTTCCTGATCCTGATCGGGCGGGTCAATCGCATCGTGCGCCCGCGGCTCAAGCTGCACTAGAGCGGGACGCCCGGCTCGTGCTTCGCGGTGCGGATCGTCAGCGAGGTTTTCACGCTTTCCACGTTGGGCGCGGGCGTCAACTTGCCGGTCAGGAATTCCTGAAAGCTCTGCAGGTCGCGGCTGACGATCTTGAGGATGAAGTCGATCTCGCCGTTGAGCATGTGGCACTCGCGCACTTCGGGCAGCGCGCGCATGTGCTCCTCGAACTCGCGCAGGGACGATTCGGCCTGGCTCTTGAGGCTCACCATCGCGAAGACGGTGATCGCAAAGCCCAGCTTGGAGGGGTCGAGATCGGCATGATAGCCGCGAATCACCCCGTCCTCCTCGAGCCCGCGCACCCGGCGCAGGCACGGCGGCGCGGTCAGCCCGACGCGCTGCGCGAGCTCGACATTGGTCACCCGGCCCTCCGCCTGCAATTCCGCGAGCAGGCGACGGTCGATATCGTCGAGATTGGCCACTTGGCTTGAACTCCCCCGGGCACCTTCGGCGTTCACCAGTCGGCAACGCCCCATGCCTATCATCCTTGAAGTAAGAAGAGGCGCGCTGGATGGCGCGCTTCGCTAATATTATTAGGTCTGCCAGCAATTGTCCCGCTTTGCAACGCACCATGCGCGCCAGTCTGTGACAATTGCACCGTCCTGATAGAAGCAAGCGGGGTGGCGTCCCGGGGTGCGGCGGCCGGGCATCGTGTCCGGCCATCCGCGATTCGCCACGGCAGGCACCCTCGCGGGCCTGATGCATGGGAGTGCCAGCTTGTTTTTCGACGACCGCCTTGCCACCGTGCTGCGCCAGCGCGCCACCGGCGAGGCGGGACTGCGCACCCAGTACAGGCAGCTGCTCGACCTGCTCGGCAAGAACCGGATCCACAAGGCGGGCCGTCAGCACCAGAGCCTGGTCGCCGCGGCGTGGCTGCGGATGGACGCACTGGCCGAGGAGATCCCGGCCGGGGAGCGCGCGCGCATCATCCGCGAACCCGGCTGGCGGTTCCGCAGCGCCGATCTCGCCGCGCATCTTGCCGACCAGGAGCCCGAGGTCGCCTCGGCCGCGCTCGCCCGGGCCGAGCTGTCGATCGAGGACTGGTCGGCGCTCATCCCGCGCCTGCCGGTCCGCGCTCGCGGTTTTCTGCGCCTGCGCCGCGACCTGCCGGTCGACATCGCGGCGCTGCTCGACCGGCTCGGCATCCACGACCGCGGCCTGCCGGCGCCGGCCGGGCCCGAACCGACAACCGCCCCCGAACCGGGTGGCGAGGCTCCGTCGCCGGAGCCGCGCGCCGCGTCACGGGACGATGTGCCTGCCCGCGACCGCGACGAGACCGGACGCAGCGAAATCTCCGCACTGGTCGAACGCATCGCCCAGTTCCGCCGCCAGCGCAGCGAGGCCGCCACCGAAAGCGAGATCGCGCCGCGCCTGCCGCTCGGCGAATTGCCCGAACTGCCCGAACGCGCGGTTGCGACCTTCGGCTTCGCCACCGACCCCGGCGGCCGCATCGCCTGGGCCCCGGGCGATATCGCGCCGATGGTGGTTGGGACGCGCCTCGCTGGCGGGGGCGCGGGAGAAGCGGGCTCCGGGCGCACCGATGCGCTCGATCGCGCCTTCGCGCGGCGCCAGCCGATCGACGCCCTGCCGATGGTGCTCGGCGGAGCCGCGGCGATCACGGGCGAGTGGACGGTCGATGCCCAACCCACCTTCAGTCTGGAGGGCCACTTCACGGGCTACGCCGGCCGCTTTCGACGGCGCCCGGCCGAACCCGGCACGGCGACGGGAGCCGAGCGGCGGGAGGCCGACCGGATCCGCCAGCTGCTCCACGAACTGCGCACCCCCGTCACCGCGGTGCAGGGCTATGCCGAGGTCATCCAGCAGCAGCTGTTCGGCCCCGCCCCGCACGAATACCGCGCGCTTGCCGCCGCGATCGCCGCCGATGCGGCGCGCATCCTCGCCGGCTTCGACGAGCTCGACCGGCTGGCCCGGCTCGAGACGGGCGCCATGGCCATCGAACCGGGCGAGGCCGATCTCGCGCAGCTTGTCCGCCGCATCCTCGACCAGATCGCGCCGGTTCTCGGCCACCGGGGGGCGGCGATCACGCTCGATCGGGCGGAGCATGCCAGCCTGATCGTCCCGTGCGACGGCGAGGACCTCGAGGCCCTGCTGTGGCGCGTGCTGGCGAGCCTCGGCGCCGGGCTGGGCGCAGGCGAGACGCTCACGCTCCGCCTCGACCCGCTGATCGGCGCAGGCCGGGCGACGCTGCGCCTGTCGTGCCCCCTGCCCGCCGCGCTCGCGCGGGAGGAGAACCTGTTCGCCGCCACGGCGCGCGGGGCGGAGACCGCGATCTCGCCCGGACTGTTCGGCGCGGGCTTCGCCTTGCGCCTCGCCCGGGCCGAGACCCGCGCGGCGGGCGGCGAACTGGTGCGCGAGGAAGGTATGCTGGTGCTGACCCTGCCACTCTTGACCGGCTCGGGCGCGCTGCCTAGCCAGTCCCCTGCCGGAGCGACGGGTTAGCGGGCTCCGGCGGAAAGGGGGGCGGTATCATGGCAGACGGCGGGATGCGCGATCCGCCCTCACCCCAGGCGGCAGCGCGCTTCGCCCCGGAGTTCGGCCAGCGCGTGCTCCTGACCGTCGACACCGAGGAGGAGTTCGACTGGGACGCGCCATTTTCCCGCGACGGCCACGGCCTTGCCCATGTCGCGGCGATTCCACGCTTCCAGCGGTTTTGCGAGCGGATCGGCGCCCATCCTGTCTATCTCGTCGATTGGCCGATCGTGCGCGATCCGCGCGCCTGCGAGATCATCGGCGATGCGGTCCGGCGCGGCGCGGCTGAGGTCGGCGTACAGCTGCATCCCTGGGTCAATCCGCCCTTCACCGAGGAGGTGAACGCGTTCAATTCCTTCGCGGGCAACCTTCCGCGCGAGCTCGAGGCGGCCAAGTTCACCATGCTGCGCGACGCCATTGAGGCGGCCTTCGGCAGTGCGCCGCTGATCTACCGGGCGGGTCGCTACGGCCTCGGGCCGCACACCGGTGAACTGCTCGCGGCGAGCGGGATACGCATCGACACCTCGGTGCGGGCGCTGTTCGATTACAGTTTCCAGAGCGGTCCCGATTATAGCCGTCACCCGCTCTTCCCATACTGGGCGGACCCGGCGCGGCGCCTGCTCGAACTGCCTGTGACAAGCGTCCATGCCGGACTGCTGAGACCCATCGGACGAGAGCTCCAGCGTCTCGGCGCGCGCGTTCCGCATGCGCTGGGGGCGATGGCCCGGCTGGGCCTGCTGGAGCGGATTGCCCTGACGCCCGAGGGGGTGGCGGTGAGCGAGGCGCTGCGCGGGATCGACCTCGCGCTGGACGCCGGGCTTCCGGTGCTGGTGCTCTCCTTCCACAGCCCCTCCCTCGCCGCCGGCCACACGCCCTATGCGGCAAGCGAGGCCGAGGTCGAGGCGCTCTACGACTGGTTCGAAACGGTTTACGCGCATTTTGCGACGCGAGGGGTGCGCAGTTGCACCGTCGCCGATGTGCTTGCGGCGTCAACACGCTGACCCGGCCCCATCCGTATCCTGCTTGTCTCCACCCAAGCAGCGGAGTAGGGGCAGGCCATCGCCCTCGCGGCTTTCCGGCTTCTTTCCGAAGGGCCTGTAGCTCAGCGGTTAGAGCTGGCCGCTCATAACGGCTAGGTCGCGGGTTCGAATCCTGCCGGGCCCACCGGAACGGGGCACGGAGCCGGGGGCGATCGAAGCGTCGGGGAGTAGCGCAGTCTGGTAGCGCATCTGCTTTGGGAGCAGAGGGTCGCAGGTTCGAATCCTGTCTCCCCGACCACTTTTTCCCGCCTGTGCCGGCCGCGACCTGCCTGCTTGAACGCCGCGCGGCGCTGTCTTGAAGCGGTAGCATTCCCAAGGGAACAAGGTTGCGCTGGTCTGACACGGCTGCTTTAAGCCGTCTGACCGCGCGCAAGTCCTTTGCGCGGCGAACAAAGGGGAGCATTTCCGTGGGTCGCAATCGCAGTTTCCGCCTTAGTGCCGCATCCGTTTCCGCATTAGTGGCTGCGCTGGCCTTTGCGCCCGCCCCCGCGCTCTTCGCGCAGGACGGTGCCGCCGACACCCCCGCGACCGCACCGGCCCAGGCCGGAGGCGTTCCGGCCTGGGGCATCGCCAGCACCGATTTCCCCGCCGACCCGGAAATCGTCTTCGGCACCTTGCCCAACGGAATGCGCTACGCGCTTCGGCACAACGGCAATCCTCCCGGCGAGGCGGTGATCCGCTTCTCGGTCGCCGCCGGCGCGAAGGAGGAGACCGAGGCCGAAAAGGGCGCGGCACACTTCGTCGAGCACATGGCCTTCAACGGTTCGACCAACATCCCCGAGGGCGAGCTGCTGCCGATGCTGGAACGGCTCGGCCTCGCCTTCGGCGCGGACACCAATGCCGAAACCTCGCTCGAATACACCACGTACAAGCTCAACCTGCCGCGCACCAATGACGAGACGGTCGATACCGCGCTCAAGGTCATTCGCGAGATGGCGGGCGAACTGACCTTCGATCCGGCGGCGGTCGAGCGTGAACGCGGTATCCTTTTGAACGAGGCGCAGCTGCGCAACGATCCCAATCGCCGGCGCATCGTCGATTACCTCGAGGCCGCCCTGCCGGGCTCGCGGCTGGGACCCCGGATCAGCGCCGACGCCGAGCGCATCCGCACCATCTCCGCGGCCGATCTCAAGGCCTTCTATCAGGCCTATTACCGTCCCGACCGCGCGACGCTGGTGATGGTGGGCGACTTCGATCCTGCCGAGATGCGCGCCAAGATCGTGGCAGCCTTCGGCGACTGGCAGGGCAAGGGCGCGGAAGGGACGCGCTACCAGTCCCCTGTCCCACCCGCAGGCGCGACGCCCACCGTCGCGACCTTCACCGACCCGGCGATCCCCGAGATCATCGATTTCGAACGGATCTCGCCCTGGGAGCCTTCGACCAACACCGCCGAGGAGGCGCGCGACGAGGTGCAGCGTGCGGTGGCCGCCGCGGCGCTTTCGAACCGCATCGCGGTGCTTTCGCGCAAGCCCGATTCCCCGACCCTCGGGGCGCAGGCCGCCGACCAGCCGCTGTTCCGCAGCGCAAGGTCCTATGGGATGCTGATCATCGCCAAGGATGGCCGCTGGAAGGACACGCTGGCGCTCGCCGAACAGGAACTGCGCCGCGCCCAGCAATTCGGCTTCACCGCTGCCGAGATCGCGGAAGCCAAGGCCAATATCGCGACCGCGCTGACCAACGCCGCGGCCCAGGCCGAAGGCCGCCCCAGCGCGGCGATCGCCGACAGCCTCATCGCCGCGAGCCTCGACAATTCCGTGCCGACCGCGCCCGCGACCGATCTCGCCTTCTACCAGGCGATCGCGCCGACCATTACGCCCGAAGCGGTGAGCGACGCCTTCCGCGCGGCGTGGAAGGGCGGTCCCACGGTGGTGCACGTCTCGACCAAGGCGCCGATCGAGGGCGGCAAGACCGCCGTTCTCGCCGCGCTTCAGGGCAGTGCCGAGGTCGCGGTCGAGGCGCCGGTCGAAACCGCGGCAGCGAGCTTCGCCTACAGCGACTGGGGCGCGCCCGGCAAGGTGGTGAGCGACACCACCATCGAAGATCTCGGCATCCGCACGGTGCGTTTCGCCAACGGGCTCGAGCTCAACCTCAAGGTGACGTCTTTCGAGCCGGGCAAGGTCGCTTTCGCGATGCGGGTCGGCGATGGCGCGCGCGACTTCCCGGCCGACAGGCCGGGCCTGCGCGAAATGCTGCCGATCATCTCCAGCATCGATGGGCTCAAGGCGCACGACGCCGACGAATTGCGCCGCGTCCTCGCCGGCAAGGCAGTCTCCAACGGCCTCGCGGCGGGCGAAGATGCGCTGCAGGCCAACGGGGTCACAACGCCTGCCGATCTCGAACTGCAGCTCGATCTGCTCGCCGCAAGGCTGACCGCCACCGGCTGGCGGCCCGAAACCCAGGCGCAGTGGGCAGGCGTCGCCCCGGTGCTGGTCCAGAACATCCGCGCCAATCCCGTGCAGCTGTTCTCGGTCGCGCTCAATGCCGCGCTGACAGGCGGCGACGCGCGCTTCGGGATCACCGATCCGGCCAAGCTCGCGACGCTATCGCTCGACGATCTGCGCAGCGTGGTCGCGCCGCAGCTCGATGCGGGGTCGGTCTCGCTCGGTCTGGTCGGGGACTTCGATCCCGAGGCGGCGATCGCCGCCGTCGGACGCACGCTCGGCACGCTGCCCGCAAGGCCGGCGCGCACCGAGGAGGAGACCGGGGTCAAGCCGGTCGCCTTCTCGCGCGATCCGGCTGTCGTGGTGCTCGAGCACGCCGGCGCGAAGGACCAGGGCGTGCTGGCGGTCAGCTGGCCCACCGACGACGGGGCGGACCTGCGCGACGATCTCACCCGCGACCTTCTCGCCGCGGTGATGGGGCTGCGGCTCACCGAGAAGCTGCGCGAGGAACTGGGCGCGACCTATTCGCCCGCCGCCTTCAGCTATTCGCAGCTGCGCTACGACGGCTTCGGCCATCTCACCGCCTACACCACCGTCCCGCCCGAGGCGATGGACTCGACTGCCGAGGCAATCCGCGCGATCGCGGCCGAACTCGCGGAGAAGCCGATCGACGCCGACCTGATCGAACGGGCGCGCAATCCGATCCGCGAAGGCTTCAAGCGCGCGGACAGCCAGAACGGCTCGTGGACCGGCCTCGTTTCGATGGCGCAGAGCGATCCGACGCTGCTCGACCGGCGCCGCGCGCGGATGGGCATCCTCGACGCGATCACCGCCGCCGATCTCCAGGACGCCGCGCGTCGCTATCTCTCGGGGACTGAACCGGTCGAAATCAGGGTCGTTCCGCAGGGTTCGTGACGGCGCCGGCCACGCGCTGCGCAGCAGCACGGGCCGAACAGGGGTGATTCGCATGCCGGTTCTTGAAATCCACAATCTCGTCAAACGTTTCGACACGGTGCTGGCGGTCGATGATCTGTCCTTCTCGGTCGAGGCGGGGGAGATCTTCGGGTTTCTCGGCGGCAATGGCGCGGGCAAGACCACCACCTTGCGGATGGTGCTCGACATCCTGCGCCCGACGTCCGGCACGATCAGTCTGCTGGGCGCCCCGCCGAGCCGCCGGGTCGCCAGCGCGATCGGCTTCCTGCCGGAGGAACGCGGGCTCTACGGGGCAATGACCGCGATCGAGACGATCGTCTATTTCGGGCGGCTCAAGGGCATGGACGAGGCGCTCGCCCGCCGGCGCGGAATGGAACTGCTGGAGCGGTTCGACCTTGCGGAGCGGGCCAAGAGCAAGATCGGCGACATGTCCAAGGGCATGGCGCAGAAGGTCCAGCTGGCGACCGCACTGGTGAACGAGCCCGAACTGCTGATGCTCGACGAACCCTTCTCGGGGCTCGATCCGGTCAATCAGGGCCTGCTCGAGGATGAGATCCTGCGCGCTTCCGAGCGCGGTGCGGCGGTGATCTTCTCGACCCACGTGATGCAGCACGCCGAGCGGCTGTGCGACCGGCTGCTGCTGCTCAAGAAGGGCCGCAAGCGCTTCGAGGGCACGCTCGCCGAGGCCCGCGCGCTGCTGCCGGCGCGGCTCGATGCCGTCGCCAAGGCCGATCTTGCTAAGCTGCCCGGGGTCAGCGAAGCGGCGGCTTCGCCGACCGATGACCCCGACTGGCAGGCATGGTCGCTCCGCTTCGCACCCGGGGTGGAGCCGGGGCAGGTGCTCCAACACTGCACGGAACAGGGCATCGTCCTGCGGCGCTGGGAGCACCACCGTGCGAGCCTGCACGATGTCTTCGTCCAGCTGGTCGGAGACGAGGAGATCAAGCCATGACGCTGTCGAATGTCCTGCTGGTCGCGCGCCGCGAGATGCTGCAGATCGTCAAGCTGCGCAGCTTCCTGCTGACTCTGCTGATCCTGCCGGTGGCGCTCGCCATCGGCCCCATCCTGGGCGACAGTCTGAGGAAAGCCGAACCGACGCGCGTCACGGTGATCGACCGTTCCGACGGGGATGGTGCCAAAGCGCTCGAAGCCCGCTTCGCCTTCGATGAGGCGCGCGAGCTGCTCGGCGAATTGTCGCGCTACGTGCAGCGCTACGACCTGCAGGCGGCCGATCCCAAGGCGCCTTGGGCGCAGCATGGCCGCTGGTACGGCCCCGCAGACGTCGCCGCCTTCGAAGCTTCGGGCGGGCTCGACGCGGCGCTCGAAAAGATCGACCGCGTGCGGCCCGAGGGCGTGCCCCTGTTCGAGCCGCCGGTCGCCGATTACCGCTTCGTCGCACCGCCTTCGGGACTGGCGCAGAACGAAGGCGCGGATTTCGCCGAGGCCGCGCGCAAGCTGGTCGCCGACGACAAGGACAAGACCAAGCCGGAAATCCTCGTCCTCATTCCCCAAGGCTATCCCGCCGACACGCGCATCGCGATCTATTCCGCCGACGAGGTGCGCGGCAGCTTCGTGGGCAAGTTGCAGGAGGTGCTCACCGCGGACCTGAGGACCCGATTGCTCGCGCAGTCCGGGGTGACGGGCGAGCGCGCGGCGCTGGTCCAGAACATCGCGCCCAACATCGCGATCGACACCCCGCCCCCCGGCGGCGGCGCGACCGAGCGGCTGCTGGTGCGCTCGATCGTTCCACTGGCTCTCTCCTACATCCTGATGATGAGCCTGATGCTGTCGGGCAGCTGGATGCTGCAGGGTTCGATCGAGGAACGCTCGAACAAGCTGATCGAGAGCCTGCTCGCCTGCATCAGTCCCGAGGAACTGATGTACGGCAAGCTGCTTGGCGGTCTCGTCGTCGGGCTGCTGATGCTGTCGGTGTGGGCCGGCTGCGCCGGGATTGCCGCCTTCGCGACGCAGGGGGCGATTGCCGATCTGATCCGCCCCGCGCTCGAGCCGATATCCTCGCCGGGGATCATCGCGGCGATCATCTTCTTCTTCGTCGCCGGCTATGTCGGCATATCGGCGATCTTCGTCGCGATCGGTTCGATGGCGGATTCGATGAGCGAAGCGCAGGGCTTCATGATGCCGGTAATCCTGCTGATCCTGCTGCCGATCACCTTCTTGCTGCAGGCGATCATCGCCGGCAACGACGGGCCGCTGGTGCAGGTTCTCACCTGGGTACCGCTGTGGTCGCCCTTCGCCGTGCTGGCGCGGCTCGGGATGGGGATCGAGACCTGGGAACTGATCGGCACGGGCATTCTTCTGGTGGTGTGGATTGCGGCGGAGCTGGTGCTGATCGCGCGGCTGTTCCGGGCAAGCCTGCTTGCCGCAGGGCAGCGTCCGACCCTTGCCAAGGTCATCCAGCGCATCCGGCGGCCCGAGGAAGCGGGCTAGCGGGCACTCCGCCCTGGCGGCGTGTCTCGGGACCCCTCTGACCGAGGCGGAACAGGAATCGTCGTGAGCACCCGCACCGCCAACGGGCTGTTACGGCTCGCCGCCTTCAGGCAGCGCGTGGCAGCTTCGCCTCGCGCAAATTTTCGTAGAGCGAGAACAATTCGGCGAAATGTTCGACCATCGAGCGCACGCCCGCCTCGCCGCCGCGTCCGGCGAACACCGGCGGCAGCGCGAGCAGCGCCCGCACCAGATCGGTGCCGTCGGCCGAACGATAGCGCAGACCCTTCCCGTCGATCGCGAAATCCGCCGCCCCGCCGCGGTCGGGCACCACCACCGGGATGCCACTGGCGACCGCCTCTGCCGCGGTCATGCAGAAAGTCTCCGCCTCGCAGCCGTGGACCAGCGCATCGCAGCTGGCGAGGATCGCCGCGAACCTGGCGCGGTCGCGCTCCGGGCGGAAGAGGCGGACGTGCGGATTGCCGCGGATCGCGCGCAGCACGCTCGACTGCTCGCGCCCTTCCCCGAGGATGGCGAGCCCAATCGGGCGCTGCGCCCCGGCCACGGTGACCGCCTCGATCAGCATCGGCAGGCGCTTTTCGGGGGCGAGACGGCCGGCGGCGATCAGCAGCGTCGCATCGGGACCAAGACCGCACTGCGCCAGCAGCCGCGCGCGCAGCGCCGCGTTGCGGTTGCGAGGGGAGAAGCGGCCCGCCTCGATTCCCATCGGGATTGTGGCGACGCCGCGCACGCCGCCTTCGCGCAGCCGCGATGCAAGATCCTGACTGGCGCAGATCACCGCATCATAACGGTTTCCCAGATTGCGCAGATGGTCCCAGAAGCGCGCGAAACGCCGGTCGATGGTGCCGCGGCTGACCAGCGGTTCGAGCCAGCGATAGGCATAGGCGGACAAGGGATCGGCGTGCATCACCAGCGCCTTGGGGATGTCCGGCCTCCAGTTGGCGACCATCGCCGGGCTGCGCCACGGCGAAGATGCCTCGACGAAATCCGGCTCGAGCGCGTCGAGCGCCGCATGGAGCTGGCGTTCGTCGTGGAAGTACCAGTATTTGCGGTCGAGCGGGAAGCGCGGACAGGGGATCGTGCGGATCCGCACCCCCTCGCCCACTTCGGTCGTCTCGTCCGTGTCGCCGGGCGCCAGGATCGTCACATCGTGCCCGAACCGCCCGGCTGCGGCGAGCTTCTGTCCCACGTAGGTCTTCACGCCGCCGCCGCGCGGCGAGAAGAAGGCGCAGACGTCGACGATCCTCACGGCTGCGTCACTCCTTGTGGACGGGACGCATGCCGAGGCCGCGCCAGTAGTTCAGGACGATGCGGACCCGGGTGGGCGAGGCGCCTGCGCGGGCGATCGCCTTCTCGACCTTGGGCTTGCCCCAGCCGAGCTTCGGGTTGCTGGCGAAGCCGATCCCGTCGACGCGCCAGCCGAACTTGCGGTTGGAATCGCGGTCGTGGAGCAGGCTGACCGCGTACGGCCCCGGCGCAGGCACGCGGATGCACAGCTCGACCGGCCCGTCCGCGGGGACCGCCTGCTCGACCCGCCGGAAGGTCTTGCCCGCCGCGATGAGGATGTTGTCATCCTGCAGGAAGTCTTCGTCGTTGGCGGGATAGACCTCGAGCTTGAGGTTGCCCTTGCGGTCCTTGAGACCGTCGACTTCGACCAGGAACGAGGGTCCGCTCTCCCCGCGGCGACACATGCCCTCCTTCTTGCCGAGATCGGGCGTCGAAGGGATGGTGGCCAGCGCCAGCAGTGGAACAAGAGCGAAATTACCGAGCGCGTTCTTCACGAGCTTTTCCTTGGGACAGCAGATCGGCGAAGGCGAATGACAGCCCGACCAGGACGTGGGTTGCCAGCAGTAGGCCCGCCATCAGCGCCATCAGGCTGGCGATGGCAACCTCGCTGCCGAGCGCCAGCACAGCGATCCCGGCAAAGACCACATCCTTGTTGGGAACGAAGGGCAGGCGCGAGACCAGCAGGCGGATGGTGACCAGCACCAGCCACCAGCCGAGCGCGACGTCGGGCAGCACCATGTGCCACAGCGCCGCCGAGGTGAAGGTGGTGAGAAAGATGCGCAGGACATGGACAGCGAAGATCATCACCAGGTCGCGGCGGGCGAGCGAGAAGATCGCGCCGCGCAGCAGCATCACTGCCAGCGAGGTGCCGATCACGAAGGCCAGCGACCAGCCGATCGCCTCCGCATGCTCGTTGAGCGGCAGCAGGCGCACGAACGGGAAGGCGATCGCGAGGAACAGCAGCGTCGTCGCATTGCCGGCGATGGCGGAAAGCACCGCGACGTCCTTGACCGCGCCGAACGGGGTGGTGACGAACCGCAGGCTGCGCCGCGCCCAGGTGTAGAAGTAGACCTCGCCGAGATAGCCGACCAGCAACTCGTTGAAGATCAACTTGCGCACCAGCGCACCGAAGGCGTTCGCGCCCACGCCCCACAGCCGGCGGAAGATGATCCATTCGCTGGCCGGGCCGAGCAGGTAGCTGAAGGCGAACAGCAGCCAGAAGCCCGGAGAGACAGGCAGCATCGTCCACAGCTTGGCGATGTCGAGATGGCGCGCCTGGTAGAAGGCCGCCGCGAGCACCACCAGCGAGAGCAGGGTGCTGAGGATATTGCCCAGGCTCGGTCGCCGGACCCGGTCGAGCGGCTCCAGCACGAGCGGCTCGGCCTGGCTGAGCACAGCGGATTGATCGGACATTCGCTCGCCTTGTTCCGTCGTCGTTCGCAGCTAGACGCCGCCCTCGTCGAAGACCCGCATCCGGGTCCCGAGATTCTTGATGCGCCGGCGGCGCGCGGATTCGACCAGATCGGCGAAACGCGCGAGGTAGAGCCGGCTCGAATTTTCGAGTGTGAAGCGCGCCGCGAGGCGCTGCATGGCCGCGTGATCGGGTTCCAGATGGCGGGCGAGGTTCATGGCGGCGCCCAGTGCCTCGGCATCGCCCGTGGGCACCAGCGTGCCGAAGCGACCGTGCCCAGTGAGCCACGCCATGCTTGCGCAGCAATCGGTGGCGGCGATCGGTAGGCCCGCCGCGAGCGCCTCGAGGATGACCGCGGGCACGCCTTCGTAATCGGATGAGAGCACGAAGACGTCGGCCTCGCCGTAGAGCGGGCGTGGGTCGGCGACGTGACCGGCAAGGCTCACCCTGTTGCCGAGCCCCAGCGCCGCGATGCGCGCGGCGAGCCGATCGCGCAAGGGGCCGTCTCCCGCGATGACCAGGCTGTCCTCGGGCCACGCGTGCCGCGCGAAGGCTTCGATCAGGAGAAGCTGGTTCTTCTGGTCGACCAACCGCCCGATCGTGAGAAACCGGCACCCACTTGCCCCGGCCCGCACGCGCCGCGCTCCCGCCAGCGCGTCAAGCTCGGCGTGCGAGAGCGCCGGATCGGGGATCACCCGGACCCGCGCAGGCGCCACGGCCAGCTCGCGCTGCAACTCGCCCGCCATCGGCTCGGCCATCGCGACAAAGCTGTCGAGGCACATGCCCTGGAGCCGCAGCCAGTAGCGGTAGAAAGGCATGGCAGCACGCGGCAGATCGCGCCGTTCGAGGTCGTTACTGATCTTGACCAGCACCGGCGGACAGCGCTCGCCGAGCAGCAGGCGCATCGCCACGCAGACCACCGTATAGGTGTTTCCCGGACAGAAGATCACGTCGACCTCCTCCACCAGCAGGAACTGGAAGAGCGACCAGATCATCCAGATCGTTTCCCACCGATCGGTCGGCAGGCTCTCCCTCAGCGACCAATAGGCGAGCGCGGGGGCATGCTCGGCGCAGGCGCCGCGGTGGCGGCCGAGGACGACGACGGGTTCGTGCCCCGCATCGCGCCAGTGCTCGGCGAGGCGCAAGGCAACGCGCTCCACGCCGCCGGGCTCGAAACTGTGGATGGGGATCGCGACCCGCATGGCCGCCAGACGCCGCGACCTGCGCAAACCCGCACCTCGTCGGCGGAGTTTTTCAGCCGATCAGGTCGCGGTATCGCGCGACAGTCCGGCGGCGTGCGAAACTGCCGAGCGTGGCGGCGATGCTGGAAAGGATCGCGGGCTTGGTGACATCGCCCGGATGCACCGCAACCCTGACCCGTGGCAGCGGGTGGAGCGCATGGCGGGCGAGCGCGGCGAAGGCGAGCGAGGAGGCGGTCCGCGCGCGCGAGCGGCTCGCCCAGGTGATGACCGGCCCGCGCGCCACCACTGCCCCGGTCTGCGGCACCCACACCTTCATGTGATCCTCGGCGAGTGCGAAGGAACTGGTGCGCAGCGCCTCCATCGCGCCGTCGCCATAGAGCCAGGCGGGCGCGATGAAGCCGCTCGTCTCGCGTCCGGTGATATCCTCGATCAGCGCGCGCCCTCGTGCCATGCGGCGCGCCGCCTCGGCAGCGTCGAGGCCGAGGAACTCGCCCTCGCTTGCCGTCATGTAGCGGGCCTTGAGCGCCGATGCGCCCTGGTGCGCACAGGTATCCTTGTGGAACCAGCCGTGGACGAACATTTCTATCCCGCTTTCCGCCCAGCCGCGCAGCCGTGCGGCGAAGGGCGTGCCGGGCCGCAGCGGGCTCTCGCCCCAGTGGTCGGGCACCACCAGCATGGCGAAGCGGGCTGCGCCGAGATGCGCTGCGAGCAGGTCCGCAAGGCGGTCCACTTCGCTCTCGAAGCGCGGGCCCACGTCGTGGATCGAGGCAAGCAGCAGGGGCTTGTCAGAAGGTCGCATCGATTCCGATCCTCACCGTGCGGGGGCGCAGCGGCGTGCGCTGGTCGCCGCGCGCGACCGAGAAGGGGTTGCCGTAGGAAAAGCGGTTGGCGCGGCTGTCGGTCAGGTTCTCGACGTCGACCGAGAGACCCCAGCCGCCGAACTCCGCGCGCGCACCGAGCGCGGTGTCGAGGTAATCGCCCTGCGGCAAGTCGAACGGTGCGCCGATCCCCAGATAGGAGGTGCCGACATAGCCGATGGTCCCGTCGAGCGTAAGGCGAACCCCGCCGATGCGCGGCGCAACCCGGGTGGTCAGCCGCCAGCCGCTGTCGGAGATGTTGGGCAGGTCCCGCTCGCGCGCAGTTTCGAAGCCGGCCGCCGCGCGATCGAGATGGCTGGCCGCCAGGAAGCCCGATGCCTCGACCACGACGTCGCGGCTTGGCTTCCAGGCCAGATAGGCCGAGGCATAGCGCACATAGGCCGAGCCGAGGTTGGCGACATAGGGGAACCCGCCTTGCGTCACCAGATCGGCCTGCACCCTGTTCCAGCGCGACACCGACAGCGATGCGCCGCCCGAAAGCCGCGCGCCTGGCGACAGGCCGAAGCGCGCACCGACCTCCGCAGTGTGAATCTCGTCCGGCCGGAAGCGCGTGACCGAGGCCTGCTGCGCATTGCCCGTGAGCTGCTGGGCCCCGGGCCGGAACCCGTCCTGGTAGCGCAGATAGGCGATCACCGCCCGGTTCGGCCGCCACGAAAGCGCGGCCGTGGGCAGGAAGCGGAACTGGTTGCGACCGGGCTCGAACTCCGCCTCGCCGACCGGCACGGTGAATTCGTCAACCTGGCGGACCCAGGACAGCCGCCCGCCGCCGGTCACCGAGATTGTCCGCCACAGCGGCACCGTGGCCTCGCCGAACAGCGCCGCGTCGAGCGTCTGCGAGCGCGTCGAGGACAGCTCTTCGAGCGCACCGGGGGGGCCGAGCCGCCGGATCACCCGATCGACATTGCGCATGAAGGCGAAACCCGCCACCCAGTTCACGGCCGCGCCGTTGGCGCTCGACAGGCGGGTTTCGTGGGTCAGCAGAGAAACCCGGGTCGCCTCGGCGAAGGCGGTCGGCATCCCGCCCGGAGGGGTCGCATCGAAAACCGATCCGATCTCGTGATGGGTGAAGGAGAAGGCCGAGACGATCTGGGCAAAGCCGAGGTCGCCGCGCGCGCTGGCGTGCGCGAGCCGGTAATCATTGTCGAACGGCTGGGCGAGCGCCGATCGACGCACCAGCCGCTCGGGCCGGGGTCCGTCGGTATATTGTCCGTCCCGGCTCGCGGTGTCCTGCGCCAGTCCGCCGACATCGATGGTCCAGGCGGCATTCGGCTGGAAGCGCAAGGCGCCGCGCAGGCCCGTAACCGTGGTGCGGTTGATGTCGGACAGGCCCCTTTCAAGATCGTCGATATAGCCGGGTCGCACGAACTTGTACCCGACGAGCCGCAATGCCGTGTCGCTGCCGAAGGGAATGTTGGTGACGAACGCCCCCTCGCCGCCGATCTTCGCGCTGGTGACATTGAGCGCGGCGACCGCGCTCGCCTGCATCACCCCGGGCTCCGGCGCGTTCGGCTCGATGCGGATCACCCCGCCGAGCGAGCCCGCTCCGTAGAGCGTGCCCTGCGGCCCCTCGATCACCTCGACGCGCCGCACGTCATACAGGGCCAGATCGGGGTCGGGCGCGCTGTAGGTGAGCCGGCTCTCGCCAAAATACTGGCTGACCACCGCCTGCGATTGGCCGTTGAAACTGCTGTCCGCGATGCCGCGCACGAAGATCTTGTTGCGGCCGGATCCGAGGTTGGTCGAAACGAGATTGGGCAGTTCGCGCAACAGCACGGCGCTGCCGCTGCTGCCGAAGCGCAAGCTGTCCTGCTCGTTGATCTGCGCGATCTCGATAGCGCCGGGATAGGCGCCGAGCTGGACCGGCTGCTTGCTGGCGGTGACGATGATGTCGGCGGCTGCGGGTTCGGGGCGGAGCTGCGGCCGAGGCCGAGGGTCCGGACGGGAAACCGGGGGCGCGGGGCGCCGGACGAGCCGCACAACGTTTCCGCGGGTCATCGCGAAAGTGTAGGGCGTGCCGCGCAGCAGACGGGTGAGCGCCTCGCTGACCGTGAACCGGCCGCGCAGCGCCGGGACCTTGATCTTTGCCAGCGCCGGGTCCCCGAGATCGATCGACACCCGTGCCTGGGTCGCCAGCGACAACAGGGCCGCCTCGAGGGTGCCTTGCGCAATGTCGAACCGGTAAGTCTCGGCCGCCTGTGCGGGCGCCGCCGCAACGGCACAGGCGAGGGGCGCGGCCGCAATCAGTCTCCGTACCGTCACCGCATCTCGACCATCCAGCGGGACTTGTCGGCGACGATGCGCGCCCCGAGCAGTTGTTCGAGCCGGGTCCGCACCGTTTCGCCCCCGCCGTCGATCTGGATGACCCCGGTGAAGGCCCGGCCCTCCATCCCCGCAGGCAGCACCAAAGTGACGCCGAGCGCCCGCGAAAGATCCTCGGCGACGCTGGCGAGCGGGGCGGCGTCGTAGATCAGAACGCCGTCGGCCCAGCTTCCGATGGTCGCCGCGGAACGGCGTGCGACGGTGACCGCTCCGCTGCCGCTCGCGCTCAGCATGTCGCCTGCGCCAAGCGTCACACTGCGCGAGAAGCCTTCGAAGCGCACCGCGCCTTCCGAGACCCCGACGCGCATCCGGTCCGGAGCGCTCACGACGTTGAAAACCGTCCCGACATCGACGAGGCGGGCGTCGCCGACCGCGACGGTGAAGGGATCCTGCGGGTCATGCGCCACGGCAAAGCGCGCCTCGCCGCGCTCGAGCCTGGCGAAGCGCGGGTCGTTTCGGTCGAGCACGATCCGGCTGTCCCCGTTGAGCCTGACCTCGCTGCCGTCGGCGAGCGCAAGCACCCGGCTCTGGCCCGCGGCGGTCGCGATCGCGTAGGTGTCCGCCTGTTCGGGCATCAGCTGAACCGCGACGAACCCGGCGAGCGCAACCGAGGCAGCCATCGCGCCCCAACGCCACAGCTCGAAGGGCGGCCCGCGTCCGATGCGGCCCGCGGGCGCCTCGAGATCTGCATGGTGCTGCGCAGGATCACCCGTCTCGTGAGCCTCGACCGGGGCCGGGAAGTCGGCCGCGGCGAGCAGCGCGGGCAGTTCCTGATCGTGATCGGCCACGGCTTCGTAAGCGTCGTTGTGCGCCGGATCGGCTTCCAGCCAGTCGGCAAATTCGGCCCACGCAGCGTCCTCGCCGCGCGCCAGCCGCAGATGCCAGGCGATCGCCTGTTCGAGGATCCGGGCGTCAGGAGGACCTTGCACTTCTGCCCTCCCCTTCTCCGCATGAAGGCCCGTCGCCTTCGAGCCGCTCGCGCAGGTCGTGAAGCTGCCGATAGGCGCGCTGCAGGTGCTTCTCGACGGCGCTGAGGCTGATCCCCAGCCGCAGGGCGATCGCTTTCTGCGACAGGCCCTCGAGCCGGTAGAGCCGGATGATCTCGGTGGTCCGATCGGGCATCGCGGCCAGCGCCGCGTTGACGTGGGCCAGCGCATCGCGCGAGATTGCCCGCTGTTCGGGCGAAGGCTCGGGCGCCTGCTCCAGATCGGCGCCGGCGCGCGTGCGGGCCCACAGGTCGTCGCGCTCCTGCCTGCGTCGGCGGCTGCGGCGCACGTCGTGCAGCAGGTTGTTCGCCATCTCGTAGAGATAGGCCCGCGGGTTCGCGACCGGGCCGGTCTCGACCCGATCGAGCTTCAGATAGAGGTCCTGCAGCAGGTCCTCGACCTCGCCCGGATCGCAGCGGCGCGCCAGCATGAAGCGCCGCAGCTCGGGACGCAGATCACCGAACAGCAGCCTCAAGCCGGACTCGGCTGCTTCGTTTGGGCGACCGGCGGACATGGCACTTCCATACCGTGCCGCCGACGCCGCTGGCAATGGCGGAAAACACGAAAAAACAGGGCGAAGTGCCGCAGCCATCAGAAACGCATCCGCATCGCGAGATCGGCGGAGGTCGCCGCGCCCGGAGCGATCGGCGTCACAAAGCGCTCAACCCGCATCGAGAGCGACGCGCCACCTGCGCTCTCGCCGCCACCGAGCGGAAGATCGGCAAGCGAAATCGCCAGCCCGCGGGCCGCCGGATTCTCTCCATTGACGAGCCGGTTGATGGCATCGTCCGGACTCTCGCCGCCCCAGCCGCCCCGGTCGAAGGCACTGACAGCGAGATGCGCGCCGCCTTGCGCGCCGAAGGTGAGTTCCGCTTCCTGGTCGAGCGCAAAGGTCGGCCTGGTGAGCAGCGGACCACCGTTCGTGCCGCTCTTGGTCCGCGCCAGGCGCAACCCCGCGCCGATCCGCAGGTCCGCGCCGATGTCCTGCCATGCGCCCGACGCAACCCCGTAGCCGCGCTGCCAGCCTTCGGTCCCGCGGCCTTCGAAGGTCTTGCTGCCCGATCGGATACGCTCGCCGCGCAGGAGAATGCCGGCATCATCCCAGTCGGTTTGCGCGGTCCGCCGGACCGGACGGGCCGCAAAACGATGCACGAGCAGATCGCTCGCCTCGGGAGCGACGGCAGAGGACCCTTCGATGTCCCGGTCGGCCTCGCGGTCGTGCGCCGCGGCCGGGTGCGCCGGCACGGCGGCGGCCACCAGCAGGGCTGCACAGGGCGCCAGAAACGGGCTCGCTCGCATTGCCGGGCTCCTTTGCAGGTTGCTTTCCACGGGCAGCCAGACGCCGCCGTCGGTGGATACCCGCACTTGCACATCTCAGTGTGCGGGAATCCCAACGGGGCGGCGTCAGGCAGGCAAACGCCATCTGGGACCCGATGTTCATGCGCCATCTCCGCCTTGCCGCGCTCCTCGCCGCCGCGACCTTGCTCGGCGCGCCAAGAGTGCCGGAAGCGCCAGCGCAGGACCTCGCCGCGCTTTCGGCCGCATGGCCCGCGCCGGCGGGCGAGCTCTCGGTGATGACCTACAACATCAAGGACCTGCCCTGGCCGGTCGCCAGCGGGCGCGACGCCGCAGCGGAGGCGATCGGGGCGCGTCTGGCGGCGATGCGCGCGCGCGGTGTCCAGCCCGACGTGGTGCTGCTGCAGGAAGCGTTTGGCGACGAGGCATTGGCGATCGGCAGGATCGCCGGCTACGCGCACACCATCGCCGGTCCGCAGCAGGCGCCCACCGCAGCCGCGCCGCCGCTCGGACGCAGCTTCGCCGACGCTGCACAATTCATCAAGGGCGAGACCAGCGGCAGCCTGATGAACGGCGGTCTCGTGATCCTCTCCGACCTTCCGATCACGCGGGTCGAGCGCCACGCCTTCCCCCAAGGCGCCTGCGCGGGCTTCGATTGCCTCGCCGCAAAGGGCGTGCTGATCGCCTGGGCCGCCGTGCCCGGGACGAAGCGGGAGGTCGCACTGGTCGACACCCATCTCAATTCGCGCGGCTCCGCGCACGTTCCCCTCGAACGCACCGACACCGCCTATGCGTGGCAGGCCAACCGGCTCCGCCAGCTCCTTGCCGAGCGGATCGCTCCCGGCACGGCGGTGATCCTCGGCGGGGACTTCAACACCGGCAAGATCCCGGCCCGCATCGCCAGCGTTGCGACGCCGCTGCTCGCCGGTCCAGCGCCCGAGGTCCTGCCCGCCCTGCTGCGCGAGGGCGCGGTCGCGACCGGTGACCGTGCCGAAGCCGCAGGGCTGGTGGATCGCAACAAGGACAAGATCATCGCCCGCAGCGGCAAGGGGCTGCGGCTCGTGGCGGAGCGCGCCTGGGTTCCCTTCGGCCTGCTGGAACGCCGCCCGCTGTCCGATCACGCCGGCTTCGTCGTCGATTTCGCCGTCGCGCCCTGAAGCGGCCCCGCGCGCCCGCGCCGGCTTGCGCGGGCGAGGATCACCATTCGTCGAGCGGCCATTGCAAAGCACCGCGCCGCGTGCCACGCCGCCGCGCGGCGGGCCGAGGTCGGCACGCTTCATCACCGATTTCGCGGTTCCCCGGCCCCCATGGCGTTCCATTCCAAGCTTGAGCAGGCCTATCTCGCCCAGCGCCCGCGGCTGCTGCGCTTCCTGATCGCGCGCGGCGCCGGGGACGCGGCCGAAGACCTTTTGCAGGAGCTGTGGCTGCGGCTGGCGGGAGCAGGCGATCCCGAGGCGGCGGCGCATCCGGCCTACATGCTGCGCGCCGCGGACCGGCTGATGATCGACCGATTCCGCTCGCGCCGACAGGAAGTGCTGCGCGAACAGGCCTGGTCCGAGGTCCAGCCCGGCCTCGTCGAGGACATCGCGCCCGCGCCCGACGCCGAACGCAGCCTTGCCGCACGCCAGCACTTCGCGGCGGTCGAGCGCGCGCTCGCGGCGCTCGGCGCGCGGCCCGCGGCGATCTTCCGCCGTCACCGCATCGAAGGGGTGGCGCAGCGCGCCATTGCTGCCGAGTTCGGCGTCAGCCTCAGCACGGTGGAAAGCGATCTCAGGCGCGCCTATGCGGCGCTCGCCGACTTGCGGAGGACGCTCGATGAGGCTTGAACGCGACGTCTTCGTCTACCTGTCAGGAGGTGCACGCCATGATCCCTGACCCGAAGGTCCGCGAGGCGGCGCTCCGCTGGGCGGCGCTTACCGGCGATCCCGACTTTGCCGACTGGGAGGGCTTCACCGACTGGCTGGAAGCGGACCCCGCCCATGCGCGCGCCTATGACGAGGTGCAATATGCGGTCACAGATGCGGCTGAGGTCATGGAGACGGTGCATGCCCTCGCCAAGGCCGCACCGGCGCCGGCCAACGACAATCCGCCCTTCGCCCTCAGTGCCACGCGCCCTGCATGGATCGGCGCCGCGATCGCCGCCGCGCTGGTGCTGGTGGCGAGCTTCGTGCTGTGGCCCGCCACCCGCGGAGAGACGCTCTACACCACCGTTCCGGGGGAAACCCGGCTGATCGCCCTCGGCGAGGGCAGCAAGATCGAACTGGGCGGCGATAGCCGCCTCGCGATCCCGGACGAAGGGGCACGACGGGCGCGGCTCGAGAGCGGGCAGGCCTTGTTCACGATCCGCCATGACGCGGCCGATCCTTTTGTGCTCACCGTTGGCGGCGCCCGGCTGGTCGATGCCGGGACGGTGTTCGACGTGCGCACCCGGCCGGACGGGCTCGCCCTCGCGGTGGCCGAGGGCGCGGTGGTGGTGAACCCGCGAGTGCAGGCGCTGCGGGTCGAGGCCGGGCACAGGGCGGTGCTGGAGGATGGGCGGCTCACCGTCTCGGCAGTCGAACCCGCAGAGGTGGGCGAATGGGCGCGCGGGCGGATCACCTTCCGCGATGCGGGCCCCGCCGAAGTTGCTGCCGAACTCTCGCGCGCCACGGGCCTTGTGTTCCGCAGCAGCGGCGGCGCGGCGCGCATCTCGGGCAGCATCGCGCTCGATCAGGTCCGCAGCGACCCGGCCTCGCTTGCGCCGATCCTCGGGATGCGGGTGCAGCGCGAAGGCGAGGCATGGGTGATTGCGGCGAGGTAAGCGCGTGAGACCTCTCGTTCCCCTTGCCGCGCTCGCCGCGCTGACGCTCGCCGCGCCCTTGTCGGCCAAGGTCGCCGACCTTGCCGTGCCGGACGGCACGCTCTCGGATGTGGCGATCGCGGTTGCGCGGGCGACCGACGCGACCATCGTCATCGCCGACCCCGCGGTCGCCCGGCGCAAGGTTCCGGGCATTCGCGGACGGATGAACGCGGATGCCGCGGTGCGCCGGATCGCCCGGGCGAGCGGGCTGAGGGCCGTCAAGGTCGCACCGGGCGCGTGGCGGCTGGTGGCGCCGCCGCCCGCGCCCCGGCCCCGTCCCGCGCCAGCGCCTCGTCCTGCGATCGCGCCCCCGCCCGAAACACAGGGCCAGGAAATCACCGTCATCGCCAGCAAGCGCGACATGCGGCTCACCGATCTTGCCGCGCAGGCGACGCTGCTCGACGGCGCGGTGCTCGAGTTGGGTGGCGTGGGCGGGACCGAGCGGATCACGCGGCGCAGCGCCGCGGTCAGCTCCACCTATCTCGGCAGCGGGCGCAACAAGCTGTTCATCCGCGGGATCGCGGATTCGAGCTTCACCGGGCCGACCCAGGCGACCGTCGGCCAATATCTCGGCGACCTGCGGCTCAGCTACAACGCCCCCGATCCCGACCTGCGCCTCTCGGACATGGAGCGGGTCGAGATCCTCGAAGGGCCGCAGGGGACGCTGTATGGCGCGGGCTCGCTGGGCGGGATCATCCGGCTGGTGCCGCGCGCGCCGGAGCCGGGCGAGACCAGCCTCGTCCTCTCGGGCGGCGCGAGCGCGATCCAGAACGGCGAGCCGGGCGGCGATGCTCACGCCACGCTCAACCTGCCGGTTGCTGGCGAGACGGCGACCTTGCGCGCCAATTTCGATGCCGCCAGCCTCGGTGGCTATATCGACAAGCCGCTGATCGGTGCGCGCGATGTCAATCGCACCCGCATCCTTGCGGGACGCGCGGCTCTGCGCGTCGAGATCGGTCCGGATTGGCGCGCCGACCTGATGGTGATCGGGCAGGACACCGAGGCCGACGACAGCCAGTATGCCGACCGGCGCGGCGCGCGGCTCGTCAACTCGGCGCACGTCGCGGAAGGTTCGCGGGCGCGCTACGGCCAGGCGCAGGCAGTGGTGACGGGACGGATCGGCGCGCTGCACTTCAAGTCCTCCACCGGTATCGCCGGACAGCGCCTGTCCGAACGCTACGACGCGACCGCACCCGGTGCCGCACCGCGGCTGTTCGAGCAGCGCAACCGCACCCGCATGATCGCCAACGAGACCAGGCTGTGGCAGCCGCTCGACGGCGCCTTCGGCTGGGTGCTCGGCTCCAGCATCGTCGACAACTCGACGACCCTCACCCGCGCGCTCGGCCCGGAGGGCGAGCAGCTCGCGAGCACCGGGGTGCGCAACACCGTGTTCGAGATCACCGGATATGGCGAGGCGAGCTACCGCATCGCCCCGGACCTCGTCGCGACCGCGGGGCTGCGCGTCACCGATGTCGCGCTCGGCGGGGCGGGCGAGGATGTCGCGCCGATGCTTGCCCTCGCAGGCCGCGAGATCACTGCCCGGCGGCACGAGACCGCGACCCTGCCCTCGGCCTCGCTGCTCGGCCGGATCGGCGCCAACGCCCGCGCCTATGTCCGTTATCAGGAGGGGTTCCGGCCCGGCGGGCTCGCCGTGGCGGGCGATTTCGTGCGCCAGTTCCGCTCCGACCGCGCGCGCACGATCGAGCTCGGCGGCGGCTGGGGCCTGCCCGGACGCGGTGCTTTCGACATCGGTCTGAGCCTTTCCTACACCCGCTGGCGCGACATCCAGGCCGATTTCATCGACATCGGCGGGTTGCCCACCACTGCCAATATCGGCGACGGGCGGATCATCGCAGCGAGCCTTTCGGGGAGCGTCCGGATCGCGGCGGGCCTGCGCGGCGAACTCGGCGCGACGCTCAACGACAGCAAGGTCGACGAGCCGGCGTTCCTGACCTTCGAGCGGCTGTCGCGCATCCCCAACATCGCGCGTTTCGCGGGGCGCGCGGGGCTTGCCTGGCAGCGCGATTTCGCCTCGGGCACCCGGCTCTCGGTGGATGGCTGGGCGAGCTATGTCGGCAAGTCGCGGCTCGGGATCGGGCCTGAACTGGGCGATCTGCAGGGCGATTATCTCGACAGCGGGGTGACGCTGCGCTTCGGGCGCGAGAACGCGGGGCTCACGCTTTCGCTCACCAACCTCGCCGATGCCGAGGGCAACCGCTTCGCGCTCGGCACGCCCTTTGCGACCGGGCGCGAACAGGTGACGCCGCTCCAGCCGCGCACCATCCGGATCGGCTTCGACAGCCGTTTCTGAAGCACCGGCGCGGTTTTTTCGCGTTTTCTCCAAGGTCGCCGCCGCGCGCCTCCGTCTTTCGCTGCGAAGACCAGGAGGAACCCCCAATGACCCCCACCCCCCGCACGACTCCGCTCACGCTCGCGCTGCTCGCCGGCACCGCGCTCGCCGCGCCCGCCCATCCGCTTGCCGCGCAGACCGTCATCAACACCGCGCGCACCACCGCGGTCGCGACCGCCACGGCGAATGGCGGCCAACCGGCCGACGTGAAGATCGACACCGCCGGTTCGGTGACCGTCACCGGCGGCGCGGCGGTGACCGTCAACAGCGACAACGACATCACCAATGCGGGCAAGATCGCCATCGCCAATGCCGACAACGCCACCGGCATCCTCGTGAGCGGCCCGCGCACCGCCGACATCGCCAATTCAGGGACGATCACGATCGACGAGACCTATACCGCCACCGACAGCGACAATGACGGCGATCTCGACGGGCCCTTCGCGATCGGCACCGGGCGCACTGCAATCCTCGTCGACGGCGCGCTGACCGGCAATCTCAGTCACACCGGGACGATCAGCGTCGAAGGAAACCAGTCCGCGGGCATCCGCGCCACCGGCCCGATTACCGGCACTTTCACCCACGAGGGCAAGACCACGGTGATCGGGAATCAGTCGGTCGGCGTCGCGGTGGAGGGCATCTCGGGCAACGTTCGCCTCGCTGGCGAGATCGCGGTCAAGGGCGAAGGCGCGCAAGGCGCGGTGTTCGCCGGCGACGTCGGCGGTGCGCTGCGAGTGCAGAGCGCCATCACCGTCAGCGGCTATCGCACCATCCCCGCGCCCTCCGATACCTCCAAGCTCGATGCCGATGACCTTCTCCAGGGCGGCAGCGCGCTGGTGATCGAGGGCAATCTCGCCAAGGGGCTGATCTTCGAGACCGCGCCCGCGGACAATGTCGCGGGCGACAATGACGAGGACAAGGACGGGATCGACGACGCCAAGGAAGGCAACGCGAAGATCATCGCCTATGGCAGTGCGCCGGCGGTGCAGATCGGTGCCGCGGATCATGATATTGCCATCGGCGCGACCCAGGGCACCGCGAGCGGCTTCGGCATGATCCTTGCCGGCAGCGTGCTCGGTGACGGGGTCTACAGCGGGGTAAATGCCACCGGGATGCGGATCGGCGGGCGCGGCGGCGCGGTGAGCGTCGCGGGCGGGATGATCACCAGCGCGACGATCGCGGCCACCGCGCGCAACGCCGATGCGACCGCGCTCGATCTCGCCGCGGGCACCACGCTGCCCGAACTGCGCAACAGCGGCACCATCACTGCCAAGGTCACCGGCACGACCGGCGGCGTGGCCACCGCGCTACTGGTCGAAACGGGCGCCGCGCTCCCCGTTCTCAAGAACGCCAAGACCATTGCGGCCACCACCCTTGAAAGCGGCACGGCCTATGCCATCCGCGACCTATCCGGCACGCTCGGTCTGGTCGAGAACAGCGGCGCGATCACCGCCAGCGGGGCCGAGGCAGGCGCGGGGCGCAATGTCGCCATCGATCTCTCGGCACGTAGCGCGAACGCGGTAATCCGGCAGACCGCGGTCGCCTCGGGCGTGGCCGCACCGACCATCACCGGCGACATCCGCTTCGGCAGTGGCGACGACCTTCTCGACATTGCCGACGGGAAGGTCACGGGCGATGTCGCCTTCGGCGCGGGTGCGGATCGCATGGCGCTGAGCGGCGATGCGGTGTTCGTCGGCACCGCGATGTTCGGCGGCGAGGCCGATCGGCTCGAACTCGCCGGCACCTCGGTGTTCAGCGGCACCGCGGCCTTCGGGGGCGGCGCAGGCGCGCTCACCATCGCGGGCTCAGGGGCCTTCGCGGGGCGGCTGACCGGTGCACAGAACGTCGCCGTCACGGTCGGCGGCGGCAGCTTCGCGGTGACCGGGCCGGCCACCATCGCCTCGCTCGACGTGTCGGCAACCGGGATCATCGGCGCGACCGTCGGTGGCGGCGGCGATGCCAGCACCGCGATCACCGTGACCGGCAACGCCGCCTTCGCCAAGGGCGCGAAAATCGCGATCCGGCTTGCCGACATCACCGACGCCGAAGGCACCTTCAACGTGCTCAGCGCCGGCACCCTCACCGGCGCTGCGGATCTTGCCGCCGACAGCGCGCTCGTGCCCTTCATGTACAAGGCGACGCTCGCGGTTGCGGGCAACAGCGTCACGGTCGACATCGACCGCAAGGCGACCGCCGATCTCGGGCTCAACGCCTCGGAAAGCGCCGCCTTCGACAAGCTCTACGCCGCCCTCGCAGAGGATGCCGACGTGGCCGCGGTGTTCCTCGCGATCAACAGCGGCACGTTGTTCCAGGCCTATGTCGCCCAGACCCTGCCCGATCACGCCGGGGGCACCTTCGAGGGGCTGAGCCAGGGCCTGCGCACCTTCGACCGCCAGTTCATGGACCCCACCGCCCCCTTCGACGAGGAAGGCAAGCTGCGCATCATCGCCGACTTCGCCAACTGGAACGCCAACAAGAACCGCGACCAGTCCGCCGCCTACGACCTCAACGGCCTCGGCTTCCGCGGAGGGCTCGAATACCTGACCGGGATCGGCGCCTTCGGCATCACCGGCAGCTGGCTGTGGAGCAAGCACAAGGGCGCCTTCGAGAACGACGTGCTCGGCGACAACTACGAGATCGGTGCCCACTGGCGCGGCAAGTTCGGACCCGTCATCGGCTTCGCGCGCGCCGGGATCGGCAAGTCGGACTATTCCGGCTCGCGCCGTTTTGTCGGCGGCAGCGGCGAGGAGGCCGTCGATTACACCATCACCCGCAACTGGAGCGGCGATTTCGTCTCGGCCACCGGCGGCGTGTCGATCGAAGGCGGCGGACAGTTCTTCTTCTTCCGCCCCTCACTGGTGCTCGACTACCTGCGCCTGTCGGAAGATGGCTACGAGGAGCAGGGCGGCGGCGATGCGCTGAACCTGACGGTCGAGGGCCGCAAGAGCGACGAGCTGGCGCTCAACGCGGGCCTCGCACTGGGCGCCGACCTGTGGGGAATGCAGGCGCACGACACCGCCTGGTTCCGGATCGAGGGCGAAGGCGGCTGGCGCCAGATCCTCTCGGGGGATCTCGGCAAGACCGTCGCGCGCTACGGCGACGGAGAGCAGTTCACCCTCACCCCCGACCCGCGCGAAAGCGGCTGGTTCGCCCGGCTGCGGGCGCTCGGCGGCGACGGGTCCTACACGATCGCCGGCGAGGTCGGGCTCGAGGAGCAGTTCGGCCAGGTCGGCTACAGCTTGCGCGCATCGCTCCGCTTCGGCTGGTGATGCGCGCGGGTGCCGGCTCTCAATGCCCCCCCGCAGGGCCGGCACCCATGATGTCTTCCGTGCGGGCCGTTCAGGCCCCCGCGTTGGTCTGTTCGAGGATCCATTCGGGGATCGCCTCCTGGCGCAGGTCGGCGAGCTGTAGCCCGAGGGCGCGCACCGCGTCATAGCGCTCGCGCGGAGCATAGTCCGCGGGGCGCTGGACGAACAGCTTGCCGCCCGCTTCCGAGAGGATGTTGAGGCCGCGCACCCCGTCGCTGCCGCTGCCGGTCAGCAGGCCGCCGACGGCGCCCGTCCCGCTGCGCGCGAGCGAGCCGAACAGCAGGTCGGCGGAGGGGCGGCAACCATTGACCGGATCGCGATCGAGCAGCCTCAGACGCGGCGGGGTGCCCGCCTCGACGACGACATGGCGCGAGGCGTCGTGCGCCAGCCACACCTTCCCGGGCTCGAGCGCGACCCCGTCGGTCGCATCGGCGAGCTGGCAAGGGAGCGAGGCACGCATCGCCCGCATCGCGTTTTCGACCGCACCCGGCTCCGCATCGAACAGCACGATGGTCGGCGGGCAGGCGGCGTCGTAGGCGGCGAGCACCTGGCGTGCCGCCTCGATCCCCGCCGCTCCGCAGGCGAGCGCCACGACCCGGCCGTCGCTGCGGTAGGCAGGCGTGCCGTCCGCCCCACCCTCGGCCCCGCCGCCGGGCTGGAGTTCGCCGCTCGCCGCCCGCAGGACGATGTCGCCGAGCTGGCGGACGGTCGCGTCGAACTCCTCGCGCGAGGAGTGCAACGGCTTGGGGAAGCAGTGGACCGCGCCCAGCTCGAGCGCACGCCGCGCGGTGCCGGTGCCGGCCTGGGTGATGCTGGAGAGCATGATCACCGGCAGCGGCTGGGTGGACATCAGTTCCTCGAGAAACTCCATCCCGCTCTTGCCGGGCATCTCGACGTCGAGCGTCAGCACGTCGGGCTTGAGCTTGTCGATCTGTTCGCGCGCATCGTCGGCGTTCTTGGCCACCCCGCACACGGTAACGCCTTTGGCGTTGTCGAGAATATCGCAGAACAGCGCGCGCATCGCTGCGGAATCGTCGACAACCAGCACTCGAACATCGGACATCGGGGGATAGCCTCCAAGCTGGGAACGCCGGTCGGGCGCGAGGGAAAGGCCGTCCGGCGTTCGCGTTCCTGTCGCGGCAAGCGATAGGGCGCGGCGCGCGAAGAAAGGCTTCGGCGCGTCTTAGGGGATAGCGCATAGGCGCCCGCAAAAGCCTTCTGAAGCCGGGGGCGGCACAAGCGGATCACCACGATTCTGCATCGCGAGAGTGCCAATGATTGCCTGGTTTCAGAAGATTGCCCCCATCCGGATCAAGTTCGACGTCCTGATTGCCCTGTGCCTGCTTGCCGCGGGCGGCAGCGTGCTGTTCGCATGGCTCGGCTATGCGGGCCTGGTCGAACCCCTGTCGGCGATGATCGGCGTCGCGGTCGCCGCGCTGGTGCCGCCCGCGGCATTGCGCTTCGCCAAGGAGCGGATCTGCGCACCCTATGTCGAGACGGTGGTGCGGATGGAGCAACTGGCGGCGGGCGACTGCGACAGCCCCTTTCCGCACGCCGATCACCGCGATTGCGTCGGGCGGATGACCGTGGCGATGGGCACCTTTCGCGAGGAGATGCGCGCCGGACGGGCACGCGCGGCCGAACAGGGTGCGCTCGTCGAGACCCTGACCGGCGCGCTGGCTCGCCTGGCTGCGGGCGATCTCACCTGCCGGATCGCGGAGATGCCGGAAGGCGAGCACATGCGGCTGCAGGAGACATTCAATGCGTCGATGGCGAAGCTCGAGGCGATGATCGCCGCGGTGCGTGCGACGGTGGGCGGGGTGCGCACCGGGTCGGACGAGATCCGCGCGGCCTCGGAAGACCTCGCGCTGCGCAACGAGCAGCAGGCCGCGAGCCTCGAGGAGACCGCCGCCTCGGTGGGTGCGGTCA
>WGLN01000005.1 GCA_016125555.1 Porphyrobacter sp.
GCCGCCGGGCTGGATAAGCAATGGCCTGCTTCGCTACGCCCTACGGGCTCCGCTACGCAGCCCATTGCTTCAACCGCGCTGATGCGCAAAACAACCGCCAGACTCTAATACCAGCTGGAGGCAAGCTGGGGGTCACGTCACCTCGCCCGCACCGCCCTTTGCGGCCCTGCCACCCGCATTCGCCCCGTTTTTCCGCTTCCGCCCCCTGTTCGTAAAGCCCGGTGCTCTGCCTGCAGGCTTCTGATATGTCTCGATAATCGTGGCCGGTGCAAAGTTGACAGGGTGTCACCTTTGTCAACTTCACCTGCGCTCTCTGCCGCCCGCCCGATCGGCGGGGTGGGAAAATCCCGCCGCCCGTGGCACACTCGCCGGCGGGGACGCGCGTCATCGACGCAAAGGGGGGAGAGACGATCATGCCGGGGCCACTCAATCGCCGTGCGCGCAATCTGGAAGAGATGGGCATCAACATGGGCGCGCTCCATGCCTCTGCGCCGCGCCGCCACTATCGCCCGCTCGACCCGCGCCCCGGTGACGTGTTCATCGCCTCCTGGGCCAAGAGCGGCACCACGCTGATGCAGCAGATGTTCCACCAGCTGCGCATGGTCGCCGCGACCGGCGGGGGGGACATGGACTTCGACGACATCAGCCGCATGACCCCGTGGGAGGACACCGCGCTGCAGGTCGATTGCGACATGAACCAGCCCCAGCGCGCCGCCCCCCGCGGCTTCAAGACCCACCGCGAATACGAGCGCCTGCCGGCCGGCGCACGCTATGTCGTCACGCTGCGCGATCCCAAGGAGACCTATGTCTCGATGCACCGCTTCTTGGACGGCTGGCATCTCGAGCGCGGGGCGCTGACGCTCGAGGCGTTCTGGCCGCTGTGGATGAGCGGCGGGCCGGGCGGGTGCGACTACTTCACGCACCTCGTCAGCTGGCACGCCCGGCGGAACGAGGCCGACACGCTGCTCGCCGATTACCGCAAGGTGGCGAAGGACCGCGGGGCGATGATCGGGCGGCTGGCGGACTTCCTCGGGTTCGAACTCTCCGAGGCACAGGCGGCAATCGTCGAGGCGATGACCGCGCGCGACTTCATGCACGCCCACAAGGACCGCTTCGACGACGCGATGATCTGCCGCGCGATGGAGGAGCGGATCGGCATTCCCGCGGCGAGCGATTCGACCAAGGTGCAGGCGGTCGGCAGCGACGCGGCGGCGCTCCCGCCGGAGATCGCCGGGCGGATCGACGCGCTGTGGGCCGAGCGGGCGCTGCCCGCCACCGGTCACGCCGATTACGCGAGCCTCGCGGCAAGCCTCGGCTAGCGCGGCGCTGCGCGGGACGGGCGCCGGCTAGTGCCGAGGGTTGTTGCGCCGGTCCGCGCCGGAACGACGCTCGCCCTCGCGGCGATCGGGTCCCTCGAAGCTCTGCTGCGATTTGCGGCGGTCGGTCTTGCGGCGGGTCTCGCCCTCGGGACCGGTTTCGGGCGTTCCGGTGGGTTCGTCACTCATGGGTCACCTCCCTGTACCGGGATCTTAGCATCAGGGCGGCGCTTTTCCTAATCGCTGCGCCCTGCGCGCGGCAGGTCCGGCACCAAGCCGCCTTGCGCTCCGCGCCCAAGCCGCTAGGGCGCGGCAGTGATCCGTCCCCGCACGGGGGCCAAGGGAACCGACGCCTGTGACCGACACCAAGCCGAGCGCCGCCGCCGCAGGGCCGCTCCCCGACCTCGCCAAGGCCGAAGTGCTGATCGAGGCGCTGCCCTATTTCCAGCGCTATGCCGGGCGCACCTTCGTGGTGAAATATGGCGGCCACGCGATGGGCGACCCCGAGGCCGCGCGCGACTTCGCCGAGGACATCGTGCTGCTGAAGGCGGTCGGCATCAACCCGGTGGTGGTGCATGGCGGCGGGCCGCAGATCGGCCAGATGCTCAGCCGGCTGGGGGTCGAGAGCACCTTCGTCGACGGGTTGCGCGTCACCGACGAGGCCACCGCCAAGGTCGCCGAGATGGTCCTGTCGGGCGCGATCAACAAGGAACTGGTCGGCTGGATCGCCGCGGCCGGGGGCAAGGCGATCGGCATTTCGGGCAAGGATGGCGGGCTGGTGACCGCGCGCAAGGTCAGCCGCACCAACCGCGATCCCGACAGCCAGATCGAGAGCGTCGTCGATCTCGGCTTCGTCGGCGAGCCGGCGCGGGTCGATACCTCGGTGATCGACACCGCGGTGGCCGCGGGCATGATCCCGGTGATCGCCCCGATCGCGCCGGGCGAGGACGGGGCGACCTACAACATCAACGCCGACACCATGGCCGGCGCGATCGCCGCGGCGCTGGGCGCGGCGCGCCTGTTCCTGCTGACCGACGTGGCGGGCGTGCTGGGCGCCGAGGGCGAACTGCTCACCGACCTCACCCCTGCCGCCATCGCGAAATTGCGCGAGGCCGGGGTAATCCGCGGCGGGATGGTGCCCAAGCTCGAAACCTGCGTCGCCGCGGTGCAATCGGGCTGCGAGGCGGCGGTGGTGCTCGACGGGCGGGTCGGCCACGCGATGCTGCTCGAATTCTTCACCGCCCGCGGCGCGGGCACGCTGGTGCGGGCCGAATAGGCGCAGACAGGTGTGGCGCGAGGCGTGTTAAGCGGCTAATACGCCCTTCAAGGGACCCCATTCGGGCGCGCCGCCCCTGCGCGTCTCCAAAGGAAGCGGACAAGGCAATGCAAGGACTGGCTGTTCTCGTCGATATCCTGGTGATGATCACCAATGTGCTGGTGATGCTGATCATCGTGCAATTCGTAATCGGGCTGCTGTTCGCCTTCAATGTCGTCAGCCCCTCGAACGATTTCCTTCGGCAGGTGTATGATTCGATCAACCGGCTGCTGGCGCCGGTGCTGCGGCCGATCCGCAACATCATGCCCAATACCGGAGCGATCGATTTCTCTCCGCTGGTGCTGATCCTCGGCCTGCAAATCCTGATCCGGGTGCTGATCGGTCTGGCAGGGGGCTATTGATGGGCGAGACGCTGGCGGGCGCCGCGCTGATCGACGGAAAGGCCTTTGCCGAGACCCTGCGCGCGCGGGTCGGCGCGGCGGCGGGGGCCTTCGCGCAGGCCACCGGACGCAAGCCGGGTCTCGCGGTGGTGCTGGTCGGCGAGGACCCGGCGAGCCAGGTCTATGTCGGCGCCAAGGGCAAGGCCTGCGCCGCGGCCGGCATGGCGAGCTTCGAACATCGCCTGCCCGCCGACACCAGCGAGGCGGCGCTGCTGTCGCTGGTCGAGCGGCTCAACCAGGACGAGGCGGTCGACGGCATCCTCGTCCAGCTCCCCCTGCCCGCGCATCTCGACGAACAGGCGATCATCGCCGCGATCCACCCCGACAAGGACGTCGACGGTTTCCACGTCATCAATGCGGGCCGGCTGGCGGTGGGACAGGAGGGCTTCGTGCCCTGCACTCCGCTGGGCTGCATCATGCTGCTGAAGGACCGGCTGGGCGACCTCTCGGGACTCGAGGCGGTGGTGATCGGGCGCTCGAACATCGTCGGCAAGCCGATGGCGCAGCTTTTGACCGACGCCAACGCCACGGTCACGATCGCGCACAGCCGGACGAAGAACCTCCCCGAAGTCGTCCGCCGCGCCGACATCGTGGTCGCCGCGGTGGGCCGGCCCGAGATGGTCAAGGCGGACTGGATCAAGCCCGGCGCGACGGTGATCGATGTCGGCATCAACCGCCTGCCCCCCGAAGAGGGCAAGCCCAGGGGGCGGCTGGTCGGCGATGTCGCCTTTGCCGAGGTTGCCGGAGTCGCGGGCGCGATCACCCCCGTGCCGGGCGGGGTCGGGCCGATGACCATCGCGGTGCTGCTCAGGAACACGCTGGTCGCCGCGCACACGCACGCCGGCCTGCCCGCGCCGGAGGGGCTGTGAGACGCGCCGCGGCGCTGCTCGCCGCGGGCGCGCTGGCGGCCATGCTGGCTGCATGCGGGGCGCCGCGCCCCAAGGGGCCGCCGACCGCGGTGATCAACCGCGCGCTCGCCCGCGCGCCGGGCGCCGCCCAGCCGAGCACCATCGTCGCCGCCGAACTCGCCTTCGCCCGCGCCGCGCGCGAGGAGGGCCAGTGGACCGCCTTCCGGCGCTTCGCCGCTCCCGGCGCGGTGCTGCACCTGCCCGCCGGGCCGGTGCCGCTCGACACCGCGCTGGCGGGCCGCGCCGATCCGCCCGCCGCCGTGCAGTGGGAACCGCGCAGCGTGGCGATCAGCTGCGACGGCGCGCTGGCGGTGAGCCAAGGCCGCTACCGCGATCCGGACGGCACGGTCGGCAATTTCGTCACCGTGTGGGAGCGCCAGTCGGACGGGGACTACCGCTTCGTCTACGATGCCGGCGGGCCGGACGTGCCGCAGCCGCCGCCCAAGAAGCCGGTCGAGGACGGGGACATCGTCGTCACCTCGCTCGACGCGGTGCTCGGCCTTGTCGCCTCCTGCCCGCGCGGGGGTGCCGAAGTGCCGCCGCCGCCCGCGATCCCGGTGGGCGAGGAGGGCAAGGCCGATGCCCACCTGTCGCGCGACGGCACGCTGCGCTGGCGCTGGGACCAGCGCGATGACGGCACGCGGACGGTGACGGTCGACTATTTCAGCGAGGGCCGCTGGCTTCCCGCCTTCACCCAGAGCCTGCCTCCGGCGGGCGGGCAATAGCGGGCGCAGGCGATGATCCTCACCGAACTGTTCGTTTCCGCCTTCATCACCCTGTTCGTGGTGATCGACCCGCCGGGCTGCGCGCCGATCTATGCCGGGCTGACCAAGGGCGCGAGCCACGCGCAGGCGCGCAGCATGGCGCTGCGCGCGACGGTCATCGCCGCGGCGCTCCTGCTGGTCTTCGCGCTGTTCGGCCAGCAGCTGCTTTCCGCGCTGCACATCGACCTCGATTCCTTCCGCATCGCAGGCGGGCTGATGCTGTTCTTCATTGCCTTCGACATGGTGTTCGAGAAGCGCACCCAGCGACGCGAGGAACGCGCCGAGAAGATCGCCGCCACCCCCGAGATCGAGGATGTCTCGGTCTTCCCCATGGCGATGCCGATGCTTGCCGGGCCGGGCGCGATCGCGGCGATCATGCTGCTGATGAACGAGGCCGACGGCTGGGGCGAGATGGCCGAGGTGCTCGCCGCGCTCGCCGCGGTGCTGATCATCACCGCCGCCGCGCTGGTCGCGGCGGGTCCGCTGATCCGGCTGCTCGGCGACAAGGTCGAGGCGGTCATCACCCGCCTGCTCGGGGTGCTGCTTGCCGCACTCGCGGCGCAATACGTGATCGACGGGCTGAAGGGCAGCTTCGCGCTCTGAGCGCGGCCCCGTGCGCTATTGCAGCGTGACGATTTCCTCGCCGCCGTCGTGGCGGCCGTAGAACTGCATCAGCTGGACCAGCAATTCGCAGCGGTCGGTGAGCGTTTCGGCTTCCAGCAGCGCCTGCTTGCTGGCCGGGTCGAAGGGGGCGATCTGCGAGACCCCGTTGATCAGTGTCCGGTCGTCGAGCCGTTCGACCGAATCCCAGTCGACGCTGTAGCCCTGGTTCTCGGCGAAGCGGCGCGCCTCGCGCTCGAACCCGCCGCGCTGGGCGTGGGTGAGGACCTCGTCCTCGTCCTCGTCCCAGATTTCCGCCTCGATCTGGCGGAAGGCGGTGGTGACGTCGAGTTCGCGGACCATCCGGAACCGCACCACGCCTTCGAGAATGAGGTTGTAGCGCCCGTCGTCCATCGCCTGGATCTCGCCAATCCGCCCCACGCAGCCGACCTTGTAGAGCGGCGCGCCCTCGGCCGAGCGCTGCGGCTGGATCATCGCGATCTGGCGGTCGCGGATCAGCGCATCGCCGACCAGCGCGCGGTAGCGCGGCTCGAAGATGTGGAGCGGCAGCTGCAGCCCCGGGAACAGCACCGCGCCGGTCAGCGGAAAGATCGAGAGGCGCCGGGTCATCGTCTTCAGCCGAACAGGATCTTCGACAGGCGGCGGCGGGTGGCGACCACCCATTCGTCCTCGAGCCCGATCGCCTCGAAGATCTTGAGCAGCCGGGCGCGCGCCGCGCCCCCGTTCCACTCGCGGTCGGCCTCGACCATTGCCAGCAGGGTGTCGGCGGCCTCGTCGCGCCGGCCTGCGGCGAAGGCCGCTTCGGCATAGGCGTATTGCGCTTCCATGTCCGCGCGATCGGCCTCGGCGGCGGCGCGCAAGCTGGCCAGTTCGCCCTCGTCGACCTGGGTTCCCGCGAGCTCGATCGCGCTGCGCGCCGCGGCGACGGCCGGATCGGCGGCGAGGCGCGGGTCGGTGTCGATCGCCTGCATGACCTGCGATGCCTGATCGACCTCGCCAATCTGCACCAGCGCGCGCACCAGCCCGGCATGGGCGGGCGCGTTGTCGGGCGCGAACTCGGTGATCTGCGAGAAGATGCCCGCGGCGCGCTGCGGATCGCCGCCCGCGAGCGCCTCCTCGCCCATCTTCACATATTGCGCGAGCTGTTCGGGCGTCGGCCCCTGCGGTGCGGCGGCACCATCGCCCGCACCGCCCTGCACCGGCAGTTGCTGGAGCAGCTGGTCGAGCACCTGCTTCAGCTGCGATTCGCTGCGGGCATTGGTGAGGTCCGCCACGGGCTGGCCCTGGAACATCGCGTAGACCGTGGGGATCGAGCGCACCTGGAACTGCGCGGCGATGAACTGTTCCTCGTCGACATTGATCTTGGCGAGCACCACGCCCCTGTCGGCATATTCGCCCGCGACCTTCTCGAGCACCGGGGCGAGCGCCTTGCACGGCCCGCACCATTCGGCCCAGAAGTCGAGGATCACGAGCTTGGTCTGCGAAGGGTCCACCACGTCCTTGCGGAAGCGCTCGACCGCCTTCTGTTCGTCGATGCTCAATCCCATGCTCGCCAAGGTGATGCTCCTGTCTCGTGTCTGTCGGCTCGCGCCCTTGCGCCCCAATGTGGGGCATCTTGCGCGGATGTGAAGCGCCCGTCTGTGCTGGCCGCTGCCGCCCCGGCAATCAAGCCCTGCGGACCGCCAATTTTACGCTTGCAGCAAGCGGGGGGCGCTGCTAATCGCGCCGCCTCTCCGGCAGCAACACCGCCTTGCGCGGTTGCTGCCAGCGCCAGTGAGCGGGCGTAGCTCAGGGGTAGAGCACAACCTTGCCAAGGTTGGGGTCGAGGGTTCGAATCCCTTCGCCCGCTCCAGTTTTTCCAACATTTCCGCGACTTCTCGCCTTCGGGCGCCGGGCCATAGGTAACCGGCAAGGTAACGCGATACCCCGTTTCGGGTTACCGCGCTCCCGGAGCCGGGCGGCCCTATTCGGCCGCCTCTTGCTCGAAGCCGAAGGCGGTCTGCGAGCTGTACCCAGTCAGGTCCACGCTCTCCCCGGCCAACACCCGGTCATATGCCTCTTGCAGCGTCTCCGGCCGCTCGGTCTTGGGGATGAATCGGAATGCGCTGGCTGCGAGGTAGTCGAGGCGCTCCTCGAAGGCGATCCACGTCCGGCCCTCGGCCTCGGCAACCTGCCCGGCCGTGTTCGACCCCGCGAAGATGTCGAGGACGGTATCGCCCGGGTCAGTCAGGAAGCGGATGAAGAACTCGGGCAGCTTCGCCGGGAAGCGGGCCGGGTGGCGAGCAGCGCCCACGAGCTTACAGCCCGCGACATAGGCGCCATTTGATTCGGTATTGGGTATCTGGAGGAGGTTCGACGGGATGGCCCCGCCGTTGTCCTTTGCGAAGCCCGTCCCAATGTCGTGGCCGGACGGCCGAACCATCGGCTTGTAGAACTTGTCAGGGTCCTCGATCAGCTTCTTCATGCGGTCAGAGTACGGGGCCAGCACCTTCGACACGTCCGCCTTCGGCCACTCTGTCTTCGAGAACCACCAAAGGTTGTTCACTGAGTCCTTGGCCCGGAGCTTGCGCTTGTTCACCCACTCGATGGGCGAGGGCAGCTTCGAGGGATTGTACCAGTAGAAGTCCTCAGCGAGGAAGAAGCCGATCTCGTCACAGAAGCGGATGGGCAGGCGGAGGTGGTACAGGCTGCGCGCCGGGACGCCCTTCTGGTAGGCCCCGCCCACGTCCATCACGAAGCTGCCAGTCGGCTTGAGCTTGGCGTGGACCAGCCGGGCGAAGTCCATCAGCCAGTCGAGGTACTCGGCTTGGTCCTTGTTGCCGTAGGCCTTCTGGCGTTGCAGCGCGAAGGGCGGTGACGTGATAACGAGGTCGAGGCTCTCGTCCGGCAAGTGCTTGAGGAGCTCCCGGGAATCACCGGCATAGGCGGCCCCGTTCAGGGTGGTGTAGGCGGGGGCGACGGGGCCAAGCATCTGAGACAACGAACTTCCTCAATCAATCACACTCATCGTGTGTAGACTCATAGTGGTCACTGGTCAATCTGCCGCCGTGACCGATATCAACACCCTAAGCGCCCGGGAGGCGCTGGCAACCAATTTGCGGCGGCTCCGCTCGGAGCGGGGATTGAGCCAAGAGGCGCTTGCCGATCTCGCTGGCGTCCATCGTAATTATCTGGGCGGCATCGAGCGGCGGGAACGCAATGTGGGCCTCGACAACCTCGAGCGCCTCGCCCGGGCCTTGGGCGTGTCGGTCTCCGAATTGGTGGCGACGGCATGATGGACCGGCACCCCGATTGGGAACGGCTCGAAGCCCTGATGCCCGCCGTCCGGGAGTTTCAGGCGCTCGCCCAAGAGCATGGCATTGACGACATCTTCCAAGACAACGGCGGGAAGATTTTGCAGATGCTGCTGGCGCTCAACCTGCAAGGCATCCCCGGCCGCGAAGGAAACGACGCTGTCGATGTCGATGGCCGGGAGTTTGAGCTCAAGAGCGTCAACATCTGGCTGACGGCCAGCTTCTCGACCAACCACCACATTAACGTCCCGATCATCAACAAATACCGGAAGGTCTGCTGGGTGTTCGCGGTGTACGAGGGCATCGAAATGCGCCGGGCGTACTTCATGCCGCCGGGCTCGCTCGAGGTCTATTTCCAGAAGTGGGAAGACAAGTGGACCGATGAGCAGAAGGACATCAACAACCCAAAGATACCCCTGAACTTCGTCATGGAGCACGGGGAGCTGGTCTACACTGACCAGAAGAAGCTCGACCTCGACAAGGCGAAGGCAATCCGAGCCAAACGCACCAAGGAGTCCAAGGAGCGCAAGGAAGCCAAGAAGAAGGCTCAGGAGGAGCTGAAGCTCTCGCTGGACGAGGGCTGACAGCGATTACACCGCGTAGGGGCTCGTCTCCCCCGCCTTGTTGGCGCAGGGCAGGCAGAGCCGATGGTGGGCGCCTTCGCTCTCGAAGGGCTTGCGGCAGCGCAGGCAAGGGCGCGTGGTGGTGTCCGGGCGCGACCCATGAATGTCGCGCCGGAGCCGGTACGTCTCGCCCGCGTTCGCCACCGCTAGGCCGCCAGTGTCCGCATCATGCCCAAGGAGACGAGCTGGCGCCGGGACAGGGCCTCGACCGAGACCAACTCGGCCGTGTCGGGCGAACGGATCACGTCCACCCACACCTCGCCCCGGGCGCCGGGCTGGCACAGCAGCCCAAAGAAGGCACCGAGCTCGGCCGCCGGGACCTCGAACAGCCGCGCGATCTTGCGGACGATTGCGACGGTGGGCCACCGGCTCGGCTCGTTCAACCGGGCGTCGATCAACGCAGCCAGGTGTGCCTCCCGCGTCCGGTCATCGAACAGGGCGAGATAGCCGTTGCGGGCGGCCTCCGGGGTCAGCTCCATTGTGGGCTCGAATCATAGACCGCATCGGTGCGGACCTTGCGGAAGGCGATCTCGGCCGAGCGCTCGGCGCAGGCCAGCTCGATCAACACGGGGTCGGTGCCGGAGTGGTCGAGGAGGGCCTGCCCGGGCGTGCAGCCCTTCTCGAGCGCGATCTCCCCGGCGCGCACCATCATCGCGTCCCCGTACTCGGCCGCCTTGTAGAGCGGCTCGGCAGCGCCCGCCGCGATCTCGGCCGCGTTCTTGCGGATGGCGACCGAGGCGCTCTTCAAGAGCACGGCGGTGGCGCCCTTCTGCGCGGGCACGTCCACGGTCGAAATCTCGTCAACGGTCATCGAGCGGATAATTTGCTTCTTGGGCAGGGTCATTGCGTGGGTTCCTTCGGCTGGGATTGCGGCACGGACGAGAGGTCATTCTCGACCTGCCGGGCTATCAGGGATGCGACCGTCTCCGCCCGCGCGCGGGATTGGCGCGGCTGGTTCAGGTGCGAGAGCAGGTCCGGGGCATTCAGCTCGAGCTCGCCCAACAGCGAGCCGCGAAACTGGTGCATCAGGCGGGAGGGCGAATAGGCCTCGCCACCGTGGCGGCGCCGGTACTCAGCGAGGAATGCCCGGTCGGCATCGAACAGCGCGACCATCGCCTCCCCGGCCGCCGCGATGGCGGCGGAGAAGCGGGCAGCGGCCTCGGCCTTGTCGGTGGCGATCTCGCGCAGGCGGTCCGGGCCTTCTGGCTCCGGGCTCGCAGCGTCATGCGACTTGCTGAAAATTCCCATTGTGATCTCCTTCCTTTCCGATGGATCCAGCCTCGCTCAGCGTGGCCTGAATTGATGCGATGAGGTCCACCGCCTCCTTGGCTGTGAAACCGGCGCCCTCGAGGTCAGCCCGGCGGGCCAGCCAGAATGTCTTGTCGAATGGCGGCCGAGCGGCCTCCCGGTCAGCGCGGCGCAGCACGGCATGATCGTAATGCGAGGCGGGCTCACGCTCGCCGCGTATCAACTGGTCCTCGTCAACGAGGACGGCGAGCTCGGGGCTCTCCGGTGCAGCATCGCCCAACTCGAGCAGCACGGCGATGCGAAGCGACCGGCGGACCTCCGGCGCCATCAAGCGGAAGCCCACCGCGAAGGCGAGGATGTCGAGGGCGCTATCGCGGTTCATGTTCGATCACCCGGGCCGGAGCCGGAAGCTGCGCCTTCATCGTCTCGGCAAGCTGGACAGCGACCTTCGCCACCGCGTCACCGAGGACGCCTGAATTGAGGTCGTGGGTCACGCGGCCGTTGACGGACACGGACGAGATTTCACGGTAGGCGGGCAGCAGCGCCTTCGCTCGAAGCTCGAGGAGGCGGTCGCTGTACCGCGTGACGTAGCCGACAATCTGTTCCTTGTAGCGGCCCCCGTAAATCGGCTCGGAGTACCCCTCCTGAGCGCGCCGGAAGAGCTCGTGCTCAACGTCAGCGCGGGCGGCCTCCATCGCTTCGTCCCACTGGCGGCCGAACTCCTCGTCACGGTCCCGCTCGTCCTTGAAGGTGCGGACGGCGCCGTACTGGCTCGAGGCACGGGGGCTAGCGGCGCGGGCGGCCCGGACAATGATTCCGTGCCGGGCGAGCTCGGCCAGAAAGACCCGTTTGCGGCGCTCTGTCAGCTTCGATTGCATGGCCGGAAAGGTAGCTGGAAGCCGCTGGAAGCCGAACGGGTTACCATTGATAATAGACCCGCCGGGGACCTTGCCGGTTACCTTGCTGCGGGGGTGGCGATGCCGGGGCCATCGAAACGTGGGCGAAGGCCCCGGCGGCCCGGACCTCGAGGAGGTTAGGCGCTTCATGCCGCCGGTTGCGGCTCGGGCGCGGCGATGTTCGCGGCGGCCTGTTCGATGGCCTCGAGGGCGAGGATCACCGGGCGGTACTCGGTCCACGCGCCGTCCTCGAAGTCCGGCCAGTTGCTGCGGACGAAGGCGTTGTCCAGCGCGGCCCGGGCGAAGTCGCCAAGGTGCTTGAAGGCATTGCGGACGGTGCAGGGATAATCGCCCTGCGTCACGAACGCCCGGGCGAGGCTCAGGCTCGGCGCTGCTAGGTCGGCTTCCGCACCCTCGAAGTTGTTGGAGGGCTTCGCGCCGGTCTCGGCATTCACCCCGGCTTCGAGCTCGTCCAGCAGGTACGCGATCTCCCGCCAATTCCAGTCACCGAAGCGACCGAAGCGCGCAGCGGCCTCCTCGGTTGCCTCGTCAGCGATCAAGCACCACAGCTCGTCCGCCTCCTCCGGTGTCATCGGCGTGGGCTTGCGAATGAGGGCCGTCATCCTCTCCGCCGGGGTCATCGCGCCACCTCCCGGAGGAGCTCTTCCTCCTCGGCAGTCAGCGGGCGGGTCTCGCAGCGGATGGTGAGCACGGTGCCGTCCGAGCGGCCGATGATCTCGCCCATCTCCCATCGCGCCTCGGCAAAGAGACGGCGGGCGAGGGCCGCGCCTTCGGGCGAGCGCTTCGCCGTGGATACCTCGAGCAGCCGCTCGAGCTTGCCTGTCGCTTCCATCTGTGATTCTCCTTCGTGTCTCCGCCGATGTGCGGTGCGGAAGGTGTGGCAGGACGGCCCCGGCGCTGGCGATTGCCCTAATTCAGTACGGTGGGAGGGGGCCGCCTGCCCGGCTCCCGGGAGACCTTGCCGGTTACCTTGCCGGGCGGTCGTGTCGCATAAGCCCAACGAACGATGGTGCGGCAGGCAGGGAGCCTTATCCTCCCCTAGGTTAGGGTCGCTGGCAGGGGCGCCGATCTCGCGCCCGCGCGCGTGTGGACCAGCGGATCAGGCGGGCAGGCGGCGGCCATTTGCCCAAGAACACAGCAAGCCGTCGGGGTGGCCGTCGGGGTGGAAACCACGGAAAACGTGGGTGCCGTCGGGGCGTCGGGGTGAAATGCCTATTATGCTTTTCCTACCCTCTCCTCTTCCCCTCTTCCTCCTTCTTTTCGATCTCCTCGAACAATTATCTCGAGAATTACACCGACGCCCCGACGCGGCCATGTCTTCTTGGGCTTTCGACCCCGACGGGCACCCCGACGGCACCCCGACGGCACCCCGACGGCGCACGGCACCCGGGCCGTCAGTAAGGCTCATCGTCCTCGGACCGGGGGCCAGCCCCGCGCAAGGTGATGCCCGAATAGACGTTGACGCGCTCACCGCCCCGCGACGGCCGCCGGGGGCTGACCCGGTTGCTCGTGGCGGCGTAGAGCTCGGTTGCGAATGCGGCATCGTTCTTCGGCCTGCGCCCGGTGCGATCGCACCATTCCCGATACACGGCATACAGGCGGTCCTTCTCGACCTCACGGCCGGGACCCTCCTCGCATCGCTCGTGGACGAAAGCCGCCACCTCGGAGCCCTGATTGAACAGGTCCAGCACCGCCTCCTCCGATGTACCGGGCAGGACGAACCGGCCGCGATCTCGAAGCCTGCGCCATCCCTCGAGCGCCCACAACAGGATGCCGGGCAGCTCGGCCATCAGCCGGTCAGCGAGGCCGGGGTCCTCCCGGCCGAGGAAGCTCTGTTGCATCCGTAGGACCGAGAAGCGGTTGGCGAGGGCGGGGCTGGCGTCCGGCAACTTCGGGAGCACATTCGAGGAGACCACGAAGCGAGTTGCCAGCCGCCCCTCCCACGCCTCCTTATGCTTGCGGTCGATAGTCACTTTGTCGCGCCCGGTGATGCGAAGCAGCGTCTCGGCAATCGCGTCACCGTCGGCCATGCCCCCGAGGCGCATATCGGACAGGAAGGCGACGGTCTTGCCGATCAGCGGCTGCAATCCGAACGGGGTCCCAAGCGCCTTGACCGACGGGGCGCAGACATTTGAGTTGCCCACCAGCTCGATCAGCACCTTCTGGATCGTTCCCTTACCGGACCGGGGCGGACCGATCATCAACAGCATCTTTTCCTGCGAGGTGTCGGGGGTGACGGAGTAGCCGAACCAGTCCTGTAGCAAGTCCGCCGCCACGCGGTCCGGGAACACCTGGGCCACAAATGCGAGCCACTGCTCCGGCTCCGGGGCGGCGGGGTCATACTCGAGGTCGAGCGTGTTGCGCGTGAAGAAGCGCGGTGTCGGCGGCAGCAATTCCCCGGTGGGAACGTGGACCAGCCCATTGCGGACAGCGAGGAGCTCCTCGGGCGGCGGCCCCTCACCTTCGATCCAAGCCTGCGAGGTCATGGCGTTGGAGGGGCGGTGCGCAAGGGCCTTGAGGGCGTCCAGCACCTTGTTCACCTTCACCGCGTCGGGATTGAAGGGCTCGAAGACAACGACCTCCTTCTCCTTCTTCGCCACCAGCGCCTTGCCGAGCTCCCGGTACAGAGCGGACCGCATCGTGGCGTCCTCCACGTCGCGGTAGGCACCGGCGCGCCACTCGAGCCAATCGTCATTGGTGTGGATGGCCGTCGGGAACAGCTCGGCCTTGAGGCGTTCCGCGATCTCGAGCGGGGCGGCCGGATTCAGCACCCGGCGCCCGTCGGGGCCGAGGTTGTCCTTGGCAACGGCATCGCGGGCCTTCTTGATCTGCCGGGCGGCATAATCGAGAGGCCGCTTCTGTTCCCGCGTGTGAGCGGAAATGGCGAAGCCCGGGTCCAGCAACACGGCCGCGATGGTCTGGTCATCGCAACCCCCGCGCACCATCCCGCAAGCGACCGCGAAGGTCACCTCCGAGCGGGAGGCGTACTTGTTCGGCTCGTCGGGGTCATCGCCCTGCACGATTAGCATTCGGGTCCGCAACGATACGCCCTCGGGGAGCTTGTCTAGGCTGGCGAGGAATGGCGGGACGCCCTCGAGGTGTACCTCGGCCTGTCCGGTGGCCGGAGCGGCATCCTTAGGTGGCGCGGCGGTGATCTCGTCGCCCAAGGAGTACACCCGGTCCGCGTGATACTCGATCACCGATGCCAACCGGGGGACCCGGCCTGCCTTGCGCTTCTTCTCGTTGGGCCGGTTGATCGTGCCCGGCAGTCGCATGACGCGGCAGCAATCGTGGGTGCCATCGACCTTTATGAGTGGGCAGGCCTCGGGGTCCTCTTCCCTTCGCCGCTCGAGGTCCTCCGCGATCATCTTGGCAAGGTCCATCTCGACCTGCCGGGTGAAGCACTCGGCTTGTTCGGCTCCTTCCTTGTCGCAGCCGATGTAGAAGCCCGGCGCCTTGAGCTGCCAGAACCCCTGAACGCCCCCGCCGCTGTCGAGGGTGAGGGTCGGCTGGAGCTGGTAATCTCCGAGTATTGCGAGCGCCGCCTCACGCGCCTCGACGGGGTCAGCGCCATCGGCCGGGTCAATATCGACATGGATCCAGTCGAGGTTCTCGATGTCCGCCTTGCTGGCCTTCGAGGTGATGCGTTCCCGCGTAGGATTGACGGTCCAGTACAGGTTGCGCCCGGCGGCCGAGTGCTCTTCGAGGAAGCGCAGCGCTTGTTCCGCCTCGCCCGGCCCAAAAGTCTCGGTGTGCGTCGGGCCTCGCTCCGGCGGGATGGCGGTCAGCGCGATGTAGCCCACGGGGCGCACGAGCGGCAGGAAGGCAATGGTGTCCTCAAGGCGGGGCTCGAGCGGCTTGTCCGCAACGCTTCGGCCTTCGCCCCCGGAGTGGGATTCAGTAGTATCGCTCACGGATGAGCTCTCCTCTCGTCCAACCGATGGAACCGGGGCCGTCCGTCTTACTCCTGTAGGCGGGCGGCCTTTCCTTTCGGCGCGGGGGAATGGCCGATCAGGCGGCCACGCGGTTATCGACCCACTCCCGCACCTCGACCGTGCGCCACGCGCGACGGTTGGGGGCGAGATGGACGGGGGCGGGGAACTCCTCGCGCTTCATCAGCCGGTAGAGCACGGCCTTGCTCAGCGTGGTGTAGTCCATCACGTCCGCCAACAGCATGAGGTCCGGGGAGGCCGAGCGCCTCGGCTCCTTCTTCCCCGGCTCGCTGTCAGCGCCGGTCACGATCTCTTCGGTGGGTGCCTGTTCGGGCATCTGGTCCTCCTATCCCCGCGCGTCTCGCTGCGGCTCGAGAGGCCTTTTCGCGCGCTCGGTGTGGGAGGGAAATTTCCCTAATTCGGTACGCTCAGCGGGAGCCCTTGGTCAGTCCCCGCCACTCACGCCAGCGCTGAACACACTCATAGGCAAGGTGCCAGTCCGGCCGCCTCCCGCGCAACGTGGAGCCCGAGAGGCCGGGGTCGAAGTGACACAGCTCGGAGGCCAGCCATCGGACCGTCTCGCTGGGGAGATATAGGCGCTCGACCTCCTCGCCCTTCTTGTTTCGGAACGTCCAAGGGATGGCGCCCTCGGGGATGGAACCATTTTTGGGGAAGAGGGCCTCGAGGCGCGCGGTCACTGGCTCACCACGAGCGTACCTCCAATTCAACAGGACGAAGGCCGCCGCGCCGATGCCCGGGCGCACCTCCTTCGAGCCCACGCCCCTCTTGCCCCGGTCGAGCTTGCGGAGATTGGCCCACGCCTCGAGGCGCTGGCGCGGTGGCTTCGCAGAGAGGCCGAACCTCGGGAACAGCGTGTCGAACTGGGCAATGTCCCGCTCGACCTCGAGCTCCTCTTCCGGCGAAAGAGCGGGCGCGTCCGCCGTCACGTCCTTGCGATTCAAGTGACGGACGATTTTGGCAATGGCTTTCGAGCGCACGGCCATCACGTCCCGCGCCTCGAGCTCGGCCTCGAACATCGCGCGGGCGAGCTCCCGAGCGTGTTCAATCGGCTTGTCGGCTAGGACATGGTTGGCGGGGTCGGTCAGGTCCACAGCTCACCCCAGACAAGCATCGCGTCCCGCATCTCTTGGGCGTAGTCGTGCTTGATGTAGGTCCGTTGGAGCTTCTCCATCGAATGTCCGAGGACCCGCTCAATGTGGTCACCGGGGATGCCCATCTCCGCTAGGTTCGTGGCGACCGTGCGCCGAATGTCGTGGACGGTCCAGTGCTCCATCGGCTCCGGTGGCTCCTCGCCCCTCTTCGCTGCCTCCTTCTCGGCCCGCTCCTTGAGGATGCGGTCGAGACGGGCCTTGCCCTTCGAGTAGCCGCTCACCGGGGTCTTGCCCTCGGTCGAGGAGAACAGGAACTTGCCCCCGAGGTCCGGGAGGCTGTCGAGAATGGCAGCAGCGGGCGGGGAGAGGTACATTGTGTGGCCCCGGCGGCTCTTGTGCTTCGAGGGCGGGATGACGACAGCGGGGACCGTCTCACCGTCAAGCGTGATCTTGCGGCGTTCGCTCTTCTCCATCTCCCCGATCTCCGCGCGCCGCGCGCCGGTGAGAATGAGCATCCGATACATGGGGCCGAAGGGATAGCCGAGGTCCTCCTTCTCGTTGCCGCAGGCGTCCCATATCCGCCGGAGCTCGTCCATCGAAAGGACCCGCTCCCGCACCTCGTACACCTCGACCCGATCTAGCCGGGTGATTGGGTTGGTGGTGATGAATTGCTGGTCCAGAGCCCAATGGAAGAGCTTGCTCAGGTGCTTCCGCATCTCGATTGAGGCGGCCTGACCGCGATTGGCGGTGACCTTGTTCAGCAGGCTGTGAATGTCGGCGCGGGTTATGTCTGCGAGCTCCCGGTCGTGCCACGGCTTGACCTCCGGCTTCTCGAGCCAATTGCGGGCGAGGTCCTCCCGGTTGCCGCTCTTCTTCGTCTCCGGCCGGGCGTACTCAACGATGAAGCGCTCGATCAGTGCTTTGACGGAACGGGAGGAGTGGCCCAAGGCGTGCTGCTTGCGCTCCTCTGCATAGTCGTCACCGTTGGCGGCGGCCTCGAGGACCTCGAGCGCCAGCTTGCGGGCATCGCGGTATGACTTGAAGGGCTCCTCGAGCGTGTAGCGCCGGGTCTTGCCCTTCCCGGGTCGCCCGCGTTTGCCCACGGGACCCTCCCCGGCGACACGGTACACTACACACCAGCTCCGATGCCCCTTCGAGGTGACCCGGAGCCGGAGCCCGTCGCAGGCGGTGTCGCGTATCTCGAGATGCTCGCCCGCGCGGGGTGGGTCGATGCGCTTGAGGTCCATGTTGGCAAGCCGCTTCGTCTCTTGCCTGTAGGTGATCGTCTCCGCCATTGCGTCCTCCGAGGTAACCGATAAGGTAACGGAAACGGGGCCGGGAGAGACCCGCCGCTACCTCGAGCTACGGGAGATAGCGTGTAAATGGCTGTGTAGTCGAGGGTTTTCCGCCTCGGAGAGATGCGGCGAAACTCCGGGAGACCTAGGAGGCTATCCTTGCCAAGGTTGGGGTCGAGGGTTCGAATCCCTTCGCCCGCTCCAGATTTTCCGAACATCGCGAAAGCCGACCGGCGCCCTCACGCCGGGGCGAGCGCCACCCGTGCGACCGCCCAGATCCCGAAGCCCGCGCCGAACAGCACGAAGGCATTGAGCGCCACGATGCAGGCCGCCTGCGGGAAGGGGCTGTGGACGTAATCGTCGATCACCTCCTTCAGACCATACTTGGAATGCCAGAAGCTGAGGCCGATCAGCAGGATCATCATCAGCGCGTTCAGGGGATGGCGCAGCCATTCGCGCGCCGCCGCGTAGTTCACGTCGGGCAGCAGCAACATGAGCGAGACCAGCAGCCAGGCATAGAGCAGGATCAGCGCCAGCGAATTGAGCCGCACCGCGATCCAGTCGCGCGCGCCGCCGCGCCCCTTGCCGACGATGTCCCGCTCGCCGCGCACCCTGTTTGCCATGAATTGCTCCCGCTCGTGTGTCTGTCCGAGACCTAGCGCAGCGCCGCGCGCGGGCCATTCACATAGGTCAAGCGGAGCGGCCGGGTCAGGACGCGTTGCGGGGGATGATGCTGATTCCCGAATCGCTTTCGAGGATCGCGTGACGGATCTTCTCGAGCGTCTCGATCCCGTGCTGCGAACGTGCCGCGACGAGGATGTCGCCGACATCGACCCGCGCAAGGCGCAGGGCACGGTGATCCACCACCCCGTCGAGGATCAGGACGGTCGGCACGCCCTCGATCATGCGCGAAAGCCGCGGCGACCAGCGCTTGAGGTAGGAAAAGCCGATGTCGAGCATGATCAGCGTGACGATCAGCAGCGCCGCGTTGGTGATCGAGAAATCGTCGCCGAGCAGCGCCTGCTGCGTCGTCTCGGCGATGATCAGCATCAGAACGAAATCGAAGGGCGTGGACTGTGCCAGGGTGCGCCGTCCCGAAAGGCGCATGATCACCAGAAGAACGAGGTAAACAGCTGCGCCGCGGATGATCGAATCCATTGAGCGCCTGAGGGAAGGACGAGGAAGCGGATTGCCGCGGTCCGTCCTTCGACCGCGACGGCATGGCTGCGGTTGGGCCAAGCAGGACGTTTTGCGCGGATCGCGAAATGGGCGGTGCGCCGCGAGCCGGCCGGGCCAAGCACGAAGCGGTAGCGCTGGCCGCGGCCCAGAGCGGCGACCTCCTGCGGCTGCGGGGTCACCCCTTCGACAGTGAAGACATCGAGGAAACTTTCGGGCAACACCACGTCGGCCGCACCCGCCGCGAAACCGGACGGGAAATCGACGCGCAGTTCGTCGGCGGCTTGCCAGCGCGAGATGCGCGGATAGCTGACCTGCGCTTCGCCGCTGTGCGCCAGCCCATGCGCAAGCGGGCCGCCTGCCCCGCTCAGTCCGGTGACGGCAGCGATCACCAGCACGAACATTGCCGCCCAGCCGAAGCGCTGGATCGTCCAGAAGCGTTCCTGAAAAGCGCGGTCGGTCTGCGTGGGCAGGGCTTGGATCTCTTGCGATGTCGGCATGAATTGCCTCCTGGTGCCGGTTGCAGGCAAGCCGGAAGCCTGAGAGTGCGGCGCGGCGCTGCCACAACATAGGTCAAGGGTCCGCCGCAGGGACGTGCGAGGCCCGCGGGCGCACCACAGCCTCGCTTCGCCGTGCGGCGCGGTTTCGTCGGACGGTCTGCGGAACATTGCCCGCGCCGCGGGGTTCAGCCTGCCCTCTCAACAAGGAGACAGGTTCATGACCCTCATTCTCGTCATCATTGTCGGCGGCATCCTCGGCTGGCTCGCCAGCAAGGTGATGCGCACCGACGCCAGTCAGGGGATCTTCCTCAACATCGTCGTCGGCGTGGTCGGCGCATTGCTGGCCGGTTTTCTCGTGACGCCGCTGCTGGGCGCCGCACCGATCACTTCGGGATCGTTCAGCATCGTCTCGCTGATCGTCTCCTTCATCGGAGCGCTGATCCTGCTGGCGATCGTCAACCTGTTCCGCCGCGGCTCGGTTCGCTGAGCCCGGCCGCCCGGGGGCGGGGTCTCTATGTTCCCGCCCCGCCTCCGGACCGGCTGACGCCCTGGGGGCCGTCCATGACCGCGCGGATCGCCGCGCGCCCGCGATTGAGCCGGCTCTTGACCGTGCCGATATTGCAATCGGCGGCCCTCGCGGCCTCCTCGTAGGAAAGCTCGGCGCCGGCCACCAGCAGCAGCATCTCGCGCTGCTTGTCGGGCAGTTGTTCGAGCGCGCGGCCGACATCCTCGACATGGAGCGGATATTCCTGGTCGGGCTCCTGCACGAGAATGCGCTCGGCGGCCTCGGGGTCCCAGGTGACCGAGCGGCCGTCCTTGCGGATGGTGGTGTAGAAGTGGTTGCGCAGGATCGTGAACATCCAGGCGCGCAGATTGCTGCCCGGCGTGAAGCTGTCGCGCGAGGACCAGGCGCGCATCAGCGCCTCCTGCACCAGATCGTCCGCGGATTCGCGGTGTCGGCACAACCCGCGCGCGAAGGCGCGCAGCGAAGGGAGCAGGGTCACCATGTGATCCTTGAAGGTTTCGAGGTCGTCCCCCGCGAGGGCGACAGAAGCTTGTTGCGACATGCGTTGTTCCCTTTTCATTGCCCCCGTTCATCGCCGATCCGGCGGTCCGGGACACTAAACCGTGAGGGTAATTGGCATCTTGGCCTGCGCCGCCGGAGAGCGCGGGGGAGCGATGGAACAAGCGCGCTCCTGCGCGGTTGGCCCGGCCCCTCAAGGAAAGGACTGCACATGCTCAGGAAAATCATCGGTGCCGCGCTCGGCGCGAAGCTGGCCGGACAGGCCCCGGCCAAAGGCGGCGCGGCGGGCGCATTGGCGGCGAGCGCGCTGCCCTTCGTGCTGTCCCGCGTGGCACTGCCGGGGCTGGCCGCGATCGGCGTCGGCGCCTTCGTGCTCGGCCGCTACCGCGACCGTCGCAAGGCCGGCGGGGACTCGGCCTCGGAGGGATAATCCCGGTGTTTGGCCTATGTGAATTCGCCCGAGCGCCGTGCGGCCTAGGCGCCGAAGGCCCTGCCCCTCAAGGGGCTTCACGGAAAGGACCAACCATGCGCATCGCCCTGCTCGTCGCTTCCACCCTCATCGTCACCGCCTGCGACAACCGCGCCGACGACACCGCCACCGCGCCCGCCGACACGATGGCGGCCGACCAGACCGCCGCCGACCGCATGTCGGTCGAGGCGCCGGACACCGCGCAGGCCTATGTCGAGCGCGCCGCCATTTCGGACATGTACGAGATCGAGGCCGGGAAGCTGGCCCTCGACAAGGCGGCCTCGCCCGAGACCCGCGATTTCGCGCAGATGATGATCGACGATCACACCGCCACCACCCGCGACCTCAAGGATGCGCTGGGACAGATGGGCGACACCGCGATCGTCGTGCCCGCCACGCTCGACAACGCGCATCGCGAGATGATCGACCAACTGCAGGCGATGGAGGGCGAGGGCTTCGACCGCGCCTATCGCGACCAGCAGGTCACCGCCCACCACAAGGCGCTGGCGCTCCACCAGACCTATGCCGAGCGCGGCGACAAACCCGAGCTGCAGGCCTTCGCCAAGAACGCCGTGCCGGTGATCGAGAAGCACCTGAAGGCGCTCAGCGAGGATCTCGGCGCGGCCGACGCGGGCAGCGCAATGACGCCCGCCGCGCGCTGAGGTTTCCGGCGTCCAGCGCGCCCAACCGCAGGGCTGCTGCGGTCGGCGCGCCCCCTTCTAACGCCGTTTAGCAAGGCAGGACATGGCCCCTTGCGCCGAGCCGGATAGGGTATCCGGGAACTGCTCGCCGCGCGAGCCAAGCCCATGAGGAGCCTCAACAATGTCCATTCTCGACCGCCTCGCATCCGCCATCGCCCCGACCGCTTCGGAGGAAGACCGCGCCGAGGCGCGCGGCAATCTCGAACGGCTTGCCGAGGGCCAGCTGTTCGCCGAGGACATCCTGCGTCAGCACAAGCAGATCGAACAACTTTTCGCCGAAGCGCGCAGCGCCTCGGGCGCGGCAGCCCAGGGCGTGGTGACGCGGCTGGCCCTGCTGCTCAACGGCCACTCGATGGCCGAGGAGGCGACGGTCTATCCCGAAATCTCCGAGCACAGCGGCAAGACTCACGCCGGGATGGGTTACGAAGAGCACGCGATGACCAAGGTCCAGCTCGCCGAGCTGCAGAAGCTCCAGCCCGGCAGCAAGGACTGGAACGAGAAGCTCGACCATATCGAGAGCGCGGTGCAGCAGCACGTCTACCAGGAAGAGAGCAGCTGGCTGCCCGACCTGATCCGCAATGCCCCGCTCGAGGCACGCCAGCGCATGAGCGTCGAGTTCCGCGACTATTTCGAGCGGTTCGACCGCGGCTGATTCCCCGCCCGATCGGATCGCGACCCATCCGATCGGCGCCGGGCAGCGCCCGCAAGCCGGCCGAAGGTGCCCCCCCGAGCCCCCTGCTCGCACCCTTCGGCCGCTTGCGGGCGCTTTCGCATCTGCGCTCCGCCGGAAAAGCCTCGCGCCCGCGGGGCGGCGCACAAAAAAATCCCCGCCCATCGCTGGGCGGGGAAGTGCGGGGCAATCGCCAGACAGGCGCGAGGTGCGCCCGGGGTCCTGGCATCTCCTGTTCCCAGAAAGAATCGGGGGCCTTCTGGAGCCCCAGATGTGCCGGATCGCCGCAAGAGCGACTTTAACCTGGTTTGGCGCCGCGCATTTTGGTGAATCTTTCCTGAATCCGTCCAGCGACGCGGCGCAGCTATGGCTCAGCCCGCGGCGGTGGGGTGCGCGTCCATGCCCGGCTTGAGCACCACCTTCGTCCAGCTGTCCTGCCGCTCCTTGAAGCACTTGTAGCCGTGCGCGGCCTCCTCGAGAGGGAGGCGATGGCTGATCAGGAAGGTGGTATCGAGCGCGCCCTCCTCGATCTTCTGGAGAAGCGGCTCGAGATAGCGCTGGACGTGGGTCTGCCCGGTGCGGATCTGCAGGCCCTTCTCCATCAGCGCGCCCAGCGGGAACTTGTCGGTCATGCCGCCATAGACCCCGGGGATCGACACCCGCCCGCCGGGACGCACCGCGAGGATCGCCTGTTTCAGCGCGCTCGCCCGGTCGGCGCCGACGCCGACCTTCTGCTTGGCGATGTCGATCATGTTGTCGATGGCAAAGCCGTGCGCCTCCATCCCGACCGCGTCGATCACCGCGTCGCAGCCGATACCGCCCGACATCTCCATCAGTGCCTCGCGCACGTCGGTGTGGCGGAAATCCACCGTCTCCGCGCCGAGCGACCGCGCGAGCGCAAGGCGCTGCGGGTAGTGGTCGATCGCAATCACCCGCGCCGCGCCCATCGCCAGCGCCGACTGGATCGCGAACAGCCCGACCGGCCCGCAGCCCCACACCGCGACCGTGTCGTCGGGCTGGATCTCGGCATTCTCGGCCGCCATCCACCCGGTCGGCAGGATGTCGGACAGGAACAGCACCGTGTCGTCGTCGAGATGGTCGGGGACCACGATCGGACCGACATCGGAGAAGGGCACGCGGACATATTCCGCCTGCCCGCCCGAATAGCCGCCGGTGAGGTGCGAATAGCCGAAAATGCCGGCCATGGGGTGGCCGTAGAGCGTCTCGGTCATGTCCTGCTTGGGCACCGGGTTCGAGTTCTCGCAGGCGCTGTACTGCGCGATGTGGCAGTGAAAGCAGCCGCCGCAGCTGATCGTGAAGGGCACCACCACGCGCTGCCCCTTCTCAAGGGTGCTGCCGGAGCCGGTCTCGACCACCTCGCCCATGAATTCATGGCCGAGAATGTCGCCCGGCTTCATCGCCGGGATCACCCCGTCGTAAAGGTGCAGGTCGCTGCCGCAGATCGCGGTCGAGGTGACCTTGATGATCGCGTCGCGCGGGTTGACGATTTCGGGGTCGGCGACGGTGTCGACCCGCACGTCGTGGGTTCCATGCCAGGTGAGCGCGCGCATCAGGTCATCTCCTCGTTCGGGGTGGGACGCTCCGCGCGGTCGGCGGCAGCCTCGTTCTCGCGGCGGCGCACCGAGGTGGCGATCTCGCCGGTCTCCATCAGCATCTTGAAGCGCTTGAGATCGTGGCGCGCCTGCAGCTCGGGCGACTTGCCCGAAAGCTTGGCGACCACCTTGCTGGCGATGCCGCCCCGCGGGTGCCAGGCGATGATCAGCCCGACCCGCGTGCCGCGCTCGCCGGGAGCGTCCTCGAAGGTCACGCGGCCCTCGGTGTCGAGATCGGAATCTTGGGTCGAGCGCCACGCGATCAGTTCGTTCTCGATCTCGCGCGCGATGGTCGTCTCCACCGCCAGGGTCTTACCGGCGGGAGCCTTGAGGTACCAGGTGTTGCGTGCGGGGTCGTCCGGGTGAGGCGCGACCTTCTCGAGATTGGCCATGAAGTCCGGGAGATTGGCGAAATCGCGCCAGGTGCGGAACAACTCCTCGCGCGGACGGCGGATCGTGACCGTGCGTCCGACAACGTCGTAATGCCCGAAAGACCGCCGCGCGGTGTAGCCCGGCGCGGTGTCGGAGCCCTTGCGGTGGCGATTGGCGGCGAGCGCATAGCCGAGCGCCGGGAGGGCGACGAGGCCGATCCCGACGGCGGCGATGGCGGGCGCGCGGCTGCGCGAATGGCGGTGCATGAATGTCTCCCCGGCAAGATTGCGGCGCGCTGGGCGCGCAGATGGTGTGGCGGCGGGCAGGGGCGCGTGCCCGCCGCCACGTCGGTCAGCTCGAGGAGGAGCCGGACTTGCCGGAACCGCCCGAGCTGGTCGATCTGCTGGAGCTACCCGAGCTTCCCGAGCTTGCTGTCCGGCCGGAGCTACCCGAGGAGGAGCTGTCGGAGTCGCGGTTCGCGCGCCATTCGTCGAACTTGCTGTCGAACTCGTCCTGCTGGCTCTGGCGGTACTCGCGGTAGTCGTTGTCGAACTGTTCCATCTGGCGCTGGCGCCAGTTCTGGTAGTTCGGGTCGTGGTGGTGGCCCTGGTGGCTCTGCTGGCCGCCATCGCCCTGCTGGCCCTGCTGGCCGCGGCCATAGTCGTGGCCGGTGCCGAAGCCGTAATCGCCTTGGCCGCGGCCGCCTTGGCGGCTCACGCCCTCGTAGCCGCTCTGTCCGCCGCCGTAACCACCCTGGCCACCATAATTGCCCTGGTTGCCGTAGCCCTGACCGCCGTAGCCGCCCTGGCCGCCGTAGCTTTGGCCGGACTGACCATAGCCGCCGCCCTGACCGCCGTAGCTCTGTCCGCTCTGGCCGCCGTAGTTCTGGCCATAGCCGCCACCTTGGCCGCCGTAGTTCTGGCCACCTTGGTCGTAGCCGCCCTGACTGCCCTGGCCGTAGTTGCTCTGGCCGCCGTAGCCGCTGCCCTGGCCGTAGCTGGCCTGCTCGTGGCCCCCGCCTTGGCGATACTGGCCCTCGTTCTGACCATACTGGCCCTGCCCGCCGTGGCGGCCCTGATCCCAGCCGCCCTGCCGGTCGCGGTTCCCGCCGCCCTGCATCTGCTGGTCGCGACCGCCGTCTCGATGGCCTTGTCGATCCTGTTCGTGTTCGTGTGCCATGTCTCTTTTTCCTTTCCCGTGTGAGAACCTGAGGGAAGCCGGCTTGCCGCCGATTCCCGAGGTCCTCGCAGAGGCTGACATGGGCGTTGCGACCCGCGGCTATCCTGCATTACCCACCGCTTGCGCCCCATCGCCGGGCGGTCCCGTCTGGTCGCGGCGCAGCGGGCGGTGAAGCGGACGGGAGCGCGTTGCCGCAGTGGGAGGCGCGCAGGTTTGAAAAAAGTCGTGTAGAGTACGCCCCCGAGGTGATCAGCCGCGGGTACGCCCGAGTCGCAGGGATGTGAAAAACCTAGGTATTTCACCTCTCTTGGGATCATCAATTGCGCGGCCCGAAGGCAGAACGCCGGATTCGCACGACGAATTGCACGACAATCAACATTCACGATAACTTTTGAGTAGGAGCGCTGCGGCCTTTTCCCCGAGACTCCCCCCTCGACATCAACACCGAGGAGGACTCCTATGCACAACGCCTTCCTGCAACGGCTATCGCATGCTGCCCCGCTTGCGCAGAATGAAATAGGTGTCCTGGAAGAGTTGTGCCGCAATCCGCGCGACATCCCCGCCAAGAAGTACCTGTCGCGCGACGGTGACGAGATCGTCACCTTCCCGGTCATCCTCAGCGGCTGGGCCGCCCGCTACCAGATCCTGCGCAACGGCGCGCGCCAGATCACCCGCCTGCTGCTGCCGGGCGATGCCTTCTACTTCGATTCCTCGCCCGATGCGGTGGCGATCGAGGAAGTCATCACCCTCAGCCCCTGCCAGATCGTCAACATCCCCCATGCCGACATGACCCGCGCGATCGAGCGCCATCCGGCAATCGGCGAGGCGATGCGCAACTACGGCTGCATGGAGAACGCGATCCTTTCCTCCTGGGTCGTCAATGTCGGGCGCCGCGACGCGCTCGAGCGCATGGCGCACCTCATCTGCGAGGCGCATTACCGCCTGTCGCTGATCGACGGAACCCAGGGCGAGCAGTTCTTCTTCCCGCTGACCCAGGACGATCTCGCCGACGTGCTCGGGCTCACGCCGGTGCACATCAATCGCAAGCTCCAGCAGCTGCGTCACGAGCGGCTCATCACGCTGCGCTCCAAGCAGATGACGATCCTCAACCTGCGCGAACTGCAGCAGGTCGCGGGCTTCGACGGCGCTTACCTCGCGCCGCGCAACGGCGACAAGGACGCCAGCGGCGGCTTCGGCGCGATCGCCGCCTGAACCACCCGCAACCGCCGGGATCAGGTCCCGGCTCCGGCCCCCGCCCCGGTGAGCCTGCCCAGTTCGGCGATCACCCGATCGCTGTCGGCGGGCTTGCTGAGGCACGGGCTGCCCGCGAGATCCTCGGGCAGGATTCCCGCATCATAGCCCGTCAGGAACAGGAACGGAATCGCGCTGCGCTGCAGGGCGCGCGCGAAGTCGAGCGACAGCCCATGGCCGAGATTGATGTCGATAAGCCCGGCATCGACCCGGCCCTGGCGCAGCAGCGCGTCGAGATCGGGGACGGTGGCGGCAATGGCGATAACCTGCGCCCCCGCGCCTTCGAGCATCTGTTTGCTATCCTGCGCCTGGTAGTAATCGTCCTCGACGATCACGATGCGGCATCCGGCAAGCGGAGTCATGGTCATATCCGGTCCAATCTGTCCGTCCGCGTCTCGAGGATGCTGCCCCCTTCGACGAGTGGAAATTCGAGCTCCGCGAGCACGCCCGTGTCGTGCACGCGCAGGCTGCCCGTGCCGCGCAGTTCGTAGGGCACGCGCTCCTCGATGAGGCGGCGGCCGAAGCCCTTGCGCATGGTCTTGGGCCGCTGTGCGGGAGAGGTTTCCTGCCAGCGCAGCGCGACCCATTCCTGGCCGTCGCGTTCGTCGCGCGTCCAGTTGATGCGGATATGGCCGCGGTCGCCGAGCGCCCCGTACTTGATCGAGTTGGTGGCGAGTTCGTGGACCGCGAGCGTGACGATCTCGGCCGCGTGGGGCGACAGCGCCACCTCGGGACCTTCGACCACACACTGGTCGGGCCGTGCGGCGTGGACCAGCAGCTCCTCGCGCACGAGTTCGGCGAGATCGACCTTCGTGCCGGGCGAGCGGGTCAGCGTCCCCTGGGTGCGGCCCATGGCCTGGAGCCGCCCGATCAGGTGGTCGACATATTCGTCGACATGGCGGTGGCTCGGCGCCGAAAGCCGCGCCACCGATCGCACCATGCCGATGAGGTTGCGCACGCGGTGCTGCAGCTCGAGCACCAGCAGCTTGTTCCATTCCTCCTCGCGGCGGCGCTCGGTGGTGTCGATCATCGCGCCCAGCATCCGCACCGGCTTGCCCTTGGCATCGTAGAGGAAGCGCCCGCGCGCGGACAGCCAGCGAATCTCGCCATCGGGATGGATGACTCGGTATTCGTTGATGTATTCCTCGCCCGTTTCCATCGCCCGGGCGATCTTCGCCTCGGAGGTCGCGCGGTCTTCGGGATGGAGACGCTTGAGCCAGATCTCGTAGCTCGGATCGACCTCGCCGACCTCGAAGCCCTCCATGCGGAAATGCTCGTCCGACCAGGTGAGGTCGCCGGTTCTGACGTTCCAGTCCCACAGGCCGACCTTGCCGATCTCGCTCGCCACCCGCAGCATCTGTGCGCCGTGGGAGAGCTGCTCCTCGACTTCGCGGCGTTCGGTGATGTCGGTCGCCATGCCGAACCACTCGGTGATTTCGCCCTCCTCGTCGATCACCGGGACGGCGCGCGAGTGGAGCCAGGCGGTCGAGCCGTCCGGCTTGACGACCCGGTGCTCCATTTGCAGCGGCGCGCGGCGACGAATGCCCGAGGCGAGCACCTCGCGGACCTCGGCACGGTCGCTGTCCGGCACGAAGGCCTCCACCCAGTCGCGGGTTTCGCTGCGGCTGCTCTGCAGCCCTTCGCCGCCCAGCTCCTGCATCTCGGTGCATTCCGGGTTCATGCGGAAGATCAGGTCGGATGTCGCCGCGATCAGTGAATGCAGGCGGTTCTCGCTGTGGCGCAGCGCGAATTCCATGCGCTTGCGCTCCCCGATGTCCTCGAACAGGATGCCGACGCGGTGCGGTGCCTGCTCCCCGACCGGGAAGGCGAAGACATCGAACCAGCGGCCCATCGCCGGCGAATGGCTCTCGAACCGTTCGGGCGTGCCGGAACGAGCGATCCGGCCATAGGTCTCCGCCCAGTAATGCTCGATGTCGGGCTGGATCTCGCGGATCCGCTTGCCGACCGGATCGGTGAGGCCGGTGTGTTCGGCAAAGGCGTGATTGGCCTCGAGGAAGCGGTAGTCGATCCCCTTGCCCGCATCGTCGAACAGCACCTCGATGACGCAGAAGCCCTCGTCGATGGCGTTGAACAGCGCCTCGTAACGTGTGTCGGCAAGGCGGCGCTGCTGCTGCGCGGCGTGCTCGCTGCTGACATCGCGCAGCTTGGCGATCAGCACGTCGCGGCACTCGCACGCGATCGGGGAAAGCGTGATCTCGAACATGCGCGAATCGCGGAATCCGGGTTCGCGGATCGTTTCCGAGCGGCCGCTTTCCAGGACGCGCTCGCAATTGGCGCACCACCGGCCGGCCGCCTCGGGCACGCGCTCGTGCAGGGTCTGGCCGGTAATATCCTCGCCGCCGACGAAAGCGCGCATCTCGTCCGTGCAGGCAACGTAGCGCCAGTCGCGCGAGCCCTCGCCCTTCTTCCCGACCGGCTCCAGCAGGCAGGCGGGGGCGGGAAAGGAATGGAAGGCGGCGCGGAACACCGAATCGCCGGACGCGCTGAAATCGGCAGACATGGGCTAATCCTGGATCGGGAGCGGAAGGAAGTCCGCTCCACGGCATAGCCCTGCGCCGGCGCAGCGATGCACCGGCGAACAGGAGCGGGACCGGGCAGGATCGCGAACCAAAGTTCAGCCTCCTTAGGCGAGTTCCGCCAGCTTGCGACTAACCCAGTTTAGATTCGCGGCGCATGCGGCGCACGCAAAATCGCCGCAAGGCAGGCGTTTAACCCAGGTGAGAGACGCACCGCCTCCATGCCGCGCAATGAGGCGGGCCAACGAAACCATGCCGAAAGGATGCGAACCGTGTCTGCCTTCGTGAAGACTCTCGCCCTCGGGGCTGCCGGCTATTTCGCCTGGCGCCATTTCGAGAAGGACCGCCGCCCCCGCAACGCCGCCTTCGACGACGACCAGCCGCACGACAACCACAAGGCGGTGCGCGACGCCGGACCCGGCGCCATGCGCGACAAGCCGCGCCGGGACTGGTCGCGCGCCGACGAGGCGAGCGACCAGAGCTTCCCCGCCAGCGACCCGCCCGCGACCTACTGACTTGGGGCAGCTTGCATTGCGGGCAATGATCCGCCCTGCCCGTCCCGGCCAAGCCGCGGGCGCGAAAGCCTTTTGTGCGGCGCGCGCATCAATGCGGCGCGCGCCCGGGGCGGATGGTCGCAAGGCCGCCGACAGCCGCGATCGAATGAGCTTAGCCAACCGCCGGCTCTCCGGGGGGAGGGCGATTGCGAGGGGTGATTGCCATGCCAGATCTGGCCACGCTCGGGATTGAGCCGCTGTACCGCTTGCTCAGCCGGTTCATGGCGCTCGATCCCGCCGACCGTGCCGCGCTTTCGCAGCTCGAAGGGGCGGCGCTGTGCAGCAAGCCCGCACGCACCGACATCGCGCGCGAGGGCGAGAACCCCACCGTCATTCGCCTGCTCGTGTCGGGCTGGGCGTGCCGTTACAAGGACTTGCCCGACGGGCGGCGCCAGATCGTCGGCTTCTTCCTGCCGGGCGATTTCTGCGACCTCAATGTCTACATCCTGTCCGAGCTCGACCATTCGATCGGCAGCCTCACCGCGGTTCGCTATTACGAAATCCAGCCCGAGCAATTCCAGGACGTCATCGACGAACGCCCGCGCCTCACCCGCGCGCTGCTGTGGCACGAGATGGTCGCCTCGGGCATCCAGCGCCAATGGCTGCTGTCGATCGGCCAGCGCACCCCGGTGGAGCGGCTCTCGCACCTGTTCATCGAACTCTACTATCGTCTGAAGGCGGTGGGGATGGTGCACGATCACGCCTTCGAATTGCCGATCACCCAGCACCACCTCGCCGAGGCGAACGGGCTGAGCCTCGTCCACGTCAACCGCACGCTGCAGGAAATGCGGCGCGAGGGGCTGATCGAGCTCGCCGACCGGCAGCTCAGGATCCTCGATTTCGAGCGGTTGAAGCGCACGGCGATGTTCAACAGCAACTACCTGCACTTCAACCGCGACTAGCCGCGCCCTGCCTCACACCGCGGGCAGCGCCTGTGCGGCAAAGCCCCAGCCGGCGAGCGCCGGGGAGCGCGCGCGTTCGATCAGCCGGTCGGCATCGGCGATGGTGAAAGCCTTGGCATCGGCGAAGCTTTCCAGCTCCTGCCAGGTCACCGGCGCCGCCACCGGCGCCCCGCTGCGTGCGCGGGCGGAGTAAGGCACCACCGCGGTCGCGCCGCGCTGGTTGCGCAGCCAGTCGATGAAGATCCGCCCCTTGCGCTTGGCCTTGCTCATCGTCTCCGTGAAGCGGTCCGGCTCGGCGATGGCGAGCGCCTCGGCGAAGCGGCGCGCGAAATCCTTGTGCTCCTCCCACGCATGGCCGGGCGTCAGGGGCACCACCACGTGCACCCCCTTGCCGCCCGAGAGCATCGCGAAACTGGCAAGTCCGAGATCGGCGAGACGCGCGCGGATATCCGCCGCGGCGCGTGCGATGACGGCAAAGTCGAGGTCCTCGTCCGGGTCGAGATCGAACACCATCCGCTCGGGCGCCTCGACATCCGCGGCGCGCGCGCACCAGCCGTGGAACTCGATCGTCCCCATCTGCACGCATTGGAGGATGCCCGCGGCGTCGCGGACGAACAGGTAATCCTCGAAGCCGCCGTTCTTCTCGCGGATGGGGACATGGTGGACGCTCTCGCCGAACCCGCCGCTGTCGTGCTTCTGGAAGAAGCACTTCTTCGCGCGGCCCTGCGGACATCGCACCAGGCTGACCGGGCGCTCCGCAAGGAACGGCAGCATCAGCGGCGCGACGGCCGCGTAGTAATCGGCCAGATCGCCCTTGGTCTGACCGCTGTCGGGAAAGATCACCCGTTCGCGGTTGGATATCGTCACGGCGGAGGAAGGCGCGGGTGCCGGCGCGGGCCTTTCGGGCTTCACCTTGGCCGCCGGCTTGTCGCCGCGCAGCCCGAGGAAGCTCGCGTGGCGCACCCGGCCTTCGGCGGTGAATTCCGCAAAGGCGATCTCGGCGACCAGCTTCGGGGTGAGCCAGGTCACCCTGCGGGCGTCGGCCTTGTCCACCGCGATCGGCGGCGTCTTGCGCTCCAGCCGCTTCATCTTCGCGGCGAGATCGTCGAGCGTCTCGCCGTCGAAGCCGGTCCCGACATTGCCCTTGTAGACCAGCGCGTCGCCCTCGTGCTGCGCGAGCAGCAGCGAGGCGAAGGGCCGCGCGCGGCTCGATGAGGCCTTCCAGCCGACCACCACGAACTCCTGCCGCCGTATGCATTTGACCTTGACCCAGTTGCGGGTGCGCCGGGAGGCATAGGGGGCATCGATCCGCTTGGAGATGATCCCCTCCTGCCCTGCGTCGCACAACCCACGGAAAAGTCGCTCGCCCGCGCCGATCACGTGGTCCGCGACATGGATCGGCGGAACTGCGGCGGCGAGCAGCGCTTCGAGCCGCTCCTTGCGCTCGATATTGGGCAGGCCCGCCAGATCCTCGCCCTCCGCCGCAAGGAGGTCGAAGGCGTGGAAGGCGAGCGCATCCCCCGCGCCCTGCGAACCGTGACCGCGCTTCAGCACCTTCTGCAGGGTCGAGAAGTCGGGATTGCCCGCCGAGTCATGCGCGACGATCTCGCCGTCGATCAGCGCGCTCGGCAGGTCGAGCGCGGCGATCGCTGCGACCAGCGGCTTGAACTTGTCGGTCCAGTCCTGCCCCGAACGGGTGTAGACCCGCACCTCGTCGCCCTTCGCCGCCACCAGCGCACGGTAACCGTCGAACTTGATCTCGTGCATCCAGTCATTGCCGCCGGGCACGGCGTCGACCAGCGTGGCGAGTTGAGGCTTGCGGAACTTCGGCAGCGGCGCGGGCTTGCGCCTGGCGGTGGCCGGCTTCGCCTTCCGCCCGGCCGCGATCTCGGCCATCGATCGGCCGGTCTTGACGCTCGTGAGCCCCTGCTCGACCAGCGCCTCGTCGGGTGCGGCATGGGCATCCTCGAGCTTGCGCAGCAGCCAGTTCTCGCGCTTTTCGCCGGGCTTGGGCTTCAGCCGGATCAGCAGCCATTCGCCCTTCATCCGCTCGCCGTCGAGCGTGAAGTGGAGGTGCCCCTTGGCGAGATCCTTCGCACTCTTGCCCGCCACCGGGGCCCAGGTGCCGCGATCCCACAGCATCACCGTGCCGCCGCCATATTCGCCCTTGGGGATGACCCCCTCGAAGGTGCCGTAGGACAGCGGGTGATCCTCGGTGCGCACCGCGAGGCGCTTGACCGCCGGATCGCGGCTCGGCCCCTTGGTCACCGCCCAGCTCACCAGCACCCCGCCGATCTCCAGCCTGAGGTCCCAGTGCAGCCGCGTCGCGTCGTGCTTCTGGACGATGAAGCTGTTGCCCGCGCCCGCGGCGGCTTCGCCCGCCGGCTCTGGGGTCTTCGCGAAATCGCGCTTGGCATTGTAGGTCGAGAGCGCGTCAGGCATCACGCGCTCTTGCGCTTGCGCGCGGGGGCCTTCTTCTTCGCCGGGGCCGCCGCCTTCTCATCACTCACCGATTTCTTGAGCGCAGCCATCAGGTCGATGACATTGCCGCCCGCCCCGGCAGGCTCCCCAGCATCTTCGATAATCGCCTTGCCGGACTTGGACTTGGCCTTCTTGGCGATCAGCGCCTTCAGGGCGGTGGCGTAGCGGTCCTCGAACTCGCCGGCGTCGAAGGGACCGGTGCGCTTGTCGATCAGCGTGGTGGCGAGGTCGAGCAGCTCGGCATCGGGCTTGTCCTCGTCGATGGCGTCGAAGAAGGCGCGGCCCTGACGCACCTCGTCGGCATAGCGCAGCGTCTCGAGTAGCAGGCCCTTGCCGCAGGGCTTCAAGGCGACCAGCTTCTCGCTGCCGCGCACCGACAGCTGCCCGAGCCCGACCTTGCCCGCCTTGCGCAGCGCCTCGCGCAGCACCACGAAGGCCTCCTCGGCGAGCTGGTCCTTGGGCGCGACATAGTAGGGCTTCTCGAAATAGAGCGGGTCGATCTCGTGCGCCTCGACGAACTGCACCAGTTCGAGCGTGCGGCGACTTTCGATCCGCACCGCCTCGATCTCGTCCTCCTCGAGCAGCACATAGCTGCCCTTTTCGATCTCGTAGCCCTTGATGATGTCCTCGCGGTTCACCGGACCGATGCCGGGCACGACCTTTTCATAGGCGATGCGCTTGCCGCTGGGCTTGTGCACCTGGTTGAACCGGATCTTCGCGCCCGACTGGGTCGCGGCGAAGATCTCGACCGGGATCGAGACCAGCGCGAGGCGGATCTGGCCGGACCAATATGCGCGTGCTGCCATTCGCGATGATCTGGAGCCGCCCGCCCGCGGCGGCATTAACATAGGCAGGAACCGCGCTTCCTCAGTCCTGCACCGCCGCGCGCACCACCGCGAGCGCGGTGTCCGGCCCGCCGGCGCCCGCGAGCACCACCAGCGTGCCGTCCTGACGGGTGTGGACGCGGGTGGTCTCCTGCACGCCGGTGACGGTGTTCATCTGGGTGACGTCGTAGGTGCCCGGCACGAAGCCCGCGATCTCCAGAGTGCAGGCCCGCCCTCCCTGCTCGGCCCTCGCCATCAGGCAGATCACCGCCTGCCGATCGTCACCGCAGCCGCAGGCGAGCCCCGCGAATTCGTGCACCTCCAGCCGCGCGCCGAGCGGGGCGCGCCGCAGCCGCTGCCAGTCGACGAGCGGCAGGAAGCCGGCGAGCACCGCCTGCGCCTCGTGCATGCCGGGAAGCAGAACGTGCGGATCGCGATAGGGCCAGCGCATCCCCCCGCCCGCGCCGCCGCTGGCGAGGTGCGCCCATTGGGTGCGGCGGAAGCATTCAACGTCGAAATCGTCGGGCAGGCTGACGTGGCGGTCCTTGAAGAGGTGGATCGGTCCGTGTTCGGTATCGAGCAGCGGGCGGCCGGGCGGGCACTGCTCCAGCGCGTCGGCCAGCATGAGGATGGTCGCCCGCGCCGGATCGAGTGAGCAGCGCGGATGGTCGATGCTCCCGCGCTCGTAAAGGTGCACGCTCGCGAAATCGAGCGCCGGGTGGCGGAACACCACGTCCTTGAGGGCGGGACGCTCGCGCAGCGCAGGGTGGTAGACCGACACGGTCTGGAGATGCGTTCGGTCATGCAGCCGCATCTCCTCCGCGCGCAGCGCCGCCGAGACTTCCGCGACAAAGTCGTGCACCACTGCCATGTCGCCGCCCGCGTAAAAGCTGTCGATCTCGTTCCACAGGTCCCAGGCGAACACCGCCGGGCTGTGACCCCAGCGCCGCGTCGCAAAGCGCAGCCGTGCAATGATCGCCTCGCGGGTCTCGCGGCAGGTGAACATCGCGCGCGGCGAGCGGCACGGGCCGCCATTGGCGCGCGCATAGGGGTGCGCACGCCAGCGCCGCACCATGAAGTAGGTGTCGAAGGGAGTGAGCAGGAAGCGGATGCCGTGCCGCTCGCCCAGCGCGATGAGATCGTCCCACAGCCGCACCATCGCCGGGCTGAAGCGCCCGCAGCGCGTTTCGAGCTGGCGGTGGCGCACCTGGCTGTAATCGAGCATCAGCCTGAGACAGGTCACCCCGCTGGCGGCGAGCGCGGCGAAGTGCCGTTCGACCGCTGCGGGGTCGCGCCGGCGGTAGAGCGGGGCGAGATTGGGCCAGGTGATCGCCTCGTTATGGCCAACCGGGGTCCAGACGGCCCCTGCGTCGGTCTCGAAGTAGGGCGCGCCGGGGGCGCAGCGAATCCAGCCGGCGAGCGCCGGGGGCGTGTCGCTGCGGCTGAGTGCCTGCGCGTCGATGGCCGATGCGTGCTTCATTCCGCCGCCACCATCTCGGTCTCGGCCGCCGCCGCGCGCTGCCATGCCGCGTCGAGCCGTCGCCAGGTGGCCAGCGCCTGCCCGACGATCTGGTCCATGTTGTAATAGCGGTAGGTCGCGAGCCTGCCGACGAAGGTCACGTCCTCGCACGCCTTGGCGAGCGCGGCATAGCGGCGATAGGTCTCCTGCGCGGCATCATTCGGGATCGGGTAGTAGGGATCGCCCTCGTCGGCCGGATATTCGCGGGTGATGCTGGTGACCGGCGCCTGCTGCCCGGTGAGGTGCTTGTATTCGGTGATCCGCGTATAGGGCACGGCCTCGTCGGGATAGTTCACCACCGCCACCGGCTGCGCCGTCTCGCGCGGCAGGGTCTCGTGCTCGAAGCGCAGCGAGCGGTAGGGGAGCTTGCCCAGCCGGTATCCGAAATATTCGTCGATCGGGCCGGTCCACACGAGGTGGTCCCAGGTGATCCCCTCGGGCAGGTCGGCGAAGGACTGGCCGGTCATCACCTCGATGTCCGGATGATCGAGCATCCTTGCGAACATCGCGGTGTAGCCCTTCGCCGGCATGTGCTGGAAGCTGTCGGTGAAGTAGCGGTCGTCGGTATTGGTCCGCGCAGGGACGCGCGCGGCGACGCTCTTGTCCAGTTCCGAGGGGTCCATGCCCCACTGCTTGCGGGTATAGCCCTCGAAGAACTTGGCGTAGAGGTCCTCGCCGACCTGCGAGACCACCTGATCGCGCGAGCTCCGGATCTCGCCCGGATCGCAGGCCACCGATTCGAGATGGGCCGCGGCCTCCTCCTCGGTCGAGAGATCGAGCCCGTAGAGCATGTTGAGCGTCGTGCGGTTGATCGGCATCGGCACCAGCTGGCCCTCGACCGCGGCCTGCACCCGGTGCTCGTAGGGCCGCCACTCGGTGAAGCGCGACAGGTAGCGGAAGATCTCGAGGCTGTTGGTGTGGAAGATGTGCGGCCCGTAGCGGTGCACCAGGATGCCCGCCTCGTCGCGATGATCGTGGGCATTGCCGCCGATATGGTCGCGCTTGTCGATCACCAGCACCGAACGCCCCGATCCCTCGGCGAGGCGCTCCGCCATCACCGAACCGGCGAAGCCCGCGCCGACCACCAGCACGTCGTAGTGCCGCGGTTCGGGCGCGGGCGGGCTCCCGACCATCGCGGCGACCCGGCGCACGATCAGCGCGTTCTGCAGCTTGCGCGCGATGGCGGCGACGATCGCGTCCCAGCTCTTGTCGGCAAGGCACGCGCGTGCCTCCTCGCGCCACGCGGCGCGGGTTTCCTCGTCGGCGCCGAGCAGCGCCTCGCAGGCGGCCACGAAGCCGGGCGCATCGGCGGCGATACGGATGCTGGCGAGGCCGCCATAGGTCTCGACCACATCGGCGATCGGGGTGGAGACCACCGGCAGGCCGCTCGCCATGTATTCGGGGGTCTTCGTCGGGCTGATGAAACGCGTCGCGGCGTTGATCGCGAAGGGCATCAGCGCCGCGTCCCAGTGGACCGCATGATCGGGCAGCGCGCCGTATTCCTTGCGCCCGAGCCAGTGGATGTTGGGCGCGCGCGGCAGGTCCTCGGCGCTGATCTTCACCACCGGGCCGACCATCACGAAGGACCAGCCGGGCCGCAGCCGCGCCACCTCCTCGAGCAGGGCGAGATCCATGCGCTCGTCGATCACGCCGTAGAAGCCGAGCCGCGGCCCTGGCAGGCGCGCCTGGTCCTCGGGATCGAGCACCGCGCCCGGATCGCGCGCGAAATGGGCGATGTCGACGCCCGAAGGGAAACAGTGGATGTTGTGGTGCCGCCCCGCGCGCGCCTCGTAGAGGCTGCGTCCGCCGCACAGCACCATGTCGGCACGCGCCAGCAGGCGTTCCTCGCGCGCGGCGATGTCGGCGGGCGCGAAGGCGAAATTGGCGAGCTCGTCCATGCAGTCGTAGACGACGAGATCGGGACCGGCAGCGATGCTGAAGTCCAGCATCATCGGGGTGTAGTACCAGAACACCCGCGGACCGGTGACCCCCGCGAGCTCCCCGGCGAGCAATTCGCCGAGGGCCTCTTCCTCGGCGGCCGGGTCGATCGCCTGCGGCAGCACGGGCACGATCCGGGTGACACCGCCATCGAGCACGCTGCGCTCGAGCCGCGGCGCATGGCAGGCGGGATCGCGCTGCGGCTCCTCCCAGTAGAGCACGTCGAACTGCGCCTGGAGGCGGGTCATGATGTGCTGCGGCCGCTGGAAAACGAGGTTCCAGCGCAGGTGCGAAAAGCACACCAGCAGCGATCGTCGGGGGGCAGCGGGCGAGGGGCAGGGATCGGATGGGCGAGGCATCGCGCGGGGTCTCCGGTTTGGGGTCACCGCCTGCCGGAGTGGGGCGGGTGAGTCGGGCAGGCGCCGACCTCTCCGACCTAGCTCACCCCGGCTCGGCCCGGTCTTACATAGGTGAGCCGCCCCGCCGAGCCGCCCCGGGCGTGCGGTTGCGAACCCATGTTGTCGGGCAGGCGCGGCGCTCCCGCGAAGGCGCCCGATACACGGCTCGTGCAGTCAGCGGCACGGCTCGCCGAGTGCGGCGGGCATCCTGGCTGCCGACATGGCACAAAACGCCCGTCATCCGATTGGCCCCGGACCCGCCCGAGCGCGCGCCCTTCGCGGCGGGCGACCGGGCACCTCTCTCAATCCGTCGCAACAAGGACAGACCCATGACCGACACCGTTCCCAAGATGCACGAGGGCCAGCTGCCCGGCAGCGAGGCCAAGCTCGATCCCAAGCCCGAATGGCAGCCGCGCTATCCCGGCTCCGGGCGGCTGAAGGGCAAGGTCGCGATCGTCACCGGCGGGGATTCGGGCATCGGCCGCGCGGTCGCGGCGCTGTTCGCACGCGAGGGCGCGGACGTGTGCATCGCCTATCTCGAGGAGGACGAGGACGCCAAGCGCACCGCCGAGGCGGTCGAGAAGGAAGGCGCCCGCGCGGTGACGATCGCCGGCAATATCGGCGATCCCGACCATTGCCGCGCGGTGGTCGACCTTGCGATCGGCACCTTCGGCAAGCTCGACATCCTCGTCAACAATGCCGGCGAGCAGCACCCCGACAAGGACGTGACCGAGATCTCCGAAAAGCAGCTCACCCGCACCTTCCAGACCAACATCTTCGGGATGTTCTGGATGGTGCAGGCCGCCATGCCGCACCTCAAGAAGGGGGCGGTGATCGTCAACACCACCTCGGTGACGATGTACAAGGGCGCCGACGAGCTGCTCGACTACTCGGCCACCAAGGGCGCGATCACGGCCTTCACCCGCAGCCTTTCGGCCAATCTCGTCGGCAAGGGCATTCGCGTCAACGGCGTCGCGCCCGGTCCGATCTGGACCCCGCTCAACCCGATGGGCGGGGCGAGCGAGGAGAAGGTCGAGCATTTCGGCGAGAGCACCCCGATGGGGCGGCCCGGCCAGCCCAACGAGGTCGCGCCCGCCTACCTGTTCCTCGCCTGCGAGGATGCAAGCTACATGAGCGGCCAGGTGCTGCATCCCAATGGCGGGATGATCGTCGGCAGCTGATCCGCGACATATGCCGATGACCGCTTTTTCCGGTTTCCCGCCGATGCACGCGCTCGCCGCGGCGGCGCAGTCGACCCGGCTGCGCCTGCCGCCGCTCGGGCCGACGGTGGAGCGTTCCGAACTGATCGGGATCGCGTCGGCGCTGGGCGTCGCCGGCCTGCTGGTGCTGGCCGGCCTGATCGTCCACTTCCTCTTCACCTTCGCGGTGCGCCGGATCGTGCGCTATACCCGCGGAGCCGAGAGCGAGGCGCTGTTGCGCCCGATCCGCAGGCCGTTGCGCGCGATCTTCGTGGCGCTGGCACTGCTGTGGACCGACGACGTCTCGCTGCGCGGTCCGGCGACGGCAGCGCTGGTAGTCGACACCGTCCACCTCGTGATGCCGCTGCTGTGGGGCTGGCTGGCGATCGCGCTGGTGCGGGTGGCGCATCGCTATGTCGAGGCCGAGACCGATCTCGCCGCCGAGGACAATCTCGAGGCGCGGCGGCGGCGCACCCGGGCGGACATCCTCGCGCGCATCGCGATCATCGTGCTGGCGGTGATTGCGGTCGGGCTGATGCTGCTGCAGATCCCGGCCGTGAAGGAGGTCGGCATGGCGCTGGTCGCCTCGGCGGGGCTGGCGGGCCTCGCGGTCGGGGTCGCCGCACAGCCGCTGCTCAAGAACATCGTTTCGGGCATGCAACTCGCCTTCACCGAGCCGATGCGGATCGACGACGTGGTGGTCTATCAGGGCGAATGGGCGCGGGTGGAGAGCATCTCGCTGACCTATGTGGTGCTCAAGATCTGGGACGACCGCCGGCTCGTGGTGCCGGTGTCGAAACTCGTCGAGGAGCCAATCGAGAACTGGACCCGCAAGACCAGTCACCTGCTCGGCACGGTGATGCTCTATGTCGATCATGCCGCCGATATCGAGCGGATGCGCGAGGCGGCGCTGGCCGCGGTGCGCGGGCACCGGCTGTGGGACGGGCGCGTCGCGGTGCTGCAGGTCACCGACATGAGCCCCGAGGCGCTGACGGTGCGGGTGCTGATGAGCGGGCGCAACGGCAGCGAGCTGTTCGATTTGCGCTGCGACGTGCGCGAGGCGATGATCAAGTTCCTGAGGGCCGAACTTCCCGGCAGCCTCAACCGCAGTCGCGTGGCGATAGAGGAGCGGGACGACACATGACAATCGACTGGACATCGGTGGCCGGCACGATCGGGGCCTGCGCCTCGGTGGCGAGCTTCACCCCGCAGGCCTGGAAGATCATCCGCAGCCGCTCCACCGAGGGCCTGTCGCTGGGGATGTTCGCGCTCACCACCCTGGCCTTCGCGGCGTGGACCACCTTCGGGCTGCTCAAGACCGAATGGGCGCTGATCGTGCCCAATGCGATCTGCCTCGGCTTTGCGCTGTTCATCATGGTGATGATCGCGCTGCCCGGGCGCGAGACCGAGGAGGTGGCCGAAACGCTCGATCCGGAGACCTGACCGCCCCCACCAGGCGGACGGCCGGTCTTCCGGGGCCTGCGATCAGTAGGTCACGCCGTAGTGGCTGTAGACCTGCCGGTTGTAGGTGTCGTCGTAGCTCGGCTGCTGGTTCTGGTTCTGGTAGCGCGGCGCGTCCTTGAGCTTGTCCTCGTCGAGGTCCACCACGTAGCCGCCCTGGTCGGTGTTGTAGTCGAGCATCCGCCACGGCACCGGATAGTAATCGCTGCCGATGCCGAGGAACCCGCCGAACTGCATCACCGCGTATTCGGCCTTGCCCGAACGCTTGTCGACCATGAAGTTGTCGATGGTGCCGAGCCGCTCGCCGGAACGGTCGTAGACCGCGGTGCCTTCCACCTTGTCCGAGGCGATCAGGTCGTTGGTTTCTTTCCTGTCGATCGAATCTGCCATGTCGTTTCCTCCTTTGTTTTCGACTGGGCAGAGGCTGCATTCGCCCCCCCGAAGCGGCACTCACATAGGTCAGCCCTGACCTATGTTGCGGCGGCATCCCGCCCGAGCTGCCTTTTACGCGCGATGGAGAGAGACCGGACCGGAGAGGACCGCAACCAGCTCGCGCAGGACCGCACCGACCTTGCGGAAGACCGCACGATTCTGGCGCACGAACGCAGCTACGCCGGGTGGCTGCGCACCGGCATGGCGGCGATCGGCATCGGGATCGGTTTCAACGCGCTGTTCGGGACGATGCACCCGACCTGGGCGGCAAAGGGCATCGCCACCGCCTTCCTGCTCGCCGCGGCGCAGATCTTCCTGTCGGCGGAGCGGCGCGCGCGGCGCGCCTTCGGGCGGCTCGACGCCCACGCGGTGAGCACGCTCAAGCCGCTGCGCATCCGCATCCTGTCATGGGCGCTCGCGGTGCTGTCGCTGGCGCTGGTGCTGGCGATCTGGCTGCTGGTCGAGCCGGAGCGGGAATCCGGCGCCGATACGGCCCGCGCGCAATCACACCTGCGGGGCGAACAGCGCGAGGAGCTTGCCGTAGCCCGCGGAAATGCAGCGTTCGCCTTCCTCGATCACCTCGAGGGTGTCTAGCGACAGTTCCTCGTCCGCCAGCGCTTCTTCGTAACGGTTGATGAGGTGCGCCTCGCCGCGGCGAATCTCCTCGAGCAGCGCGGCATCGTTGCGCCCGGCGACCGCAGCCCTCAGGCTGTCGAACACCCGCTGCGCGCGGCCCGGCAGGCTGCCCTCGCGCTCGGGCTCGCCGCCGAGGAAGCGCACCTGATCGCGCAACAGCGCGACGATGCGGGTGCGTTCGAGCGCGCGGTCGGCGAGCTGCGCCTTGAGCGCATTGTCCGCGGCCTTGTCGGCCGAGCCGCGATAGCCGTCGATGCTGTCGGCGGTCGCGCGGATCAGCGCGTTGAGCAGCGAAATCTCGTGATCGTCGCGGGCCATGCCGCACCTCCTCGAAAAACGTGTTGGCGGGCTTTAGTCCTTGTGCTCGGGCAGGCCCTTGCGCTTGGTGCTGGCGAGATCCTCGAGCTCGTCCTCGGACATGGATTCCTCCATCGACTTCGACGCGCCTTGCAGGTCGCTCTTCTTCGTCTCGCCGCGCTTGGCGGACAGGGCGGCGCCGGCGGCCTTCTGCTGGGCTTTGGATTTTGCGGGCATGGTGCTCTCCTTGGCGATCGCCAGGCCGGGCCGAGGCCGACCGGGCGCGGAGCACGGTCCTCGCAAAGGAGGGCGGCTGCGGCCATAAACCAGGTCAGAAAAGCCGGCATCGGCCGCGCCCGGCCACCACGGCCCCGACCGCTCGCGAACGCGCATGTGCCAAATTTCTTGCAATGCGCTGCGCCGCTGCTAAGCATATGTTACGTTATTACATCCTTGCCTCTCTCCACGTCACACCGGGAAACCCCATGACCGCTCGCAAGCTGCGTCTCGCGCCCTCGAATCTCGCCGTCGCCGCCACGCTCGGCTTCGCCCTCGCCGCCGCGCCCGCCTTCGCCCAGGAGGCCCCCGCCAAGCCGCAGGCGCAGCCCGCGCAGGACCAGCCCGCGACCGCCGACGACGAGGCGCCGCAGGACGACGTCCATAACCGCCAGGTCGATTACCAGGGCAACATCATCGTCACCGCCGCGGGGCTCAAGCAGCTCGACCTTCTCGCCGGAACCACCGCGGTCGAGGGGCTGGCGCTGCAGCGCACTCTGGGCCCGCAGCTGGGTGACGTGCTCATCAACCAGCCCGGCGTGTCGATGAGCGGGTTCGCCCCCGGTGCCTCGCGCCCGGTGCTGCGCGGGTTTTCGGGCGAGCGGGTCAAGCTGCTGATCGACGGGATCGGTTCGATCGATGCCTCCAACCTCTCCGAAGACCATGCGGTCGCGATCGATCCGTTCAACGCCGAGCGGGTCGACGTGCTGCGCGGGCCGGCGGTGCTGCTCTATGGCAGCCAGGCGATCGGCGGCGCGGTCAATGTCACCGACAAGCGCATCCCGCTGCGGGTGCCGAGCGAGCCGGTGCATGTCGATGCCATCGTCAGCGGCAACACGGTCGCCGACCTGCGCCAGGGCGCGGCGTCGATCGACGCTCCGGTCGGAACCAATTTCGCGGTGCATGTCGACGGGTCCTATCTCAAGAGCGGCGATATCACCGTCCCCGGCTTCACCGTCGCGCCCGCGCTGCGCGCCGACCTGCTGGATCGTGCCGATGCGGTAGCGCTGTCCGACCCGACGCTCGCCGCCGCGCTGCGCGAGCAGGCCAGCCAGTCCGGCACGCTGCCCGGCAGCGGGACGCGCACCTACAGCGCCACCGGCGGCTTCGCCTTTTTCAATGGCGACAGCAATATCGGCGCCTCGCTCGGCTATTACGACACCTTCTACGGCATCCCGGTGCGCCCCGGCACCGACGAGACCGAACCGGGCAACATCGGGCTCAAGCAATGGCGCGGCGATCTGCGCGCCGAGCTCGACCTGGGCAGCGGGTTTTTCGAACGACTCAACACCCGTGCCGCGTTCAGCAATTACACCCATACCGAATTCGAGGCCGACGGCGCGCCCGGGACCACCTTCAACGTCAACGGGATCGAGGCGCGCGCCGAGCTGGTCCAGGCCGATCGTTCGGGCTGGTCGGGCTCGCTCGGGGTGCAATACGATTCGACCCGGCTGGCGACCGATCCGGCGGGCGAGTTCCTGCCGCGCTACATCGCCAGCCACATCGCCGGGTTCGTGCTGCAGGAAGTGCCGCTGGGCAGCGCCAACCTCCAGCTCGCCGGACGCTACGAGAGCGCGCAGATCAGTGCGCCCGATCTCGGTTTCGACCGCACTTTCGGCACTGCCTCGGGCGCGCTCGGGTTGAGCTATCCGATCAGCGGCGGGGTCGATATCGGGTTCAACGCCAACCGCGTCGCGCGCGCGCCCAGCGCGGAGGAATTGCTGGTCGACGGTTACCACGACGCCACCCAGACCTACGAACGCGGCGACCCCGCGCTCGAACCCGAAACCGCGATCGGCGGCGAGGTGTTCGTGCGCGGACGGGCGGGGATCGCCGATCTCAGCCTGACCGGGTTCTACAACCGCTTCTCCAACTACATCTACGAAGCGGCGACCGGCGAGGTGATCGAGGGCGCGCCGGTGTTCCAGTATTTCCAGTCCGACGCCGATTATTACGGGGTCGAGAGCGAAGTCGACCTCGCATGGCTTCGCGATGGCGACTTCTCGCTCACCACCGAATTGCGCGGGTCCTATGTCCGCGCCAGGCTGGCCGACGGAACCAACGTCCCGCGCATTCCGCCGCTGACGCTGTACGGCGCGATCGATGCCGAGCTCGGCGCGGTCTCGCTGCGCGGCGAGGTCGCGTGGAACGACCGGCAGGACAAGACCGGGCCGGGCGAGACCCCGACCGATGGCTACACGATGGTCAATGCCAGCATCGGCTGGCGCCCGTTTCGCGGCGACGACAATGTCAGCGTGCTGCTCAAGGCCAATAACATCTTCGACGTCACCGGCCGGCTCGCGACCAGCCTGACCAAGGATTACACCCCGCTGCCGGGCCGCAATTTCGAGGTGAGCCTGCGGGTAAGCTTCTAGTCCTCCGCCGCGAACGTGATCTCGGCGTGCTCTTCGAGCCGCTTGACGAGGTCCTCGCCTAAGAACGCCCCCGGCGTGCCGATCCCGCCGGGCTTGTCGCAGGCGAGCAGCGCGATGCCGGTTTCCGCCAGCATCCGGCTGGTCGAACCATAGCCCGGATCGTAGCGGCCCTTCACGCCGTATTGCAGCCGCTCCCCGCCGGGCATCTCGGCGACGAACACGACGTCGTAGAAGCCGTTCTCGCGCTCCTCCTTCGTCGGCCCCTCGCCGGGCTTGGGCGGCTTGGCGCCGAACGGGTTCTTCATCATCTCGAGCGCCGCATTGGCCGCCGCGCGGCCCGCCTCGCCGGGGCTGGTCAGCACCATTTCGTCATAGCGGAAATCGCTGCCGTAGGGGTGGCCGAGCAGGAAGTTGGTGCGGTGCACGTTCTTGGTGTTGATCGGCGCCATCACGAAGGGGGCGGCCCATTTGCCGAGATCCTCCTCGTGCGCAGGGATCATGCCCGAGGGCTGATCGGGCCCCTCGAACCCCGGGGTGAGCGCGAAGGGATCGCGCAGCACGCCGAAAATCCGGGGGTTCTTCGCCGCCGCCTTCATCGTCGCCCCGAGGCTGGCCGCGGTGCCGCCCGAGAAGGTGCCCTTCATGGCGCGCACGCGGCCACGGATGCGCGGCGCGGGCTTGCCGAAGCGCTCGACGCAGGCCTTCTGGGTCATCAGCACGCCCAGATCGAAGGGGATCGAATCGAACCCGCTCGAGAAGCAGATATGCGCGCCGGAGGCTTCGGCGGCGGCCTGGTGCTCGGCGATCTTCTCGGCCATCCACGCCGGTTCGCCGCACAGGTCGGCATAGTCGGTGCCGGTGGCGACGCAGGCGGCCACCAGCTTGTCGCCGTAAAGCTGGTAGGGGCCGACGGTGGAGAGCACCACGCGGGTGCGCCGGCACATGGCTTCGAGATCGGCGCTGTCATCGGCATCGGCGACCACCAGCGGGGTGGCGGCAGGCGCGGCGATGGCGTCGCGCACCTCTTCCAGCTTGGCGAGGCTGCGGCCGGCCATCGCCCACTTGGGGCCGTCGTCGCGGCTGCCGTAATGCTGCGCGAGATATTCCGCCACCAGCCGCCCGGTGTAGCCGGTGGCGCCGAAGACGATGATGTCGAATTCACGGGTGCTCATGCCTGCTCTCCTTTGGCGCCGAGTGATGCGCGAGCCAGCGGAGCGAGTCCAGAGGCGCGGGCCTAGAGCCGGGGCAGCGTCACCCCGCGCTGGCCCATGTATTTGCCCGCGCGGTCCTTGTAGCTGGTCTCGCAGCGTTCGTTGCCTTTCAGGAACAGGAACTGGCACGCGCCCTCGTTGGCGTAGATCTTGGCGGGCAGCGGCGTGGTGTTGCTGAACTCCAGCGTCACGTGCCCTTCCCAGCCGGGCTCGAGCGGGGTCACGTTCACGATGATCCCGCAGCGCGCATAGGTGCTTTTTCCCAGGCAGATCACCAGCACGTCCTCTGGCACCCGGAAATATTCGACCGTGCGGGCGAGCGCGAAGGAATTGGGCGGGATGACGCAGACATCGGTCTCGCGGTCGACGAAGGAGTTGGCCGCGAAGTCCTTGGGATCGACCACCGCGGAATCGACATTGGTGAAGATCTTGAACTCGGGCGCGACCCGCGCGTCGTAGCCGTAAGACGAGAGGCCATAGGAGATCACCCCGTCGCGCCGCTGGGCCTCGACGAAAGGCTCGATCATGCCGTGTTCGAGCGCCTGGGCGCGGATCCACTTGTCTGAGAGAATCGCCATGGCCAGCAGGGATTCCCCAAGCATGGCGCCGGGGCAAGGGCGGGCGCCGAGTAATCCCCCTGCCTGATGCCCTGCCCGCTGGACGTGCGACCGGGAAGGATGCGCACGGCGCTGTAAGAGCATCGCCGTAGCATACCGCGAGGGAAGTCTTCTGCCCTGCAAACCGCAGTCCTCAATCAGTCATTGACTGGAGAGCTGTATAGTGAAATCATTAAGTTCGGATAAAACGTGAAAAAGTGAACATGAAAACAACTTAAAAACTTCGGTTTTGCCGAGTAATAAAATCGTCACTCAGGTGCCATTTCTTGCCTCTAGAGCCCCGCCCAATCCTGTAACATGGAGGGCAAGAAATGAAGCTTCGCAATCATAGTCGTACCCGTCACGCGCTGCTTGGCGCATGCTCGCTGCTCGCGCTTGCGGGCCTGCCGACCGCGGCCTTCGCCGAGACCGGCGCTTCCGCGTCCGTCTCCGATGATGCCGCGGCCGGCAGCGATGGCGGCGATGCGCCCGGCGATGTCATCATCGTCACCGCGACCAAGCGCGAGACCAGCCTGCAGGAGACGCCGATCGCGATTTCGGTGGTCGGCGAACAGCAGCTCAAGGACCAGCACGTCTTCAGCCTCATCGACCTGTCGGACGGCAGCGTGCCGTCCCTGCGGGTCGCCACCTTCGAGGCGCGGCAGTCGGCGCTCACCGTCGGCATTCGCGGGATCGTGCCGTTCGATCAGAACCAGGTGGCGCGCGAGCCGGGCGTGGGTGTCTATCTCGACGGGGTGTACCTGGGACGCTCGCAGGGGCTCAACTCGGCGCTGTTCGACGTTCAGCGCGTCGAAGTGCTCAAGGGTCCGCAGGGCACCCTGTTCGGCCGCAACACCGAGGGCGGCGCGCTGAGCATCGTCAGCCGCACCCCGACCGGCGAATTCGGCGGCCGCATGAGCGCCGGGGTGGGCAATTTCGGCCAGTATAACGGCGAAGCGCATGTGGATCTTCCGGCCTTCAAGGACTTCGCGCTCAAGTTCGACGGGCTCATCCAGCACCAGGACGCAACGGTCGAAAATCCGGCCAGCGGGCAATATGGCTGGAACTACTTCAACCGCGTCGGCGGCCGGGTGTCGGGGCGCTGGACGCCGCTTGCCGGGCTTACGGTCGACCTGGCCTACGATCAGGCCAAGGACGAGAACACGCCGTTCTACAGCCAGCTGATCAACTACAACCCGCAAGGTCGCCCGGTCGGCACCTATGTCGGCAGCACCCTCACCTACAACGGGGCGAATTGCGGTGCGGCCAATCCCTGCATCGCCCCGCTCGCGCCGCTGGTGGAGGTTTCCGGTGACCGCCGCATGCGGGTCGCGGACCTCGGGGTGATCCAGCAGCCGAGCGTCGACGACACCCACGGCTTCATGACCGCGATCGGCTACGAAATAAGCCCGCAGCTCGAGGTCCGTTCGATCACCGCCTGGCGCGGGGTGGAGACGCACCAGTGGGACGGTTCGGCCGGTGCGCACCGCAGCGTGTTCGTTCCCAACGGGCAGTTCGGGCGCTACAGCCTCTCCGAGCTCTACCAGCACCAGTTCAGCCAGGAGCTGCAGCTGGTGGGCACGCTGCCGAACCTCGATTTCGTGCTCGGCGCCTACTACTTCAACGAGCATGTCCGCGAAGCCGCCGCCACGCCCAACCCGCTGCAGTGGAACGCGACGGGCACCGCCTACACCTTCGTCAACCAGTTCCCGCCCGATGCGACGGCGCCGATCACCTCCGCCAACCAGGGCTGGGATCGCAACTACTGGTACGTGCAGCGCGACAGCCAGGCGGTCGGCAAGAGCGAGGCGGTCTTCGGGCAATTCACCTACACCCCGCCGAGCTTCGACTTCGCCCACCTCACCGCAGGCGCCCGCTACACGCACGAAACCCGCAAGGGCGCGCTGACGGTCATCAACAACGCCCCCTTCGCCGACGGGACGCTCGACTATTCGAACAGCCGCGTCGACCCGATGATCACGCTTTCGGCCGATGTCACGCCGGACACGCTGCTCTAAGCCAAGTACTCGACCGGTTTCCGCAGCGGCGGGGCCAATTCGCGCTCGTCGAGCTTCCGCGAATTCGGGCCTGAGGCGGTCAAGGCCTACGAGATCGGGGCCAAGACCGACTTCCTCGACCACCGCGTGAGGCTGAACCTTGCCGGATACATCATGGACCGCACCAACACGCAGATCGACTTCGATTTCGTCGACACGCGCGCGACCCTGTCGAACGGTGCCGCCAACCCGTTCTTCAACAAGCACACCGAGGAAACCGTGAACGTGCCGGGCAAGTCCCGGATCAAGGGCGTCGAGCTCGATCTCACCGTCCGCCCGGTCGACCATCTGACCCTGGGCGCGTCCTACGCCTTCACCGACGTGAGCGTGCCGCCTGTGGCCAACCCGATCGCCGAATCCCCGGCCACCTTCGGCGTAATCACGCAGGTGTTCACGGTCTACACCCCCAGGAACGCGGCCTCGGGCTTCGCCAATGTCGATCTGCCGGTCGGCGAACGCGGCACCAGCCTGCGCCTGCATGTCGACGGCGCCTATGCCGATGCCCAGTACAGCTTCCAGTCGGAGAACGTGCTCACCGACCCGAGCTTCGTCGCCAATGCCAGCCTTGCGCTCGCCGACATTCCGATGACCGGCACCGGGACGACCGCCACGATCTCGCTATGGACCCGCAACCTGTTCGACGAATCGCACATCTACCGCCGGTCGGGGGCGAATGACGCGGTGCTCGGGTCCTATGCCAACTTCAACCCGCCACGCACCATCGGTGTCGAGGGGACGGTCAACTTCTGACCGTCCGGCGCGCGGCGCTCGCCGGAGGAGCGCCGCGCGCCCCGGGGTGACGCCGGGATGCGGCTATTGCCTGTCCGCGGCGTCAAGACCGCGGCACGGCAGCCGCAGGTCGGCAATGGAGGCACGATGAGCGCGAACCTCGAGATTCTGGTGATCGAGGACGACGCCCGTTTCGCCGAACTCCTTTCGACCCAGCTGGCGGATTTCGGGCACCGGGTGACCGTCATGCCCAACGTGCGCGCGGGCCTGGCCGCGGTCACCGGCCAGGCCTTCGACGCGGTGATCCTCGACCGGATGCTCCCGGGGGGAGACGGGATCGCCGTGCTCGAGGGGTTCCGGTCGGCGGGGATCGACCTGCCGACGCTGATGCTGACGTCGCTGGGCATGACCAGCGACAAGGTGGACGGGCTGACGGCAGGCGCCGACGATTACTGCGTGAAGCCGATCGACCCGCACGAGCTCAACGCCCGGCTGAAGGCGATGATCCGTGCCCGTTCGGGAAACGGGCATTCGTCGAACACGATCAAGGTCGCCGGGATCGTCATCAGCCCCACCGCGATGCGCGCCTGGCGCAACGGCCGCGACCTGCAGCTGCAGCGCACCGAATTCAACCTGCTGCTCGAACTCGCGCGCAATGCCGGATCGGTGCTGACCCGGCCGATGTTGATCGAGCGGGTCTGGGGCTATGATTTCCAGCCGGGCACCAACATCGTGGACGCCTATATTTGGCGGCTGCGCACCAAGTTGACCGAGTTCGGGGGAGACCCCATCGTGACCGTGCGCGGTTCGGGATACATGCTTCGCGAGGACTAGGCGATGCGCTCGTTCGGCTCGCTGACGCGGCTGTTCCTCGCCCTGTTCCTGACCGCCACCGTGCTGGGCGGCATCGGGTTGTTCGCGGCGACCCAGGCGCTGGTCCGCAGGACTGTCGATCAACGCATCACCAGCTTCAGCTATGCGATCGCCCCGCCGGGCGCGGCGATCGACATGCGCGCGCTGGCCGAGCGCATCGCTGAGCTGAGTAGCCAGCGCGACACCGGGGACCTCGGCACCGCGCTGCTGCTCGGGCAGCGGCAGTTCGCGGGCAATGTCAGGCTGCTGCGGCCATTTCCCGAAGGCTATTCGGACATCGACGTCAACGACCGCATCAGCGGGCTCACCCATGGCCGCGCGCTGGTTCGCGATCTTGGCGAAGGCCGCAGGCTCGTCGTGCTCGCCGAAACCGAGCCGCTCGACGATTTCTCGAGCGGCCGCGCCGGGCTCTACGTCATCATCTTCGGCACGATCATCCTGGTCGTGATCGGCGGGCTCCTGCTGTTCCGGCAGATGGTCGGTGCGCGGATCGTCGCGATGCGCCGCACGGTCGACGCGATCATCGCCGGCGACCTGTCGCAGCGGGTGACCGTGACCGGGACCGGCGACGAGTTCGACGTGCAGGCGGAAGGCTTCAACCGCATGCTGGCGCGCATCGAGGGGCTGGTGAACGAAATCCGCCATGTCACCAACGATGTCAGTCACGAACTGCGCTCGCCGCTTGCACGGCTGCGCAACCAGCTGCTCGCGATGCAGCGCCACGATGCGCCCCGGGCGCTGCAACGCGAGGTCGAGGACGCCATCAGCCAGGTCGACGGACTGCTTGCCCTGTTCGCCTCGATCCTGCGCCTGGCGGAGGTGGAAAACGGTAGCCGCCGCGCCGCCTTCACGCGGATCGACCTGGCCGATCCGGTCGCCGAACTGGTCGAGACGATGGCTCCGGTCGCGAGCGGGTCGGGCCACCGGCTCGTGCTCACCCGGCGCGATCGCGCGGAGCTGCTGGGCGACCGGCAGCTGCTCACCCAGGCCTTGCTGAACCTCATCGAAAACGCCATCGCGCATACGCCGCACGGCACCTGCATCGCGGTGTCGCTGACGGCGGCCGACGGCGAGGCGCGGCTAAGGGTCCGCGACGACGGGCCGGGCGTGCCACAGGAACTCCATGCACAGGTGATGCGCCGCTTCGGGCGGGCAAGCGAGGCCACCGACGGGCGCGGACACGGGATCGGACTACCGCTCGCCGAGGCGATTGCGCGGCTTCACGACGGGCGCCTCGAACTGGCGGACGCTGGACCCGGGCTGGAGGTCACGCTGGTCTTTCCGCTCGAGCGCGACGAGCGTCGGCACAGGACCGCGACAGGCAGCCCCTCCGCCTAGCGGCACTTGAGCCTGATGACCTCCAGGTCGAGCCGGCTCGGAGGCCTGCCGAGGCGCGACACTTCCTGATCGACGCATTGCTCGACGAAGGTGCGCTGGTCGGGGCCCTCGCCGCGCAGCATGCGGTCGAAATCGCGCACGTCCTCGAGTTCCTGCGGCGTCAGGTCGCTGACCGCACGGCGACCGTCGCGCAGCGCGGCGAGGTTGGCCTGCGCGCGGGCGGCGCGCTCGCTCGCGGTCGGGTAGACCGGCAGGACGGCGCGCGGCGACGGGGCGGGAGACGGTTTCGCGACGATCACCCCGATCGGCGGGCGGGCGGGTTCGCTCTGCGCCTCGCCATAGACCGGCAGCACCGGCAAGGATGCCGCGATCAGCGCGGCGGTGACGGCAGTTCTCATCGGCGACCTCGCTCGTAACGGGGCGCGCATCCTCGCCCGCAGCACATCTGTGCGCAAGCCCCCGGCGACGCACCGACAGCGCGCGTCGACCAACATCCTCAACCGGCGGCGAGCAGGCTCGCATTGCCGCCCGCGGCGGTGGTGTCGATGGTCATCACCCGCTCGGTGGCGAAGCGCGCGAGATAATGCGGCCCGCCCGCCTTGGGCCCGGTGCCCGACAGCCCCTCGCCGCCGAAGGGCTGGCTTTCCACCACCGCGCCGATCTGGTTGCGGTTGACGTAGAAATTGCCGACCCGCGCCCGCGCCTGCACGAAGCGCCGGGTGGCGGCGATGCGGCTGTGGAGGCCGAGCGTCAGCCCGAAGCCCGAAGCGTTGATGTCCTCGACCACCTGCCCGAGGTCGCGCGCCCTGAAGCGGGCGACGTGCAGCACCGGGCCGAAATGCTCGCGCTGGATGTCGCGGATCGAGCCGATCTCGACGATCGTCGGCGCGACGAAGCAGCCCTTCTCGATGCCCGGCGGCAGCGGCAGACGGGTGACCTTGCGGTCCGAGGCGAGGCAGCGCGCGACATGGCGCTCGAGCCGCGCCTGCGCGTCGGGGTCGATCACCGGGCCGACGTCGGTGGCGAGGTTCGCCGGGTCGCCCACGTTCAATGCCTCGAACCCGCCGCGGATCATCTCGAGCATCTCGTCGGCGATGTCGTCCTGCAGGTAGAGCACCCGCAAGGCCGAGCAGCGCTGCCCGGCGCTCTGGAAAGAGCTGGCGAGCACGTCGCGCACCACCTGTTCGGGCAGGGCCGAGCTGTCGACGATCATCGCGTTCTGCCCGCCGGTCTCGGCGATCAGCGTCGCGATCGGGCCGTCGCGGCCGGCCAGCGTGCGATTGATTGCCTGCGCGGTCTCGGTCGATCCGGTGAAGGCGACGCCTGCGAGCAGCGGGTTGGCGGTGATCATCTGCCCGACCTGGCCTGCGCCGGGGATCAGCTGGAACGCCTCGGGCGGGATGCCCGCCTCGTGGCACAGCTTGACCGCCAGCGCGGCGATCAGCGGGGTCTGTTCGGCGGGCTTGGCGATGACCGCATTGCCCGCGGCAAGCGCGGCCGCCGCCATCCCGGTGAAGATCGCCAGCGGGAAGTTCCACGGGCTGATGGTGGCGAACACGCCGCGACCGTGGAGCGAGAGCGTGTTCTCCTCGCCGGTCGGGCCGGGCAGGATGGTGGGGGCGCCGAACTGGCTCCGGGCGCCAGCTGCATAGTAGCGCAGGAAGTCGACCGCCTCGCGCAGTTCGAGCACCGCATCGAGCAGGGTCTTGCCCGCCTCGCGCTGGCACAGCGACAGGAAATCGTCGCTGTGCGCCTCGAACAGGTCGGCGGCTTCCTCGAGCAGCAGGGCGCGCTTCTCGCCGCCCAGCGCATCCCAGCCGGGCTGGATCTTCGCAGCGCGCGCGAAGGCGGCGTCGACCTCCTCCTGCGTCGCGTCGCGCCGGGTGCCGACCACGGCGGACAGATCGTGCGGCTTGGTGATCGGCGCGATCTCGCCCGGGGTTTCGCCGGGGAAGGTCGGCTCGGCGCGCCAGTGGACATATTCGAGGTTCGCCAGCCGCTCCATCAGCGGCTCGCGCACCGTGGGATCGGAAAGGTCGATCCCGGCACTGTTCCTGCGCTTCCCGAAGATGTCCCCCGGCAGCGGGATCGCCGGGTTGCGGCGCGGGGTGAGCGCGGCGAGTTCCGCCACCGGATCCCCGACCAGCTCCTCGGCGGGCACGTCGGCATCGCCCATCCGGTTGACGAAGCTGGTATTGGCCCCGTTTTCGAGCAGGCGGCGCACGAGGTAGGCGAGCAGCTCCTTGTGCCCGCCGACCGGCGCGTAGATGCGCACCGGGGTCTTGCGGTTGCCCTCGATCGCGTGGAGCGCGTCGTAGACTTCCTCGCCCATGCCGTGGAGGCGCTGAAATTCGAACGACTTCCCGGCGCCGAGTTCCTTGATCGCGGCAATGGTATAGGCGTTGTGCGTGGCGAAGGCCGGGCGGATCACGTCGGCGTGCTCGAACAGCCGCGCCGCGCAGGCGAGATAGCTGACATCGGTCGCGACCTTGCGGGTGAACACCGGGTAGTCATCATAGCCACCCACCTGCGAAAGCTTGATCTCGCTGTCCCAATAGGCGCCCTTGACCAGCCGCACGAAAAGCTTGCGCGAATGGCGGCGGGCGAGTTTCGCGGCCCAGTCGCACAGCGGCACCCCGCGCTTCTGGTAGGCCTGGACGGCCAGCCCGAAGCCCTCCCAGCGGCTGCCGTCCGGACGGCGGAACAGCTCGTCGTCGGCGACCAGTTCCTCGATGATGTCGAGGCTGAGTTCGAGCCGCTCGGCTTCCTCGGCGTCGATGGTGAAGTGGATGTCGGCATCACGCGCCTTCATCGCCAGCGCCTTGACCACCGGCACCATCTCGGCGCGGGCCTGGGCGGCGTGGAAGAAGTTGTATTTCGGGTGCAGCGCCGAGAGCTTCACGGAAATGCCGGGCGAGCCCGTCACCCCCGCCCCCGCTTCGCGCGCCAGGCGGTCGAGCGCGCCCTCGTAGGCGCGGCGGTATTTCTCGGCATCGGCGAAGGTCATCGCCGCCTCGCCCAGCATGTCGAAGCTGTGGGTGATGCCCCGCGCGCGTTCGGGCGCGGCGCGTTTCAGCGCCTCCTCGATGGTGCGGCCGAACACGAACTGCCCGCCCAGGATCTTCATCGCCTGTGCGGTGGCGGTGCGGATCACCGGCTCGCCCAGCCGGTTCATCGCCCGCTTGAAGGCGCTGCTCAGCCCCTTCTGGTGCGCCTCGGGCTGTTCGAGCACCTCGCCGGTCAGCATCAGCGAGAAGGTCGCGGCGTTGACGAAGGTCGAGGAGCTTTCGCCGAGATGCTCGCCCCATTCGACGGTGCCGATCTTGTCGCGGATCAGCGCATCGGCTGTGCGCGCGTCGGGCACGCGCAGCAGCGCCTCGGCGAGGCACATCAGCGCGATGCCCTCCTCGGTGTCGAGGCCGTATTGCTGGAGGAAGGCGTCGATCCCGCTCGCCTTTTCCTCGCGCGCGCCCTCGATCAGGCGGATCGCCAAGGCCGCGGCGCTGTCGTGCACGCGCACCGCCGGAGCCGCCTGCTCCAGCCGTGCGGCGATGCAGGCCTCCTCCTCCTCGCGATAGGCGCGGCGCAGATCGGTGCGATCGACGATGGCGTGAGCGGGGGAGGAAGCGGCGGCATCTGCCATATATGTATTCACCTGCGAGTCGGGGAGGAAATCCGGCCCTTGGACGCGTGGCGGGCGCGCTTCAAGTTCAGTCTTTGCAACAGCCGTGCCTTGATCGCGCTGCGGCGGATCGTTAGCCTGCCGACTTTGCGACGGGGGCCCGGTGATGCGGATGTTCTGCTTTCATTGCCGCGACGGCGAGGACGGCGGCCGCCTGCGCGCGGTGCACCGCCCGGCCCATCTCGAATTCATCCACGCCAATGCCGAGTATTTCGTGATCGTCGGGCCGCTGAAACGCGCCGACGGGCTGATCATCGGCTCGCTGCTGATCGTCAAGGCCGAGGACGAGGCCGCCGCCCGCGCGATCCTGGCCGACGATCCCTATCTCACCGGCGGCGTGTGGCAGGCGATCCGGCTCGACGAGTTCACGCCGCTCTTGGGCGACTGGGCCTAGGCCGCGGGCAGCCCGATCAATTCCTCGAGGAACAGCGCGATCAGGCCCGACTGCGAATCGATCCCGGCCTTGGCATAGACCCGCGCGAGCTGGGCGCGCACCGTCCCCGCCGCCGACCCGCGCAGCCGCGCGATCTCGGCGATGTCGCAGCCCTTAAGCGCGAACAGCGCGACGTCCGCCTCGGCGGCGGTCAGCTGCCATTCGGCAAACCGCAGCCGGATCAGTTCGGCGAGCGCGCCCTGCGCGACCGCGACCGCCGCGGCATCGCGCCGCGCATCGGCGATCAACCCGCGCACCCTGAGCGCGCCGAGCACCACCGCGACCAGCAGCGCGAGCGCCGCCATCGCCTCGACCGCGAGATGCAGGCCGAACCCGTCGACCAGCACGTCGCCCACCAGGTCGGCGAGGAAGAAGGCGCAGGCCAGCGCCTGCAAGGCGACGAGGATGCTGATCCCCGCCGCCTTGCGTTCGCGCGTGCGTGCCCGGTCTGTCATCGCGCCTGACTATCGCCCGATCGGCGCCATCGCCACAAGAACCTGCCGGCCGTTGCGGCGGGTCTCGAAGATCACGCCGGCGAGGTGGAGCAGGATCAGCAGGTAGAGCAGGTTGGCGGCGGTCTCGTGGATTTCGCCGAGGGGGCCTTCCTCGCCCTCCTCGCCCTCCTCGCCGTCCTCGCGCTCCCCGCCGTCCTCGCCGCGTTCCCCGGCGTGACCCGGCGCCACCGCGACATGGCGGCCTTCCCCGCGCTCCGCGCCGTCCCAGGGCGGCGGCCCGGCCATGGCGATCCCGGTGGCGATGATCGTCAGCAGCGTGCCCCAGATGGCATAGACCATCAGCGCGCCGAGCGGGTTGTGCGAGGCGTGGGCGGTCCGCTTGCCCGCGCGGATTTCGCGCAGGTGCCCGAGCGCCTTGCGCGGGCTGGGCCAGAAGGCGGAAAAGCGCGCCTCGGGTGGGCCAACCAGCCCCCACAACAGGCGCAGGGCAAGGATCGCGGCGAGCGCATAGCCGACCCAGATGTGCGGTCCCGAGCCCTCCTCGGTGATGACGGCATTGGCGAGGACGGCAATGGCGACCGACCAGTGGGTGATCCTCACGATCGGGTCCCAGCGGCGGCGATTGGCGGTTGTTGCGGTCATGGCAGATCCTTTGCGAAAAGGTGCCAGCGGCCACCGCGAGGACGAAAGGGGGGGAGGTCACGCGGCCGCCGCTGGCGCTCGGCACATGACAGCGCCGCCTTCGCCGGGCGATTGGCGTTCCGCTTATCCGGGCTCCCGTAAGCGCCCGCTTACGTCGCGATCAGCCGAACAGCCGCCCGGCGACCGCGTCGAGCCTGGCCATCAGTTCGGGATCATGCTCGTCGGGGCTGGTGATCACCGCGTCGTCGAGCGCGGTGTCGATGGGGGAGGCCGCGCGCTTCTTGGGCAGCCCCTCGATGAAGTTCCTGACCATCGCCCGGGCCAGCGCGCCATTGGCCTGCATCTGCTCGATCACCTCGGCGACGTCGACCGCCTCGCCCTCGCGCCAGCAGTCATAATCGGTGACCATGCCGACCAGCGCATAGGGCAGCTCCGCCTCGCGCGCGAGCTTGGCCTCGGGCATCGCGGTCATCCCGATCACGTCCGCGCCCCACTGGCGGTACATCCGGCTTTCGGCGCGGGTCGAGAATTGCGGGCCTTCCATCGCCAGATAGGTCGCGCCGACCGCGACCTTGCCCTTGGCCTTGGCGATCGCCTTGGCGGCCATGTCGGACAGGCGCGGGCAGACCGGGTCGGCCATCGAGACATGCGTCACGAAGCCGCTGGTGAAGAAGGTGCTGGGCCGCGCCACGGTGCGGTCGATGAACTGCTCCACCACCGCGAAGCGCCCCGGTTCGAGCTCCTCGCGCAAGCTGCCCACCGCCGAGATCGCGAGGATATCGGTGCACCCGGCGCGCTTCAACGCATCGATGTTGGCGCGCGCATTGAGCTCGCTGGGGCTCACCGGGTGGCCGCGCCCGTGGCGGGGCAGGAAGCGCACCTTCACGCCCGCCAGCGTCCCGCACAGGATCGCGTCGGACGGATCGCCCCAGGGTGTCTCGATCGCGATCCATTGCGCATCCTCGATGCCGTCGATGGCATAGAGGCCCGATCCGCCGATGATCCCGATGCACCATTCGCTGGCCATGCGCCTCGTTTCCTTGTCCCGTGGGATGAGCGGATTAGGTCAGGTCGAAGCGGGTCGGCAAGGCCTTGCGCACGATTGTTTCCGCAGCCGCATAGGGTCGGGCGATGGCGGGCAGGTCCTGCATCGCGGCGAAATGCGCCGCCAGAGCAGGCCACTTGTCCAGCGGCGTCTCCGCCACCAGCGAAACCTGCATCAGCACACAGGCCACCGTGATGTCGGCGATGGAGAGCGCGTCGCCGGCAAAGAACGCGCGTCCCGCCAGCCGCGCCTCGAGCACGTCGAACACCGGCGGCAGCTGGGTCGCCCAGGTCTCGCGCGCCTTGTCGAGTCCCGGCTCCTCGCCCTTGGAGATCGCGAAGAAGATCGGGCGGAAGATGCCGAGCCCCCCCGCCATGGCGAGCGCGGTATCGGCATATTCCTCGATGAACAGCGCCTCGCCGAGCGCCATCGGGTCTTGGGGATAGAGCGCGGGCGCGGGGTGCTTGCGCTCGATCATCGCGCAGATCGCCGAGGAATCCGCGATCGTCCCGGCGACCCCCTCTTCAGCCACCGAGCGGTCGCGCAGCACCGGGATGCGCTTCATCGGCGAGATCTCCCGGAACCACGCGGGCGGATCGAAGACGTTCACCGCCTCCACATCGTAAGGCACGTGCTTGGTGAGGCACACCCCGGCAACCTTGCGCAGGAAGGGCGACAGCGGGCTGCCGTAGATCACGAGATCGGGGCGGGGGTCGGTCATGAGGGGGTCTCTCCTGGGCAATGAGCGGCCTCCATAGGCGCCTGGCGGGATAGCGCAATCGTCAGGCGACCGGCGCGGCGTGCGCGGCTAGGTTTCGTGCCACGCGGGCGATTGCGTTTTGCGATGCAACGCGCCAACCTGCAGGGGAGAGAGACGACTCCCCCTTCGACGAGAGAGGAACACCCGATGGTCACCCAGTACAAGAACCTCATCAACGGCGAGATGGTCGCCACCGACCGCTGGCTCGACGTGGTCAACCCCGCCACCGAGCAGGTGATCGGGCAGGTCCCGGCCTGCGGGCAGGACGAGCTCGACAAGGCGGTCGCCGCCGCGCGGCAGGCGTTCAAGACCTGGAAGAACACCCCCATCGAGGAACGCCGCGCCGCGATCATGGCGATCTCGGGCGCGATCAAGGCCAATGCCGAGGAGCTCTACCGCCTGCTCACCAGCGAACAGGGCAAGCCGCACGATCAGGCCAAGGGCGAAATCTACGGCGCGGCGGCGATGAGCGCGGCGCAGTCCACGCTCAGCCTCGACGACGAGATCAACGAGGACAGCGACAGCCGCCTGTCGCGCACCCGCCGCGTGCCGGTGGGCGTTGTCGGCGGGATCGTGCCGTGGAACTTCCCGGTGATGATGGCGATCCAGAAGATCGTGCCCGCGATGCTTTCGGGCTGCACGATCATCCTCAAGCCCTCGCCCTTCACCCCGCTCACCACGCTGCGCATCGCCGAGCTGATCGCCGACAAGGTGCCGCCGGGCGTGGTCAACATCATCACCGGCGAGGACGACCTGGGGCCGATGATCACCCAGCACCCCGACATCGACAAGATCACCTTCACCGGATCGACCGCGACGGGCAAGAAGATCATGGAGGGCGCGAGCGCCGACTTGAAGCGCATCACGCTGGAACTCGGCGGCAACGACGCCTCGATCGTGCTGCCCGATGCCGATCCCAAGAAGGTCGCCGAGCAGCTGTTCTGGTCGAGCTTCTCCAACGCCGGGCAGATCTGCGTTGCCGCCAAGCGCGTCTATATCCACGAGGACATCTATGACGAGCTTTCCGCCGCGATCGTCGAATATGCCAAGACCGTGAAGGTCGGCGACGGCAGCCAGCAGGGCACCGGCGTCGGCCCGATCCAGAACAAGAAGCAGTATGACCGCGTGCTCGAGCTGATCGAGGATGCCAAGGCCAACGGCTACAAGTTCCTGCTGGGCGGCAACGTGGACCCCTCGGGCACGGGCTATTTCGTGCCGCTGACCATCCTCGACAACCCGCCCGAGGACGCGCGCATCGTGGCCGAGGAACAGTTCGGACCCGTGATGCCGCTGATGAAGTTCTCCTCCGAAGAGGAAGTCATCGCGCGCGCCAACAACTCGGAATACGGCCTCGCCGGCGCGGTGTGGACCGGCAATCCGGACAAGGGCGTCGAGATCGCCGAGCAGCTTGAAACCGGCACGGTGTGGATCAACGAATATCTCCACCTGTCCCCGTTTGCGCCGTTCGGCGGGCACAAGCAGTCGGGCTTCGGCGCCGAATACGGCAAGGAGGGCCTCAAGGAGTTCACCTATGCGCAGGTGATCACCGTGAAGAAGGACAACGTTCCCGCCTGATCCGTGGGGTTGACGCCTGAAGAGCTGAGCGCCGGGCTGGCGCGGGTGTGCGCCCGCGTCGGTCTCGGCGCCTTGTCGTTGCAGCCGCAGCGCCTGACGGGCGGGGCAGTGATGGAGAGCTGGCGCTTTTCCGCTGGCGGCTCCGGTTACGTGCTGCGCCGTGCGCCGAGCCTCGCCTTCATGGAGGGGCGGCCTTATGGGCATTCTACCGAAGCCGCGCTGATCGAGGCGGCCCGCGCCAAGGGCGTGACCGCGCCGGAAGTGGTGGCGGTGCTGGAGGAGGCGGACGGGCTCGGCTCCGGCTTCGTGATGCGCGCGCTGCCCGGGACGGCGGACCCCAAGGTGATCCTCGGCTGCGATGATCCCGACGGGTTGTTGAAGCAAGCGGCGCGTGACCTCGCCCGCATCCACCGCTTGCGGCAGGGCGACGTGCCCGCAGGCGTGCCGGTGATGGACTACCGCGCGGCCATCGCCGACCTCAAGGCACAGTTCATGGAAGCGGGCGGCGATCGCCCAATCATCGCGCTCGGGCTGAAGTGGCTGGAGGACAATTGCCCGCCCGAGGCCGAGCCCGTGCTCAACCATGGCGATTACCGCATGGGCAATCTGCTGGTCGAAGGCTCGCACCTGACCGGCGTGCTCGACTGGGAAATCGCCCATTTCGGCGATCGCCACGAGGACCTCGCCTTCGGCTGCATGGCCGTGTGGCGCTTCGCCCGCTATGACCGCCCGGCGTTGGGGCTGGGGAGCATCGCGGACTATATCGCCGCCTACGAGGCCGAAGCAGGGGTCAGCATCGACCCCGCGCGTTTCCGCTTCTGGACGATCTACCGCACCGTTTGGTGGGCGCTCGGGTGCCTCAAGATGGCCGCCCAATGGCGATCGGGCGCGGACCGGATGCTCGAACGCGTGGTGATCTCGCGCCGGACGAGCGAGCAGGAACTCGATCTGCTGCTGCTGCTGGAGGAGGATGCGCCGGAGGCGGAGCGGGCGCGGCCGCTTGATCCGCTGTTCAAGCCACGACCTGAGTCTGGCGAAGCGACAAGCGCCGAGATTGCCGAAGCCATTTCCGAATGGCTCGCGACTCTGAAAGATCAGATGCACGGCCATGATCGGTTCCAGCTTGCAGTTGCGCGCAATGCCCTAGGCATCATCGCCCGCGATGACGCCATCGTTCCCACATTTCTCGATCGTGAGATCGCACAGGATCTTTTGGGCGGCAGCACCGACCTGACCGAACTCGGTTTGCTGGCGGAACTGAGATTTGACGCACTCGAAAAATGCGCCGTTGATTCCCCCAAATACCCCGCGCTGACCCATGCGCGCAAAAAGTGGACCGGAGAGAACTGATGGACTTCGCCATCCCCGCCGACCTGCAAGCCTATCTCGACGAACTCGACGCCTTCATCGCCGCCGAGATCAAGCCGCTCGAACAACAGGACGACAATATCCGCTTCTTCGACCACCGCCGCGAACACGCGCGCACCGATTGGGAGCGCGGGGGCTTGCCCCGGCACGAGTGGGAGGAACTGCTCAAGGAAGCCACCCGCCGCGCCGACAAGGCGGGCCATTGGCGTTTCTCCGCCCCCAAGCGCTATGGCGGCAAGGACGGCAGCAACCTGTGGATGGCGGTGATCCGCGAGCATTTCGCGCGCAAGGGCCTCGGGCTGCACAATGACTTGCAGAACGAGCACTCCATCGTCGGCAACTTCCCCTTCGTCGCCATGTTCGACCAGTGGGGGACGGAAGAGCAGAAACAGGAATTCATCCTCGGCGGGTTTGAACGCACCCGCCGCGTCGCCTTCGGCCTCACCGAGCCGCACCACGGATCGGACGCGACGCACATGGAGACCCGCGCCGTGCGCGAGACCCGCGACGGCGTGGACGGCTGGCTGATCAACGGCGAGAAGATGTGGATTACGGGCATGCACGTCGCCACCCACTGCGCGATGTTCGCGCGCACCAGCGGCAAGGCGGGCGATGCCAGCGGGATCACCTGCTTCCTCGTCCCGAACCCCACCGCCGGCCTCGAAATCGAGGAGTGGATGTGGACCTTCAACATGCCCACCGACCACCCGCGCCTGTCGGTGACGAATGTCTGGGTGCCGGACTCGGCAATCCTCGGGGTGGAAGGCCGCGGCCTCGCGCTGGCGCAGAGCTTCGTCCACCAGAACCGCATCCGGCAGGCGGCCAGCAGCTGCGGCGCGGCGCTCTACTGCATTGACGAGAGCGTGAAATACGCGCGGGAAAGGAAGCCCTTCGGCGAGGAGCTGGCGCGCAATCAGGCGATCCAATTCCCGCTGGTCGAGCTGGCGACACAGGCCGAGATGCTCCGTCTCCTGATCTTCAAGACCGCGTGGGAAATGGACAACATGCCCCACGAGGCGATCGAAAAGACCATCTCGGACAAGGTCTCGATGTGCAATTACTGGGCGAACCGGCTGGTGTGCGAGGCGGCCGACCGCGCGATGCAGGTCCACGGCGGCATCGGCTATTCGCGGCACAAGCCCTTCGAGCACATCTACCGCCACCACCGCCGGTATCGCATCACCGAGGGATCGGAGGAGATCCAGATGCGCAAGGTGGGGGCGTACCTGTTCGGTTATCTCGGGCCGAAGCGGGGCCAATTCTCCTGACGTACGGCTAGCCGAACTCCGGCTCGGGCACGTGCGTCTCGCCGCGCCGGGCGATGAAATAGAGGACCGTCCCCGCCGCCAGCAATGCGGCCAGAAGGCCGAAGGCGACAGGCGGCGCCTGGACGATGGTGAATATCGAGAAGAACAGGGCGACGCCGATCACCGGCCACCAATACCATGCCAGCGACCCGTCGTGCCTTTCGGTCTTGCGCCGCATCAGCCGGATGAATGCGAGGTAGATGGCCATCACCGCGGCGTTCGACCCGAGCGAGGTGACCGCGGCGAGGAAGATGAAGGCCCCGCTGGCGAGCATGATCCCCACCACCAGCGAGAACAGCAGGATTGCGAGGTCGGGCGTCCGCCAGCGCGGCGAAATGCGGGTGATGCTGGCCGGCAGCAGCCCGTGTTCGGCCATGGCATAGACCACGCGCGGCCCGGCGATGTAGAAGGCAAGGCTGTTGGTGGCGATCGAGAAGATCGCTGCAAGGCTGATGATCAAGCCGCCGTATTCGCCCATCACCGCCGCCCCGGCCGCCGCGAGCGGGGTCGCATCGCCGGCGCTTTGCGGCGCGCCCGCGGCCTGATAGGCCCATTGCACCGCCATGTAGAACACGATGATCGTCGCCAGCGAACACAGCATCGTCACCGGCAGGTCGCGCCGCGGGTTCTTGAGCTCGCCGGCCGAATAGGCCGAGTTGGTGGCGCCGGAGAACGCGAAGTAGACGAGCAGCGCCACGCTTTCGAAGGCGCCGAACTGCGGCAGCACGAAATCGTCGGCCACCCCGCCGGTGGCGAAGGCCAACGCGCACAGCACCAGCAGCGGGGTGAGCTTGAGGAGAGTGCCCAGCACCAGCCCGCCGATGCTGTTCTTCATGCCCGAAATCGTGATCGCGGTCAGGCTCGCCAGCAGCAGCGCGATCGCCGTGGCGCGGTAGAGCGGCTGGTTGAAGACCGGGAAAATCACCGCGAGGTAGGACACCAGCACGTAAAGCGTCGCCGCGCGTCCGGCCGCCATGGCGATCACGATCACCCAGCCGACCTGGAAGCCGACGAAGGGACCGAACGCGGCCTGCGCCCATAATTGCGGCCCGCCGGATTCGCGAAACATGTTGGACAACCGCGCCGCGATCAGCACGCCCGCTCCAAACAGCAGCCCGAAGATCAGGAACAGCCACGGGGCGAAGGCGCCGACCTCGGCGTAGAGCAGGGCCGGCAGGGCGAAGATGCCCGCACCGATCATGCCGTTGACGCTCATCAGCGTCGCGCCCACCGGCCCGACCACCCGCGGCGGTTTCGTTCCTGCTTGCATGCGCCATCCCCCCGGCGTGCATCGGAGAGGCGAGTGTGACAGGTATCGCCGCGGAGTCAAATCGACCAACGACATCGCCGCCCCTAGCAATATGCCCGCGTGCCGCTAGTCTCCCGCGCCGACAGAGGGAGAATTCCATGCGCCATATCGCCGTCGCCCTGCTTGCCGGGGCCGCTCTTGCTGCCCCGCAATTCGCCGGGCCGCTCACCGCGCCCGTCTTCGCCAAGGAGGCGAAGAGCGCCAAGACCGAACAGGCTTGGGACGTGCAGACGCCGCAGGGCGCGACCATCCGGCAGGTGCCGATCCGCACCGACGAGGGCACGTGGATGGATGTCGACGTGTCGCCCGACGGCACAACGCTCGCCTTCGCCCTGCTCGGCGACATCTACGTGATGCCGATCACCGGGGGCACGCCCACCCGCATCGCCGAAGGGCTCGCCTGGGAGGTCCACCCGCGCTTCTCGCCCGACGGCACGCGGATCGCCTTCACCTCGGACCGCGGCGGCGGGGACAATATCTGGCTGATGAACGCCGACGGCAGCGACAAGCGCCAGCTCACCAAGGAGGATTTCCGGCTCATCAACCAGCCCGCATGGTCGCCCGACGGGCGCTTCATCGCGGCCAAGAAGCACTACACCACCGAACGCTCGCTCGGCACCGGGGAGGTGTGGATCTACCACGTCTCGGGCGGCGGCGGCGTGCAGGTGGTCGAACGCGCCAACGAACGGCTCCAGAAGGAGCTGGGCGAGCCGGTGTTCGCGCCCGATGGCAGCGCGATCTACTACACCCGCAACACCACGCCCGGGAACGTGTTCGAATATGCGCAGGATTCGCAGACCGGTATTTTCGCGATCGAGCGCCACGATCTCACCACCGGCGAGGTGACGCGGGTGGTCGACGGCTATGGCGGCGCAGTGCGCCCCGCGCCCTCGCCCGACGGCAAGGACATCGCCTTCGTGCGGCGCAACGAGGATCACAGCGAATTGTGGGTCAAGAACCTCGCCAGCGGGGTCGAAACGATGATCTACGGCGCGCTCGACCTCGACGTGCAGGAGACCTGGGCGGTCACCGGGGTCTATCCCAACATGGACTGGCTGCCCGACAGCTCGGGGATCGTGTTCTGGGCGGGCGGCAAGCTCAACCGCGTGAACCGCGACGGGTCGGGCCATGCGGTGATCCCCTTCCAGATCAACGACACGCGCGGCGTCGCCGATGCCCCGCATCCGGTGATCGACGTCGCGCCCGACCGCTTCATGACCACCATGCCGCGCTTCGCGACGCTTGCCCCCGACGGATCGCGGGTGGTGTTCGAGAGCCTCGGGCGGCTTTACACCAAGTCGGCGCGGGGCAAGGACCTGCCGCGCCCGCTGACCGGCGACAGCGCTGACGTGCTCGAAGCCTTCCCCGCCTTCAGCCGCGACGGCAGCCGGCTCGCCTATATGCGCTGGAGCGACGCGACGCTGGGCGAGATCGTGATCGCCGATGCCGACGGGCAGAACCGCCGGGTGATTGCCGGGCCGGGGCATTACGGCAACCTCGCCTTCTCGCCCGACGGGCGGATGATCGCCTTCGAGAAGCGCAGCGGCGGCTACCTGACCGCGCCCGAATATTCGGAGAACCCCGGCGTCTACGTCATGCCGGTCGACGGATCGGACGCGCCGCGCCTGGTCAGCCGCGACGGCGCCAACCCGCAATGGGGCGCGGACAACGACCGCCTGTTCATGCTGGCGAACGAGGGCGGAGGGCTCGCGCTGGTCTCGACCGACCTCACCGGCGAGGCGCGGCGCGTCCACGCCAAGGGCGAGCTTGCCAATGACTTCCGCATCGCGCCCGACGGGCGCACCATCGCCTTCCGCCAGAACTACGAGGTGTTCGCCATGCCGGTGGTGCCGGGCGGCAAGCCGGTCGACGTCAGCGAGAAAGGCGGCGCATTGCCGGTCACCAAGGTCAGCACCGGGGGCGCGGACTATCTCGGCTGGGCGGATGGCGGCGAAACGCTGTTCTGGTCGATCGGCCCGACGCTGGAGACCGCGAAAGTCAGCGCGTTCTTCGCCAACGCGCCGAAGGCGGAGGGCGACACGGGCAAGGGCTTCACTTCGCCCACTGCCGGCATCGCGCTCGGCGTGCCGGTGGAGGCGGCCAAGCCCACCGGCACGGTCGCGATCACCGGGGCGCGCATCCTCACCATGAAGGCGGGCCTTGCGCGCGACGATGCGGGGGTGATCGCGAACGGCACGATCGTGATCGCGGGCGACCGGATCACCGCGATCGGCCCGGCGGGCAGCGTCGCCGTGCCGGAGGGCGCAACCGTGATCGACGCCGCCGGCAAGACCATCATGCCCGGCCTCGTCGATGCCCACGCGCACGGCCCCTACGGCGTGGGCGATCTCATCCCGCAGCAGAACTGGGCGCTGCTCCAGGACCTCGCGATGGGGGTGACGACGATCCACAACCCGTCGAGCCAGGCCAGCACGGTGTTCGCCGCGGCGGAACGCCAGCGCGCCGGGCTGACCCTCGGCCCGCGGATCTTCTCGACCGGCGAGATCATCTACGGCGCCAAGGCGCCCGATGTCTATGCGCGGATCGACACCTACGAGGACGCGCTCGAGCACGTCCGGCGGATCAAGGCGCAGGGCGGCATCTCGGTGAAAAACTACAATCAGCCGCGCCGCGAACAGCGCCAGATGGTGGTGCGCGCCGCGGCGGCGGAGAACATGCTGGTGGTCGCCGAGGGCGGCTCGCTGTTCGGCATGGACATGACCATCGTTGCCGACGGCAATTCGACGCTCGAACACAATGTCCCGGTCGACGTGATGTACGATGACGTGCTGCAGTTCTTCGGCCAGTCCAACACCAACTACACCCCCACGCTGGTGGTGACCTATGGCGGGCTTGCGGGCGATCCCTATTGGCGGCAGGCCACCAATGTCTGGGAAAACCCGCTGCTGGTGCACACCCCGCCAAAGATGCTGCTCGCCGACAATGGCCGCCGGGTGAAGGCGCCCGACTGGGCCTTCGTCGACGACAACAACGCGCGCGAGGCGAACAAGCTGGCGGAGCGCGGGGTCAAGGTCTCCATCGGCGCGCACGGCCAGCAGGCGGGCATCGGCGCGCACTGGGAGCTGTGGAGCTTCGTGCGCGGCGGGATGACGCCGGTCGAGGCGCTGAAGGCGGGCACCATCGTTCCCGCGCAGTCGCTCGGCATGGCGAAGGACGTCGGCAGTCTCGAGGTCGGCAAGCTCGCGGACCTGGTGATCCTCTCCGATGATCCCAGCACCGACATCCGCAAGTCCGACCACATCGAGAAGGTGATGCTCGGCGGGCGGCTCTACGATTCGAGGACGATGAACGAGGTCGGCACCGGATCGGCGCAGCGCCGGCCCTATTGGTGGGAAGCCGGCGAGGGCGGCGCGGCGGCCGGATCGGAGGCGGCCACTGCCGCGGGCCGCGGCCACTCCGACGGGGGCGAGGGCGGGGCGTAGGTCCCGGCCCCGTCCGCGCCGGGCGGCGAGCCTCAGTCCGCCTCCATCAGCGCCTTGAGGTCCTTCAGCGCCTTGGCGCGCAGCTGGTGGACGCGCGGCACGCTCACTTCCAGCACCGCCGCGATTTCGGTGAGGTTCATCTCCTCGACGAAGAACAGCTGGAGCACCAGCTTCAGGCGGTCGGGCAGCGCGATCATCGCCTTCAGCAGGCGTTCGCGGTCCTCGGCGGCGCACAGCGCCTCGAAGGGGTCCGGGTCCTCGCTGGCGAAGGCGGTGGAGGTCTCGTCATATTCCTCGGCGATCGGCGTGAGGGTGATCCCGGCGCTCTCGATCGCGAGCAGTTCGGCATCGCTCACCTCCATCGCGCGCGCCAATTCGGCGCGGCCCGGTTCGCGGCCGAGCTGGCCCCGCAGCGTCTCGAGCGCGCGTTCGTAGGCCATCCGCTTGCGGCGCATGGTGCGGGTGTCGTGCGCGGCGCGGCGCACCTCGTCGAGCATCGCCCCGCGCACGCGGATCTTGGCATAGGCGGCGAACCCGTCCTCGGTCGGTCCGGCGTGGCGCTGCGCGCATTCGGTGAGCGCGACGATGCCGGCCTGGACAAGGTCCTCGATCTCCAACCCGTCACGCCCGCTGCCGTGGATGTGCCACGCCGCACGGCGCACCAGCGGCAGGAAGCGGCGCACGCGGTCCTCGACCTCGGCGCGACTTGGGGCATAGGAGTGCGCGGCCGCAAAGCCGCTGGGATCGTGCTTCATGCTGACGGTTCCGCAGGCTCGGGGGCGGCAAGGGCGGCGGCGGCGGGCGCGGCGGCCTCGCCGATCACGCCGACCACCGCGATCCGCTGGGTGGGGGGCAGTTCGGCGATCGACAGGACGAGGCAGCGGGGTGCGCGCTGGCGCAGCAGCGCGGCGAGGGCCCGGCGCGCCGGGGGCTGGACGATCAGCGCGACCGGGCCCTGCTCGGCATCGGCGATGGCGTTGACCTCGCGTGCGATCATGCCGCCGCAATCGGGCTCGATCAGCGGCTGGCCGGTGGCCGGGTCGATCATCCCGCCGAGGATCGCGCCCTCCAGTCCGGCGTCGAGCGTCACCACCTTCAGCGCCTCGCCCGGCGCGGCGATCCGTGCGATCAGCCGCGCGCCGAGATCGGCCCGCACCGCGTCGATCACCGCGTCGAAATCATTGGTCTTCTGCAAGGCCAGCGCGAGCGCGGTGAACAGCGGCTGGGGATGCGCGAGCCCGATCCCGTCGGCGAGCAGCGCGCGCAGCGTGCGGGTCAGCGCGGCGAGGCTCAGCGGCTCGGGCGTCACCGCCTCGACCAGCGCGGGGGCGCGTTCCCTGAGCCCGTCGAGCCATTCGCGCACCTCGTCGGGGCCGAGCAGCTGGTGCGCCTCGGCGAGCAGCGCCTGGTTGGCGTGAGTGGCGATGACGGTGGCCGGATCGACCACGAGGAAACCCTCGGCCACGGCATGGTCGCGCGCCGCGGGGGCAATCCACAGCGCGGGGCAGTCGAAGGAGGGATCGCGGGTCTCCTCGCCGGTCAGGCCCAGCTGGGCATAGGGGCCGGGGCGCACCTCGCCCGCGTCGATCGCGAGCAGCTTGCCCGGGCGCACGCTGCCGCGCGCGATGCTCACCCCGCCCATCAGCACGGCATAATCCTGCGCCGGAAGATCGAGCGAATCGCGAATCCGGAACTGCGGGAGAACGAAGCCGAGATCGCGGGACAATTGCTTGCGGATGCCGGTGATGCGGGTGATGAGCGCCGCGCCCCCCTCGCCCCCCTGACGCCCCTCGTCGACGAGGCCGAGGAGGCCGAAGCCCAGCTCGATCGTCACCAGCGTCTGGTCGGACACGTCAGCAAGGTCGATGGCATCGGGCGCGGGCTCATCGACCACGACGGGCTCGGCAGGCGGCGCGGCGGCGCGGCGTTTGAGCTGCCACCAGATCACGGCAGCGACCGCGGCACCGGGCAGGAAGATGGTCTGCGGCATCGCCGGCACGAGACCGACCGCGCCGAGGATCAGCGCCACCGGCAGCCAGCCGCGCGGATCGGCGAACTGGCCGCCGATCTGCCCGGCAAGGTCGCGGGTGTCGGACACCCGGGTGACGATCGCGGCGGCCGCGATCGACAGCAGCAGCGCGGGCACCTGCGCGACCAGCGCATCGCCCACCGCCAGGGTGACATAGGCCTCGCCCGCCTCGGCCGCGGACAGCCCGTGGCTGATCATGCCCAGCGCGAACCCGGCGAGGATATTGACCCCGAGGATCAGCAGCGCGGCGATGGCATCGCCCTTCACGAACTTGCTCGCGCCGTCCATCGAGCCGTAGAAATCGGCCTCGACCGTCACCTCGCGGCGGCGTTCGCGCGCCTCGTCGGCGGTGATGAGCCCGGCGGCGATGTCGGCGTCGATCGCCATCTGCTTGCCCGGCAGCGCGTCGAGCACGAAACGCGCCGACACTTCCGAGACGCGGCCCGCGCCCTTGGTGATGACGATCATGTTGATGATCATCAGGATCGCGAAGACGAACAGCCCGACCGCGAAATTGCCGCCGACGAGGAACTGGCCGAAGCTTTCGATCACCTCGCCCGCCGCCGCGCCGCCCTCGTGCCCGCTCATCAGCACGATGCGGGTCGAGGCGACGTTCAGCGCCAGCCGCAGCAGGGTGGCGAACAGCAGCACGCTGGGAAAGGACGAGAAATCGAGCGGGCGCCTGGCGTCGAGGGCAACCATCAGCACCGCGATCGAAATCGCGATGTTGAGCACGAAGAACACGTCGAGCAGCATTGGCGGGATCGGCAGCACCATCAGCGCCAGCAGCGCGAAGATGCCGACCGGCAGCGCCAGCGTGGCGGGCATTCCGGCAAGGCGCTGCAGCGGACCCGCGCCGGTCATGGCGGTCGACCCGCTCACAGCCCGAACGCCTTCAGCCGGTCATAGGCGCGGCGCACCTGCGCGGGCGGCGCGCTGGCCTCGCTCCCGAAAGCGGCGCCGAGAACCTGCGACATCGGGATGCGCGGCGGCGGCGCGGCCGCGGGCGCGGCGGCAAGGGTGAGTCCCGGCGCCGGGCCGGGGCCGAACACCGCCGCATCGGCGACAAGATGGGGCGCGGCGGCGCGGGCCGGTGTTGCGGGATAATCGGCACGGGCGAGGCGAACCGCATCACCGCTCCTCGCGCCTGCGCCCGCGCGCGCGAGCTTGCCGGCGAGCACGTCCATCACCTCGGCAAGGCTGCGCGGGGCGCCTCCGGGCGTGTAGAAGATCGCGCGGTTGGCGGCGGCGGGTTTGGCGAAGAGCGCGGCGGCGCTCTGCGACGGGTCGGCCTGCAGCGCGGACAGGAACCGCCCCGCGCCGCCCGCGCCGAGGAAATGCGCAAGGTAGAGCTCGGCATGGGCCGGCTCGCGCCCGAGGATCGGGGCGAGGTGCGCGCGGTTGTCCTCGGCCAGCCCCGCGGCCATCAGCGCGGCCACTTGCGGATCGGCGCGCAAGGCCAGGATTGCCTCGCGCTCGGACGGATCGGCGACATAGGCACCGCCCGAGGCGGTCATGCCGATCCGGTCGGCGATGTGCCCCAGGCCGAAGCGCGGGCCGTGCTTCTTCATGGTGTCGAGCCAGGTGCTGTCGATGAACTGGTAGAGCCCGGTCGCGCTCGAAGTGCCCGCGCGCGCCTCGGGGTTCATCGCGGATTCGACCTCGGCTTGGGCGAGGAGATAGTCGAAATCGACCGTCGTGGCATCCGCCGCGCGGGCGATCGCCGCCTCGACAGGGGTGCCGGGCTGCAACGGCGGCGCGGCGATCTGGCGCATCGTGCCGCCACGCCGCGCCGCCTCGTGGGCGCGGGCGGCAGCCTCGAACCCGGCGCAGATCGGGCCGGGGGGCAGGACAGTGGGGGAGGATGGGCTCACGCAGGGCTCCGCCGGAATGCCGGGCGCCGCGGGAGACGGCGCTTTCGGGCGGGAGACTGCAAGCGCCGTGCCAGATTGGCGGCGGCGCCCGCGCGCGACGGACTAGCCGCGCACCGGAGCGTACGCGGGCCGGGGCAGGCGGCGCGGTCCGCCGAGCGCCTCGATGCGCGCGGCGACATTGGCGGCAAGCAGGTTGCGCACCCGGCGGTTGACATCGTTGAGGTGGCGCGCGGTCTCGGCCAGCGCGCGGGTCTCGCCGTCGAGCGCCTCGGGGCGGACGGCGGCGAGCGCATCGCACAGCGCCTCCTTGTCGCGTGCCGAACCGATCAGCGCGTCGGCATCGAGCGCGGCAAGCGCCTGCCGCTCGCCTTCGAGCACGGCAATCATCTGCCGCAGCTGGGCGGCAAGCGTCGGGGTCTGGCGAAGCGGACGGGTCGCCACGGGTTCAGTCCTTGACCGGCACGGTGAAGCTGACCTGCGCCGCGATCATCGCATCGACGATCCGGGTCGGCACCAGCGGGTAGGAACCATCCTCCAGCGCCGCACGGATCTGCGCGACCCGCTCGGCGTCGACCGGGGGAGTGGCGGCCTCGACGCCGCCCGCGATCTCGACGCTGACGCCCGCTGCCACCGGGGCGGAACCCCGCGGCGCGCCGGCGCGGCTTTCGACCTGCGTCCGCTCGCCCGCAGAGGCCGCGCGTGGAGCGGTGATCCCTTGCAACTTGCTGAGTTCGACAGAAGGCATGGCGTGTTTCCTTGGCGGATGTGCTGACCGGCAGAACGGCTCTTCGGGGGCAGCTTTAAGGGGCTTTAAAGGTTTTCTTCAGCTTGCCGGGATCACGGCGAGGCCGGGGCGTTCGATGCGCGCGCGCAGCGGCTCGGCCTTGCGCGCGGTGCGCACGAAGATCCATTCGCCGACCGCGCCGTTCTCCATCGCCTCGGCGGCCTGCTGCACCGAGAAGCCGCGCCCGCGCACCATCACGGTGAGCGCGTCGCCGCGCTTGATCGCGGGGGCGGCGGGAGCCTCGGCAGCGCCTGCCGCGCCATCGACCGCGACGAAGATGCGCCAGGCCTGCGGACCGGGGCACTCGACACTGACCGAGCGGCGGGTGGTGCCATGCCAGGCGACCGCGAGCGGGCCGGCGCAGGCGGCGAGCCGCAGGCGCGGATCGGCGGGGCTGCGCGCGCCGCCGGGGGTGCCGGGCGCCGCACCCGTGAAGGCCTCGACCGCGCGGTCGATCGCCGCGGGCTCGGTGACGCCCTGCGACTGTGCGCGGGAGGGCGCGTCGCACAGCGGCAGCAGCATTGTCAGCGCCAGCGGGGCGAGCCGCCAGCCTTCGGGCCAGGGGTTGGTGATGTCCATGCGAGGGCCTCCTGTGATTCGCGGCGGGAACCGTCCGCCGCTTACCCGCTCCGGTCAGCAAGCCCCGTGCCAAGCGATGCCCGAGCGCGCCTAGGGAGTTTACCGGGGGTGGGCGGCGGCGCGGCTTAAGCATGGCGCGCATAGGACGGGCGCGTTCTTCCCCGCTCGGCCCCAAGGCTCCGCCCATGAACTTCCCTACGCGCTTCCTTCCCCGCGTCCCGCGTCCCGCCGGTCTGCCGCCGCGTGAGAACCCCGCCTCCGGCCCCGCGACGACGCGCGCCGCAGAAGGACGCGGCGCGCTGCTGGCGCGGATCGCCTTGTTCATCGAGACCCATGACCTCGCGGTCACCGCCGGCAACCTGGCGACCATCTGTGGCGGTTTGTCGGGCTCGCACCGCGAACTGGCGCAGGCCTTCGCCGCGCGCGAGATCTCCGGCGAGCCGATCGACCAGCGCTGGCTCGACACGCTGGGGCGGTTCGACCCCGAAGGCCAGTCGCGCATCGCCGGGCTCGAGGCACTGATGGACAAGCTCGAATATTCGCTGATGCGCTTCGCCCAGACCGCACGTTCGGCGCAAAGCGAGACCAGCGATCACCGCGGCGCGCTGGGCGCGCAGATCGAGGCGATGGCCGAGGTCGCGCTCGCGCCCGATGCGGCGGGCGAGCTGGCGCAGGTCCTCGACCTGTCGCGCGCGATGCTGGCGCGCATCGAGCAGGTCGAGGCGGCGATGGCGCGCAGCCAGGAGGAGACCGAGCGCCTGCGCGAAAACCTCGCCAAGGCACGCATGGAGGCCGATGTCGACCATCTCACCGGCCTGCCCAACCGCCGCGCCTTCGAGCGGCGGCTGGTCTCCGCGTCGCTGGAGGCGCGCGCCAAGGGAGAGAGCCTGTCGGTCGCCTTCTGCGATGTCGACCGCTTCAAGACGATCAACGACCGCCACGGCCACGAGGCCGGCGACCGGGTGCTGTGCGCGGTTGCCGCCACGCTCAACGAACATGCCGGCAATGCCTGCTTCGTGGCGCGCCACGGCGGCGAGGAATTCGTGCTGCTGTTCTACGGCATGGACAAGCAGGCCGCATGCGTCCGGCTCGATGCGATCCGCCGCGCCCAGGCCGCCCGCCAGTTGATCAACCGCGACACCGGTCAGCCGTTCGGCCGGGTGACCTTTTCCGCCGGCGTTGCCGAGGTGACCGAGGATGCCGACAGCCGCAGCGCGCTGGGCCGCGCCGATGCGGCGCTCTACCGCGCCAAGGAGGCCGGACGCAATCGCGTGGTGGTCGGCTAGGGCGACGACGGCTCGCCGTCGTAGGCGAGGCTGGCGTAAAGCTCGGTGGTGCCGCCGGGCGCGATGATGGTGCGCACCGTCACCCCGCGCGCGCGCGCCTCGGCGGAGAGCCGCCGCGCCCCGGCCCAGGCCGCCGCCTCGCCGCCGGGACGATGGCGCGCGAACACCGTCAGCGTTGCGCGCGGATCGCGGGGCTGACCGGCCAGCCAGGTGCCGAGCCCCGGTCCGCCCGCGACCGGACGGTAGAGCGCCTGCGCGGCGGCCACCTCGGGCGCCGGGCGCACCGGCGCGGCCTCCTCGTCCCGCGCGGCGGCGTCGCTGCGGATGCGCCCGGCCCCCGCCCCTGCGGCGGGCAGGGCGGAGAGCGTCACCAGGAACAGGATCAAGGCGAGATCGGCGAGGATCAGCTGCCAGCCATGGCCGCCGCTCCGCGGGGCAAGCACACCCCCGGCGCTCACGCCACGCCCCTCAGGTGCGGGCGTCCGCCCAATGGCGGCCGGTCGGGTGCGGCGACCTGCTCGGAAAACCACTCGGCAAGGGTCTCGCGGGCCTGCTCGCGGGCGAGGCCGCGCCGCTCGATCGCGCTCGCCAGGGGGTAGCAGAACAGGTGGGCAAGCAGCGCGCCGTAAAGCGTCGAGAGCACCGCGGTGGCGATCGCGCCCATGGTGACCGCGATGGCATCGCCGCCGCTCGCCGGGGCGAGCCCGGTGAAGGCATAGAGCGTGCCGATCAGTCCGAACACCGGGGCCAGCTCGCCCGCCCAGACGAACACCTGCGCCGCCGACACCCGCCGCGCCTCGTCGAGCGCCCGCTCGGCGCGGCGGGCGCGGTGCATCGCATCGCTCGAGCCGTGGCGCAGGAAGGTCTCGAGCATCAATCCCAGCGCGCGGTCGGGCGGCAGTGCGGGGTTGGCGCGGTGCGTGCCGTCGCGCTGGATCGCGGCGACCGCCCGGGCCAGCGCCTTGCGGTTGGCCTCGGCGTCGAACGCGGGGCGGGCGAGCGCCCCCGCCTCGCGCAGCGCCGCGCCGAAATCGTGCCAGCCGCAACGCGCCGCGCAGGCCAGCACCGTGCCGGCCACCACGATGGTGAGAGCCCCGGGATCGAACAGGGCGCTGAAACTGCTTGGCATCGGGTTCCCCTCGCTGACCGCGCGGGCAGCGCGGCGACACCAGCGCAGAACGGCGCAGCGGGGAGCCGATTAAGCTAGGTATTTTCGGCAGGTCCTTGCCGCGCATCCGGCGCGTCCGGCAAGGGCTTGCCACCCCGGCGCCTTTCGGGATCGCTCCGCCGGATGGTCGGCGCGAACTGGCACGCTTCCTGCAAATCCCTCGGCGCGGCGATGGCGGCCTTTCTGCCTGCCACCCGCATTCACGAGGGGAGACCCGATGAACGAGACGCTTTTCGGCATCCACGGCGCGGCGCTGACCCTGCGCTCGCAGCGCATGGGCCTCATCGCCGGGAACATCGCCAATGCCGCCACCCCCGGCTACAAGGCGCGCGACATCGATTTCGGCAAGGCGCTCGACGCCAGCCTCGCCCGCGCGCGCGGCGATCTCGCCGCCGACCCGCAAAGCGCGATGGTGTGGCGCACCCCCACCATGCCCGCGATGGACGGCAACACGGTCGAACTCGGGCGCGAACAGGTCGCCTTCGCCGAGAACGCGGTGGCCTATTCGGCGACGCTCAGCTTCGTGACCGGCAAGGTCAGCACCATCACCCGCGCGCTGAAGGGCGAATGACCATGCCGGGCGAAACCCCCATGACGCTGTTCTCGCTGACCAGCCGCGCGATGAGCGCGCAGATGGTGCGGATGAACGCGGCGACCTCCAACCTCGCCAATGCCGGTTCGGTGTCCTCCACCGAGGAGGGCGCCTATCGCCCGATCCGCGCGGTGTTCTCGGTCGAGCTCGACCGCGCCTCGGGCCTCGCCGGGGTGGCCGCAGGGGGTCTGGTGCGCTCCGAGACCGCGCCGACCAAGCGCTACGATCCCGCGCACCCGCTCGCCAATGCCGAAGGCTACGTCTTCGAGGCCCCCGTCGATGAGACCGCCGAGATGGTCGAGATCATGGACAGTGCGCGCCAGTACCAGAACATCGTGCAGGCGCTCCAGACCGCCAAGCAGCTGATGCTCGAAACCCTGAGGAGCCAGTGATGCCCGACACCCACACTTCCGCGATTTCCCCCGGCGCGCAGACCACGCTCGACCGCTTGAACACCCCCTCGCGCCTCACCGGCGGCGGGATGGCCTCGCTCGGCCAGGCCGATTTCATGCGGCTGCTGACCACCCAGCTGACCTTCCAGGACCCGCTCGACCCGGCCGACAACAAGGACATGCTCGCGCAGATGGCGCAGTTCTCCGCGCTCGCCGCGAGCACCGACAGTTCGGCGCGGCTCGAGGAGATTTCGGGCAAGCTCGACCGGCTGATCGCCGTGCAGGAAGCCGCGCTGCGGCCTGCCGCGACGACGGCCCCGACAGCCGCGCCGACCGCCACCGATCCCGCCCAACCCTGATTTCCCCCAGCACAGGAACCCAAACCCATGTCTTTCTTCACCTCCCTCAGCGGGCTGCGCAACGCCCAGACCGATCTCCAGGTCATCGCGCACAACATCGCCAACGCCGAAACGGTCGGCTTCAAGAAGAGCTCGGCGCAGTTCGCCGACCTCGTCGCGACCGGCTCGGCCACCGATCCGCGCCGCACCGCCGGGATCGGCGCGACCGTCTCCTCGATCACCCAGGACTTCGCGCTCGGCCCGCTCGAACAGACCGGCCGCAGCCTCGACCTGGCGATCGACGGTGACGGCTTCTTCGCGCTCGAGAACCCCTTCTCGGGCGACCTCAGCTTCACCCGCAACGGCAATTTCCAGCTGCTCGCCACCGGCGAGTTGCAGGATGCGACCGGCAACCGTCTCCAGGCCTTCCCGGTCGACGCCGCGGGCGTGCCCACCTCGACCGTGCCGACCGACGTGATCGTCCCGCTCACCAATGCCGCAGGCTCGGCGCTCGCCAACGTCACGATCGACAATCGCGGGATCGTCAAGGCCGCCTATGCCGATGGCACCGCCGAGCCGGTCGGGCAGGTCGCGCTCGCCACCTTCGCCGCCCCCGGGGGCCTTCGCGCGATCGGCCAGACCAAGTGGCAGGCCTCGGTCGATTCCGGCCCGCCGAGCTTCGGCAGCCCCGGCATCGGCGCCAATGGCGAACTGCTGAGCGGCGCGCTCGAACGCTCGAACGTCGATCTTGCCGAGGAGATGGTCTCGCTGCTCACCGCGCAGCGCAACTTCCAGGCCAATGCCCGCGCGATCGATACCGCGACCCAGATCTCGCAGACCGTGCTCAACCTCAGGCAGTAAGCGATGGACCGGCTGATCTACACCGCCATGACCGCGATGAACGCGGCGATGGACCGGCAGCGGGTGGTGGCGAACAACCTCGCCAACGCCTCGACGCCGGGCTTTCGCCAGGAAATCTTCGCGGTCACGCCCGCCACGCTGGTCGACGGCTCGCTGGAGGCCCGCGCGCTGGCGCGCGGCAACGTGCGCGGCGCCGACATGACGACGGCGCGGGTGGTGCCGACCGGCAACCCGCTGGACGTCGCGCTGGAAGGCGCGGCGCTGCTCGCCTTCCGCGCGCCCGACCTCAAGGGCGAGGTGTACTCGCGGCGCGGCGATCTCAAGGTCTCCGCTTCCGGCGTGATCGAGAACGGCGAAGGCCTCGCCGTGCTCGGCGAAAGCGGCGCGCCGATCACCGTCCCGCCCGGTTTCAGCATCGCGATCGCCGCCGACGGCACGATCATGGCGAGCGACCCCGCCGCGCCCGGTGCCCAGCCCGAGGCGATCGACAAGCTCCGGCTGGTCAGCCCGGCGGGCAGCACGCTCGCCAAGGGGATCGATTCCTTCCTCAAGGTTCCGAACGGGGGCGTGCTGCCCCCCGATCCGACCGCGCGGCTCAAGACCGGCACGCTCGAGATGTCCAATGTCGAGACCGCCGACACGCTGGTGCAGATGATCGAGGCGCAGCGCGCCTTCGAGCAGCGGGCGAAGATCATCGCCACCGCCGGCACGCTCGACGAAGCCTCCAGCGGCCTGATGGCGCTGCGCTGATTACCAAGGGAGCCTGAACAATGCCCACTTCCGCCCTTCACGTCGCCCGCACGGGCCTCGAGGCGCAGGACGCGCGGATGCGCGTCATCGCCAACAACCTCGCCAATATCGGCACCACCGGCTTCAAGCGCGACCGCGCCGACTTCGCGACGCTCGCCTATCAGGAGCAGCGCGTCGCCGGGCAACAATCGACCGGGCAGACCGCCTTCGCGGTGGGCCTCAACCTCGGCACCGGGGTGCAGGTGCAGGGCACCACCCGGATCGACGCGCAGGGCACGCTCAACAACACCGCCAACCCGCTCGACCTCGCCTTGGATGGCCCCGGCTTCTTCCAGGTTGAGCTGCCCGGCGGCGGCCAGCCGGGCTATACCCGCGCGGGCAATTTCACCCTCTCGAACGACGGCACGCTGGTGACGGCGCAAGGCTATGCGCTCCAGCCGCCGATCCAGGTGCCCGCGGGCGCGCAGTCGATCACCATCGCCCCCGACGGCACGGTGAGCGCGCTGACCCCCGGCAATGCCGCCCCCCAGCTGCTCGGCCAGCTGACCGTCGCCAGCTTCGTCAACCCCGCGGGGCTGCGCGCGATCGGCGACAACTTCCTTGTAGAAACCGCCGCCTCGGGCCCTGCCGAACAGGGCTTCGCGGGCGAGAACGGGCGCGGCCAGGTCCGCCAGGGGATGCTCGAGGCCTCGAACGTCAATGTCGTCGAGGAGCTGGTCGAGATGATCGAGGCGCAGCGCGCCTACGAGATCAATTCCAAGATGGTGAGCGCGGTCGACGAGATGCTGCGCAACGCCAACCAGACGCTGTGAGGCCCGCGATGACCCGGAAACTTGCGGTTCTCGCCACGCCGCTGCTGCTTTCGGCCTGCATGGGCGTGGGCGGCGGCGGCCCCATGTCGGGCTTCGCCGCGCCCCCGCCCCCAGGCGCGCCGATGGTGGCGGCCGCGCCAAGCGATCCGCTGCCGGTCGCCGCTCCCGGCCCGGTCACGCCGGCGGCCAGCGCGGGCGCGATCTTCCAGGCGGGCACCGGCTATGCGGGCCTCGTCACCGGGACCCGCGCGCGGCAACTGGGCGACATGGTGACGATCATCCTCACCGAGGCGACCACCACCACCAAGAGCACCACCGGCCAGACCGGCCGCTCGGGCAGCTTCGGGATCACCCCGCCCACCGCGGGTCCGCTCAGCTTCCTCAACCCCGAAGCCCTTAAGGCTGCGGCCGAAGGGTCGTTCAAGGGAGGGGGCAATGCCGCGCAGCAGAGCCGTCTGAACGGGGCCGTCGCGGTGACCATCGCCGCGATCTACCCCAACGGCACCGCCGAAGTGGTCGGAGAAAAGCAGATGATGTTCAGCCAGGGCGACGAATGGGTGCAATTCGCCGGTCGCATCCGGCTGGTCGATATCGACAGCGACAACCGCCTCGCCTCCTCGCAGGTCGCCAATGCCCGGATCATCTATTCGGGCAAGGGTGCCGTGCAGCAGGCCAGCCGGCCCGGCTGGCTCAGCCGCTTCTTCAGCATGATTTCGCCGTTCTGAGGAGAGCCTGCGATGCTGCGCATTCTTCCCCTGCTGCTCGCCCTGCTGGCAGCCTTCGCCCCCGCCCCCGCCGCCGCCGAGCGCATTCGCGACCTCGGCCAGTTCGAGGGGCTGCGCGCCAACCAGCTGACCGGCTATGGCGTCGTCGTCGGGCTGCAGGGCACCGGCGACAACAACCTGCAATACGTGACCGAGGCGATGAAGGGCGTGTCGGGGCGGCTCGGGCTGCAACTGCCGCCGGGCGTCTCGCCGATCCTGCGCAATGCCGCGGCGGTGATCGTCACCGCCGAACTGCCGCCCTTCGCCAAGCCCGGCCAGCGCATCGACATCACCGTCTCCACCCTCGGCCAGGCGATGTCGCTGCGCGGCGGCGCGCTGGTGCTGACCCCGCTCTACGGCGCGGACGGGCAGATCTACGCGATGGCGCAGGGCAATGTCGCGGTTGGTGGTCTGGGCGTATCGGGCCGCGACGGTTCGCAGCTCACCGTCAATGTCGCAACCGTCGGCCGGATCGCCGACGGGGCGACGGTGGAGCGCGCGGTCGCGACCGGCTTCGATGCCGCCCCGACGCTGCGTTTCAACCTCCACGAGGCCGACTTCCTCACCGCCGCGCGGGTGCGCGATGCGATCAACGCCCGCTGGCCCGGGATCGCCGCCATCGCCGACGGGGTGAGCATCGAGCTCGCCCTGCCGCAGGGCAACGACATGCGCGCCGCGATGATGGCCGAGATCGAGATGCTCAATGTCACCCCCGCCCCGGTCGCCGCGCGGGTGATCGTCAACAGCCGCACCGGCACGGTGGTGATCAACGACGCGGTGCGCCTCTCGCCCGCGGCGGTCAGCCACGGCAAGCTGGTGATCCGCATCGAGGAGAACCCCACTGTGGTGCAGCCTGCGCCCTTCAGCCGCGGCCAGACCGCGGTCGAACCCAGCAGCAACATCTCCGTGAGCGAGCGCGAGGACCGGGTCGCCTACATGCCCGGCGCCGCCTCGCTGTCGGAGATCGTCGATGCGCTGAACCTGCTCGGGGTCGGCGCTTCGGACCTCGTGGTGATCCTCGAAAGCCTCAAGCAGGCGGGCAGCCTGCAGGCCGAAATGGTGGTGTTGTGACCGGCCCGGTGCCCCCTGCCGTCTCCCCCGGCGGGCCGGTTCCCACCCGCAGCCCGGCGCGCTCCGAGGGCCTGACCCCGGAGCGCGCCGCGCTGCGCAAGGCGGCGGAAGGCTTCGAGGCGATCATGGTGCGCAAGATGCTCGCCACCGCGCGCGCGGCCAGTTTCGCCGAGGACACCCCGCTGACCGGCGGCGGGCTCAAGCAGTTCGAGACGATGCGCGACGAACAGATCGCCGACATCGCCGCGTCGAGCGGCGCCCTGGGGTTTGCACGGAGTATCGAGGCGAGCCTCGCGCAATACCTTCCCGGTAGCGGAGAGGAATAATGCCCAGCGCGATCTTCACCATCGGACGGACCGGCCTCACCGCCTCGCGGCTCAGCCTCGAGCTGACGGCGCAGAACATCGCCAATGCCGCCAACCCCGATTATTCGCGGCGCACGCTGACCCAGAACGAGCTGGTGATGACCGGCGGGATCGGGATCAGCGCCTCGGCGGATTCGCTCGGCGGAATCCGGCCGGGCGTGGTGGTGCGCGCCGAGAGCGCGCTGGTGCAGCGCCAGGCACGCGACACCTCCTCGGCGCTGGCGGCCTCGGAATCCGAGTTCTTCGCGCTGCGCGAGGCGGAAAGCGCGCTCGAGACCTCGGGCCTCTACGACGGCATCGTCGGCTTCGAGGCGGCGCTGACGCGGCTCCAGGGCAATCCGCTCGAACCCGCACTGCGGCTTTCCGCGCTGGAGAGCGCGCGCGAGATGGCGGGCAATTTCCGCATCGCCAACGGCACGCTCGCCAATGCCCGCAGCCTCGTGCAGGACGAAGCCTCGGCCGAAGTGCTCAATGTCAACGAGATCGCCGCCGAGCTCGCCAAGGTGAACCGCGACCTTGTCGCCTCGCGCGAGGGCACCGCGGGCCGCGCGGCGCTGCTCGATTCGCGCGACAAGGCGCTGCGCGGCCTTGCCGAGCAGTTCGGCATCGCGACCACCATCAATCCCGACGGCACCGCCGATGTGACCCTGACCGGCACGCCGCCGGTCGCGCTCGTGACCGGCGGAAGCGCGGCTAGCGTGAGCGTCAGCTTTGCCGCCGACGGCAGCCTCGCTTTCGATGTCGGCGGGACCGCCTTCGTGCCGGCCGGCGGGGCGATGGCCGGGCGTGCCGCGGCGCTGACCGACATGGGCGGCCTGCAGGGCCAGCTCGACAGCCTCGCCGCCTCGCTCGTTTCCATCGCCAACGGTGCGCAGGCGGCCGGGGTGGACGAGGCCGGCAATCCCGGCCAGCCGCTGTTTTCCGGCACCGGCGCCGCCGATATCGACGTGGCGCTCGCCGCGGCGAACGGGCTTGCGACCGCCCCGGCAGGCGCGCCTGCGGGCAGTCGCGACACCGGCAATCTCGCCGCGCTGCTGGCCGCGCTGGGCGGCGACAGCGGCCCCGCCGCGCAGGCGGACGGGATGCTGCTCGGGCTTTCGGCCCATGTCTCCGCGCTCGATACCCGCCGCGAGGGGCTGAGCGTGGTTGCCGCCAGCGCCGAGGCCGAACTGCTGCGCGAAACCGGGGTCGATCTCGACACCGAGGCCGCCAACCTGGTGCGCCTGCAGCAGGCCTTCGATGCCAACAGCCGGGTGATCCAGGTCGCCACCGAACTGTTCGACACGCTGCTGGGCCTGCGCTGAGAGGAGCGTTCACGCGATGAGTTTCGTCAACACCTCGACGGGATCGTTCTTCAACCGCTCGCTCGCCCAGATGGCCGAGCTGCGCGGGCGGATCGAACGCAATCGCACCCAGATCGCCACCGGCCTACGGATCGAGCGCGGCTCGGAAGACCCCGCCGCCGCCGCGCAGTTGCGCAGCGTCGCGCGGCGCACTGCGCTCGCCGGGGTGGAGGGCGACAACGCCGCGCGGCTCGGGCAGGATCTCGGCGCCGCTTCGGAGGAGCTGACCGCCGTCACCGACCTGCTCCAGCGCGCCCGCGAGCTGGCGGTGCAGGCCGCCAACACCCCGAGCGGTGCGGACGGACGGCAGGCGATCGGCTTCGAGCTGCAGCAGCTGTCCGAGGAACTCTTCGCCCGCGCCAACGGCACCACGCTGACCGGCGAGCCGCTGTTCGCCGGCCTGTCCTCGGGCACCGCCTTCACCCGCGATGCGCTGGGCAACGTCACCTATACCGGCACCCCCGCGAGCGGCGCGGTGCCGATCGCGCCCGGAACCGCGATCGAGCGCGGCCTGCCGGGCAGCGAGGTCTTCGAGTTCACCCTGGGCGGCACCCCGACCAGTGCCTTTGCCGTGCTGGGCGGGCTTGCCGCGGCGCTCAATGGCGGTTCTCCCGACCCGGCCGCGGCCGCCTCGGCGGCGATCGACGGGATCGACGCCGCGCTCGACACCGCAAGCCGCGCGCAGACCATCCTCGGCACCCGCATGGCGTGGGTCGAACAGGTGCAGGAGCAGCAGCAGAGCCGCTCCGTCGCGCTCGCCGAGCGCCGCTCGCGGGTCGGCGACACCGACGTCGCCGAGGCGATCGCGCGGCTCCAGCAGTCGCTGACCGCGCTTGAGGCGACCCAGGCGGCCTTCGCGCGGGTCAGCTCGCTGTCGCTGTTCGACGCGCTGCGCTGAGAGGAGCCCCGCACAGTGTTCGTCGCGGTCGGGATCGTCGTGCTGCTTGCCATGGTGTTCGGCGGGTTCATTCTCGCCGGGGGCGCGATGGGTCCCGTGCTGGAAGCGCTGCCGCTGGAGTTCATGATCATCGGCGGCGCCGCGATGGGCGCGACGCTGATCGGCAACTCGATGCACGAGGTGAAGCTCTTGGGCAGCGGCTTCGGCAAGGTCTTCAAGGGGCCGAAATACACCGAGGAGGACCACATCGACGCGATCGCGCTGACCTCCAAGCTGATGAAGATGCTGCGCTCCGAAGGCGCGGTGGCGCTCGAAAGCCACGTCACCGAACCCGCCTCCTCGACCATCTTCAGCGAATATCCGCGCCTCCAGGCCGACCCGGTGGTGACCAGCATGATCTGCGATCCGTTGACGCTGATGGTGGTGTCCTCGGGCACGCTCGACACCCATGCCATCGAGGAGGTGATCGACAACGCGATCAAGACCCAGATGCACGAGATGGACGAGCCTGCGCACATGATCCAGTCGCTCGCCGATGCGCTGCCCGCGCTCGGGATCGTCGCGGCGGTGCTCGGCATCATCAAGACCATGGGCGCGATCGACAAGCCGCCCGAGATCCTCGGCCACATGATCGGATCGGCACTGGTGGGAACCTTCCTCGGGGTGCTGCTCGCCTATGGCATCGCCGGGCCGCTCGGCACGCGGCTGAAGCAGATCAACATCCACGACCAGAAGATCTTCCATTCGATCAAGCAGGTGATCATCGCCAGCCTGCACGGCTATCCGCAGCCGCTGGTGCTGGAAGCGGCGCGGTCCGGGCTGCCGCCGGCGCACCGGCCCAAGCTCACCGACCTGCTCGACATGATGCGGGGACGATAGGCCATGGCCGAGGCCGACCCCAGGCTCGCCCCGCCCGCGCCGATCATCGTCAAGAAGATCACCATCCAGGAAGCCGGCCACCACGGCGGGGCGTGGAAGGTCGCCTATGCCGACTTCGTCACCGCGATGATGGCCTTCTTCCTGCTGCTGTGGCTGCTCGGCGCGACGGAAGAGAAGCAGCGCAAGGGCATTGCCGACTATTTCACCCCCACGCTCGTCAAGCTGCGCGAGGAAAGCGCTGGGTCCGACGGGCTGCTGGGCGGCTCGTCGATAACCGATGCGGATAATTATCCCAACGCAATGGGCCAGACCGGCACGCGCTCGATCACCATCCCGCGCGGGGTCACCGGCGGCCCGGTGGAGGGCGGCGGGCGCGGCGAGCTCGATGCCGACAAGCTCAAGGAGCTGCGCGACACCATCGAGAAGAAGCTGGTGCAGCGCCGCCAGCTGTCGCACCTCGCCCGCCAGGTGCGGGTGATGCGCGCGCCCGAGGGCATCCGCATCGACCTCGTCGACGATGCCGATTTCGCGATGTTCGAACTCGGCACGACGATCCTCACGACCGAGGCGCGCGGGCTGCTCGAGGTGATGGCCGAGACGCTGCGCGACCAGACCGCTCCGCTGATCGTGCGTGGCCACACCGATTCGCTGCCGTGGCGTAGCGGGGTGACCGCCAACAACTGGTCCCTGTCGACCGGCCGCGCCGAGGCGACCCGCCAGGCGCTGGTGCTGGGCGGCTTGCCCGCACAACGCATCGCCCGGATCGAGGGCGTCGCCGACACCGAACCGCTGGTCGCCGACAACCCCGCCGACCCGAGGAACCGCCGCATCTCGCTGCTGCTGCTCGAAAGCGGGCGCGGGGCGGGCGGCGCGCCGATGCGCCGACCGGCTCCTGTGGCGGCGGCGCAAGCGGCCGGGTCGCCAACCCCCCGCTGAGGCGCCCTGCCGGGCGATCTGTCTTGCAGCCCTTCTACCCTGTCCGCTGTCGGAGGGCTGGCAGCGGCGGGGGACCGAGGGGAAGTGGGTGGATTACCGCCGCGCTGTAATCCCGTCATCCCAGCGAAAGCTGGGATCGCTGGCGATCAGTGGATGCGCTCGAAAAGGTCATCCCATTCAGGGTTGGTTTTCTCGATCAGTTCGATCTTCCACGAACGCTTCCAAGCCTTCATCGCCTTTTCTCTGGCGATGGCGTCGGTGATGTCGGCGTGCGGCTCCGCGTAGGCCAATCGGTCAAGGCCATACCGACGACAGAAAGCGGAACCCTTGCCTTGCCTGTGTTGCATGATCCGTGCGGGCAGGTCGGCAGTGACGCCGATATACAGCACGCCGCCGCGCTTGTTGGTCATGATATAGACCCAGCCGCCCATCCCCGTGAGTTAGCACGCGTTCGAGAGTGATCCCAGCTTTCGCTGGGATGACGGTAATTCGAACTCGCCAATGACCGCCACGGGGTCGATAGCTGAACGGCGGCTTCTATCCGGCGCGCGCGCAAATCGGGCGTGCTTTCCTACTCGGCGTCGGCCTGCCAGCCTCGGGGCTGTGCGTCATCCTGCGATCCGCCCCCCCCTTGCCTCGCCCGCATCCACTGTCCCGCGGCTGTCCCGGAGCGGGCGGTTTTCGCTCTCTGGACAGTGTCTCATGTGTCTCCAACAGGCGTGTCGGCGGGCAAGGCCGGGGTGCGCGTTCTCCATTGCGTGCCACCACGCGCGAAAGCCCGGAGCCTTGCGGCTCCGGGCTTGGGTGGTCGCCTTCGCAGGGGATGGTCGAAGCGCGACGCGGGGGAGAGTGCGCTTAGCGCAGCAGCGACAGGACGTTCTGCTGCGACTGGTTGGCCTGGGCCAGCATCGCCGTGCTCGCCTGGCCGAGGATCTGCGCCTTGGCGAGCTGGGTCGTTTCCGCCGAATAGTCGGTGTCCATGATCCGCGAACGCGCATCGGTGAGGTTGGTCGAGACGTTGGTGAGGTTGTTCACCGCCGACTGCAGCCGGTTCTGGAACGCACCGAGGTCGGCACGCGCGGTGGTGACCGCACCGATCGCGGTGTCGTAATCGTCGAACGAGGCCGAGGCGACCGCCGCCGGGGTGGCGCCGAAGGTCACCACGCCCGCCAGGTCGCCGCCGGTGACGTCGAGTTCGGGCAGCGTGATGGTCAGCGCGTCGACCGCCTCGGGGCCGGCCTGGATGGTGATCGCGTTGGTCGCGGTCGAGAACAGGTTGATGCCGTTGAAGGTGGTGTTCGAGATCACCGAGTTGATCTGCGAGGCCAGCGCGTCGCGCTCGGAATCGATGTTGGCGAGGTCGGTGGTCGAATAGGTCTGGTTGCCGCGCTGCACGGTCAGCTCGCGCATCCGCTGGAGCATGTTGGTGACCTCGTCGAGCGCGCCTTCAGCGGTCTGGGCCAGCGAGATGCCGTCATTGGCGTTGCGAACGCCCTGCGCCATGCCGCGGATCTGCGAGGTGAAGGAGGCCGCGATCGCGAGACCGGCGGCATCGTCGGCGGCGCTGTTGATGCGCTTGCCGGTCGACAGGCGCTCCATCGCGGTGCCGAGCATCTTGCCGGCCGAAACGCTGGCGTTGGTCGCCCGCAGCGCCGAGATGTTGGTGTTCACTACGTTCATTGTTCAAACTCCCGAATGGTCAGGCAGGACGAACAGGCCCGTCGCTGCTGGCCCTTAGAGCGGACAGCCGCGGCGATGTTTAAGCAGCCTTTTTCTGCCGCCGCGCGGCCGGGTGCTGCCGCTTCGCGCGCCCGGAGGGAGGGAAGACCGGAGCGGGACTAGGGGAAGCTACGGGGGCTTAAGTTTGCGACATCTTCGACGTCCGCGCGGCAATTGTCTGCCACCGACGTTAACCGGGGGCGAGGATGAGCATCAACCGCAGCATGGACGAACAGGCGCAGCTCCGGCCCGTGGGGCACGACGCGCTGATCGACATGACCCTCCCGCTGATGGGCCGCGCATGGCAGCGCGACCGGCTCGCCTTCGCCGCCGGCGCCGTGCCGCGCGCACACCGTTCCGATCGCGTCGCGCTCGCCCTGTCGCATGGCACGCGCCCCGCGCTGACCGCCGCCGCGCCCGATCGCCTCGCGCTCGTCTACGATCCCGCCGCGCCCGAGGCGGCGCGCCCCGCGCTGCTCGCCGCATCGGCGCAGGGCGGCTGGCCGATCGCCGCGGACGCGCAGTCGATGGCGTTGCTGACGCTCGCCGAACGCATCTCGGCAAGCGACATTCCGGTGCTGCTCGAAGGCCCGACCGGCACCGGCAAGGAGGTGCTGGCGCGCTTCGTCCACCGGCTTTCGCCGCGCCGCGACGGCCCCTTCGTGGCGGTCAACTGCGCCGCCATGCCCGAAGCCATGCTCGAGGCGCTGCTGTTCGGCCACCGCAAGGGCGCCTTCACCGGCGCGGGCGAGGCCGCCGAGGGCCTGTTCCGCGCGGCGGACGGGGGCACGCTGCTGCTCGACGAGATCGGCGAACTGCCGCTGGCGCTGCAGGCCAAGCTGCTCCGTAGCCTGCAGGAAGGCGAGGTCCTGCCGCTGGGCGCGACCCGTCCGCTGAAGGTCGACGTGCGGGTGGTCGCCGCGACCAACCGCGATCTCGCCGCCGAGGCCGAGGCGGGCCGCTTCCGCGAGGACCTGCTCTACCGCCTCAACGTCTTCCCGCTGCGCCTGCCCGCCTTGCGCGACCGGCCCGGCGACATCGCCCCGCTCGCCTTCGGGATGCTGCTGCGCCACGCCGCGCGTCCTGCGCCTGGCGCCCCGGGCGGCCCGGGCTGGATCGATCTGGACGCGCTCGCGCTGCTCGAGGCCCACCCCTGGCCCGGCAATGTTCGCGAGCTGGAGAACGTCATCCGCCGCGCGATCCTGCTGGCGGGCGAAAGCCCGGCGATCGGCGCGCAGCACATCGTCTTCGACCGCGCCGTGCGCGCCGTCACCGACCCTGCCGCGCCCGCCGCACCGGCTGGCGCCATGCAGGCCGGCGCGCGCACGCTGTCCGACGTCGCCTTCGCCTCGGAGGCGCGCGCGATCCTGTCCGCGCTCGCCGATCATGACGGCAACCGCAGCGCCACCGCGCGCAGCCTCGGCATCTCCGAGCGCACGCTGCGCTACCGCCTCGCCTCGATGCGGGCGAACGGGATGATGGCGGCAGGAGCGCGGGCATGAGCAGGATTCCGCCCGGTTTCGGCCCCGGCTTCGGCCCGGCCGACGTGATGGCGCTGCGCCAGCAGGTGCTTGCCCGCAACGCTGCGCTGCAGGAACTGCGCGCCGCCAGCGCCGACAAGGCGCAGCAGACCGCCGCGCCCGCCCCGACCCCGGCGGGCGGCTTCGCCGACACGCTCGGCACTGCGCTCAAGCAGGTCAACGCGGTGCAGCAGCATTCGAGCGACATGCAGGCCGCCTATGAACGCGGCCAGGTGACCGACATCGCCCAGGTGATGCTCGCCCGGCAGGAAGCGGGCGTCGCTTTCGAGGCGACCCTGCAGGTGCGCAACAAGTTGCTCAGCGCCTACCAGGACATCATGCGGATGGGGGGCTGAGTAGATGGCCGAGACCGCTCTTGCCGCCACCGCCGAGCCTTCGGCGGGCCTTCCCGCCGCGCCGCCGCAGCCGACCTGGCGCACCCTGCTGCCCGAGCCGGTGGCGGGCTTCATCGCCCAGCCCGCGCTGTCGCGCGCGCTCCCCGCGATCGGCGCGCTGGGCGCGGTCGCGGCGGCAGGGATGCTGTGGACGGTGCTCGCCTCCGGTCCCGACCGGGTGCTCTACACCAGCCTCTCCGATGCCGAGCGCGCCAAGGTGGTCGCCACGCTCGAGGCCGGCGGCATCGCCTATGCCATCGACAATTCGACCGGCGCGGTCTCGGTCGCCGAGGACGATGTCTACCGCGCGCGGATGCTGGTCGCCAGCGACGCCGGGATTGCCGCGCCCGAGGATGCGAGCGCGATGCTCGACGCCATGCCGCTCGGCACCTCGCGCACATTGGAAGGGGAACGCCTGCGGCTGGCGCGCGAGCGCGAGCTGATGCTGACGATCAAGGAGATCGACGGGATCGAAAGCGTGCGCGTCCACCTCGCCACTCCGGAACGCTCGGTGTTCGTGCGCGAGAACAACGCGCCCAGCGCCTCGGTGATGCTGCGGCTGGTGAACGGGCGCAGCCTCTCGCAGGGGCAGGTCGAGGCGATCGTCAACCTCGTCGCCGCCTCGGTGCCGGGCATGAGCCCCGATGCGGTGCGGGTGGTCGACCAGAACGGGCGGCTGCTGTCCTCCCCGCACGAGGACGCGCTCGAACCGCTGCTGCTGCAGCGCGAGTTCGAGTCCAAGCTGCGCGAACAGATCGACGCGCTGCTGCTGCCGCTGCTGGGCGAAGGCAATTACTCGGCGCAGGTGCAGGTCGCGCTCGACCAGAAGGAAGTCACCTCGGCGCGCGAGACCTACGAGAAGGACGGCGCGCTGCGCAACGAGAGCGAGCGCAACGCCACCCGCACCGGCGCCGCCCCCGCAGGCGGCGTGCCCGGTGTCCCCGCCAACACCCCGCCGCCCGATCCCACGCTGGTCAACGGCCCGCCGCAGCCGAGCACCCCGGCCTCGCCCGCGCAGGCGACCGACAGCGAAAGCGCGGTGCAGCGCAGCTACGAACTGGGCCGCGAGGTCGCGGTCACCAGCACAAGGCCGGGCGGGCTCACCAACCTCTCGGTCGCGGTCGCGGTCAGCGACGCGGCGCTCAAAAAGGCCGCGCCGATGACCGCCGCCCAGCTCCAGGCGCTGGTCAGCGCCGCGGTCGGCGCCAACGCGGCGCGCGGCGACCGGGTCGAAGTGGTGGCGAGCAAGTTCGAACCCTCCGCGCTGGTCGATGCGCCCGCCTTCTACGAACAGCCGTGGTTCGCCATGGCGGTGCGATACGGCTCGGCCCTGCTCGCGGTGCTGCTGGTGCTGATCTTCGCGGTGCGTCCGCTGGTGGCGCGGCGCAAGGGCAAGGGCAAGGGCGGGAACGAGGCTGTCGAAGCGCCCGTGTCCGGCCTCGCGCTCGCGCCGGGCGAGACCGGCACGCAGGCGCCAACCGGCGCGCCGCTCGGCGATCTGCCGCGCCAGGTCGAACTCGCCCGCCAGCTGGCCGCGAGCCAGCCCGACCGCGCGGTCGAAGCGCTCCAGCGGATGCTGGCCGCGCCCGACAGCCCTGCTGCAGAGGCGCGCACGACATGAGCGCCGACCTCGCCACGGATGAGACCGTCGCCGCGCCCGCGCCCGAGGCGCTGCTCAGCCGCATCGACCGAGCCGCGGTGTTCCTGATGCTGCTCGGCGATGCCGAGGCGAGCGCGATCCTCGGCCGGCTTGGCCCCGACGAGCTCGAAAAGCTCGGCGCGGCGATGCTCGCGCTGGGCGAGATCGACCGCGCGCGCATGGCCGAGGCACTTGCCGATTTCGCTGGCGAAGCCGCGCGCGAGACCCTGCCGCAGCGCGGCCGCGAGGAGCGGGTCCGGACCCTGCTCGACAAGGCGCTCGGCCCGGCGCGCGCGGACAGCATGATGCAGCGCATCGAGCCCGACGCGCGCCCGCGCAGCCTCGAGATGGCGCGCTGGCTGGTGCCCGCGGTGCTGGTCCGCCTGATCGAGGACGAACACCCCCAGGTGATCGCCGCGCTGCTGCTGCTGATCGATCCCGAACCCGCCGCCGCAGTGCTCGCCGCGCTGCCGCAGGCGCTCCAGTCCGAGGTGGTCGAGCGCGTCGCGCGCAGCGGCGCCATCGCCCCCCAGGCGATCGCCGCGATCGACACGCTGCTGACCCAGCGCATCACCGCCACCTTCGGGGCCGCGGCGCTGGCGCTGGGCGGCCCGCGCGAGGCGGCCAACCTCATCAACCTTGCCGCGGGCGACCTGCGCAACACGGTCCTTCCCGAAATCGCGCTGCGCGATGCCCCGCTGGCCGAGCGGATCGAGGAGGAGCTGTTCACCTTCGAGATGCTGTTCGCGCTCGACCCGATGGCGATGGGCCGCCTGCTGCGCGACGTCGACAACGAAAAGCTGGTCGACGCGCTCAAGGGGCTCAAGGAGCCCGACCGCGCGCCCTTCTTCGCCGCCATGTCGAGCCGCGCGGCAGACGGCGTGCGCGACGAGATCGAGCTGCGCGGGCGGCTGTCGAAGGCCGATGTCGCGGCCGCGCAGAAGGCGATCGTCGAGGTCGCGCGCGGGCTTGCCGAAGCGGGCGAGATCGTGATCGGGAGCGGCAATGGCGAATTCGTCTGAGTGGCTCGGCGCGCTCGCCGAAGCCGGCACCCCGCAACCCGGCTGGCTGGCGCTGCTCGGCGAGGCGGGGTCCTTCCGCGAGGCGCTGCCCTTTGCCGCACCCGCCCCCGACCCGGCGCCCGCGCCCGCGTCGCACGGCGAACCCGCGGCGGCACCCGCGCCGCCCGGACCCGACCCGCTCGCGCTCGCCTATGAACGGGGCGAGGCCGCCGGGCGCGCCGCCGCCGAGGCCGAGGCGGCGGCCGACGCCGCGCGCCGCCGCGCCTTGCGGCTGGCCTTCCACGGGCTCGACGAAGCCGCCCGCGACGTGCTCGCCGCCGACCTTGCCGAGACGGTGATCGCGCTGTGCGAAACCGTGCTGCAGGATCACGCCGCGGACCGCGAGGCGCTGCTCGCGCGGTGCCACGCGGCCGCGGCGCGGATCGGCGGGGCGGCCGGCACGCTGCGCCTCCACCTCCACCCGGAAGACATCGCCGAACTCGACCCCGGCGCGCTCGGGGACTGGACGGTCATCGCCGACAGCGCCATCGAACGCGGCGGGCTCCTGCTCGAAGGGCCCGACGGCGCCGTGCGTGACGGACCCGCCGACTGGCGCCGCGCCATCGCCGCCGCGGTGCGCGGATGATCGCCGAACTGCAACTCGATCTCGCGCGGATGCGCGCCGCCCGACCCGAAGCGGGGCCGCTGCGGATGGGCCGCGTGGTCGCCTGCGACGGCGGGCTGGTCGAGGTCGCTGGGCTGCCGCTGCCGGTCGGCTCGCTCGGCGTGATCGAGAACGGGGCGAACAGCGAATGTCTCGCCGAGGTGATCGGCTTTCGCGCCGGGCACTCGCTGATGATGCTGCTTGGCGATGCCATGCTGCTGCGCCCGCGCGCCGGCGTGCGCGCCTTCGGCGATCCGGGCGAGGTGCGGGTCGGCCCGGCGCTGCTCGGGCGCGCGGTCGATGCGCTCGGCCAGCCAATCGACGGCGGCCCGCGATTGGACCTGCCGCAGGCCTGGCCGCTCGCCGGCACCCGCGAGGGCGCGCTCGAACGCGCCAGCGTCGCCGAAGCCTTCGATTGCGGGGTGCGCGCGATCAACGCGCTCGCCACCATGGGGGTGGGGCAAAGGCTCGGGATCATGGCCGGATCGGGGGTCGGCAAATCGGTGCTGGTCGACACCATCGCGGGCCACGCGGTCGCCGACGTCACCGTGGTGGCGCTGATCGGCGAGCGCGCGCGCGAGGTCTCGGATTTCGTGAACCGCCACATGGCAGGCCATCGGCGCGGCGGGATCGTGGTGGTCGCGGTGCCCGCCGACCATGCGCCCAACCTGCGGCTGAGGGCCGCGCAATATGCGAGCAGCATCGCCGAATATTTCCGCAGCCAGGGCAAGCGCGTGCTGCTGATCCTCGACAGCCTCACCCGCGTCGCCCACGCCGCGCGCGAACTCGCGCTGGTGCTGGGCGAGCCGGGCGCGGCGCGCGGCTATCCGCCCTCGGCGCTCGCGGCGATCACCCGGCTGGTCGAGCGCGCGGGCAATTCCGCGCGCACGGGGGGCGCGGTGACCGGGATCTACACCGTCCTCGCCGACGGGGACGATGCCAATGACCCGGTGGTCGACACCGCGCGCGCGATCCTCGACGGGCATATCGTCCTGTCGCGCGAGCTCGCGCAGCGCGGGCACTATCCCGCGATCGACGTCCCCGCCTCGCTCAGCCGGGTGATGGACGACATCGTCTCCCCCGAAACCGCCCGTGCGGCACGGCGCTTGCGCGCGCTGATCGCCGCGCGCGAGACCAATCGCGACCTCGTGCTGATGGGCGCCTACCGCGCGGGCAGCGACCCGCTGCTCGATACCGCGCTCGCCCATTCGGGCGCGATCGACGCCTTCCTGACGCAGGAGCGCGGGGCCGCCGAGGCGCTCGGGGCGAGCCACGCCGCGCTCGCCGCGCTGCTGGAGCGTGCGGATGCGTGAAGCCCGCCGCCTCGCCCTGCTGCGGCGCCAAGCGCTGATCGCCAATGTCGCGCGGCGCCAGGCGCTGCGCGGGCTCGCCGAGGCGCTCGCCGCCGAGGAGCGCAGCCAGCTGCTCGCCGCTCGCAGCCGCGCGCTGGTCGCCGCCGGAGCGCCCCGGCCGGGGCCGACCGCGGGCGAGGCGCTCGCCGCGCGCGCCGCCTTCACCGCCGGGCTTTCGCGCCTCGCCGGAGATGCCGCCAGCGCCGCCGCCGACGCCGCGCGCCAGTCCGCCCGCCTGTCCGAGACACTCGCCGCCGCCGAGACCCGCGCCCGCCGCCTCGCGACCCGCGAGGCCGAGGCGCGCGCCGCGCTCGAGGCCGTAAAGGAACGCCGCGAACAGGCGCTCGCCCTGCCGCTGGCACGCAAGTTGCAGACCTGAGCGGCACACCCGTTCCGCCCCGTCAAAGGACCCCCCCTGTGATGATCGCTTCCCTGCCCGATCTCAACGCCGCTCCCACCGCATCCTCGCTGCCCGCGCTCGGCGCAGGGGTGAGCACGGGCGCGGGGGCGAGCGCAGAGGGCGGCCGCCCGGCGCTGGACTTCGCCGACCTGCTCGACGCGGCGCTGCCCGCCGGGGCGGTGCTGCCGCCGCCCGCCGCGCCGGGCGCGCTGGCGGTCGCGCTGCAAGGCCCGGCCACTCCGCCCCCGCCCGAATCCGGGGCGGCGCTCGACCAGGCACCGCTGCCGCCCGGCACGATCCTGCCGGACAGCGGCGCCAATCTGCCGCCCCCGCCGTCCCCCGCCACCGCGCTGTTCGCGCGCATCCCGTCCGCCGCCGCGCCCGCCGGGGGCACGGTCGAGGGCGATGCGCCCGGGCCGGTCAGCGGCAGCGAGGGCGAGGGCGACACGCCGATCGACGACCCGGCCGACGACACCCCCGACGCGGCGGCGCCGCTCGCTCCGCCGACTTTCGCGCTGGTGGCTGCGGCCATCGTGCCCGCGGTGCAGCCTGCCGCCACCCCGCCCGCTGCTGCTTCCGCGGCGCCTCCAAGCCGGCGCCCCGGCGCCGCGGCGGTTCCCGCACCTCCCCCGGTGACGGCGCGCACGCCGGCGATCGCCGTAGCGTCGCTCGACCCCGAGGACGCGGGCGAGGAGCCGGACGGCGAGCGGCCGCCTGCTCCCGCCCTCGCCTCGCTCGCGCCCGATGCCGCCACGCCGCCGGCCGGCCATGCGCCCGGCGCCGGCCCCGCGCCGCACGCCGCGTCGACCCCCGCTGGCCAGCCCACCCCGGCCGCGCCCGACCCGCTGCCCGATCGCATCGCGCCGCGCGCCCCCGCGCCGCAGCTCGAGAGCACCATCGCCCAGGTCGGCGAGATCCGTGAGGCGCTGCGCAGCGCCCGGCCCGAGATGACCCTGCGCCACGCCGAATTCGGCTTCGTCTCGCTGCGCATCGAACCCGCGGCCGCCGCGCAGGATTGGCGCGCGGTGCTGGCGAGCCGCGACCCCGGTTTCGTCCCGGCGATCCACGCCGCGCTTGCCGACCGCGCGATCACGGCCTCCGGCGATGCCGCCGCGATGAATTCGGGCGGCAATCCGGGCGGGCACAACCCCGGCCAAGGCAGCCTTTCGGACCCCCGCTACGGGGCTTCCCCTAGTGGGGGGCAAGGATCGTCTCAACCATACCTGGCGCACTCCGGGCCCCGCGACGAAGGGGCCTCGCAGCACCAGCGCCACCAGCCGCAGCGCCGCCCCGCCGAGGGTGCGCCGGGCACGGTGCCGGACGGCGAGAGCGCCGTGCGGCGCGACCGCGGATTGTTCGCCTGACCGGGTGATGCCGCCAACAGGGAGTTTGCGTTTTCATGTCCAAGGGCAAGGACAAGGCCGGCAAGGACGGCGACAGCGGCAAGGGCGGCAAGGGCCTCGTCATCAAGATCGCCCTGGGCGCGGTGGCGCTGCTCGCGCTGGGTGCGGGCGGGGCCTACGGCGCCTATGCCGCGGGCCTGTTCGGCGAGCCGGCCGGCGCGCACGAGCCCGACGAGCCCAAGCTGGTGCTCAAGGGCGAGGAGGAGCCCTATCCCCTCCCCGGCGCCGAGAAGGGCAAGGAAGAGGCCGCCCCCGTCTATGGCGAGGGCGGCAGCAAGTACCGCACCGCCTATTATTCCTTCGCCGACAGCTTCACCTCCAACCTCGCGGATTCGCCGGGGCTGATCCAGGTCGAACTGGCGGTCTCGACCCGCCGCGACGGGCGGGTGCTGCAATGGGTCCACAACCACGAACTGGCGATCCGCTCGGCAATCCTCGTCCAGCTCGCGTCCACCACCGAGGCCGAGGTCTACGATGCCGCAGGCAAGGAAAAGCTCGCCAAGCGCCTGACCCGCGCGGTCAACGCGGTGCTCGAGGAGAAGGAGGGCTTCGGCGGGATCGACGCGGTGCACTTCGAGGGGTTCCTGGTCCAATGAGGATGCAGCATCACTTCGCCTCCGCGCGGCCCGCGGCGCAGCACTGCCCCGAACTGACCCGCCGCGGCCCGCGCCCCGACGAGCGCGCCGCGCTGCTGACCGCGTGGCGGCGCGACCTTGCACGGCTGCTTGCCGAGGACCTGTCCGGCCTGCTTTCGGGCGACCGGCTGACGGTCGAGGTGAGCGAGCCCGAGAGCCTGCCCGGCCACGCCGCGCTCGAGCGGATCGGGCCGATTGCCGCCAACGTGCTGCTGCGCTGCGGCCCCACCGCAGAAACGGCGCTGGTCGCCTTCGATTTCGCCACCGCGATCGCGCTGACCGATCGTTCGTTCGGCGGCGAGGGGACGCCCGCGGGGCAGGCCCCCGAACAGCTCCCGCGCTCCGCGGCGCTGCTGGTCGAGGAGGCCGCCGCGACCATCGCCCAGGCGATCACCCGTGCCAGCCTCGGCGATGCCGCGGCCCCCGCGGGCGCGCATGGCGGCGGCGAGGTGGTGGTGCGCAGCGAAAGCGCCGCGCGCCTCAAGCCCTTCGCCCCCGATGCCGAGGCGCTGGTGTTCACCCTCGCCATCGCCAATCGCCGCGGCTGCAGCTGGAACGGCCTGCTGGTGATCGCCGCCGAGCGGATGGCGCGCCTGCTGCCCGAGCCGGGCCGCCGCCGCGCCCACCCGGCGCGCGGCCGCACCCCCGCCGATCCCGCCGCCGCGCCCTTCGCCGCGATTCCGCTGCCGCTCCACGTCGTGCTCGCCGAAGTCGATCTGCCGCTCACCCGGCTGCAAGCGCTCGGCCCGGGCGACCGGCTCCCGCTGGCGCTGGGGCGGCAGGTGCCGCTGATGCTCGGCGAACGGCTGGTCGCGCATGGCAGCATCGGCACTCAGGAGGATCGCATGGCGATCCGCCTCACCCGCATTCCCGCAGGAGGACCCGCCCAATGAGTGAACTCAGCCCCCCGCACCTCCACCGCTTCGGCGCGGTCGCGGTGCGCCTGTCGGTCGAACTCGGCCGCACCGAGATGGCGCTGCGCGACGTGTTGATGCTGGGCGAGGGCAGCACCGTCACGCTCGACCGGCTGACCGACGAACTGCTCGACGTGACCGCCAATGGCCGCGTGATCGCGCGCGGCGAGGTGGTGGCCGAAAAGGGCCGCTTCGCGCTGCGCATCGTGCACCTCGTGGGCGAGGACGGGCAGGAACTTCCCGCCGCCCCCTCCCCCGAGAGCGCGGCACCCGGACCGCAGCCGTTCGCGTCCGAACCGTCCGCCGCGCCCGCGGCGGGGCCGGACTTCGGCTGAGGCGCGGGTCGTGGTCGAATACCTCCTGCGCCTCGCGCTGCTGCTGCCGCTGCTCGGCGGCCTCATCTGGGGCAGCCTGTGGCTGACCCGGGCGATGCAGACGCGGCTGGCCGGCCAGCCCGGCGCCGGGCGCCATCTCCAGCTGGTCGAAACCAGCCTGATCGCGCCCGGCGTCAAGCTCGCGGTGGTGCGCTTCCGCGAGCGCGAGATCCTGCTCGGCATGACCCGTCACGGCATGGTGCGGCTGGGGGAAATCGAGGCCCCCGAAACCCCCTCGGACACGGCGGAGCACGGCTGATGAACCGCGCTGCGATCCTGCGCACGGGCCTTGCCTGCCTCGCTGCGTTAACCATGTTTTTCGCGCTGCCGGGCCTTGCCCATGCCGCCCCGGCGGCCCCCGCGCCCGATCTCGTCCAGGCCGGCGTCGGCTCGGCGATCGAGCGCGCGCTGGGCGATAACGGCGCGGGCGATGACAGTCCCTTGAGCCTGTCGCTCCAGCTGCTGGTGGTGATGGGCCTGCTCACCATCCTGCCCGCGCTGGTGCTGATGATGACGAGCTTCCTGCGGATCCTCGTGGTGCTCTCGATCCTGCGCCAGGCGCTGGGCCTGCAGGGCTCGCCGCCGGGGCAGGTGCTGGCAGGCCTCGCGCTGTTCCTGTCGCTGTTCGTGATGGCCCCGACGCTCGATGCGGTGAACACGCAGGCGATCGCGCCCTATGCCGCGGGCACCATCTCCGCCGATGCCGCGATCGGCAAGGCGGGCGAGGCCTTCCACGCCTTCATGCTGCACCAGACCCGCGAGGCGAACCTGATGATGTTCACCGACATCGCCGGCGGCGGCACCTTCGCCAGCGGCGCGGACGTGCCCTTCTCGATCCTGCTGCCGGCCTTCGTCACCAGCGAGCTCGAAACCGCCTTCCAGATCGGCTTCATGATCTTCCTGCCCTTCCTCGTGATCGACCTGGTGGTGGCGAGCGTCTTGATGAGCCTCGGCATGATGATGCTCTCGCCGACGATCATCTCGCTGCCCTTCAAGCTGCTGCTGTTCGTGCTGGTGGACGGCTGGGCGCTGCTGATGGGCAGCCTCGCGATGAGTTTCACGTGATGGGCGAGGACACCGCGCTGCTCGCGCTCGCCGACCGCACCTTGTGGGTCACCGCGCTGATCGCCGGGCCGGTGCTGGTCGCCGCGCTGGTGGTGGGGCTGGTGGTCGGGGTGGTGCAGGCCGCCACCTCGGTCAACGAACAGACCCTGTCCTTCATCCCCAAGCTGGCGGTGACCGCGCTGGTCTTCGTGGTGCTGGGCGCGGCGATGATGGGCCTGCTGAGCGACTTCACCCGCGAGATCATGGCGCAGGTCGCGCAGATTTCGGGTTGAGGCGGCAGGGCGGGCGGCATGAACGTCCTCGATTTCGGTTTCGCCAGTCTCGAGGCGCAGCTGTGGCAGGTGCTGTTCCTGTCGCTGCGCTGCGGGGCGGCGCTGCTCGCCGCGCCGATGATCGGCGGAATGGCGGTGCCGGCACCCTTGCGCATCCTGCTCAGCCTCGTGCTCGGGTTCTTCGTGGCGAGCTGGGTGCCGATCGCACCGGCCCCGCAGATGCTCAGTTTCGCCGCGGTGCTGGCGGTGCTCCACGAGGTGCTGGTGGGCCTTGCGCTGGGCTTCGTGCTGCAGCTCGCCTTCGCGGTCCCGCTGATCGCCGCCGAGCAGATTGCGGGGACCATGGGCCTTGCCATCGCCACCTCGATCGACCCGGCGAGCGGCGCGCAATCGGGGGCGCTCGGCACCTTCTTCGGGCTGGTGCTGAGCCTGTTGTTCTACGCCACCGGCGCGCAACTGCTGTGGTTCGACCTGCTGATCGAAAGCTACCGCCTGCTGCCCGCGGGCGCGTCCGGCTTCGGCAGCTGGCGCGCCGAGAGCGTCGGGCTGTTCTTCGGCTACGGGCTTGCCACCGCGGCCGCGATCGCGCTGCCGGTGGTGCTGGTGCTGCTGCTGGTGCAGGTGGTGACCGGCCTCGTCGCGCGCTCGGCGCCTTCGCTCAACCTGTTCGCGCTGGGCCTGCCCGCGGGCGTGCTCGCCGGCATCGCGGCGCTGATTGTCACCCTGCCGGTGATGGTCGGCCAGTTCGAAGGGGTGATCGCGGCCGCGCTCGAGCAGTCGCGCACCCTCATCGCGGCGGGGCCGCCCGATGGCTGAGGAGAGCGCCGGCGAAAAGACCTTCGCGCCGACCGCGAAGCGCCGCCAGGACGCCGCCAGGAAGGGCGACGTGCTGCGCTCCAGGGAGGTCGCGACCCTCGCCGCGACCGGCAGCGGGGCGCTGGCGCTGATGGCGCTGGGCCCATGGCTGGCCGAGAGCCTCGCGGCGACCGCGCGCGCCGGCTTCACCTTCGACCGCGCCGCGCTCGACGGCTTCGCGCCGGGCGCGGCGATCGCCGATGCGGCGCTGGCGATCCTCCCGCCCGTGATGGCGCTCGGGCTGGTCGCGGCGCTGGTCACGGTCGCCTCGCAACTGCTGCTCGGCGAGGGGCGCTTCAACGCCGGCAATGCCGGCTTCAAGGCCTCGCGCGTCAATCCGCTGTCCGGCCTCAAGCGCATCCTCGGCTGGCAGGGGCTGATCGAGCTCGGCAAGGGCCTGCTCAAGCTGGCGCTGCTCGGCGGGATCGCGTGGAGCTGGGCGGGGGCGCACCTGCCCGCGCTGCTGGTGCTCGGGCGCAGTCCGCTCGAAGCGCAGGTCGGCATCGCCACGGGGGCCATCGCCAGCCTCGTCGGCGCGCTTCTGACGGGTCTGGTGGTGATCGCTGCGGTCGATTACCCGCTGCAACGCTTCCAGCGCGACAAGCGGCTGAAGATGAGCTTCCAGGACCTGCGCGACGAGAACAAGGAAAGCGAAGGCTCGCCCGAGATGAAATCGGCGCGGCGCCAGCGCCAGCGCGACCTTGCGCGCGGGGGCGTGGCCAAGGCGATGCAGGACGCGCAGTTCGTGATCGTCAACCCGCTGCACTTCGCCGTGGCGCTGACCTACGACCCGGCGCTGGCGCCCGCCCCGGTGCTGCTCGCCAAGGGGCGCGGCGACACCGCGCTGGCGATGCGCGAGATCGCCGCGGAACAGGGCCTGCCGGTGCTCGAATATCCGCAGCTCGCCCGCGCGGTCTATTTCACCACCCAGGCCAACCAGATGGTGCGCGAGGAGCTCTACGTCGCGATCGCCGCGCTGGTCGCCTTCGTGATGGCGCTGAAGCGCGGTGCGCGCCCGCGCCGCCCGGTGATCGCGGTGCCGCCGGACATGCGCTTCGACGGGGACGGCAAGCCGGAGATGTCCGCTTAATCCTGCCGGAAAGCGCCCGTTCTTGAGGGCATGACCACCTCCGGCTCCTCGATCATCTCGGCGCTCGGCGCGGGCAGCGGTGTCGACTTCACCCGCCTTGCCGAGGATATCTCCGCCGCCAGCTTCGCCTTCCAGCGCGACACGGTGACGGCGCGGCGCGATGCGCTCGACGCGCAGATTTCGGCTGCCTCGCAGCTGCGCGGCGCGATCACCAGCCTGTCGAGCGCGCTGGGCGACCGCATCCGTAACGGCGACCTCGCCCCGCGCGGCGAGCTCGCCACCCCCGCCGTGGCGCGGGTCAGCGTGCCCGCAGGGATGTCGCCGCGCGGCAGCTTCTCGCTCGAGGTCACCGCGCTCGCCAAGGGGCAGACGCTGGTCGGAAAGTCCTATGCGAGCCGCGACGACCTGGTCGGCGCAGGGACGCTGACGTTTCGCTTCGGCACGGTCGCCGGCACCGGCTTCACCGCCGATGCGGCCCGCGATCCGCTGGTGATCGACGTCACCGCCGAGGACACGCTGGCGACCCTCGCCGCGAAGATCACCCGCGACAGCGGCGGTGCGGTGAGCGCCTATGTCGCGACCGGGGCGGACGGCGCGCAGCTCGTGCTCAAGGGCGCGGAAGGGGCGGCGAGCGGCTTCGTGATCGAACCTGCGGGCGCAGGCGGCGGCGCGGTTCCGGGCGATCTGTCCTACCTCGCATGGGACCCGGCGAGCGATGCCGGGGAACTGCGCGGCGCGGCGAGCGATGCCGCCTTCGCGCTCGACACCGTGGCGATGACCAGCCCTTCCAACCGCGTCACCGGCCTGCCGGGGGGATTCTCGCTCGAACTCACCGGCACCAACGCCGGGGCGCCCACCAGCCTGACCTTCGCCAACAACACCGCGGCGATCACCGGCGTGATGAGCGATTTCGTCGCCGCGCTCAACGACATCACCGCCCAGATGAAGGACCTCGCCTCGCCGCTCGGCGGGGAGCTCGGCAACGATCCCGGCGCGCGCGAGCTGCGCCGCGACCTGGCGGGCCTCGCGGGGCAGGTGGTGATGCCCGGCGCCGCCGCGGGCGCACCCAGCACGCTCGCCGATATCGGCCTCGTCCTCAACCGCGACGGGACCTTCCGGCTCGACACCGCGCGGCTCGGCAGCGCGCTCGAAAGCGATCCCGACGCGGTTGCGGCGATGTTCACCACCGGTCCCAGCGGCGTCTTCGCCACCATCGACCGCCTCGCGCGCGACACCAGCCTTGCCAGCGACCCGGGCTCGCTCGGCGGATCGGTGAAGCGGCTCGAGGCGCAGCGCGCGCGCAGCGACGACAAGCTGGCGAAGGTCGCCGAGCAGCAGGACGCGCTGCGCGACCGGCTGACCCGCCAGTTCACCGCTTCCGAACGCCGCGTCGCCGCCTCGCAGGCGACGCTGACCTTCATCCAGCAGCAGGTCGACATCTGGTCGGCGCGCAGCAACTGAGGAACGCGCGCCCGTGCCGATGCTCGCCCGCAATCCCGCCGCCGCCTATCGCCGGGTCGAACTCGACGCCCGGATCGCGGCTGCGGGCACCGCCGATCTCACCCGCATCTGCCTGGAGGAGGCGATCGCCGCGCTCGGCCAGGCGCTGCTCGCGCTTGATCGCAAGCCCGGCGAGGTCCCGCACGAGCCGCTCGAACGCGCGCAGACCATCACCTTGTGGCTCGCCCGCTCGGTCGATCCGGCCCACCCGCTCCACGCTGCGCTGACCGCCTTCTACGGCGGGCTGGCGCAGCAGATCGCAGGCAATTTCGCACGCGCGCGGGCCGAGGAGATCGCGCGGGTGCGCGATGATCTCAGGGACCTGCTCGCCGCCGCGGGTTGAGGCGGCTCAGCCGATCATCCCGGCAATGATCCGCGCCGCGTCCGCCGGGTCCTCGAAGGGGTGGAAGTGGGTGCGGTCCGGGCGGTGCAGATCGGTCCCGCGCGGCAGGATCGACGCCAGTTCGGGCCAGGTCGGCGAGCTCTTGAAATCATTGAGGCTGGTCGCCTTCGCGCGCACCACCAGCACCGGGATGTCGACCTTGCGCGCCGCATCGAGGATGCCCGGATTGCTGCGGCTCGAGGCATAGACGCTCGCCTCCGTCTCGGGCGAACAGGCCAGCTCCATCCCCTCCCCCGATGCCGCGGGCACAAGGCCGTGGGTGCAGTAATCGGCGAAGACCCGCGCATCGAACAGGCAATAGGGATCGCGGGCCCGGAACCGCTCCATCATCGCTTGCGGCGACGCGAAATCGCGCTTGCGGCGGATCGCGGGATGCGGATTGTCGGCGGTGTAGAGCGGCTCTCCGGGCGCGTAGAACGCGGGCGCGAGGATGACCGGATCGAACAGCACGAGACCCGCGAAGGCGCCCGGATGGTCGGCGGCGACCTGCAGGAGCGTGTGCGCGCCCATCGAGTGCCCGACCCCGAGCGCGCCGGCGATTCCCGCCGCTTCAAGAAACTCTTCGACATCGCGCGACAGCAATCGCCAGTCGTCGATCGGCCCGCCGCCCGACAGGCCGTGGCCGCGCAGATCGAGTGCGTAGGCCGGATGAGCCGGGAACTGCGCGATGATCGCATCGAACACCCGGCCGTGAAAGCCCGTGGCGTGGGCAAAGACCAGCGGCATCGCGGCGCTGCCGTCGCCCGCCCACTCGTGAACCGCGAGATCGATGCCGTTGACGGGAAAGGTGCGGGTCTGCGGGGCGGGCCGGGTCATCCCCCGCGTGAGACCGGATAGGGCCGCGGCTGTCAATGCAGCGCTCTTGGCAGGGGTCAATCCGCCGCGAGGGGTTCGGCCTCGGCCTCGGCCTCGCCGCGATGGCGCGCGAAGTGCAGCGCTTCGGCGATGCGTTCGGGCGCGATCAGTCGCAGCGCAGCGCCATAGAGCGCGATCCCGAGCGTCACCGCCGCCGCCAGCGCGGCGAGCGGCATCACCGGCGGCACGGCGCGCAGCAGCAGCGCCACGCCCACGCCCATCGCCAGCGCGGCGGCCAGCGGCGGGGCGATGGCGCGCAGCAATCCGCCCAGCGTCAGGCCGAGAATGCCGCGCGACAGGATCACCGTTGCCGCGGTCAGCACCGCCATGCCCCCGACCCAGCCCCAGGCGAAGCCCTCCACCCCGAAGTGCGAACCGACGAGGAAGGCCGCGGGCATCACCGCCGCGCCGAGCATCGTCACCCTGAGCGCGATACCCGGCGCCCCGCGCGCATTGGTGGCGGGCGCGAACAGGATCTGCAGCGTCAGCATCGCCATCGCGCCGGCGAGGATCGGCAGGAGCTGCACGATCTCCGTCCATTTCTCGCCGAGCAGCGCCGGCACCAGCACCGGTGCGACCACCGCGAGCCCGACATAGGCGGGGAGCGCCACCAGCATCACCAGCCGGATCGTCGCCAGCAGCGGCTCGGGCCCGTCGGCCTTGTGGCGGGCATAGGCGGCATAGGCGACCTCGTTGATCGGCGGCACGAACTTGGCGGCGAGCAGCTGCGCGAGGAACTGGGAGGTGGTGTAGACCCCCAGCGTGTGCATATCGAGCACGCGCCCCGCGATCATCACGTCGGCCTGGCTCTGCACGAACCAGAAGAGCTGCGTCGCCGTCATCACCCCGCCGAAGCCGGCGATGTGGCCCGCACCCGCGAAGCGGAAGGAGGGGCGGATCGGCGCGCGCGCGGCCCAGGTCATGCCCACGGCGAGCGTGAGGAACAGCACCAGCGGCGCGGCGACCAGCGTCCACACGCCCCAGCCCGACAGCGCGCCGGTCAGCGCCGTGGCCGCTCCGGCGAGCGCCGCGGCGAGGCGCACCTGCGCCGGGCGGCGGAAATCCATCCGGCGCGCCAGCATGGCGTGGGGCAGCGCGCAGAAGGGGACGGTGAGATAGAGCAGCGACTGGACCCTGAGCAGGTCGGCGACCTTGGGCTGCGCGAACCACAGCGCCACCAGCGGCGCGGCGAGGCACTGCACCACCGCCAGCGCGCAATTGAGCAGCACCAGCATCCCCAGCGTCTGGCGCAGCCGTTCCTCGCTGACCTCCTCCTCGCGGATCAGCGCCGAGGCGAGACCCCAGCCGTTCAGGGTGCTGAGCAGGGTCAGCATCACCTGGGCCATCGCGAACAGGCCGTAATCGGCGGGGGCGAGCAGGCGGATGACCACGAGGGTCGAACACCAGGACACCAGCTGGGTGAGCACCTGGCTTCCCGAGCGCCAGATCACCGCGCTGCGCACCTGCGCGGCGAGCGAGGGAGCGGACAGTTTTGCGACCGGGGCCGCCGGATCGGCCTCAGCCACGGCCGATCCCCACGCGCAGCGCGCGAGCGGACGGGGCGGCGGCAATCCGGCTCTGGGGCATTCGTCACCTGCTGCGCCGCATCGCGGATCGGCGCCTTGCCCTCTCCTAGCGCGGCGGCGTAACCAGCGGGTTAACCACGCGCGGGGAACCGGCGCTCGGCCGGGGCGATTGACAAGCCGCGGGACGAGCGGCCAACGCAGCCCGGCCCCTCGCGCTCGCCCCGGAGACGTCCTTGCCCGATCCCCTCACCCCCGGCCCGGCCGCCTTCCGCGACCTGATGAGCCGCTTCACAACCGGGGTTGCGGTGGTCTCGGTGCCTCCGGGCGCGGAACCGATCGCGGCGATGACCATCAACTCGCTGGTGTCGGTCTCGCTCGATCCGATGCTGGTTTGCTGGAGCCTGCAGAACAGCGCGAGCCGCTTCGCGGTCTACGCCGAAGCCGAAAGCTTCGCCTTCAGCATCCTCGGCGAGGGGCAGCAGGCGCTTGCCCGGCGCTATGCCGCGCGCGGCAACAGCGCGATGGACGCGCGCGATTTCGAGGCCGGGCCGGCCGGTCTGCCGGTGATCGCGGGCGCGATCGCGCATCTTGCCTGCCGCCGCTTCGCGCGTCATGCCGCGGGCGATCACACGCTGATCCTCGGCAAGGTCGAAGCGCTGGCGCAGGGCGATCCCCAAGGCCGACCGCTGGTGTTCTTCGGCGGGCGCTTCGGCGCGCTGCCGAGCGGGAGCTAGATTTCCAAGGGGGTGAAGGCGCTCGCCGCCTCGCCGGTGTTGGGGGTGTCCGCGGGGTCGATCAGCAGCAGCTTGGCCTCGCCCTCGGGCACGCGCGGGAAGTGTTCGACCCCGGCGGGCACGACGATCATCTCCCCCGGCCCGAGCACCTCGGTGCGGTCGCGGAAGGTCATGTGGAGCCGGCCTTCGAGCACCAGGAACAACTCGTCCGTGTCGGGGTGCGAATGCCAGCGGAAATCGCCCGCCGCCTTCACCAGCCGCACCTCGTTGCCGTTGTAGCGGGCGACGATGCGCGGCGCCCAATGGTCTGAAAAGAGAGCGAGCTTTTCGCCCAGAGTGATCTTCGCCGGGGTCTCGCCTCCCGCCATCAGAACACCACCACCGAACGGATCGACTTGCCTTCGTGCATCAGGTCGAAGGCGGTGTTGATCTCCTCGAGGCCCATGACGTGGGTGATCATCGGGTCGATTGCGATCTTGCCGGTCATGTACATGTCGACGATCTTGGGCACGTCGGTGCGGCCCTTGGCCCCGCCGAAGGCCGTGCCGCGCCAGTTGCGCCCGGTGACGAGCTGGAACGGGCGGGTGGCGATTTCCTTGCCCGCCTCGGCCACCCCGATGATGATGCTGGTGCCCCAGCCGCGGTGGCATGCTTCCAATGCGGTGCGCATCACTTCGGTGTTGCCGGTGGCATCGAAGGTGTAGTCCGCGCCGCCATCGGTCATCTCCACGATCTTGGCGACGATTGCCTCGCGGCTCATTCCGCGGCTGTCGAGGAAGTGGGTCATGCCGAAGCGCTTGCCCCATTCCTCGCGCGCCGGGTTGATGTCGACGCCCACGATCATGTTCGCCCCCGCCAGCCGCGCGCCCTGGATGACGTTGAGACCAATCCCGCCGAGGCCGAAAACGACCACATTGTCGCCGACCTGCACTTTCGCCGTGTTGACCACCGCGCCGACCCCGGTGGTGACGCCGCAGCCGATGTAGCAGGCGCTCTGGAACGGCGCATCCTCGCGGATCTTTGCCACCGCGATTTCAGGGAGGACGGTGAAGTTCGAGAAGGTCGAGCAGCCCATGTAGTGGTAGATCGGCTGGCCCTTGTAGCTGAACCGCGTGGTGCCGTCGGGCATCAGCCCTGCTCCTTGCGTCGCGCGGATCGCGGTGCACAGGTTGGTCTTGCCCGAGAGGCACGATTTGCACTGGCGGCATTCCGGCGTGTAGAGCGGGATCACGTGATCGCCCGGCTTCACGCTCGTCACCCCGGCGCCGACCTCGCGCACCACGCCCGCTCCCTCGTGACCGAGCACGCTGGGGAAGATGCCCTCGCTGTCGAACCCGCCCAACGTGTAGGCATCGGTGTGGCAGATGCCGGTCGCCATGATCTCGACCAGCACCTCGCCGGGCTTGGGCCCTTCGAGGTCGAGCTCGACGATCTCGAGCGGCTGCTTGGCGGCGAAAGCGACGGCGGCGCGGGTCTTCATGGGGCAGGTCTCCGGATTGTCAGCCGCGGTCCGGTACGGCTTGATGGTCGTAAGGGCAATGCCGGCAGCCCGATCCGCAGCACTTGCGCCGCGCGAGGTGGGCGAGGCGGGTGAACACCATGAAGCCGGTTTCGGGATCGACATAGCTCGTCTCCCCGCGCGCGCAGGCGGCTTCGTGGAGGGCGTGCCAGGGGGCAGGCGCGGGCTCGGTCATGCCGCGCGGCATAGGCCCTCGAGGCCGCCGGCACAATTCGTCAGGCGCGCAGGCGGAACGGTGCCGCGACCGGGCCGAGTCGCTCCTGCAATTCCCCGAGCAGCGCCGGGCGGCCGTAGCGGTAGCCCTGCACGTGGCGGCAGCCGATCGCGCGCAGGAAGTTTTCCTGCTCCGCGGTCTCAACCCCCTCGACCACCACCCGCAGGCCCAGCCCGTGCCCCATCTGGACGATCGCCTGGATGATCAGCCGCGACTGGTGATCCTCGCCGATCCCGGCGATGAAGTCGCGATCGATCTTGACCTTGTGGATCGGGAAGCGGCGCAGGTGGGTGAGCGAGGAGAAGCCTGTCCCGAAATCGTCGAGGCAGACGGTGAAGCCGCAGCGGTCGAGCATCGCGAGGCTGGCGTGAAGCTGGCCGCCGGCGTCGAGCAGCATGGTCTCGGTCACCTCGATGGTGATGTTGGCGGGCGAGAGCACGCTGTCGTCGATCACCTCGATCAGATGACGCACGAAATCGTCCTGGCGCAGGTCGGCCTCGGACAGGTTGATGCCGATTCGCGCCTCCGGCCCGAGCAGTGCGAGGATCGCCGGACCGTCCGCCACGACCTGATCGAGCATCACCCGCGAGACCCGGCGCGAGAGTTCGGGATCGAGCAGCGCGGAGAAGATCTCGCTGGCGGTGATCAGGCTGCCGTCCTCGCCCTTGATGCGCAGCAACGCCTCGACCGAGAGGATGCGCCCCGTCTCCAGTTCGACGATCGGTTGATAGGCGGCGACCGCACGCCCCGCGTTGAGCGCGGCGCGCAACCGGGCGATGGCATGCTGGCGCTCCGACTGGCGCGCCTCGATCTCGGCATCCCAGCACACCACGCTGCCGCGCCCTTCCTCCTTGCCGCGATAGAGCGCAAGGTCGGCACGGCGCATGATCTCCTCGCCGCTGGCGGGCGGGTCCATGCGCGCCACCCCGCAGGTTGCGCCGATGGCGATGGCGCTGCTGCCGAGCGAGACCACCTCGTCCAGCGTGCCCACCAGCTCGCCGAGAAAGGCGGTCGCCGCGGCGAGCGTCGTGCCTTGCGGGAAAAGCAGGGCGAATTCGTCGCCGCCCCAGCGCGCGAGGAACATGCCGGGCGCGATGCGCTGGTGGAAATGCGTGGAGAGCGCGACGAGCACGCGGTCGCCGACGAGGTGGCCGAGCGTGTCGTTGACGTCCTTGAAGCCGTCGAGATCGATCAGCGCCACGGTGACCGGCTCGCCGGTGCTCTCGCGCAGGGCGGCGGCGAGCTTGCGGTCGAAGCTGGCGCGGTTGAACAGGCCGGTCAGCCGGTCGTGTTCCGCCGCGCGCTTGAGCGCCATCGCGCGCAGGTGCTCCTCGGTGCAGTCGTGGACGATCCCTGCGACGCTATCGGGGCGGCCGTTCACCTCGATGCGCTCGCCGACCACGCGGATGCGGCGCCGCGCACCGTCGTCGCGGCGGATGCTGCTCTCGAAGCTCAGCGGCTCGCCGCGCTCGATGGTCGCCTCCAGCGCGGCGCTGACCATCGGCTGGTCCTCGCTGTCGTAGAGACCGATCGCCAGCGGCACGCTCACCGGCGACCCCGGCGCGACCCCGGTGATCGCGTAGACCTGGTCGGACCAGTACATCGTGCGCGAGGCGAGATCGAGCCGCCACGAGCCGATATTGGTCGCCCGCTCGGCCTGGCGGAACACCTGCGAGGCCTGCTTGAGCGCGGCATTGGCATCGCTCAGCTCGCGGGTGCGGACATGGAGGGCGAGGCTCCGCTCGGCGAGCTCGGCGAGCATCGCAAGCAGCGGGATCTGGTCGCTGCAGAAGGCGTGCGGTTCGGGCGAGATGGCGCACAGCGCGCCCAGCAGCACGCCCTCCTCGGTGCGGACCGGAACCCCGAGATAGGAGCGGATGAAGGGCGGGCCGGTCACCAGCGCATTGTCGCGAAAGCGCCGGTCGGCGCGGGCATCGGCGACCAGCAGCGGCCCCTCTCCGGCGATGCAGACCGCGCAGAAGGACACGTCGCGCGGGGTCTCGCACGCCTCGAGCCCGGTGCGTCCGAGGAACCACTGCCGCTCCGCCTCGACCACCGAGAGCAGTGCGGTGGGGCAGCCGAGCATGGTGCTGGCAAGCACGGTGATGCGCGAGAACAGCGCCCGGTCGGCGCTGGCCTCGAGATCGAGGCGATGAATGGCGTCGAGGCGGGCCTGATCGTTCACCCCGCGTGCATGGCGAAACAAGGCTTAAGAAAGTGGCCCCAAAATCCTAGGTAAGCATTCTTTTCCGGCCGCGCAGGCGAACCGCGCGGCGCCTCCCGCGCTTCGCTTGGGAGTTTTTCGGCCAAACCCGTCCCCCGGACGGGCCGCGCGAAGCGCCTCCCGCGCTTCGCTTGGGAGTTTTTCGGCCAAACCCGTCCCCCGGACGGGCCGCGCGAAGCGCCTCCCGCGCTTCGCTTGGGAGTTTTTCGGCCAAACCCGTCCCCCGGACGGGCCGCGC
>WGLN01000019.1 GCA_016125555.1 Porphyrobacter sp.
GCTGCGCATGGCGGCGGCCGAGAGCCTCGCGATGCCCGACGGCCACACCGGCCCGCTCGACCCGCACAGCCCGCTCATGCTCCACACCGCCCCCGTGCTCGAAGACTTCGCACGCCACGAATTCTACGGGTAGGACGAAGGGTTCGCCGCCCGCTGTGCGTTGCGCGGCTTGTGTCTTTCGGGGCGCGCTCGGGGCGCGAGTGCCGTCAATGGACCCGCTTTGGGGGTTTATGATCTTGAGTCGGCCGGGACGGCCCTTCAGAAAGCGCGTGTATCCCCAGCGCTGCACCGCAGTGGGGTGGAAAGTCGAATGCCGGTTGCGCAGGATTTTCGCCGCCCCGTGGGCACTGCCGTGGGGGTCAGGAGTCGCGATGATGTCGAAGCGGGTCATCTCTGCCGGTTCGCTGCGCCGCCAGCCGCTCGGTCTTGGCGGGCGGCGCGTGTCATGAATGCCCCCGCCTTTCCCGCGGACCGTTCCGCCACGCCCGTGCTGCTCGACGTGACGCGGCTCGTGGCCCGCAGCTGGAGCGGGCGTCAACCCACCGGGATCGACCGGGTGTGCCATGCCTATCTCCGCCACTTCCGCGACCGCGCCCTTGCGGTGGTCCAGCATCGCGGCGTCGTGCGGGTCCTGGCGGAGCGTGAATCCGCCGCGCTGTTCGATCTGCTGGACGGGACCGCCCCGCGCACACGCCGACGCATCGCCGGGCGGCTGACGCGCGCGCTGCTCGGCCGGGCGACGCGCCGCGACCTTGCCGGGGCCGCCTATCTCAACGTCGGCCACACCGATTTCGATCTCGCCTCCCATGCCGCCTGGGTGCGCGAGAGCGGGGTGCGCCCGTACTATTTCCTCCACGATCTCATTCCGGTGCTGCATCCGCAGTTTTCGCGCCCCCACGCGGTGCGCCGGCACGACGGGCGGGTGCGCGCCGCGCTGACACAGGGCGCCGGCATCATCCTCGGATCGCATGCGGTCCACCGCGATCTCGAGACCTTCGCCGCGGCCGAAGGGCTTCCCCTGCCGCCGGTGGCAGTCGCGCATCTCGCCGGCGTGGAGTTCCTGCGGGACGCGCCTGCGATCCCGCCGGGCGCCGCGCCCTATTTCCTGTGCATCGCCACGATCGAGCCGCGCAAGAATCACCGCCTGCTGTTCGCCGCGTGGGAGCGTCTGGCGGCGCGGCTCGGCACGGCGGCGCCGCGGCTGGTGCTGGTCGGGCAGACCGGCCCGATGAGCGGCGATCTGCTCGCCCCGATCGCTGCCTCGCCGGCGCTGCGCCGCCTGGTCGAGCGCCATCCGCGGTGTGCAGACTCCCACCTCGCCGGGCTGATGCAGGGCGCGCGCGCGGTGCTCATGCCGAGCCTTGCCGAAGGATTCGGGCTGCCATTCGTCGAGGCCCTGCAGGCCGGCACTCCGGTGATCGCCAGCGACCTTCCGGTGTTCCGCGAGATCGCGCAGGGCGCCGCGCTGCTGCTCGATCCCGCCGATCCCGCGCGCTGGGCCGAAGCGATCGCCGAGGCCGCCGCGACGCCGCGTCCGGCGCTCCCTGCCGCCTTCACCGCGCCCACCTGGGCCGATCATTTCGCCGTTGTCGAGCGGTTCGTCGGCACGTCCGGCCTGCACGACCGGCCCCTTCCGCAAAGAGTGCTCGCCGCGTGATCGACCGCCTCAGATCCTACCTCAGCCCGATCCTGGTGGTGGTGAGCGTGCCGACGCTCGTCGCGGTGCTTTACTACGGCTTCTTCGCCGAGGACGTGTACATCTCCGAATCCCGGCTCGTCGTGCGCCACCCCTCGCAGGGTCCGCGCTCGGCCATCGACGTGGCGCTTGGCAAGACCGGTTTCGGCGGGGCGAGCGAGGGCAACAGCACCGTCATCGCCTATCTCCAGTCGCGCGCGGCGCTGAGCGAGGCCAATGCCGACGGGGCGCTCAAGGCGGCTTACTCCGATCCGGACCTTTTCTGGTTCGACCGTTTCGGCCTGTTCGGCAACAGCGACGAGGAGTTCTACCGCTATTTCCAGGGCAAGCTGGCGGTCGACGAGGGCGCGGCGACCCAGGTGCTGACGATCCGCGTGCGCGCCTTCACGCCGCAGCAGGCGCAGGCGATCAATGGCCGCCTGGTCGAACAGTCCGAGGAACTGGTGAACAGCCTCGCCGCGCGTTCGCAGAACGATCTCATCGCGATCGCCAAGCGCGAGGTCGAGGAGGCGAGCATCGCCGCACGCCAGGCGGCGGTCGAAGTGGCGCGCTACCGCAACGCCAGCGGAATCGTCGATCCGATGCGCGAATCCGAGGTCGGGCTGCAGATGATCTCGAAGCTTCAGGACGAGTTGATCGCCGCGCAGACACGTCTGCGCCAGCTCCAGACCTACACGCCTGAAGCCTCGCAGATCCCCTTCCTCAAGACCCAGATCCGCGATCTCGAAGCCGAAATCGGCGAAGCCCGCGGCAATCTCACCGGCGGGGGGACATCGCTGTCCTCAGCCCAGGCGCGCTATCAGGAGTTGCAGGTGGAAAGCGCCTTCGCCGAAAAGCAGCTCGCGGCCGCCCGCGCTTCGCTGCAGGACGCGCGCGCCGAGGCGCGGCGCAAGCAGGCCTACCTGGAAAAGATCGCCGCGCCGAGCCTGCCCGATTACCCGGTCGAGCCGCGGCGCATCCGCTCGATCCTCGCTGCGCTGGTGCTCGGCCTGCTCGCCTGGGGCGTGCTGTCGATGCTGGCGATCGGCGTGCGCGAGCACCGCGACTGATGGCGAGCGCCGCTGATCGCCGCGGACCCATCTGGCCGCACCTGCGCATCCAGCTGCGGGTGGTCGACGCGCTGTTGCGGCGCGAGATGCTGACCCGCTACGGTCGGCACAATATCGGCTTCCTGTGGCTTTTCGTCGAACCGATGATCTTCACCGTCGGGGTGACGATCCTGTGGACCGCGACCAAGTCGGTGCACGGCAGCGACCTGCCGATCTCCTCCTTCGCGCTCACCGGCTATTCGAGCGTGCTCCTGTGGCGCAACATGCCCGGGCGCTGCATCGGCGCGCTGCAGAACAACCTCGCCCTGATGTATCACCGCAATATCCAGGTCGGCGACATCTACCTTGCGCGGCTGCTGATCGAGTTCGGCGGGGCGACCATCTCCTTCGCCTCGCTCGCCGTGCTGTTCATCGCGATCGAGTGGATGGCTCCGCCCGAGGATTTCCTCAAGGTCGCCGCCGGCTGGCTGCTGATCGCCTGGTTCGGCTGCGCGGTGGCGATCGGGCTTGGGGCGCTGTCGCACCTCAGCGAGCTGGTCGACAAGCTGTGGCACCCCTTCTCCTACCTGCTGTTCCCGCTCTCCGGCTCGGCCTTCATCGTCGCCGCACTGCCGCGTTTCGCGCAGGACATCGTGCTGTGGATCCCGACGGTGCACGGCATCGAACTGGTGCGCGAAGGGTTCTTCGGCAGCCGCGCGCGGGCGACCTACGATCTGTCCTACCTTATCCCGTTCAACCTCGTGCTCTCGCTGATCGCGCTGATCGCGCTGCGCTACGTCTCGCGGCGGGTGGTGCCGGGATGATCCGGGTGCGCGATCTGGCGAAGGTCTATCCGACCCGCTTCGGCGAGAACCTGGTGTTCGAGGGGGTCAGCTTCGATCTCGCGATGGGCGAACGGCTCGGCATCCTCGGACGCAACGGGGCGGGCAAGTCGACGCTGGTGCGGCTGATCAGCGGTGCCGAGCGACCGACTGCGGGAACGATCGAAAGCTCGATTTCGATCTCCTGGCCGCTGGCCTTCGCGGGCGCCTTCCAGCCGCAGCTGACGGGCGCCGACAACGTGCGCTTCATCAGCCGCGTCTACGATCAGGATTTCGAGCGCAATCTCGCCTTCGTCGAGGAGTTCGCCGAACTCGGGCCCTATCTGCGCGAACCGGTGATGACCTATTCCTCGGGGATGCGCGCAAGGCTCGCCTTCGCGATCTCGATGATCATCGAATTCGACTGCTTCCTGATCGACGAGATCAGCGCGGTCGGCGACGCGCGCTTCCATGACCGCTGCAATTTCGAGCTGTTCGACAAGCGCGGCGACCGGGCGATGATCATCATCTCGCACGATGCCGCCTATGTCCGCGATCACTGCAACCGCTGGGGCGTGCTGCATGACGGTGGGCTGGTCCTCTATGACGATTTCGAGGTCGCCTATGCCGATTTCAAGGAGCTGATCGGGTGGAAGCCGCCCCCCGGATGGCCGCAAATCCCCGTTGCCACCGCTTGAAAGGGTCCTTCGCATGATGAAAAACCTGCTGGAGAAACTGCGCTTCGCAGCGCCCGCCGCTTCTCCTGCCCCAGCGCCGGAGCTTGCTGCGCCGGCCGCGCCGCCGGCGATGACGGTCGGCGATCCCGACGCGCCCGAGCCGTCGCTGTGGGCGCCGGTCTCGCAGGCCTGCACGCAGAGCCAGATGGAGGAGCCGCACTACGCCGCGTGGTGCCGCGAGATTCGCGAGGCTCCGCGCATGCACCGCAAGCAGTGGGAGTTCTGCTACATCCTTCAAGCGCTCGAGTCGCGCGGAATGCTCGAACGCGGGCGCCGCGGACTGGGCTTCGGAGTCGGAATGGAGCCGCTGGCGGCGGTCTTCGCGAGCCGTGGAGTGGAGGTGCTCGCGACCGATCTCGAGCCCGAGGGCGCGGCGGACAAGGGCTGGGTGAAGACGGCGCAGCACGCGCGCAACAAGCAGTCCCTCAACGAGCGCGGCATCTGCGAGCCCGAGGCTTTCGACCGGCTGGTGGATTTCCGCTTCATGGACATGAACGCGATCGACGCGGATCTTGCAGGGGGGTTCGACTTCGTCTGGTCGGCCTGCGCTTTCGAACACCTCGGGTCGATCATGCACGGGCTCGATTTCGTGGTGAACTCGGTCAAGTGCCTCAAGCCCGGCGGGGTGGCGGTGCACACCACCGAGTTCAACTGCTCGTCGGATGCCGACACACTCGACAACGCGGGGACGGTGCTGTTCCGCAAACGCGATTTCCTGCTGCTCGAACGGCGGCTCAAGCTGATGGGGGCGGAGATGGAGTTCAACTTCAACCTCGGAGAGCAGCCGCTCGACACCCACGTCGACGTCCCGCCCTTCAAGCCCCACGACCACCTCAAGCTGCAGATCCAGCAATGGGCTGCGACCTCGTTCGGCCTCATCGTCCGCAAGGTCTGAGGGAGCGCGGGGCGTGAGCCGGATCCTCATCGACGGCTACAATCTCGGCCTCGAGAAGGGCACCGGGGTTGCGACCTATGCGCGCAACCTTTCCTACGAGATCGCGAATCTCGGTCATCAGGTCGACGTGCTCTACGGCAATCAGGCGAGCGCGACCCGCGACGAATTGCTGCGCGAAATCTATTTCTTCGATTCCTCGATCGACGAGCGGATCAAGTGGCTGGAGATGCTCGACCGGGCCTACCAGTCCTTGCAGGGGCCGCTTGCGGTCGCCGCGCGGCCGATCCCGGTGACGGGCCGGGTCATCACCCGCACCTTCCAGTCGCGGCTGCCGAAGTTCGATCGCCTCTACAACGCCCCCGACGTGTTCCCGCGTGCGCAGGCCGTGTACCGGCTGTGGAAGATGCTGCTCGCGGTGCGCCCGCCGGAGAAGCCCGATCTCGCGCACTGGACCTATCCGCTGCCGATCATGGTGCGCGGCCGGCCCAACATCTACACGCTGCACGACGTCGTGCCGCTGCGCCTGCCCTACACCACACTCGACCGCAAGCGACACTATTTCCGCCTGCTCAAGAAGCTCGGGCAGAGCGCGGCGCATATCGTCACCGTTTCGGAAAGCTCGAAGCGCGACCTCGTCGATCTGGTCGGCATTCCCGCGGAGAAGATCACCAACACCTATCAATCGGTCAGCATCCCCGACAAATACCGCTTCAAGCCCGAGGATCAGGTCGCGCGCGAGGTGGAGGGGCTGACGGGCTTCGACTACAAGGGCTATTTCCTGTTCTGGGGCTCGCTCGAACCCAAGAAGAACATCGGCCGGCTGATCGAGGCCTATCTGTCCTCGCAGGTCGACACCCCGCTGGTGATCGTCGGTGCGCAAGCGTGGAAATCCGAACAGGAACTGAAGCTGCTGGGAGAGACCGGGACGGTCTACGGCAGCCTCGAGCGGCGCCGGGGCGCGCGCAAGCGGATCATCCAGATGCCCTATGCCCCCTTCCCGCTGCTGGTCAGCCTGATCCGCGGGGCCAAGGCCGCGCTGTTTCCCTCGCTCTACGAAGGCTTCGGCCTGCCGGTGCTCGAGGCGATGCTGCTGGGCACGCCGGTGATCTGCTCGAACACCTCCTCGCTGCCCGAGGTCGCCGGGGACGCGGCGCTGATGGTCGATCCCTATGACACCCAGGCGATCACCCAGGCGATCCGCACCCTGGATGCCGACGCCGATCTGCGCGCGCACTATGTCGCGCAGGGGCACGAACAGGCCGCCCGCTACAGCCCCGAAACCTATCGCGAACGTCTGAAGGCCGTCTATGATCGCCACCTCTGACCTCGCCCCGCGCAGGAACACCGCCATGCCCGTCCCGCCTCAGCCCGCCCGTCCGCGTCCGCTCGGCCCCGCCGCCGCGGCGCTCCTGTGCCTCGGCCTGACGAGCGCCTGCGCCAGCCTCGGCGGCACCGGCCCCTCGACCGGAGCGATCCGCTCGGCGCAGGAGGAGGGGCAGCGCTATGCCGACACCGCGATCCAGGTCCTGCCGCTCGATGCCGAACTGGTCGCGGAGCTGGGCCGCTATGACCGTGCGGCGAGCTTTGCCGAACTGTTCGGCGACGGCGGCATCTCGGCAACGGTCCTGGCACCCGGTGACCTCGTCGACATCGCCATCTGGGAAGCGCCCCCGGCGGTGCTGTTCGGCGCGGCGCCGGGCGATCTGCAGCTGGGCGCGGGGGGCGACCTCGCCAACAACACGCCGATCCCGCGCCAGCAGGTGGACGAGGAGGGAATGATCGCGATTCCCTTCGTCGGGCGGATCAAGGTGCTCGGGATGCGCCCCGAACAGGTCGAATCGCTGATCGTCGCGCGGCTGCGGCGGCGCGCCAATGACCCTCAGGCGGTGGTCCGGCTGGTCGCCAACGAGACCCGCACCGCCACCATCCTCGGCGAAGTCGCCTCGAGCCGCCGCATCGGCCTGTCCGCGCGCGGCGAGCGGCTGCTCGACGCGCTGGCGGTGGCCGGCGGGACCAAGCAGCCGATCGAGCAGTCGACGGTGCAGCTCGCCCGGGGCACGACCCGCGCGGTGATGCCGCTCGAACGGGTGATCGCCGATCCGGCGCAGAACGTCCGGCTGCTGCCGGGCGACGTGCTGACGGTGCAGCACCAGCCCTTCAGCTTCGTCGCATTGGGCGCGGTGCAGCGGCCGGCCGAGGTGCCTTTCGAGGGCGGCGGCATCACGCTGGCCGAAGCACTCGGCCGGGCGGGCGGCCTCAACGAGCGCCGCGCAGACGTGAAGGGCGTGTTCGTGTTCCGGCTCGAGGACCGCGCTGCCCTGCCGGCGCTGGCCGGGCCCGGCGTCACTGCAACCGCCGACGGACGGGTGCCGGTGGTCTACACGCTGCACATGACCGACGCGGCGAGCCTCTTCGCGATGCAGGACTTCCGGATGCGCGACGGCGACGTGCTCTATATCTCGACCGCACCCGGGGTCGAGCTCGAGCGGTTCCTGCAGACGATCTCGAGCACCGCCTTCTCGATCGTGGCGACGGCCAACGCCATTCAGCGGCAATAGGCCGCGCTGCGACCCGGTCGGTCTGGTCGGCGCAGCCGCCGCGGTGTCAGGCGGCGGCGATGCGGACCAGTTCGCGCGGGATTCCGGCGAGATGGAACGGCGCATCGGCCTCGGCGATGCGGTGCATCCGCGGATCGTCGACGTCGATCCACCAGTGGCCGGTGACGTCGACCGTGTCGGCGCGGCCCTCCTCGGCGAGGCGTTGCATCCCCTGCGAGAGGCTGCCCGCCGCACCGTCGACGATGGCGGCCGCAATCGCTTCGGCGAGATCGGGCGTGGCGATGAAGGCGCCGCAATCGACCGCATCGTAGTGCGCGAGGTGCTTGCCGATCAGCCCGATTTGCCCGCTCGCGCGGCGCCGCACCCAGGTGGCGTCCTCGGGATCGATGGTCGGTCCGGTGACATAGCGGTCGATCGCCAGCGCCGCTCCGCGTGCGCGGTGGATGTCCCGCACGAGGGTTTTGAGCAGCGCAGCCGAAAACAGGTGATCGGCCATCATCAGGAGGTAATTGCCAGCGATCCGCGAGGCGCCGGCCAGCACCGAGTGACCGTTGGGCAGTGACCAGTCCGGGACCCGGCACGGCTCGAGGCTCACGCCCGTGCGGAAGGTCATGCCCGGCAGGCGCGCTTCGATTTCGGCGGCGCGGTGTCCGGTGGCGACCACCGCATGGCGCACGCCGGCCAGCGCGGCCTGGCGCACCGACCATTCGAGCAGCGTGACGCCCGAGACGGTGACCAGCGGCTTGGGAGCGCCGAGGGCGGCAATGCGGCTGCCGTAGCCTGCGGCGAGGATCAATGCGTTCATGGCGGCAACAACCGGGGCGAGAGGGAGGGGAGAGGGTGGGGTTTCGGGTCAGTGGCTGGGCGGGCGGGTCCTTACTCGGCGGCATCCAGATGCGGCAGGGCACGCGCATCGAGCAGGGCGAGCGCGGCATCCTCGGGCATCTGAACGGGGGGATGCTTGCAGTAGAATGCGCTTTCGACGGTCAGCGCGCCGCCTTCGCCGCGATCGCGAGCGAGCTTGCAGAAGCGGATCGCATCCATCGCGCAGGCCGCGGCATTGGGGCTGTCCTCGACCGAGAGCCGCAGTTCGAGGTGCATCGGCACCCCGCCCCATTGTGCACCTTCCAGCCGCAGGAAGCAGACCTTGTTGTCCTTCTGCCAGGGCACGTATTCGGAGGGGCCGATGCGGATATTGTCGTCCTCGAGACGCCGTGCCAGCGCGGCCTGAACGGCCTCGGTCTTGGAGACCTTCTTGTCGGTCAGCCGGTCGGCATCGAGCATGTTGAGGAAATCCGTGTTGCCGCCGGTGTTGAGCTGATAGGTGCGCTCGACCGAGACCCCGCGGATCGCGAACAGGTTGGACAGGGTGCGGTGGATGATCGTCGCGCCCACCTGCGCCTTGATGTCGTCGCCCACGATCGGCAGGCCGCGCTTGCGGAAACGCGATTCCCAGCCGGCATCGCTGGCGATGAATACCGGGATCGCGTTGACGACGCCGACGCCCGCCTCAAGCGCGCATTCCATGTAGAAGGCGCTCGCCTCCTGCGAGCCCACGGGGAGGAAGTTTATCAGCACGTCGACCCGCTCGCGCCGCAAGGCCGAGACGATCTCGTCCTGGGTCGCATCGGGCAGGTCGGCGGGCTGGAACCCGCGCGCGCCCGCAGCGATCATGTGCGGCGCGACCCCGTCGAGCACGCGACCCATGATGACCTGCGCCGCGCAAGGGGGGATCGCGGGTTCGAAGACCTGGGTGTTGTTGGGGGCGGCGAAGATCGCCTCTGCCAGGGGGCGGCCGACCTTCCGGCGGTCCACGTCGATGCCCAGCACGAAATCGATGTCGGAAGCGTGATAGGGCCCGATGGTGCGGTGGATGAGCCCCCCGCTCGCGCCGGTGCGGCGATAATAGGCCCCGCCCTGGACCAGCGAACTGGCGCAATTACCAACGCCGACGATTGCGACCCGTGCGCGGCCCATGCCTGCTTCCTCAACTGTGATAACAATCCATCACTGCAAACCGAATACCTGTCAACCGGAACGAATTTCCATTCTGAACCCTTTGCGGAGCCAAGGAATCGCCGTGTCTTTTCTCATCTAAACCGGATAATGGTTGCCAATAGGCAAGTCGAAACACACGGGATTCCCGAAGGTTGTCGGTGCAGGCTCGGAATAACCACTTAGCCGGGGAGGAGGGCTTCGGCGACAGGGGCGGGGGGCTCGCCCCTCGGAAGCGAAGGGGGAAGCAGATGCGCCAAATCGGAGGGAATTGCGATTGCCGGTGAGTGCTGCAGGTCCGCCACGCTTTCATGTGGCGCTCGACTGCCGCTACCTCGGTCCGCGGCCGAGCGGTATCGGCGCGTGCGTCGCGGCGCTGGTCCGGCATCTGCCCGCGCTCGCGCCTGGTTGGCACTTCACCTTTCTGCGCAACCCTTTGTGCAAGGAGCCGCTGAGCGAGGCTGACAACGTCCGCGACATCGCGGTGCGCAGCCCGGCGAACGGGCCGGTGACGCTGCTGCACCTGCCGCTGGCGGCAAATCTTCGCGGGATCGATCTGTTCCATGCTCCCGCCAATATCCTGCCCGGCGGTCTCGCCATGCCCGCCATCACCACGGTGCACGACGTCATGTGGCTGACCCATCCCCGGTGGTGCAATCCGCGCCCCTGGGGCCTGGTCGAGCGGCGCTTCTATGGCCATGGCATCCGCCGCGCCCTTGCCCGTTCGGCAATGATCGCCACCGTCAGCGAGGCGAGTCGCGCCGAGATCCTGCGGATCGTACCCGCCGCCGCAGACCGCATGGTCGTCACCCGGTCCGGCGTATCGGAGGATTTCCGGCCCGCAGCGCGCAACGCCGCCGCTCTCGCGCGGCTCGGCATCCGCGACGGGCGGCGCTATGTGCTGGTGGTCGGTCAGGGGGCCCCCTACAAGAACCACGAGGGCGCGCTGCGCGCCTTCGCGCTCGCCTTCGCCGGCGAGGCCGACATCGATCTCGTGCTGGTGCGTCGGCGCGGCGACACCGGACCCGCGCTGCAGAAACTGGCGGGGACGCTCGGCATTGCAGGTCGGGTGCATTTTCTACCCGCGGTGGAGCGCGCCGAGCTGGTTCAGCTCTATTCGCAGGCCACTGCGCTGCTCCACCCCTCCTTCCTCGAGGGCTTCGGCAACCCGCTCGCCGAGGCGATGGCCTGCGGCTGCCCGGTGGTGACGAGCAACGTCTCGGCCATGCCCGAAGTGACCGCCGGTGCGGCGCTGCTTGCCGATCCGCAAGATCCCGGCGCGATCGCGGCGGCATTGAAGCGGGTGGCGGATGACCCTGTGCTCGCCGCCGAACTGCGCGACAAGGGATTGAAGCGCGCCGCCGAACTCGACTGGCGGGCCTTTGCCGAAGCGAACCTTGCGCTCTACGCCCGGGTTCTGGCCGACGCCGGGGCGGGGGCGGCATAGGCGAGCGCGGCGCCGAACGCGCGCCGCACCCGCGCCAGCGAGGCGAGCAGCACCGCGCCGAGCACCAGCACCTCGAACAGAAAATACCATTGCGGCCGCCCCGCCAGCATCGCCGCGCCGACCGCCAGCGTGCGGGTATTGGCGCTCAAGGGGCTGATGACCCCGAGCCATTCGCCGGCCCGGGCGCGCATTGCCTCGCGCAAGGCTGCGGCCCGCGCCGGGTCGAGCGCCGCGGCGGTCAGTGCCGGGCCGTGGGGAACGATGAGCCCGGTGAGCCACAGGTAGTATGCGACCAGCGGATGCTGCCGTCCGGACGCCGAGGCGGCGGGCACCGCACTCGCCAGCCAAGGGGTGCCGTAGACCGCGAGCTGGTACTGCCGCCGTGCGCCCTCGTAATGCGCCGCCTGCACCACCCGGCTTGCGCCCGCCGCCCCCATCAGCGCCCAGCCCCACCCGCCGATCTGTGCGGCGGCGATGGCACCGAGTGTGACGTAGAGCACGATGTGGCCGGAGTAGTCGCAGATTCCGTCGACCAGCTCGCCGTGGGGTGAACTGCGCCCGGTTAGCCGTGCGAGGTCCCCGTCCGCGCCGTCGAGCACGTGCCAGCCCATGTGCAGCGCCAGGCCGAGCACCGCCCCCCACGGCCATGCGACCAGCACATAGGCCGCCGCCGCCAGCATGATCGCCGCCGCGCCCGCGATCGACACCATGTCCGGCGTGATCCGGGTGCGGGACAATCGCCGCGCCAGCCGCCACGACAGGGGATGGTAGAGCCGGGCATTGAGCGCATCCTCCAGCTCAGCCGGGCGCGCGGGACGCTCGGGCGGGAGTGAGGAGGGGGCGGGGTCCATGCGCGCTTCACCGGATGAGGGTCAGGGCGGAGTTGCCCTGCGGCCATGTCCTCCTGCATATAGGGGGCTGTTATGCGGCGCAAATCCGCACCATCACGGACACCGGGCATGACGCGCGCCGCCACCTTCCGCTTCGCCTCGCCGCGCACCGCCGATCGGCTGGTGGCGGGGGTGCCCGCAGCGGCGCGGCTGGCCCGGGCCTTCGCCGAGGCGGGGGCCGAGGGGCCGCTGGTGCTGTCCTTCGCGCGCGGCGGCGGAGCTCTGGGTCCGCACACCCTGGCCGAGATCGCGCGGCTCGCCCCCGGACTTGCGGTGGAGGTGTGCCCCGCGACCGCGGGCCTCACCGTCCCCGGCGAGCGACTGCCCGATGCCGCTGCCATCGCCGCACTGCTCTCCGGCGAGGCGCCGTCGCCCACACCCCCGGCCGATCCCGACGCCGCGCTCGACGCGGCGGCACGCGCGGTGATCCGCGCCACCGCCAAGCCGGGCGACGGTTTCGTCTCGCGCCACCTCAACCGGCCCCTGTCCCAAGCGGCCTCCGCGCGCCTCCTGCGTTTCGCATGGGTCCGCCCCGGCCATGCCACCGCGCTCAATGCGGTGATCGCGCTGGCGATGATCGCGGCGCTGTCGCTGCTGCCGGGGGAACTCGGACTGGTGAGCGGGGCGGTGCTGTTCCAGCTCGCCTCGATCGCCGACGGGATCGACGGCGAGATCGCGCGCGCCACCTATCGCACCTCGGCGCGCGGCGCGGCGTGGGACAGCGCGGTCGACGCGATGACCAATCTCGGATTCCTCCTCGGCCTGGTCGGCAACCTGTGGCGGCACGGGCGGGCCGAGGAGGCGCTGATCGGCGCCGCGGGCCTGCTGCTGCTGCTCACCGGCATGGTCGCGCTGGGCCTCCATGCCCGCGCGCGCGGAGAGCCGCTCCATTTCGACGGCGCCAAGCGGATGCTCGACGAGCGGCCGCACCTGCTCAAGCGGTGGCTGCGCTATGTCACGATGCGCGATTTCTACTGCCTGTTCCTGGCGCTGATGATCGCCGGCGGGCTGGTGTGGCACGCGCTGGCGATCTTCGCCGGGGCGGCGGCGCTGTGGCTGGTGACGGTGGCGGCGCTGCTGCTGCGTGCGCGCCGCACCATCTGAGGCGAGAAGCTCAGGACAGCGCGATGTCGGGTGCGTCTTCCTGCTTCATCCCGACGAGGTGATAGCCCGCATCGACATGGTGCACCTCCCCCGTCACGCCTGAGGACAGGCCGGAAAGCAGGTAGAGGCCGGCCCCGCCGACATCCTCGATCGTCACGTTGCGGCGCAGCGGCGCATTCAGCTCGTTCCACTTGAGAATGTAGCGGAAATCGCCGATCCCGCTCGCAGCGAGGGTCTTGATCGGCCCGGCGCTGATCGCGTTGACGCGGATGCCCCGCGGGCCGAGGTCGTTGGCGAGATACTTGACGCTGGTCTCCAGCGCCGCCTTGGCGACGCCCATCACGTTGTAGTGCGGCACGACCTTCTCGGCCCCGTAATAGGAAAGGGTGAGGATGCTGCCGCCGCTCTCGGCCATCATCTCCGCGGCGCGCTTGGTCACCGCGACCAGCGAATAGGCCGAGACGTTCATGGTCAGCAGGAAGTTTTCGAGGCTGGTGTCGAGATATTGCCCGCGCAGCTCGTTCTTGTCGGAAAAGCCGATCGCGTGGACCACGAAGTCGAGGCTGTCCCAGCGTGCCTTCAGCGCGGCGAAACCGGCATCGAGCGAGGCCATGTCGGACACGTCGCATTCGAAGGTGAAGTCGCTCCCCAATTCGGCGGCGAGCGGCTTCACGCGTTTGGCGAGCGCCTCGCCCTGGTAGGAGAAGGCCAGCTCCGCGCCTTGCGCGGCGAGCTGCTTGGCGATCCCCCAGGCCAGCGACTTGTCGTTGGCGAGGCCCATGATCAGCCCGCGCTTGCCCGCCATCAAGCCGCCCGTTGACGTGTTCATACCGACATCTCCTCAGCCGTGGGCTCGTCCCGGTCCTCGGGTTCGGCGAGCGCCGCGTTCAGCTGCGCGCCGATAACGAGTCCGAGGCCGACGAGCCAGAAAAAGAACAGCGTCACCATGATCCCGGCAAGGCTGCCGTAGGTGAGGTCATAGGTGAAGAAAGAGCGCAGCACCATCGGCAAGGCGGCCGCGACGCCGAGCCACCACAAGGCGGTGAACAGCGCACCGGGCCACTTGGGATAGGCGCGGCTGCGATAGGCATGGGGGGTGAGCGTGTAGAACAGCACCCACAGCGACCCTGCAAGTCCCAGCGCCGGCACGATCCGTGAAATGCGCAAGGTCGAGATCACCTCCGCAAGCTGCGGGAAGCGCGCGTCGATCACCACCTGCGCAGCGCCAATGGTGACCTGCGCGAACAGCGAGATCATCAGCACCACCACCGCGGCGAGGATCAGCCCGGCCGACAGCAGGCGATATTTCCAGAAGGCATAGATCGCGCGGGTGCCGTAGGCGCGGCGCAGGATGTCGCGGATCGTCTCGATCAGGCTCGACACGGTCCACAGCGCCACCAGCGCGCCGCCCCACAAGAGCCAGCCGGTGCGGGCATTGATGACGTCCTCGGCGACCGGCCTGATCACTTCCGCGGCGGTCGGCGGGAGGGCGAGGGCGATCGCGTCGATCATTCCGTCCGCGCTCTTGCCGCCGCCGATCAGGTCGAACAGTGCCGCGCCGAGGATGAAGAACGGGAAGATCGCCAGCATCGCCAGATAGGCGAGGTTGCCCGCGTGGATGAAGCCGTCCGCCCAGGTTCCCGAGAGCACGCGCCCCGCGACCTGGAAGACCCGCGTGCCGGGGCCGAGCCGGCGGGTCAGCGCCGCCTTGATCCCGGCCTCGCGATCCTCGCCGTGCGCGCGCGCCATGCGCCGCGCCTCGGGCGAGAGCGAGCGCACTTCCCGCGCTTCGGGCGGCGGGAGATCGGCCTCGCTCATCGGGCGGGGTTCCGCGTCCGGCCCCTCACAGGCCGAACTTCTCCCGCGGCCGCGCCGGATCGACCCAGCCTTCGAGCCGTTCCTCGAGCCCGGCGAGATCGGCGGGGAGCTGGATTTCGAGCGTCACCAGCTGGTCGCCGCGTTCGGGTTTGCCCTCGGCGGTCTTGCCCGCCTTCTTCGTCCAGCCCTTGCCGCCGAGCCGCAGAACGGTCCCGCCGCTGGTGCCGGGCTTGATCGTCAGCATCACCGGGCCATCGACCGTGGGGCACTTCACCTTGGCGCCGCGCACCGCCTCGTCGAGCGTGATCGGCAGGTCCATGCGGATATTGTCGCCCTCGCGCCGGAAGAAGGGATGGCTGCCGACCTCGATCATCACGATCCCGTCGCCCGGACCGCCGGGGCCGGGGTGGCCCTTGTCCTTGAGGCGCATCATCGTGCCGTCCTCGACGCCGGCGGGCAGCTTGAGGTTGATCGCCTTGCCGTCGGCGAGGGTGATGCGCTGGTCGCGCCCCGCGGCCGCCTCGACGAAGGGCACCGCCAGCCGGTACTGGATGTCCGCCCCGCGCCTCGGCGGAGGGGGCGGGGGCTGCTTGCCGAACGGCCGCCGCGTGTTCTGCTGCTGCTGGCGGGCGCGGCCGCCGAACAGGCCCTCGAACAGGTCGCCCAGATCGACCTCCTCGGCGCCGAACCCGCCGAAGTCGCTGTCACGGAAGCCGCCCGGCCCCCCCGGTCCCGCGCCATAGGTCCCGCCCCGGCCATAGGGCCCGCGCCCGCCCATTCCGGCAAACGGATTGGCGGGGTTGCCCTCGGCATCGATCTCGCCGCGGTCGAACTGCGCGCGCTTGGTCTTGTCGGACAGCAGGTCGTAGGCGCGGGTCGCCTCGGAGAACTTCTCGGCGGCCTTGGGGTTGTCCTTGTTGCGATCGGGGTGCAGTTCCTTGGCGAGCTTGCGATAGGCGCTCTTGATGTCCGCCTCCGAAGCGGTGCGGGCAATGCCGAGGATGCTGTAGGGATCGCGCATGGTGAGTTAGCTAGGTGAGACAGTCGCCTTGCGCAAGCGGGCAGCCGCGCGCGCGAACAGGCGAAATTCACCATAAGCGCCTTTCGCGGCTCGCTTTGCCCACCTATGTGGGCTTCCGATTCCAGCAAGGACCGATGCGATGCCCGGCGAAACCCCTCTCGACGATGCCCAGCTGGCCGACAGCGTGATCCCGGCAGGCGCCGACCCTTTCGCGCTGTTCGACGAATGGTTCGCCGCCGCCAAGGCGTCCGAGCCCAACGATCCCAACGCCATGGCGCTCGCCACCGCGACGCCCGGCGGTGCGCCCTCGGTGCGGATGGTGCTCCTGAAAGGGCACGGGGTGGACGAGATTGCGGGTGGCGGCTTCACCTTCTTCACCAATGCCGATAGCCGCAAGGGCGGCGAGATCCGCGCCAACATGCAGGCCGCGTTGCTGTTCCATTGGAAGAGCCTGCGCCGCCAGATCCGCATCGAGGGACCGCTGACCGAAGTCAGCGCGGAGCGCGCCGACGCCTATTTCCACTCGCGCCCCTACAAGAGCCAGGTCGGCAGCGCGGCTAGTGACCAGTCGCGCCCGTTGCCCGAACGCCAGCAATATCTCGACCGCGTGCAGGAAATCTGGGCCGCGCACGAGCAGGACGGCGCGGTGCCGCGCCCGCCGCACTGGACCGGCTTCACCCTCAGCCCGCGCCGGATCGAGTTCTGGATCGACCGCGACAACCGGCTCCACGACCGCCGCGAATTCCTCCGCTCCGGCCCGGACGCGCCGTGGGCCGACACGCTGCTTTACCCCTGAGGAACCCCGCCATGACGCAGACAATCCCCTATTGGCACGTCGATGCCTTCAGCGCCCGGCCCTTCGGCGGCAACCAGGCGGCGGTGATGGTGCTCGACGAATGGCTGCCTGACGATGTGCTGGTGGCGATCGGCGCGGAAAACCTCTTCGCCGAAACCGCCTTCGTCGTGCGCGATACCACCGGCGCCGCCGACTGGGAGCTGCGCTGGTGCACCCCCACCTACGAGATCGCGCTGTGCGGCCATGCCACCTTGGCGAGCGGTCACGTGCTGCTCACCCGCGACGGGGGCGAGCGGGTGACCTTCCGCACCCGCAAGTCGGGTATTCTCGAGGTGGTGCGCGCAGGCGAGGGCTACGAACTCGCGCTCCCGGCGCTCGCGACCGAGGCGGACAGCCCTGCCAACCAGGCCGAGGCGATCCGCCTGCTTGGGGCCGAGCCGCGCGAGGTGTTCCGCTCCGAACTCGGCTACAACATCTACCTGTTCGAGAGCGAGGCGGCGGTGCGCGGTCTCGCCCCTGACATTCGCGGGTTGGAGAAACTCGGCAAGGACCAGTTCATCGCCACCGCCCCCGGCGATGCGACGGATATCGTCAGCCGCGTCTTCGTCCCCGGCGGCGGGGTGGACGAGGATTCGGTCACCGGCTCGGCCCACGCGGCGCTGACCCCTTACTGGGCGCAAAAGCTGGGACGCGAGAGCTTCACCGCCCACCAGGCGAGCGCCCGCGGCGGCGACCTTGCGCTCAGGCTCGATGGCGACAAGGCGTGGCTCGGCGGACCCTGCGTGACGGTGGTGGAGGGGGCGTTCCGGCTCTGAATCGCCGGCCCTCGGTCACTTCACCGGATAAAGCTCCAGCACGTCGGCAGCCTGCCGGAGCATCGCCTTGCGTTCCTCGGCCCCTGAGTGGCCGAGCCGTACCAGCGTCACGCGTTGCTGCGGCGAGACGAGCACATATTGCCCCATGTGGCCGATCATCGCGAACAGCGATTGCGGCGCGCGGTCGGGGAACAGCGGCTGTTCCTCGCCCTTGGGCAGATTGCGGTTGAGCCAGATCTGGAAGCCGTAGTTGGCGCGCACCGGACTGGGGGTGACCATCGCCTCGACCCACCGCTGCGGGACGATCTGCTCGCCGCCGGGTGCGCGGCCCTTGCGGCGCAGCATCTCGCCGAACTTGGCGAAGTCGCGCGCGGTGGCGTGCATCAGGCTGCCGCCGATCATCGTGCCGCTGGCGTCGAACTCGGGCACGATCGAGGTCATGCCGAGCGGCCCGAACAGGCGTTCCTGCAGGTAACCCAGCACCGCCTTGCGGCGCGTGTCGGGATCGCGGCTGTCGGTCAGCACCCGCGCGGCGATGTCGGCGAGGATCACGCTGGTGTTCGAGGAATATTCGAACATCTTGCCCGGCTCGGCCTCCAGTGGCTGCTCCTCGGCCCAGCGCGCCATGTCGTCGCGCCCGTCGAGGAACAGCATCCGCACCTCGGAGGATTCGTAGGGCGGATCGCCGCTCTCGGTGTGGCGCAAGCCGCTGCGCATCTGCAGGAGCTCGCGCAGGGTGATCGCGGCGCGCGGATCGCCGGGGCGCTGCCACTGCGGGATCGGGGCAGGCTCGTCGAGGGCGAGAAGCCCGTCGGACACCAGCATCCCGATCAGCACGCCAGTGATCGTCTTGGCCATCGACCAGCTGACGAAGCGCGTGTCCGGTCCGTAACCCGGCCCGTAGCGTTCGGCGGCGATCTTGCCGTCCGCCATCAGCACTACCGCGCGGGTCTCGCCGACTCCGGGAGCGGTGAACAGGTCGTCGAGCTGGCGGGCGAGCTGGTCCTTGGGCGCCCCGGCGTCAGCGGTCACGGCGGCGAGCGCCTCCTTGGACAGGGGCTTCTCGTCGGGCGCCGCACCGCCGCAGCCGGCGAGCAGGAGCAGGGCTGGCGCAAGCAAGGGGGCGCGGTTATGGAGGCGGGCAAGACGGGTCATGGCGAACCCAATCCCCGATAGAAAAGAGCTTGGCAATGGCGAAATCCTTCTCCCCGCGCGCTTCCGCCCGCCCGCGTCACGGTCGACGCTACGGGATGTGGCTGCTGGCCCTGATCGTGCTCGCGATCACCGCCGGCCTGTGGGCCTTCCGCGAGCCGATTACCGGCTACGGGACGATCGGTTCGGCCTATGCGGCGCGGGTCGGCTGTTCGTGCCGCTTCGTCGCCGGGCGCAGCCTCGCCGATTGCGCCAAGGACAAGCTGCCGGGCATGGAACTGGTCACGCTGGCCGAGGACGACCAGGCCAAGAGCGTGACCGCGCGTTTCCCGCTGGTTGCCAAGGCGACCGCGACCTACCGCGAGGGTTATGGCTGCGTGCTGGAGAAGTGGCAGGATTAGCCCGCCACCTTCTCGGTCGTGTCGATCCACCCGCCGCCCAGCACCCGCTCACCGGCGTAGATCACCGCCGCCTGCCCGGGGGCAACGCCGAATTCGGGCGCGGCGAAGCGGATCGTGGTCGCCATGCCGTCCCCCAGCGGCCCTTCGAGCGTCACCGGCACGGGCTTGGCGAGGCTGCGCACCTTCGCGGTCAGCGGTTCGTCGGGCAGCGGCCCGATACGGTTGGTTTCGGTCAGGTGCGCGGCATGGACCGCCAGCATCCGCTTCGGCCCGACCCGCACCTCGCGCGAGGCAGCATCGAGGCCGATGACATAGAGCGGCTCGGGCTGTCCGCCGATCTCGAGGCCCTTGCGCTGGCCGACGGTGAAGTGGACGATGCCCTTGTGCGTGCCCAGCGTCTCGCCGGTCGCGGCGTGGACGATGCTGCCGGGCGCGGCGCCTTCGGGCCGCACCTTGGTGACGATCTTCGCGTAGTTCCCGTCGGGCACGAAGCAGATGTCCTGGCTGTCGGGCTTGGCGGCGTTCCTGAGGCCGGCCGCCTCGGCGAGGTCACGCACCATGGTCTTGGGCATCCCGCCCAGCGGGAAGCGCAGGTAATCGAGCTGCGCTTCCGTGGTGGCGTAGAGGAAATAGGACTGGTCGCGCGCGGGATCGGCGGCGCGGTGCAGCTGCGGGCCGTCCGCGGTCATCACCCGCCGGACATAATGCCCGGTGGCGAGGCAATCCGCCCCAAGCTCGCGCGCCATGCGGAACAGGTCGGTGAACTTGGGTCCCATGTTGCAGCGGATGCAGGGCACCGGCGTGCGCCCGGCGAGATATTCGTCGGCGAACTGTTCGACCACCTCCTCGCGGAAGGCGCTTTCGTGGTCGAAGACGTAATGGGCGATGCCCAGCCGGTCGGCAACGGCGCGCGCGTCGCGGATGTCGTCGCCCGCGCAGCACGCACCCTTGCGACCAGTCGCCGCGCCGTAATCGTAAAGCTGGAGCGTGATCCCGATCACCTGCGCGCCGCTCGCGGCGGCAAGCGCGGCGACCACCGAGGAATCGACCCCGCCGCTCATCGCCACGACGATGCGGCATTCGTCCGCCGGGCGCGGCAGGTCGAACAGGGCGGCGGCATCGGGCCCGCGCGGCAGGCCGGCCTTGGGAAGCGTCGGCAGTTCCATGAGAGAGGCGCGCATATAGCGGTCCGGACCCGGATTCGCCAGTGCGGCCCGCGCGAAATCGCATCACCCATCGTTCACGCCGCGCCCGGACTATTCCTAAGCTGGGGTAAATGGCGGTTTTACCCGATCTTGACGCACTCGCTTTATGACGATGGGGTGATGTTCGAGAAAGCCGATCCCCTGTCAGCTTCGCTGCGACCGCCGCTTGCCCGGCGCGCCGAGGATGGTGCGCGTGTCCGGCGCGGTGCTGCCGCGCGCGGCGCGGAGCGGTTCGATGCCCGCCCGGCCCGGCGCGCCGGCGACGCCCTGCGCGCCGTGGAGTGGAGCGAGATCACCGCCCGGCTCAACGCAGCGCGGGACCTGCGGCTGCTGCTGCGCAGCGAGTCGCAGGGGCGGATCGAGGGCGTCGCGGCCAGCTTCGGCGATGCCGCGGCGAGCTATTTCGCGATGCTCGACGATCGGGAACCCGCCGTTAACCTTGATGCTTTAGCGTGCCCTAAAGCCTCTGACGGCATGGACAACGCACGCGTGGCGGTTCGCCCCGGTGCGGCATCGGGGGGCGATGCCGCGGCGACGACGGACCTGCCCGGAGGCGATGCGAGAGATAGAAAATGATGGAAAACCAGGACATCCGCCCGGCACAGGTTATCGGCCCCCTCGGCGAGCCCCTCACGCTTGCCGACCTGCCTTCGCCCGACACCAAGCGCTGGGTCGTGCGCCGCAAGGCCGAGGTCGTGGCGGCCGTGAACGGCGGTCTGCTGACGCTCGACGAGGCGCTGGCGCGCTATGGCCTCACGCTCGAGGAGTTCGCCTCGTGGCAGCGCGCGGTCGACCGCTCGGGCATGCACGGGCTGCGGGTCACCAAGATCCAGCATTACCGCGACCTCTACCAGCGCCAGCTCAAGTACTGAGCGGAACCGGGCGCCGACGCGCCCCGGCTCGGCCCAGCCTCCGTTCAGCCGCAACCCATTGCCTGCCGGGACCCTCTGCGGCAGCTTCGCCGCGCGAACCGCGCGCGCCCTTCGTCTAGACCCCATGTCACCCGTCGATGCGAGGATTGCCCGCGGACGCGCGCGCGCCTATCAGGCGTTGCGTTCGGTGACTTACCGAGATAATACACCGTGGAGCCGCCGTGCCAGCCAGGGCAGGACGGCTTCGGCGAAGGAAAGACGATGAATTACGAGACCACGATCCGGGCCGATGCCGCGGACGGTGTGACCACCGACTACACCGGTGCGCGTTCCATCGCTGCGCCCCGCATCCCGCGCTGGCTGATCGTCGGGGGAATCGGGCTGTTCGGCCTGTTGCTCGCGATCGGCATCTACTTCGCGCTGGCCGGCGGCGAGCCGGTGGCGGTGGGCGACGACAATTCGCAGGCCCCGGTGGTGACCGTGATCACCCCCGGTAAGACCACCGTCGCGGGCGTCATCGAGGCGCCCGGCACGCTGGCCGCGCGCCGCCCCATGCCGGTCGGCGCAGTCGGCGAAGGCGGACAGGTGGTGCGCGTCACCGTCGACGCGGGCGACTGGGTCCGGCAGGGCGAGGTGCTGGCGGTGATCGACCGTTCGGTGCAGGTCCAACAGGCCGAGGCGCAGGCGGCGCAGATCGAGGTCGCGCGCGCCGACGCCAACCTCGCCCAGGCCAATCTCGACCGCGCCCTGCAGCTGGTCGAGCGCGGCTTCGTCTCCAAGGCCGATGTCGACCGCCTGACCGCCACCCGCGATGCCGCGGCGGCGCGGGTCAAGGTCGCCGAGGCGCAGCTGCGCGAACTGCGTGCCCGCAACAACCGCCTCAACGTGGTCGCCCCGGCCTCGGGCTATGTGCTCCAGCGCAATGTCGAGCCCGGCCAGACGGTCGGTCCCGGCAACGGCGCGCTGTTCACCATCGCCAGCGGCGGCGAGATGGAAATGCTCGCCCAGCTCAGCGAGGACCAGCTCGCCGGCCTTTCGGTCGGCACCCCCGCGACCGTGATCCCGACCGGCTCGGACAAGCAGTTCTCGGGCCAGATCTGGCAGCTCGCCCCGGTGATCGACCAGGCGACCCGGCAGGGCACGGCGCGCATCGCGCTGCCCTTCGCGCCGGCGCTGCGCCCCGGCGGCTTCGCCACCGCGCGGATCAACTCGGGCAGCTTCACCGCCACGGTCCTGCCCGAGAGCGCGGTGCTGGCCGATGACGAAGGCAGCTTCGTCTATGTCGTGGGCGAGGACAACAAGGCGGTGCGCCGCCCGGTGAAGACCGGGGCGGTGACCAAGCAGGGCATCGCCATCACCGAAGGGCTCTCGGGCACCGAACAGGTGGTGCTGCGCGCCGGCGGCTTCCTCAACCCGGGCGAGACGATCAACCCGCAGCGTCAGAAGAAGTAGGCGGCCATCCGCCCGCGCCGCGCCGGCGTAACTGACGAAACCTGAAGCAACAGGCAGGAATATCATGGCTCTTCGCGACATCTCGGCCTGGTCGATCCGCAACCCCGTCATCCCGCTGGTGTTCTTCACCGGGCTGCTGTTCGCGGGGATCGTCAGCTTCCTGCGCATGGACGTCACCAACAACCCGGATGTCGAGTTTCCGGCGGTGACGGTCGGGATCTCGCAGCCGGGCGCCTCTCCGACCGAGATCGAGAACCAGATCACCACCAAGGTCGAAAGCGCCCTGCGCTCGATCAACGGGGTCAACTCGATCCAGTCGACCGCCAGCGAAGGCAATTCGAGGACCTTCGTGGAGTTCGAGATCGGCACCGACCTGATCGAGGCGGTGAACGAGGTCGAGACCGCGATCGCCAGCGTGCGCGGGAGCCTGCCCGACGGGATCCTCGAGCCGCAGGTGCGCAAGGTCAACGTGGTGGGCGAACCGATCGGCTATGTCGCGGTCGAGGCCGACGACATGACCATCGAGCAATTGAGCTGGTTCATCGATGATACCGTCGCCAAGCGCCTGCTCAAGATCGAGGGCATGGCCGAGGTCCAGCGCTTCGGCGGGGTCGACCGCGAGATCGAGGTGATCCTCGATCCGGCGCGGATGCAGGCGCTCGGGGTCACCGCCTCGCAGATCAACGGCGTGCTGCGCCAGGTCAATCTCGACGCGGCGGGCGGCCTTGCCGAGATCGGCGGCACCCGCCAGTCGCTGCGCGTGCTGGGCAATTCGGATGATGCCTACGCACTTTCGCAGCTACAGATCCAGCTCGGCGGGGGGCGCACCGTGCGTCTCGCCGACGTCGCCACCGTGCGCGACGGCTATTCCGAGCGCACCTCGATCAGCGAGGTCGGCGGCAAGGAGGTCGTCAATTTCTACATGAGCCGCGCGCGCGGCGCCTCCGACCTCAGCGTCTACGACGCGGCGCTCAAGGAGATGGACGCGATCGAGGCCGAGAACCCGGGCGTGCGCTTCATGAAGCTCTCGACCAACACCACCTATACCCGCAGCCAGTACAAGTCCTCGATCTGGGCGCTGGTCGAAGGCGCGGTGCTGGCGGTGGTCGTGGTGTTCGTGTTCCTGCGCGACTGGCGCGCGACCTTCATCTCGGCGGTAGCGATCCCGCTTTCGGCGATCCCGACCTTCTGGTTCATGGATCTGCTCGGGTTCAACCTGAACTTCCTCTCGCTGCTCGCGCTGGCGCTGGTGGCAGGTGTGCTGGTCGACGACGCGATCGTGGAGATCGAGAACATCGTGCGCCACATGCGCATGGGCAAGACCGCCTATCAGGCATCGATCGACGCCGCCGACGAGATCGGCCTGCCGGTGGTCGCGACCAGCTTCTGCATCGTCGCGGTGTTCCTCCCCGTGGGCCTGATGCCGGGCGTTTCGGGTCAGTTCTTCCAGAACTTCGGGATCACCGTGGTGGTCGCGGTGCTGATGAGCCTGGCCGTCGCGCGCATGATCACCCCGCTGATGGCGGCCTATTTCCTCAAGTCCCACGGGATCGCCGAGCATGGCTCGGGGCGCCTGATCGACACCTATATGCGGGTGCTCGCCTGGACGCTCGACACCGGAAAGATGGCCGCGCGCCGTGCCGGTATCGAGGGGCCACGGCGCCGCTGGGTCTATGTCGTCGCGCTGCTGCTGACCGTGCTGGTGCTGCTGGCCGTCACTGGCGCGGCGTTGTTCGTCAGCTTCAATCTCATTGCCGGCCTCGACATTCCCAAGCAGGTTGCCACGGCCGTTTCCTCCGATTCCAACGGCTTCGCCTACAAGCTGGTCGCCAAGATCTTCGAGATCGTGCAGGTGCTGCTGGTCTCGGGCCTGTCCTTCGCGGCCGGATGGCTGGCGTTCAAGCTGATCGAGCTGCCGGCGAATGGTGCGAGCCGCATCGCGCAAGGCACACGCTGGCTGACCGCCCGCTTCTACGACCACCGCGTGTGGATGCTGTCGATCGGCTGGTTCTCGTTCCTGATGACGATCCTGCTGTTCGGCCAGATCCCCGCGCAGTTCCAGCCGACCATCGATGACGAGAACAGCCGGATCGAGATCGAGACCGTGCCCGGCACCACGCTCGCCGAGACCAAGCGCATCGTCAATGCCGTCGCCGACCGGATCGCGCAGGAGCCGGAGGTCGAGCGGATGCTCGAGCGCATCCGCATCGGCGACACCTCGTCGATCTTCCTCAAGCTCAAGGACGACCGCGAGCGCAGCTCGATCGAGTTCGAGCGCGAACTCGGGCCGGTGCTCGCGCAGATTCCCGATGCGCGGGTGCGCTTCCAGTCGCAGAGCGCGGGCTTCGGCTCGGGCCGCGACATGACGGTGATGCTGGCCGGGTCCGATCCGGTGAAGCTCGAGGAAACCGCGACCGAGCTGGTCGAGGAGATGAAGGGCCTGAAGTCGCTGGTCGCCCCGCGCATCAGCGCCGACCTCAACCGGCCGGAAATCATCATCACCCCGCGCGAGAAGATCGCCGCCGAGCTCGGCGTGACCACCGCGGCGCTGTCGCAAACGATCCGCATCGCTACGCTTGGCGAGATCGAGCAGAACGCGGCGCGCTTCTCCCTCTCCGACCGCCAGATCCCGATCAAGGTGCGTCTCTCGGACGAGGCGCGCGGCGATTTCACTACGATCCAGAACCTGCCCGTGCCGACGGCCAATGGCGGCACGGTGCCGCTGAGCCGGGTCGCCGACATCACCTTCGGTTCCGGCCCGACCGCGATCCAGCGCTACAACCAGAACCGCCGCGTGCTGGTCGGCGCGGACCTCGCCGCGGGCGTGCTGAAGGGCGATGCGCAGGCGCAGATCGACGCCCTGCCGGTGCTGCAGAACCTGCCGACAGGCGTGATCCGCGATGTCGTCGGCGAGGAGGAGTGGCAGGCCGAGCTGATCCAGAACCTGATCATCGCGATCATCTCGGGCGTGCTGCTGGTCTTCGCGGTGCTGGTGCTGCTCTACAAGCGCTTGATGAGCCCGCTGGTCAACATGACCTCGCTCGCGCTGGCGCCGCTCGGGGGGGTGCTGCTGATCTGGCTGCTCGGCCAGCCGCAGTCGATGCCGGTCTATATCGGCATCCTGCTGTTGCTCGGCATCGTCTCGAAGAACTCGATCCTGCTGATCGACTTCGCCATCGAGGAAATGCACAAGGGCGTGGGGAAGCTCGACGCGATCATGGACGCCGGGCACAAGCGCGCCCAGCCGATCGTGATGACCACCGTGGCGATGACCGCGGGGATGATCCCAGTCGCGCTGTCGCTGAGCGGCGACGGCGCGTGGCGCCAGCCGATGGGCGTGGTGGTGATCGGCGGGCTGGTGCTCTCGACCCTGCTCACGCTGCTGATCGTGCCCGCGGGCTTCAGCCTCGCCGACGGGGTCGAAAAGCGTGTCGGCCCCTGGCTGCGCGAGCGGATGCTGACCTATCGTCCGGGCGACGACGCCCGCCCGCAGGCGGAGCCCGTCCGGCCTTTCCCGGGCCTGCCGGGCCATGCGCCGGGCAACGAACCGGCGGAATGACGCACAAGAGGGTGACGCGGCCGCCGCTGGCGGGCTAGAACCGTCGCATGGCGAAGCGTCACCCCGTGCCCCTGACCTTCCGCGGCGAGCCGCTGAGCGTCGACCGCGCCCGGCGGATGCGCTGGACCGCGACCGGCATGCTTGCCGCGATGGCGGCGGTCTTCATCGCCACCCACGGCCTTGTCGGCGCGCATCCCGCGTGGGGCTATGTCAACGCCTTTGCCGAGGCCGCGATGGTCGGCGGGCTGGCCGACTGGTTCGCGGTGACCGCGCTGTTCCGCCATCCGCTTGGGCTTCCCATCCCGCACACTGCGATCATCCCGGAAAACAAGGATCGCATCGCCGACACCATGGCGCAGTTCCTGCGCGAGAACTTCCTCACCCCGGCGGTCGTCGCGCGGCGCATGGCCGGGATGAACGTGGCGAAGGCGGCAGGGGAGTTCCTCGCCGCCTCGCCCGATCGCGGCGCTCAGGACGAGCGCTCGCGCATCACGTCAGGTGCGGCGGAGCTGCTCGCCGAGGTGCTCGAGAGCCTCGACCCCGATAGGCTCGGCAACCAGGTGCGTTCGGGGCTGGCCGCGCAGCTCGCCAAGCTCGACATCGCCCCGCTTGCAGGCCGGATGGTCGAGAGCATGATGGCCGACAAGCGCCATCAGCCGCTGATCGACGGCTTCGTGCGCTGGGCGGGGCTCACCATCGAGGACAATGAGGACACGCTGCGCGAGATCATCCATCAGCGCGTGGCGGGCGTGCTGCGCTGGACGGGGCTCGACAAGACCATCTCCTCCAACGTGCTCGACGGGCTCTACAAGCTGCTCGCCGAGGTGCTGGTCAATCCGGACCACCCGCTGCGCGGCAAGATCGAGGAGGGGCTGGCGAAGCTCGGCCAGGACTTGCAGCACGATCCCGAGACGCGCGCCAAGGTCGAGGACATGAAGCGCGACCTCATCGCCAATCCGGCGGTGGCGGTGTGGTGGACGGGCGTTTGGGAGCGCATCCGCCAGTCGCTGATCCGCCGCGCGCGCGATCCGGACAGCGGGATGGGCGAGGATATGCGCAAGATGCTCGCCGAACTGGGCGCGGCGCTCGAGCAGGACGAGCGGCTGCAGGAGCAGATCAACCGCTTCGCGCGGCGCACGATGGTCGGCGTTTCGACCCGCTACGGCGACCAGATCGTGCGGCTGGTGTCCGAGACCGTGCGCCGCTGGGACGCCACCACGATCACCGAGCGCGTCGAGGGCGCGGTTGGCCGCGACCTCCAGTTCATCCGCATCAACGGCACGCTGGTGGGCGGGCTGGTGGGGATGGGGCTGCACTTCCTCGCCACGGTGGTGTGAGGGGGGTCACTTCACCACGAACTTGACGGTGTAGAAGTAATAGGAGGCGACCGGCGTCCCTGAGGCATCGCGCGCCGGCTGGAACTCCGCCCGCTTCATCAGCGCGAGACACACAGTGTCGTCGAACAGCTGCGGCTTGTTGCTCTCCATCACGAAGCAGGAACTTGCCCGGCCCGCACGGTTTACGGTGAGCCGCACAGTCAGCTGCCCCTCCATCTCGGCATTCGCCAGGTAAGCGGGATAATCCGCCGGTGTGAGCCAGCGGTCCGACTTCACCGCGAGCGGCGGGGAGGCCTGACCGGCCGTCGGCTCGCCAGCCTGGCCGAGGAGGCCCGATAGCTTTGCGCCGCACAGTCCGAGCGTGCCGAAGGTTTCGAGCATTGGTCCGATCTCGAGCCGCAGCGGCTGGGCGATCGAACCCCTGACGCTGAGCGTAGTGATCGCATCGGAGTCGCCGACGTCGAAGCCGAGCGCGGGGGCCGGGATGTCGCCGTCGCGTTCCATCTGCGGCTGGGTGATCGTCACCCAGTACATGGTCAGGACGGGGCGTCCCTTGCTGGATTCGAGCGCGATGTAGCTGCGGACAAACTCGGGATGTTCGCCGAACCGCACGTAAATGCCGCGGCCCTGGGGATGGCGCAGCGGACGGCCGATCAGGGTGAGATTGTAGATCGGCTCGACCCCGCCCTGCTCGATCCACAAGGTGGTGCTGTCCTCGCCTTCGCCGAACACGCGGCTGGCACGGCAGCGGTCCTCGTATTCGCGGAACTGCCACGGGGATGCCGGGGCGAGCACCAGCGGCGCGGCGGCGGCCGGAGCGGCGGGCAGGCCCCCCAGCGCGGAGAGGCTTGCAGCGGCGAGCACGGCAGAACGGAAAGTGCGCATGAAATCCCCCTCAGGCATGGGAGCACCCTGATGGAGCGGACGAACGATTTCAAGCCCTTGGCTGCGACCGGCATTGCCTCGGGACGCGGCGCTGACACAGAAAACCCCCGGCAGGCGTGCGGCTGCCGGGGGTTCGTTTCTCTGGGGGTGTCCGGTCCAGCGCCTTACAGCGCGGCCGTCAGCTCCGGCACCGCGGTGTAGAGGTCCGCGACAAGGCCGATATCCGCGACCTGGAAGATCGGGGCGTCCTCGTCCTTGTTGATGGCGATGATGACCTTGGAGTCCTTCATCCCCGCAAGGTGCTGGATCGCGCCCGAGATGCCGATCGCGAAATAGACTTCCGGGGCGACGATCTTGCCGGTCTGGCCGACCTGGTAGTCGTTGGGGACATAGCCCGCGTCCACCGCGGCGCGGCTCGCACCGATCGCGGCGCCGAGCTTGTCGGCGAGGGGCGTGATGACGCTCTCGAAGGTCTCGGCGTCCTTGAGCGCGCGGCCACCCGAGACGATCACCTTGGCGCTGGTCAGTTCAGGACGCTCGCTCTTGGCGATTTCCGCGCCGACGAAGGTCGAGGTTCCGGCATCGCCGGGGCCGCTGACCGCCTCGACGGTGCCCGAGCCGCCTTCCGCCGCCGCCTTGTCGAAGGCGGTGCCGCGCACGGTGATGACGAGCTTTTCGTCGGTGCTTTCGACCGTGGCGATGGCGTTGCCGGCGTAGATCGGGCGGGTGAAGGTCTTGGGGCCTTCGACCGAGAGGATTTCCGACACCTGCATCACGTCGAGCTGCGCGGCGACCCGCGGGGCGACGTTCTTGCCCTGCGTCGTGGCGGCAGCGAGGAAGGCGTCGTGGTCGGCCATCAGCGCGGCGGCGAGGGGGGCGACGTTTTCGGCGAGGCCGTTCTCGTAGGCCGCGTCATCGGCGACGTGGACCTTGCCGACGCCCGCGATCTTGGCGGCGGCTTCCGCGACCGCGCCGCAGTTGTGACCGGCGACCAGCAGGTGGACTTCGCCCAGCTTGGAGGCGGCGGTGACCACCGCGAGCGTCGCGTCGGCCACCTTGATGTTGTCATGTTCGACGAGAACCAGAGTCTTCATCTCGAGTGTTCCTTATCCTTGAGGCGCGCACGCGCTTACGCGATGCCGAGCGCCTTGACCTTCTCGACCAGCGCGGCGACGTCGGCGACCTTCTCGCCCGCCTGTCGCACCGGCGGCTCTGCGACCTTCAGCGTCTTGAGGCGCGGCGCGAGGTCGACGCCGTAATCACTGGCGGTCTTGGTCGCGAGCGGCTTCTGCTTGGCCTTCATGATGTTGGGCAGCGAGGCGTAGCGCGGCTCGTTCAGGCGCAGGTCGGTGGTGACGATCGCGGGAAGCGACAGCTTCACGGTCTGGAGACCCCCGTCGACCTCGCGCTTCACGGTGACGCTGTCGCCCTCGACCTCGACGGTGTTGGCGAAGGTGCCCTGCGGACGGCCCATCAGCGCGGCGAGCATCTGGCCGGTCTGGTTCGAATCGTCCGAGATCGACTGCTTGCCGAGGATCACCAGACCCGGCTGCTCTTCGTCAGCGATGGCCTTGAGGATCTTGGCGACCGCCAGCGGTTCCACTTCCTCGTCGGTTTCCACGAGGATCGCCCGGTCGGCACCCATGGCGAGCGCGGTGCGCAGGGTTTCCTGCGCCTTGGCCGGGCCGATGGAGACCGCGACGATCTCGGTCGCCGCGCCCTTTTCCTTCAGGCGGATGGCTTCCTCGACCGCGATCTCGTCGAACGGGTTCATGCTCATCTTGACGTTGGCGAGATCGACGCCGCTGCCGTCGGCCTTGACCCGCGGCTTGACGTTGTAATCGATCACCCGCTTGACGGGGACGAGGATCTTCATGGCTTGTCCTTCCTCTCACAGAATCATCGGGCCGGTCGGCCAGTTGCCGCCCGCCTAGCTTGCGTTTACGTAAACGTCAAGTCGGGCGGCGGCCTGTAGGGCCGGGCGAGGTTGATACGCGACCAGCCCCGCCCGGGATGTATTCGCGCCGTGTCAGGCGGCCTTCTTCACTTCCGCGACGATCTTCTGTGCGGCATCGCCGAGGTTGTCGGCGCTGACGATCGCGAGACCCGAGTTCTCGAGAATCGCCTTGCCCTCGGCCACGTTGGTGCCTTCGAGGCGCACCACCAGCGGAACCTGCAGGTTCACGTCCTTGGCCGCCTGGACGATGCCGTTGGCGATCACGTCGCACTTCATGATCCCGCCGAAGATGTTGACGAGGATGCCCTCGACCGCGGGGTCTTTGAGGATGATCTTGAACGCCGCGGTGACCTTCTCGGTGGTGGCGCCGCCGCCCACGTCGAGGAAGTTCGCCGGGAAGGCGCCGTTGAGCTTGATGATGTCCATCGTCGCCATGGCGAGGCCCGCACCGTTGACCATGCAGCCGATGTTGCCATCGAGCTTGATGTAGGCAAGGTCGTATTCGCTCGCCTCGACTTCCGCCGGGTCTTCCTCGGTCTCGTCGCGCAGGGCCTCGATGTCGGGGTGGCGGTAGAGCGCGTTGCCGTCGAAGCTCATCTTGGCGTCGAGCACCAGCAGCTTGCCGTCCTCGCTTTCGACCAGCGGGTTGATTTCGAGCATCTCGCAATCGGTGGCAAGGAAGGCGTCGTAAAGCTGCTTCGCGAGGCGTTGCGCCTGCTTGTTGAGATCGCCCCTGAGCTTGAGCGCGAAGGCGACCGCGCGACCATGATGCGGCTGGAACCCCTGCGCCGGATCGACGCTGAAGGTGGTGATGAGGTGCGGCGTGTCATGCGCCACGGTCTCGATGTCCATGCCCCCTTCGGTCGAAACCACGAAGGCGACGCGGCCGCTCGCGCGGTCGACCAGCAGCGAGAGGTAGTATTCCTTGGCGATGTCGACGCCGTCGGTGATGTAGAGGCGGTTGACCTGCTTGCCGGCCTCGCCGGTCTGCACGGTGACAAGGGTGTTGCCGAGCATTTCCTCGGCATGGGCGCGGACTTCATCGAGGCTCTTGGCGAGGCGCACGCCGCCCTTGGCGTCGGGGCCCAGCTCCTTGAACTTGCCCTTGCCGCGCCCGCCCGCATGGATCTGCGCCTTCACGACATAGAGCGGCCCGGGGAGCTTCTTGGCGGCCTCGACCGCTTCCTCGACGGTCAGCGCGGCATGGCCGGCCGGCACCGCGATGCCGTGCTTGGCGAGCAGTTCCTTGGCCTGGTATTCGTGGACGTTCATGGCGTGTCGATCCCTTCTGCAATTTCTCTGGGGAGAGGTCCGTTTGCCGGGGGCCTAAGCACGGATCGCCCCTCTTGAAAAGTGCTCTGTTAAGGCGCAACGGCGAGCCTCTCATGATTGACAGGTTCCGCCTTGAAGCAATCGTCCGCGAGGCGGGCCGCATCGCGCTTTCGCGCTGGCCGGGGGCGGGACACGCGCTGCACAGCTGGGACAAGAGCCCGAACAATCCGGTGAGCGAGGCCGATCTCGAGGTCGACCGTTTCCTCAAGCGCGAGCTGCGCCGCCTGCTGCCCTCGGCAGCTTGGCTGTCGGAGGAGACCGCTGACGACAAGCAGCGCACCGCGAGCGGCCTCATCTGGCTGGTCGACCCGATCGACGGCACCCGCGATTTCGTGCGGGGGCGCGACGGCTGGGCGGTGTCGGTCGCGCTGGTGAGCGGCGGCAGGCCGCTGATCGGGATGCTCGCGGCCCCGGCGCGCGGCGAGGAATGGCTGGCGGTGGCGGGGCAGGGGGCGAGCCTCAACGAGCGCCCGCTCAGGGCCAGTCGGCGCAGCGAGTTCGCAGGCGCGCGGGTGCCGACCCATTCGCTGCCGAAGGAAGACGCCGATCTCGTCGCGGTCGATCAGCCCAACTCGATCGCACTCCGCATCGCGATGGTCGCCGATGACCGTGCCGACCTGGTGGCGACGCTGCGCTGGGGCTACGAATGGGACATCGCCGCCGCCGCGCTGATCGCGCGAGAGGCGGGGGCGGAGGTCAGCGACGCCTTCGGCCGCCCGCTCGCCTACAACAAGCACGACCCGCGCGATTTCGGGGTGCTGGTGTGTTCCCCCGCGATCCACGCCGCCGCGGTGGAACGGCTGGCCGAAAGGGCCGCGGCGCTGCGCTGACTCCGACAAGTTCCGACTTCGCGTCGGCACAATGACAACGGGCCACCCGTCAGGGCGGCCCGCAAGCGCGACTGCGCGCCCGCAGCGACGCGACCTTCAGGTCGCGTGAGCGAGGAATTGGGGGCGCGGAGGCGCCCCCACCAACATCAGTTCCCGCGCGCGGCGTTCACGTCGTCCTGGCTGATGGGGATGATCTTGATCTCGACCCGGCGATTGAGCGGTTCGTTGACGCCGTCGGCGGTCTTGACGCGCAGGTAGTCGTATTGCTCGCCATAGCCCTTGGTCGCGATGCGCGCCCGCGCTACGCCGCGCGCGGCGAGGTAATCGGCGACCGCCTGTGCGCGCTGTTCGGACAGCCGCTGGTTGGTCGCGTCCGAACCGGTGGTGTCGGTGAAGCCGTAGACGTCGATCAGGCTGTTCGGATACTGGATCAGGCTTTCGGCGACATTGTTGAGCGTGTCGTAGAAGCCGGGGTTGATCTGTGCCGAACCGGTGGCGAAGGTCACGCCGTCGGGCAGGCGGACGAGGATCGCGTCCTGGTTGCCGACCTCCTCGACCTCGACCCCGCTGCCCGCGGTCTGTTCGCGCAGGGTCTTGATCTGATCGTCGTACTGCTTGCCGAGGATCGCGCCCGCCGAGCCGCCGATGCCGGCGCCGATGATGCGGCCGGTGTTGCCGCCGATCGCCCCGCCGAGAAGATAGCCGAGCGTGCCGCCGAGCCCGGTGCCGATCGCGGTGCGCGAAATCTTCTTCTCGCCGGTGTTGGGATCGGTGACGCAGGCGCTGGTGCCGAGCAGCGCCAGCGCGGCGGTGCCGGAAAGCAGGATACGCGAAAGGCTCATGATGTGTCTCCCTCTGAAACGGGCGCGAAGGTGCCACGCCGCCCGATTGGCGACAAGAACATCCGTCGCTGTCGCGCCACGTTCTGACGTGCGCCAGATTGCCCGCTCTTGAACAGGTATGTGTCCCATGTTGCCATTCGCGCGGCTGGCAGGCGCGGGCTTTTGTGCTAGCGCAAGAGGCGTGACACCTTTTCCCTGGACCGACCTTGCGATCATCTTCGCGCTGATCGTGCTCAACGGCGTGTTCGCCATGTCGGAACTCGCCATCGTCTCGGCCAAGACCAGCGCGCTAGAGGCGCGGGCCGAAGCCGGCTCGAGCGCAGCGCGCATCGCGATCCGGCTGGCGGCGGACCCGGGCAAGTTCCTGTCGACCGTGCAGATCGGGATCACCCTGATCGGCATCGTCGCCGGCGCCTATTCGGGTGCGAGCCTGGGCGGACCGGTGGGCGAGCGGTTGGCGGCGCTCGGCCTCTCCCCGGACTTCGCCGACGAAACCGGCTTTGCGCTGGTGATCGCCTTCACCACCTATCTGAGCCTCATCGTCGGCGAGCTGGTGCCCAAGCAACTCGCCCTGCGTTCCGCGGTGCCGGTGTCGCTGGTGATGGCCCGCCCGATGGAGCTCATGGCGCGCGCCGCCGCGCCGCTGGTGTGGCTGCTCGACAAGAGCTCGGCCGCGCTGATCGGTCTGTTCGGCATCCGCGCCAAGGGGGAGGCCTCTGTCACCGCCGAGGAATTGCGGATGATCTTTGCCGAGGCGACCCGTTCGGGGGTGATCGAGGCCGAGCAGAGCCAGATCCTGACCGGCGTTGTCCGCCTCGCCGAGCGGCCGGTGCGCGAGATGATGACCCCGCGCACCGAGGTCGACTGGATCGAGGCCGATGCCGACCTCGCCGAGATCCGCCAGACGATCGAGGACAGCCCGCATTCGCTGATGCCGGTCGCCGACGGCTCACCCGACACGATTCTGGGCGTGGTCAAGGTGCGCGAGGTGCTCGCCGCGATGGTGGCGGGCGAGCCGGTGTCGATCCGCGCGATGATGAAGCGGGTCGAGGTGGTGCCCGACCAGCTCGACGCGATGGACGCGCTGCGGGTGCTGCAATCCTCGGAAGTGGCGATGGCGCTGGTCCACGACGAATACGGCCATTTCGAGGGGCTGGTGACGCCGGTCGACCTGCTCACCGCGATCGTGGGCAATTTCGCCAGCGACCAGGACGCGGGCGACCTGCCGCAGGTTATCGAGCGCGAGGACGGCTCGCTGCTGGTGGCGGGCGCACTGTCCGCCGATGCGCTCGCCGACCGGCTCGGGCTCGACTACGGCGAGAACCGCGAATTCGGCACCGCGGCGGGCTATGTCCTGTCGGTGCTCAAGAAGCTCCCCGCCGAGGGCGAGCACTTCCACGCACAGGGCTGGCGCTTCGAGGTGGTCGACATGGACGGCCGCCGCATCGACAAGCTGCTAGTGACGCGCGAGGATGAGGGCGGGGGAGAATGATTCTTTTGTCCGCATCGCCTCCGCGATGCGAAATCCTCGCGCCTTCGGCGCTGCGGGCGGGCGCCAGAGCCCTTTGGCGCCCTTGCGGTCGCTGCGCGACCGGTTCCGGCGCTATACGGTAAAGCGGTCCGGGCGGCTCGCGCTCGGCGTCTTGGGGTCAAATCAGGAAGGAATTACCGTGCTGGCCGACTGCCCGTCACCTTCGGGCGCGGCGATGATGTCGCGGGTCACGCGGCCCTTGGCGACGGTGTTGGTGCCGGTGTCGCCCGCGGTGCTGCGGATGCTCGGGTCGGCGCTGCCGGCGCGGTCGAGCAGGCTCGTCTCGATCTTGCTGCGCGGCGCGGGGCCGCCGAACAGGGCGTCGAGCGCCTGGTCGGACGCGGTCCCTTCGGTCGGACGCGGGGCGCCCGGGGCGGGCGGGGTGAGCGTGAAGTCGGGCGGCACCACCAGCGGCGCCTGGCGCTGCACCGCGAACTCGTCGGGCCGCGCGCGATTGAACACGCCGCCGCCGGAGCCGCAGGCGGCGAGCATCGCCGAGCCGGCGGCGAGCAGGATCACGGGAGCAAGTTTACGCATCTTTGGCCTCTCCACGGGGCGCATCCCCGCTTTCGGTTTGCTCCTTGTCGCGCACGAACAGGCTGCGCGCAAGGATGATGACGACGCCGATGCTGATTGCGGCGTCGGCGATGTTGAAAATCAGGAAAGGGCGAAACGTCCCGATGTGGAAATCGGCATAATCGATGACGTAGCCCAGCTCGAAGCGGTCCTTGATGTTGCCGAGCGCGCCGCCGAGGATCAGCCCGAGGCCGAAGATCTCGCCCATCCGCTTCTCGCGCATCATCCACACCAGCACCACCAGCGCGATCAGCCCCGTCAGCGCCACCAGCAGCCAGCGGGTCTCCATGTCGGTCGCCTGGAGCATCCCGAGCGAGATCCCGCGGTTCTCGGTATAGGTGAGGTCGAAGAACGGCAGCAGGTCGATCCGCCCGACCTCGCGCAGCGCCAATGGGCCGATCACGAGGTATTTCACCGCCTGATCGACCAGCGCGACCAGGGCGGCGAGCAGCAGTCCGATCAGTCGGTTGCGGGTGAGGAGGCCGGTCATGCGACCCCGTCCAGCTGCGCGACGACATCCTCGCACCGCCCGCACAGCGCGCCGTCTTCCGGCACGTCGGGCAGCAGCCGCCAGCAGCGGCCGCACTTGTGGTGGTCGGTCTTGGTCACGCTCACCCCGTCGCCCTGCCCGCGGGTGACTGTCGCGGTGATGAACAGCTCGGCGAGCTGCGCATCGCTGACGCCCTCGGGCACGGCGCTGGCGGGGACGGTGACCTCGGCTTCGAGGCTCGAACGGATGGTCTTGTCGCGGCGCAGCGGCTCGATCGCCTCGTTGACGCGTTCGCGAAGGGCGCGCAGCGCGTCCCACTTGGCGCGGTCGGCGACAACGCCCGGCACGCTCGGCCATTCGAGCAGGTGGACGCTTCCGCGCTGGCCCGCGTCATCCTCCTCGCCATCCTCGGGGTAGCGGGAGAGCCACACTTCCTCCGCCGTGAACACCAGTACCGGCGCGGCGTAGCGGACGAGGGCGTGGAACAGGAGGTCGAGCACGGTGCGATAGGCGTTGCGCGTGGTGCTGTCCGGCCCGTCGCAATAGAGCGCATCCTTGCGGATATCGAAGAAGAAGGCCGAGAGGTCCTCGTTGCAGAAGTCCACCAGCAGGCGGGTGTAGAGGTTGAAGTCGTAGGCCTCCGCCGCCGCGCGCAGCTTCCCGTCGAGTTCGGAGAGCAGCGCGAGGATATAGACCTCCAGCTCCGGCAGCTCGCCCGCATCGCTCATGTCGCCCACGAACCCGTCGAGCGCGCCTAGCAGGTAGCGGAAGGTGTTGCGCAGCTTGCGATACTGGTCGCCGACGCCCTTGAGGATCTCGTCGCCGATGCGGTGATCCTCGGTGAAATCGACCGAGAGCGCCCACAGCCGGATGATGTCCGCGCCGGTGGTCTCCATCACCTTCAGCGGATCGACCGTGTTGCCGAGGCTCTTCGACATCTTCTTGCCCTTGGCGTCCATGGTGAAGCCGTGGGTCAAGACCTGATCGTAAGGCGCGCGGCCGCGGGTGACGCAAGCTTCCAGCAGCGAGGACTGGAACCAGCCGCGGTGCTGGTCCGAGCCTTCGAGATAGAGGTTGGCGGGCCATGAGAGGTCCGGCCAGCGCCCCGATTCCAGCACGAAGGCATGGGTGCAGCCGCTATCGAACCACACGTCGAGAATGTCGGTGACCATGTCGAAGTCGGCAGGGTCATGGTCGGGGCCGAGGAACGCGGCCTTGTTGCGTGTTTCCCAAGCGTCCATGCCTTCGGCATTCACCGCCGCGACGATGCGGGCGTTGACCTCGGCGTCTTGCAGGTAGGAGCCGTCGGGCCGGACGAACAGCGTGATCGGCACGCCCCATGCGCGCTGGCGGCTGAGCACCCAGTCGGGCCGCCCCTCGACCATCGCGCCGATGCGGTTGCGGCCCTTTTCGGGGATGAACTCGACGCGGGCGATTTCGGCGAGGGCGGTGTCGCGCAGGGTCGCGCCATCGGCCAGGGGCTTGTCCATCGGCACGAACCACTGCGGGGTGCAGCGGAAGATCACCTTGGCCTTGGAGCGCCACGAATGCGGGTAGGAGTGCGCGTAATCCGCGCTCGCGGCGAGCAGCGCGCCCGCTTCGCGCAGGTCCGAGCAGATCGGGCCGTCGGGCGCGTTGAACTTGGGGTTGATGACGCTCATGCGCCGCTCATCGGCGGCACCGAGCCATTCCCAGTCGTCGCGGTAGCGCCCGTCGTTCATCACCGCGAAGACGGGGTTGATGCCGTTCGCCTTGCACAGGTCGAAGTCGTCCTCGCCATGATCGGGCGCCATGTGGACGAGGCCGGTGCCGCTGTCGGTGGTGACGAAATTGCCGGGCAGCAGCGGCCGCGGGGCGGCGTAGAACCCGCCGAGATGGTGCATCGGGTGGCGGGCGAGGGTGCCGGCGAGGTCTGCGCCTTTGAACGTCTCGTCAAGATCCCAGTCCGACTTGCCGCCGTACTGCGCTTCAAGTCGATTCAGGAATTGCTGGACCAAGTCTTCCGCAACGACGAAGCGGCCAAGCGAACGATACGTTTCGCCTTTGTAACCTTCCTTCTGACCGCCCTCGACGTAGAATTCGCCAAGGACGTAAGTCACCTCCGGCCCATAGGCCAAAGCCTGGTTCACCGGGATCGTCCACGGTGTCGTCGTCC
>WGLN01000015.1 GCA_016125555.1 Porphyrobacter sp.
CGTGATCAAACAGCTGCCCAGCTGGTTCCACCACTACAACACCGTCCACCCGCATCGCGCCCTTGGCTACCTCGCCCCGCGCGAATACATCACCCAATCAACCAGTGAGGAACTGTCCGGGAATTAAGGGGCAACAACATCCGCCTAGCGACCCGTCACATGCGGTTCTTGAGTGAGCTCTATGCCGATGCCAGCCTTCAATCTATTAGCGCCCGGGTGGCGAGCCGCATCCTTGCACTTTCGCGAAGCTTCGGTCGCGAGACCGATGATGGCGTGGAGCTTCTGGTCGCAATGAGTCAAAGCGAACTCGCTGCGATGGTTGGGGGCGCACGACAAACCATCAACAAGGTGATCGTTCAACTCCGCAAGGATGGCTTGCTAAGTGTTCGCAATGGCCACTTAGTGGTTCATTCAATTGATGCTTTGAGGCGTCGCGCATCCGGCATTGACCTCCCGTTTTAGCCATTCGGGGGGAGATGCTGAGCGAAGAATAGGCATGACGCTGGGCTCACCTGTCTGAAGACATCAGCGCAGCGTAAATTGTAACCACGTTTATTCGCTCAAGGTCACAATCGCGTCCCTTGGAGGAGAGCCATGTCAGGCCCCACGCTCGGCAACATTGCGGATCCACTCATCGATCTCGGACTCGACCCAAACCGTGCATTTCGGGACCAGCGACCGAGATCGCGGAAACCTGCCGTCGTTCATGCGCTGGTAGATTGCAGATCGCTTGAGACCGACCCGGGCGATGACCTCGGGCAGGCGGAGAAATCGTCCGTCCAAAGAAGTGGTGACGCAGCATCGGTGGTCTGGGGAATAACATCCATTGAATTGTTCAGTCCTTACAAGCTTGGTCCCCTCCGACGCGCATTGCGTTAGCGACCGAGTGACATGGCGATGTCGCAGCCAACCAGGTCATCGATATACTTGGCCACCATCCGAGCAACGAGCTGCCGTTTACCCAGCGCGGCCGGACGTCCTCGACCCTTCGGCCGAACGTGCGCTCAAGGTGGGTCGGCAAGGCACTGAAGAATTCTTCAAGGTCCGCGCCCATCTCGCTGCGCATCCACTTGCGGGCCAGATCCTCCTGCCCCGCCAACGCCAGGACGATGGTCAGGCGGGGGAAGGCGCCGCAGGCGGTGACGATGCGGGCGGCTTCATAGAAAGCAATTGGGCGTTCGCCGCGCAAAACGCTGAGCAATGTCTCGCGGTGCATTCCGACGTCGCTGGAAATCTGGTGGCGGGGCTTGCCGAGCCCAGCCTCCGTCGGCGCAACGGGTGCCTCGCGGGCTATGCGTACGCTTGCCCACTCATCGCCGATAACGGACACATATTGCTTGAACAGCGCCTCTTCCCAGAGAAGCCGGATCGCCAACAGATCGGTGAGTGTCGCATCTGCTGTTCAAGCAGGCCGTCAACTCTGTCCGTATCGAGGTCGACAGAACGCCCGGCGACGAGGTGCCGGCCCTCGTGTCGATAAACTTCGCGGCCGGGCTCCTCGGCCAGCTCGCCGCCCGGATCGTTGTCCACGAATAGGAAAAGTTCGCGCACGCTCTCCGGGATCGTTATGAGGCCGAAGCGCTCATTGCCCAAGGTTGCCCAGCAGGGGATACGATCCCGTGTCGTCGATGTTGCCTGTCTAAGACGTTTATGCAACAGGCCTGCAGGTTTGGTCAGCTTGCCAATTGTTGGTGAGGCCATGTAGCCGACCCTACAGGATGGCGACCAAGTCATAATCCGAAGGTTGCGCTCTCATCAAGCGCTTCACGACGTGCTCTACGCTGTCCGGGGATCGCCAGAGACGTTCGTCAGGCGGATCGCTCTGGACCTGACCAAAAATCGCCTTTCTGTCCTGACCGACCATCCCGCTTACCCAAGCTGGAACGATGTGCAGCGAAAGACAATCAATGTCGTTGGTAAAGTGATCTGGATTCGTTCTGAGGTGTCGTGAGTGGGAGTGGAGTTGCTAGCGGCATACTTTGACTTGCGCGGTGAATGCCCATTGCTTTGGGTAAGCAAAACGGTTTGCCGCGATCGAATTTCTGCTCATCGCAAAGGTCCCAGGATGGGGGTATTACCGGGGGTATGTTTTGCGAATTCAATTAAAAAATGGCTATATAACAACGAGATTGTAGGGATCGGTGGGTCCCTCCTCCGCTACCACATCGCGACGCTCCCGGCGTGGGGCGAGTGCGGCGGACCGCCTGAAGGCGCTGCCTTTCGCGTGGTAGTGGTCGGCCAGCCCCGCAAAAACCGCCATGTCCTGCCTTGCACGGCGCGACCCGCCGGTTCGCGGCCACGTCCCGATTGGGGCACGGTACGCCGCGTCCGCCGGCGCTTGCGGCCGGGTGCCGGAACATCTCGCCGCGCCCTCCATTGCTTTGGTGACCCTGCATTCTGCAGCCGCGGCGCGGACGCCCCGGCAATCGCGCGGATGCTTCCCCTAAGCAAGCGAAAGGGCGACCAATGTCAGCCATCCGGACCTGTAACCCGGCCAGCGGCGAGGAACTCGAAACCTATCCTATTGAGGAGGAGCGCGCCGTCTTCGCCAAGATCGAAGCCGCCCATCGTGCCTTTCTCGACTGGCGCGGCAAGTCGCACGAGGAGCGCGCGCTCTACCTGCGCAGGATCGCCGCCGTCCTGCGCGATAATGCGGACAGGTTTTCCGAACTGATGACCCGCGAAGTGGGCAAGCTGCTGCGCGACGGCCAGACCGAAGTGGAAATCTGTGCGCGCATCTTCGAATATACCGCGGAACACGGGCCGGACGAACTGGCAGACGAGGAGCGCCGCTACGCCGGGGGCAAGAAACGCGGACTTGTCACCTACGCCCCGATCGGCGTGATCTATTCGGTCCAGCCCTGGAACTTCCCGATCTATCAGCCGGTGCGGGTGCTTGCCGCCAACCTCATGGCGGGCAACGCGGTGATCCTCAAGCACGCCTCGATCTGCACCGGCAGCGGGCTGCTGCTGCGCGACCTGTGCCGCGAGGCTGGGCTGCCCGAAGATCTGTTCGAGGTGATCATCGTCGATCACGACCTGTCCGACAAGGTCATCGCCCACGAGCTTGTCCGCGGGGTCACCATGACCGGCAGCGATGCCGCGGGAAGCCATATCGGCCGGCTCGCATCGGAACATCTCAAGAAGACGGTGCTCGAGCTCGGATCAAACGATGCCTATCTCGTGCTCGAGGACGCCGACATCGAGCTGGCGGTGAAGACCTGCGTGCAGGGACGCATCTACAACAATGGCGAAACCTGCGTATCGGCCAAGCGCTTCGTTGTGACCGAGGCCGTCTACGACGACTTCGTCTCTGCCTTCGTGGAGCGGATGAAAGGCATCGTCCTGGGCGATCCGATGGAGGAGGGCACGCAGCTCGGCCCGCTCTCTAGCCGCGAGCAATACGAAACCATCGTCGACCAGGTGCAGGAAAGCATCGACAAGGGAGCGAGCCTGCTGTGCGGGGGCGACCCCGAGGACGGGGAGGGCTATTTCTACCCGGCGACCGTGCTTGCCGACTGCGCGCCGGGGATGCCCGCGCATGACGATGAACTATTCGGCCCGGTTGCGGCGATCATCCGCGCAGCCGACGACGAGGACGCGATGCGCATCGCCAATGCCAGCCGTTACGGGCTGGGCGGAGGCATCTTCTCGAAGGACGAGCAGAAGGCGATGCGGCTCGCGCGCGACCATTTCGATACGGGCATGGTGCGGATCAATTCCTTCGGGGCGGCCGATCCCAACATGCCTTTCGGCGGCGTCAAGAACTCCGGTTACGGGCGCGAGCACGGCGGGTTCGGGATGAGGGAATTCGTCAACGCCAAGGCGATCTTCCTGCCCTCCTAGGCGGATACGGATCGCCCGCCTTCCAGCATTCAAGGAGAACGACAATGCAGATTCTCGTCGCCGGTTCGACCGGCAAGACCGGCACCCGGCTGGTGCGCGAACTTCATGCGCGAGGCCATGATCCGATCGCGATGGTGCGGTCGGGTTCGGATACCTCGGGTTTGCCCGAGGCCGTCGCGCAGCGGCGCGGCGATCTGACCGAGCTCCCCGGGGACCTGACCCGCGGGTGCGAGGTGGTGGTCTTCGCCGCCGGAGCCGGGGGCGGAACGTCCCAAGAGATGACCGAGAAGGTCGACCGCGACGGCGCGATCCGCCTCATCGACCAGGCAGCCGGCAATGGCGTGCGCCGCTTCGTGATGCTCAGCAGCATCGGCGCGGGCGATCCCGACCCCGACAGCGAAGTGGCCCACTACCTGGAGGCCAAGCACGCCGCCGACGAACATCTCAAGTCCGCCGACATCGAATACGCGATCCTGCGGCCCGTGGCGCTCACGGAGGAAGACGGCGGCGGCGCGATCCGCCTGGGAGACGACGTCGACCCGAACGGCAAGGCGGCGCGGGGCGATGTCGCGCGGGTCCTCGCCGAGGCGGCCGAAGCGCCGCAATGGAAGAACAGGATCGCGCGGATGGAGAGCCTCGATCAGCCGTGATGCGCCCGCCGGCGCGCTCGCTTCGTGAGTGCCGCCGGCGCTAGGGCTGCTTGCGCCGGCCCGGTTGGGGTTTGGTGCGCTTCGCCGCTCGGCCCGGCTGGCCATGGCCGACCGGCTTCGGCTTCACGAACCCGCGGCGCGGAGCATGGCTCTTGCGCGGTGCCTGCGGCGGGCCGGTTTCGGAGCGGTGGATGGCGATCGCTTCCTCCTCGCCTTCGATTGTTGCGGTGCGCGCCACGGCGCCGGCGAAACGCTCCGCGATGGCGCGCGGGATCTGCACGTAGGTCTCGTTGTGGCCGATGCGGATCGCGCCGACTTCGCCCCGGGTGATGTGCCCGCGTCGACACAGCAGGGGGAGAATCCAGCGCGGATCGGCGTTGTCGCGGCGGCCGATGTCGAGGCGGAACCAGACCGTGTCCTCAAAGCCCGGCCGCGGGCCGTCCCTGCGCGTGTCCTGCGCTTCGGCGGCGATCTCCTCGGGCTCGGGCAGGCGCGCGCTGTGGGCGCGCACCAGCATGGCGGCGATCTGCGCAGGGCTGCGTTCGACAAGCAGCCGCTCGGCGAGCGCGCGGTCGTCCGCGTCGACCTCGACCGGTTCGAGCAGTTTTTCGAGCAGGCGTTCACGGTCCATCGCCTTGATCGCCTCGCGGCCGGGAACCTCGGTCCATTGCGCCGCGATTCCGGCGTGACGCAGCATCGATTCGACCCGCTTGCGGCGCGCAAACGGCACGATGAGCACGGCAGTGCCCTTCTTGCCTGCGCGCCCCGTGCGGCCCGAACGGTGCTGGAGCGTCTCCGCATCGCGCGGGATCTCGACATGCACCACGAGGCTGAGCGTCGGCAAGTCAATGCCGCGCGCCGCGACATCGGTGGCGACGCAGACCCGCGCGCGGCGGTCGCGCAGCGCCTGCAACGCCTGGTTGCGTTCCGTTTGCGAGTGTTCGCCCGACAGCGCGACCGCGGCGAAGCCGCGCTCCTGCAAGGTCGCGTGGAGATGGCGGACCTTCTCGCGCGTGGCGCAGAACAGTATGGCGGTTTCGGCCTCGTGGAAGCGCAGCAGGTTGACGACCGCGTTCTCGATCTCGGGCGGCGACACGGTCACCGCCTGATAGGCGATGTCGCCGTGGCCGCGCCCTTCGCCGAGCGCCGCGATCCGCAGCGCATCGCGCTGGTAACGCCGCGCGAGGGCTTCGATCGGGCGGGGCATGGTCGCCGAGAACAGCAGGGTCCGGCGGGACCCGGGCGTCGCATCGAGGATCGCCTCGAGCTCCTCGCGAAAGCCCATGTCGAGCATCTCGTCCGCCTCGTCGAGCACGACAGCGGCCAGCTGGGCGAGATCGAGCGCGCCGCGTTCGAGATGGTCGCGCAGCCGGCCGGGCGTGCCGACCACGATGGTCGGGCCGCAAGCGAGCACCTTGCGCTCCGCCGAGGGGTTCATGCCCCCCACGCAGGTCGCGATCCGCGCCCCGGTGCGGCCGTAGAGCCAGGCGAGTTCGCGGCTGACCTGCAAGGCAAGTTCGCGTGTCGGCGCGATGACGAGGGCGCGCGGCGAAGGCGCGGGCGGGGCGCAGCCGGCCGCGTCCAGCAGATCGGCCGCAAGCGCGAGGCCGAAGGCAAGGGTCTTGCCCGAACCGGTCTGGGCGGAAACGACCAGATCGCGGCCCTGAGCCTCGGGGCGAAGCACCTCGGCCTGCACGGGTGTCGCGCTGCCATAGGCGCGCTCGGCAAGGGCCGCTTCGATCGAAGCGGAAAGGGGGGGGAAGTTCATGGAATTTCTTTCGTGATGCGGCAGGTGCCGGCGGAACGATGGCGCTCCGGAGGGGGGATGCGGGGGTGACAGGGGTGCGGGAAGGGGACGAAGCAGGGGCGCGATACCCCCCGCTACTGCCCGTGATGCGCACTCCTATACTCTATCTTGCGGATATCTGCGCCACAAAAATGGGGTTGCAGAAATGACCGCAAAATCGCCGCGCCATCATCGGGCCAGCGCGGCATCCCCCCTTCCGCGCTCCACCGTTCGGCCGGCTCGCCGCCGACCCGGGCATGGCAGCCGCTGACCTATCCGGCGGTCCGCCGCATCAACCGGCACATTGCCGACTGTCCAGCAATGATACACCCGGTTCAGAGCTTAATTTCGGCTCTCTCGAGTTGCCTAACGAATTGCTAACAGGGGGTAACGGCTGTTAGGGTCCCTGACTGGAAGAGGGACCGAGTCGCGAAGGCTCGGAGAGGCCGCAGGCTCGCCGGCGGCCTTAGGGGGGGTGATTGGTGCGAAGGCAGGTTTTGTCCGCGGCGATTGGGCTCGGCGCATGTGTGGCGGCACCTGCTGCAGCACGCGAATCCGTTGCCATCACGATCGTCGGGAAAATCGAGCCTTCCTGCCGCCTCGGTCTTGCGAACAACACCCTCGACGTCGGATCGCTCGACAGCGGCGGCTCGGCACGGATCGGTTTCGATCTCGACTGCAACACGCCGTTCCAGATGTCGGTCGCGTCGCGCAACGGCGGCCTTGCCGCAGGCTATGAAGGCCCGGTCACGGGAGCCTTCGAACGCAGCGTCGCCTATCGTGCCGAGCTGGTGATGCCGCTCGACGACGGCTCGCAGATCGAAACGCAATGCGACAGCGAGGCACTGGCGGCGAACGCGGCCTGCGGGCTCGTCAGCTCGGGTCTCCAGACCGCGATTGCCCAGTCGGGGAGCCTGACCGTCGCCTGGCAGGCGTCTTCTCAGCCGCGTCTCGCCGGGGATTATTCCGACGTGATCACCGTCACGGTCGAGTTTGCTCCATGAATTATCGAACCAAACCAAGGCGCCTTGGCCAACAGGGGCCGAACTGGTCGTCCCGCAATGTCGACGGGCGGGGTACTTCTTGCGTCGACAATCCGGGGACGAGCGATCGTCCCGCAAACGAAGGAAACCTCAGATGAAACTGAAGCTCGCAATGCTCGCGGGTGTGGCTGTCGCCATGTCGGCGACCGCGGCGCACGCCGCCGATACCGCTCAGGCACAGTTCAACCTGTCGGCCGAGGCGCCCGATACCTGCTACATCCTGTCGATCACCGCCAACACGGTTCCCGCCGACGCGACCTTCACCGGTCCGCAGGCGTCGGGTGCTTCGGTGAGCGGCGAACTGAACTTCGGCACGGTGCTGGCCGATCCGACCACCGCCAAGGCGGTCGCATCGACCACCGATCTCAGCATCAACGCCTACTGCAACTACGCCACGCACTCGGTGAAGATGAGCTCGGCCAATGGCGGCCTCGTGACCGACAACACCTCGGCTTCGGTCGGCACCTTCCACCGCCGTATCAGCTACACTGCCGATCTGACCTGGAACGGCTTGGCCGATCAGCTGGTGGCAACGGCCGACAAGACCACCCGCACCGCGACCCCGCTCGAATCCGACGGTGAGAACCTCGCGCTGGCGGTGAACGGCACGGCCAACCTCGTCATCAACACCGATGCCGACACGGTTCCGCTGCTGCAGGGTGCCTATTCGGACACGCTGACCATCACCTTCGGCCCGCAGATCTGATCCGGCCAGAGAAAGGACAACTTCGATGAAAAAGCTCATCCTCCTTGCCGCGGCCGCGCCGCTGGCATTCACCGGCACCGCCGCCTTTGCCGCGGATACCGCCACCGCCGAGCTCACCCTCAACGGCACGGTCGCTCCGACCTGCTACGTGTCGAGCAACCCGACCGCGACCTTCACCAACATGAGCGGTTCCTTCACCGGCGCGCAGGGCGCCGACACGGCGAGCGCGAGCGGCACGATCACCATCGATTCCTCCTCGCTGTTCGACCAGACCCGGGCCGTGGGTAAGTGGACCGGTGCTGGCGGGTCCAACCCGGGCGACGGCAACCGCACTGCGATCGACTTCAACTTCGGCGCGGTTTGCAACTTTGCGGATTCGGGCATCACGCTTTCTTCCGCGAACGGCGGTCTCGTCAACACCAGCCCGCCGGCCTTCAGCGGCAACTTCTTCAGCGGCATCAGCTATTCGCTGACCGGTGATTTCGGCGGGGACAGCTTCGGCACGGTCACCTTCCGTCCGGGCCCCGGCCCGAACGGCGGCCAGGAAATCACCGGCCCCGGCGAATCGAATGTCAACAGCACCGCGCTGCCGACCAATGACGACATCAATCTGCGTCTGCGGCTGCGCTACGCGCACAACGCCGATGGCAACAAGGCTGGCACGACCGCTCTGACGGCCCGTCCGTTCCTTGCCGGCACCTATGCCGACACCGTGACGATCCGCTTCGGCGCCAATCCGTAAGCGTCGACCTGACAGCCCGGCGCCTGCGTGTTTCTACGTGGTCGCCGGGCTTCGCCTTCTTTGTTAACGGGTCATGCTCGATGACAACCCCACGGGGGTTGCCACGCCTGGGGGTCTCATCGTGTTGCGTAAGTCTGTTCTAGCTTTGGCGGCTGTCATGGCGGCGGTGTTTTCGGCCGTCGCTGCCTATGCGATGTCGATCACGCCGATCGTGCTCGACCTCGAGGAGTTGGGCGGGCGGTCTTCCGGCTCCATCTCGGTGACGAACCCCAATGCCGCCCCGTTGCCGGTCGAATTCAAGATCCGCCAGATCACGATCGACGAGCGCGGCAACATCACCTCCAAAACCGATGCGATGGACGATTTCCTGGTCCTTCCCCCGCAGGCGATCATCCCACCGGGCGGAACGCAGAACTTCCGGGTGCAGTATATCGGCGCCGACGGTCTCGAGCAGAGCCGCATCTACCAGTTCCTGGTCGATCAGGTGCCGGTGGCGCCCAAGAACGACGGGAATGCCCAGATCCAGATCGTCTATTCGATCACCGGCCTGCTGACGCTCGCCCCGATGGAGGCCACGTCGGAAGTCTCGGTGGTCGGCGGCGGGATCGAGACCGATGACGAGGGCAAGCACTTCGCCGCCGTCCGCCTGCGAAATGACGGCGACCGGCACGCCTATCTCAGCCGGGGCAATCTCACCGTGCGTCAGAAGGACGCGAACGGCGACACCATCTGGCGCGAATCGCTTTCGCCGGCGCGGATCGAGAAGGAGATCGGTTTCGGTATCCTCGCGCCGCACCAGGAACGCGTGTTCCGCCTCCCATATCCGCTCGAGCGCGCGGATGGCACGATCGAGGCCGAATTCGACGCTCGCGACCAGAAATGATCTTCCTTACCGGCGGGCTGCTCTTTCCTGCCGTGATCGGCGGCCCGCCCGCGGCTTGCGTTGCTTGCAATCGGGCCGTCAATCCCAATCCCGAGATTCTCCCCAGGCTCGCCGAGGTGGCGCAGATGCCGCCGGCACAGCCTGCCCCGGCATTGCCTCCGCAAGAGCCTGCTCCGTCGCCGGAGGCACCGCGCATCAATCGCTTCGGCAGGACTGTCGAACTGGCGGTGCCGCTGCGCCTCAACGGAACCCTTTCGGGCACCGTGCCGCTGCGCATCGGAGCGGATGACAGCCTTGCCATCCCCAAGGTCGCGCTGATCGAGGCGTTCTCGCGGGCGGGGGAGGCGGCGCTCGCCGCACGCCTCTCCGAACTCGCCGATGTCGCCGGTTATCTCGACTTCCCCACGCTCGCCACTGCCGGACTTCGTGCCAGGTACGATCCTGCGCTGGTCGAGGTGCAGATGGATCTTCCCGGCACCGAACTGGCCGAACGTAGTATCGCCGTCGCCGGCATCCGTTCGCAGGTCGAAGGCACCTTCGAAGCCCCGGCGCGCACATCGGGCTATCTCAACATCAGGACCGCGCTCGGCTACGACGTCGTCCGTGGCGGTTCGGACGGGCTCGTCCCGCTGATCGACATGTCGGGGGCGGTGCGTATCAGGGACGTGGTGGTCGAAAGCGATTTCTCGGCCGACTTCGGGGGGCAGGCGGGAGTTTTCCGGCGCGCCTTCACCCGCGCGGTCTACGACCGCCCCGATCTCGATCTGCGGTTCAGCGCGGGCGACGTGTTCGCGATCGCTCAGGGCTCGATCTCCCTGCCCGATGTGCTCGGCATCGGGGTGGAGCGGCAGAACCGGCTGTTCGATCCGCAGCGCAACCTCCAGACCCGCACGATCCAGACTTTCGCGCTGTCCGATCCCTCGCAGGTCGAGATCGTCATCAACGGGAATACCGTGCGCCGTCTGACCCTGGCTCCCGGCAATTACCGGCTGAGCGACTTCCCCTTCGTGACCGGCGGCAACGACGTGCAGATCATCGCCACCGATGCCTTCGGCCGCCGCGAAGTCGCCGCATTCAGCCGCTTCTTCAACTTCAGCCTGCTCGCGCAGGGCCAGACCGAGCTTTCCGCAGCCGCGGGTTTCCGCGCGCAGCAGGGCAGCGCGGTGCGCGAATATGATTTCTCCCGCCCGGCCGCCTACGGATCCTATCGACGCGGGATCACTGAGATGTTCACTCTCGGCGGGACGATAGCCGGGGACCCCGATACGCAGGTCATCGGCGCCCAGGCGACGCTGGGGATGCCGCTGGGCACGATGCAGTTCGAAGGCGCCGTGAGCAACGACAGCATCGTCGGCGTCGGGTTCCAGGCGCGGGCCTTCTACTCCTATACACCCTTCAGCCAGCGCGGCATCTTCGGCGGCGCGTCGCTCTCGGCGGATTTCACCAGCCAGAGCTTCAGTTTCGTGGGTCGCGAGTTTCCCGCCCTCAACACCATCGCCGCCAATTTCAGCGCCAATGCCAACTTCCGCCTGACCGAACGCGACAACTTCTCATTGAGCGCGAACTACTCGGCCAACCGGCTGGGTCGCTCTGACCGTCTCGAGCTCGCGGTGCGATATGGCCGACGCCTCGACCGGGCGACCAATTTCACGGCTTCGGTGGGCTATGGCCAAGGCTTCTTCGGCGACGGCAACGGATTGCAGTTCCAGGTCGGCATCACGCGCCGTTTCGGCCCGCGCGGGTTCGGTTCGGCACGCTACTCCAACCGCGATGACACCACGCGCCTGACCTATAATCGCGCCGGAGGCCGCGGCGTGGGCGCGACCAATATCAACGCCGGTCTGGACATCAGCCCCGACTCGGTGTCCGGCGGGGGCGGCATTTTCTATCTCGCCAACCGCGCGGAAATCGGCGTCGCGCACGGCACCAACTACAACCTCGCCGGCAACGAGATCACCGGGTCGCGCACCACGGTGCAACTGGCGACATCGATCCAGTTTGCGGACGGGACCTTCGCCCTCGGCCGGCCCGTGACCGAGGGCTTCGCCATCGTCCGCGGTCATCCGACCCTTGAAGGAGCGGATATCTATATCGACCGCGACAACGAGGGCTATCTCTCGAAAAGCGGGGCGCTCGGTCCCGCATCGGTGGCGCAGCTCGGCGCCTATTCGGAGCGGACCATTACGGTGGAGGTGCCCGACGCGCCGACCGGCTACGACGTTGGAGCGGGTGCCTATCGGGTGCGTCCGCCCTATCGCGCCGGCTATCTTTTCACGGTCGGCTCCGATTACACCAAAACGGCCTTCGGGACGCTGATGGACAATGGCCGTCCGCTGGGGCTCGTCACCGGGGTGGCGCGGGAAATTGACGCCAAGGGCGAACCGCGCAAGATAGAACTCTTCACCAACAGGGTGGGACGGTTCGGGCTCTCCGGTCTCGCTCCGGGCCGTTGGGAGATCGTCACCGCCACGCAGCCGCCGCTGACCTACGTTCTGGAAATACCGGCCGACGGCGAAAATCTGATCCGGCTCGGGGAGATCGAACCGCAATGATGCGCTCACTTGTCAAAGCACTGTTCGCCCTCGTCGCCTTCGCCACCCCGCAATTGGCGCAGGCCTGCGTTTCGGCAATCGTCACCGATACCGGCGCGGTTCCCTATGATGCCACCGCACCTTCCGACACCCTGCGCACTTTCCAGGTCCGCATCACCGGGACCTGCGGGCAGACCGCGGCCTTCCCGGTGCGGATCGCTTTCGAGGACGACGTGGACCTGCCCCCCTTCGAGCAGGTCGGAGGTGTGCCCTTCGCCATCCTGCGCGCCGGTCGCAACTTGCTGCAGTCCGCGGCCAGCGGTGTCGTCGCGCCCTTCGACGTGGCGATCGATCCGGCAGGGGAGGTGCTTGAGTTCCAGTTGCAGTTGGCCAAGGGCTACGTCGCGGAAACTGCGATCCGTCCGATCGAGCTCAGCGTAAGCTACGAGACCGGCGAAGGCTTCGTCGAGGAGGCGCGCTTTCCCATGAGCGTAGCGATCGCGGCCATGCCTTCGTTCAGTCTCGACCTCGATGGGGGCTTCGGCACAAGGCAGATGGATTTCGGCGTCCTGCAGCCGGGCGAGAGCGAGGATACGGTGCTCGGCATCACGGCCACCGGTCCCTATCGCATCGACATGAGCACCGAATATGGTGAGAAAATGCGTCGTGCAGACCCCTGCGGCATCCCTCTCCCGGCCCCGCGCGACGCGGCCGATTTCGTGCCTTACAGCGTGACGCTGGGCAACGCCGTTCTGGGAGAGGCTCTCGGGCTCGACGATCCAGGGCCGTCGATCGGCAGCGTGCTGGCAAAGCGCGCGGTTCCGGTTCGTGTCACGATCGATCCGGGGCTGCAGCCGCAGCAGGTCAGGGCAGGGCGCTATTGCGACGTGATCACGCTGTCGATCGCGCCGCAGCCCTGAGAAGGGCCGGCGTTCAGAGCGGGTCGATCTGCAAACTGATGCCCGTCGGAAGCGCGGCGCCATCCGCAAGGTCGATGATCAGCGGCGAGGTGCGGTTGACGGCATAGGACGATGCGAGCAAATCGACGCGCCCGGACCCGTCCAGCGTCACCTGGTTGCCTGCAAAGCTCGCGGTCGCGCCTTCGAGCGTGCCCGGCGTGTATTCAAGCGCCACGCGATAGCCGCTGCGGTTGCAGAGTTCCTGGACCTGCGAGATGACGATGGCGTTGCCTTCGAGTGTCGCGGGCGCGAGCGCCCTCACGAAGCACACCTCCGGAACAACCACCGAAAAGTCGAAGCTCACCCGCGCAGCCGCCAGCGGCGTGCCCGCCAATGCGCCGCCCGCGGCCAGAGCGACGCCGATGCGCAAGATCTGAACTGCTCGAGTCTTCATGGTGACCATCGATTAAGCCGATCACGTAAAGAATCTGATAAGCGGCCTTGGGATCGCCAAAGGTGCGGGTCTGTCGAACCCATTCCCGCCACGGCCCGGCGAGGAAATGGAACATCGCACCGCCGGCTGCGGTTGGGCTTGCCACATGCAAACCCAGACCCAACGGAGACGCGATATGAAATTCACATCCACGCTCGCCGCCGGTCTCGGCATCGCCGCGCTCGCCGCAGCCCCCGCGCTCGCGCAGCAAGCGAACCCTGACCGCACGACGTCCATGCAGCGCCAGCAATGGGCGCAGTGGCAGCAGACCAACAACGAGACGGTCAGCGCCCAGCGCATCCTCGGCGGCGATGTCACCAACGGCTTCAACATGCTCGGCAACATCACCGACCTGATCCTCGATCCGCAGGGCCAGCGCATCGAATACGTGCTCTACGAGGTGCCCTATCCCTACAAGATCTACGGTTCCGACGACGGCTTCGTGCGCTGGGACAACGTCGCCTTCGAACGCGGCTATGACAGCGACGTGGACCTGCGGATCGACGACGATGCCCAGGCCGAGGCCAAGCAGCAGCTGACGCTGACCCGCAGCCAGGCGCGCGGACGCATGGCCAGCCGGATCGTCGGCGGCGACCTGATGTTCGCCGACGGCTCCTCGCGCGAGATCGACGATATCCTGTTCGATCCCAAGACCGGCATGATCACCGACTTCGTGGTCGAACTCGACGCCGACAGCCTGTTCGACAGCGACACCCGCCGCGTGCCCGCTGCGATGGTGCGCTTCGATCAGGGCCGCTGGATGGTCGCGCAGCCGGTCACCTACGACTGGCAGGTGTGGGTGTTCTGACCTCGCTGCCGCACGCCCCGACATGCAACGAGCAAAGGAGAAACACCATGAGACACGCAACCCTGATCGCCCCCGCCATCGCCGCACTGCTGGTGGGCGCCTGCAACGATCGCGATGACGCCGCCGTCGCCCCGGCGGCGGTCGACGAGGATGTCGCGATGGCGCCTGCCGACGACGCCTATCCGGTCGCCGGGGAGATGAATCCCGAGCAGCAGAGCAATTACGAAAGCTTCGACCGCGATGCCGCGATGCAGGAATATCAGACCAACAGCAGCGCCATGGCCGATGGGGACGCGCAGGCGATGGGCGGCAGCGCCCAGGCCTCGGGTTCGGATTCGCAGGCGATGAGCGGCGGGCAGGACAACGCCGCCTCGGGCGCGATGCAGCAGAACGGGGCGAACATGAGCGGCTCGGTTCCGGCACTCAGACCGCGCAGCCAGATGGACTTCGCCTTCCTCGACCGCAATTCCGACGGCAAACTGTCGGTCGGCGAGTACGCGATCTGGGCGGTGCGCGCCAATCCGGCGAAGCCCAAGCCGGACGACAACAACCGCCCCTTCATCTCGACCGAGCAGGTCAACGAAGCCGGGCAGACATTCTTCTATTTCGACACCGATGGGGACACCTATCTCTCCCCGTCCGAGTTCGACGCCGCCCGCGCCAGCGCGCGAACGCCGTAAGCGGCGCCACGCGACGCCAGATGGGCCGGCCGCTCTCCCCCGGGCGCGCCGGCCCCGTTTGCGTTAGGGGGTCTCCCGGCACGGCTCGGCGGCATGGATCGGCAGCTGGCGGCGGGGGACGTCGAGTTCCTCGAGGATCGCGTTGGTGCGTTCCACGCTCTCGCTCTCCATCGCCGGCCAGTGGGCGAGATAGTCGCGGCTGAACCCGCCGATCCCGCCGCGCTCGCGAACCTGCCCGACATGGACGAGCTCGTGCGCCCACAGCGAGATGTCGTGCGCCGAAGCGGCATCGGCGAACACCACGACATCGCCGAGCGTCATCCCTTTGTAGCGCGGGAAGATCGAGGTCACGACCGTGTCGAGGCTGACCCGCCGCGAGGAGGTCGTCCAGCGCACCCGGTCGAGCAATTCGGCATCGTAGTAGGGCGCAAGCCGCCGGCGCACCGCGGCGGGGATGGGTTCGGTCCCTCCGTGCAGCGCCTCGGCGCGGGCATGGCGGATCGAGGCGCCGAGCAGCGGGGCGAGCGCGGTGTTGGTGCCGCTGGCAAGCCAGGAAGGCGGCAGGGCGCAGTGATCGGAAGCGGCCGAGCTGCACGAGCCGAGCAGCAGCAGCAGCGCCGCTCCCGCCAGCAACGATCTCGCGCGCTTGCGGGATCGTGTGGGCCGGGGGGAAGGCATCGCGAAAGGCTCCTTGCGTAATCTCTGTCCGTCGCCCCCTGCGTTGCCCCATCAAGCGCCGGAAATCGGGCAAAAATCGGGCCTTTTCCGCCAGCCGCACCCGCGGCGGGGCGGGTGGTTCGCGGCGGCGCGCGCGCACCGCTTTTCCTCACCTATGTTGGGGACTCAGCGGGGCGGCTGAGCCACGCCGGACGCTACCAGGCGACGCGCGCGAGGCCCCGCGCCCCCGGCAGCATGGGTGAAAGGAGAGGCGCGCACCCTGATGCAGCCGCGATTGCTCAAGCTGCTCGACAACATCCGCTCGAGCTACTGGTTCATCCCCTCGCTGATGGCGCTGGGTGCGCTCGCGATGGGGGCGGGCGTTGTCTATATCGACGTGCGGATCGGTTCGGAGTGGCTCAACCAGTTCGGCTGGTACCAGTCCAACACCCCCGACGGTGCGCGCGCGGTGCTTTCGACCATCGCGGGATCGGCGATCACCGTGGCGGGCGTGGTGTTCTCGATCACCATCGTCTCGGTGTCCTTCGCCGCCGGGCAGTACGGTCCGCGGGTGCTGTCCAACTTCATGCGCGATCGCGGCAACCAGGTGACGCTCGGCACCTTCATCGCCACCTTCCTCTATTGCATCATCGTGCTGCGCACGATCCGCGGCGGGCCGGACGAGCGCGAATTCGTGCCCGATCTCGCGGTGGTGATCGCGCTGGTGCTGGCGCTCGCCTCGATCTCGGTGCTGATCTTCTTCATCCACCACGTGCCGCGCTCGATCCATGCCAACAACATCGTCGCACGGATCGGCCGCCAGCTGGTCGACGCCTTCGGGACCGTCTACCCCGCATTCATCGGCAAGGACGCCGCCGCGGACGCGCATGCCGCGCCGCAGGTGCCGCCCGCACTGCGCCGCGGCGGCGGTCCGGATGCGGAGGCGGCGGCCTGCGCGGTGCGATCGCCGCGCACCGGCTATATCGAGGCGATCGACGACGGGCGGCTGATGGAACTCGCCCGCGAGCACGACCTCATCCTGCGGCTTGAAAGCCGGCCCGGGGCCTTCATCCACGAAGGCCGCGTGTTCGCCCGCGTGTGGCCCAAGGCGCGCGCCGAGGAGGACGTGGTCGCCGCCGTCGCGGCGGGCTTCGCGGTGGGGGTGGAGCGCACGCCGATGCAGGACACGCGTTTCCTCGTCGACGAGCTGGTCGAGGTCGGCGCAAGGGCGCTTTCCCCCGGGGTCAACGATCCCTTCACCGCGATTGCCTGTCTCGATTGGCTCGGCGCGGGGCTTTCGGAACTGGCGAAGCGGCAGATTCCCAGCCCGCTGCGTCTCGACAAGGATGGCGCACTGCGGGTGATGGCCGTGCCCTTCGACTTCTCCGATTACGTCGATCTCGCCTTCGGGCAATTTCGGCAATATCTCGCCAGCGACCGCAATGCCGCGCGCCACGCGCTCGCGACGCTGGAGCGGGTGGCGGCCGACTGCCGCACGCCGACGCAGGTGGCCGCGCTGCAACGCGAGGCCGAGGCGCTCGCGGAACTGGCGGGCGCGGAACTGGCCGCGCCGCTCGCACGCGAGGTGCGCGCCCGATGAGCTTGGCGCGACCCACGCGGACCCTGCTGGCGGCGCTGCTGCTGATCGCGCTGCCCTGCCTCGCCGGCGCGCAGGGCCTTCCAGATCCCGCCGCCGCGCCGAGCCCTGCGGCGAGCGACGACAGCGGCGCGCCCATCGCCATCGCCGACCTCACCGAGGACACCGACAGCCGGATCGCCGAAGGCCTGCGCTCCATCTTCGCCGAGGTCGAGGGGCTCGGCGATGTTAAGGTGCGGGTGCATTCGGGGGTGGTCACGCTCACCGGCACCGCCGCCACCCAAGCCAAGCGCGACCAGGCGGCCGCCATCGCGCGGCGCGTCGAGGGGGTGGTGACGGTCGGCAACGCGGTCGAGCGCACGCTCGAGGTCGACAGCAACCTCTCGCCCGCGCTCGGCGACATCACCGGAGGCATCCGCTCGCTGGTGCGCGGCCTGCCGCTGTTCGGTGTCGCGCTGCTCGCCGCGCTGGTGGTCGGCGCGCTCGGCTACCTGATCGCGGCGCAGCGCTGGCTGTGGCAGTCGCTCACCCCCAACACCTTCCTTGCCGAACTCGTCGCCGGGGCGGTGCGGGTGGCGGCGGTAATCGCGGCGCTGGTGCTGGCCTTGCAAATCCTCGATGCGACCGCGCTGCTCGGGCTGGTGCTCGGCGGGGCGGGGGTGATCGGCATCGCATTGGGCTTCGCGGTGCGCGACACGGTCGACAACTACGTCTCGAGCCTGATGCTCAGCCTGCGCCAACCGTTCCGTGCCAACGACCTCGTCCAGATCGGTGACAGCGAGGGGCGGGTGGTGCGCCTGACCTCGCGCGCGACGGTGCTGATGACGCTCGACGGCAACCATCTGCGCATTCCCAACGCGACGGTCTTCAAGGCGAACATCCTCAACTACACGCGCAATCCGCAGCGCCGGTTCGACTTCGCCCTCGGGGTGGATTCGGATGACGATCCGCTCGGCGCCATGGAGGTCGGGCTGAAGGCGCTGCGGGCGCTGCCCTTCGTGCTTGCGGAACCGCGCAGTTTCGCGGCGATCGACACCGTGGGGGAATCGAGCATCATCCTGCGCTTCTACGCCTGGGTCGACCAGGACCAGACCGACTTCCTGAAGGGCCGCAGCCTCGCGATCCAGGCCACCAAGCACGCGGTCGAGGAGGCGGGCTACGAGCTGCCCGAACCGATTTACCGCATCCGCATCGACGATCGCCGGCAGGCGGCGAAGGACGGCGAGGACAGCGCGCCGCGCTCGCCGGTCGCTGGCGCCGCGCCCGAAGCCGAAGATCACGCCGCGCCCGATCGCACCATCGAGAAGCTGGTCAGCGAGGAACGCGGCAGCGCGCCCGAGAAGGAGAAGGACCTGCTCGACACGCGCCGGCCCATCGAATGAGCCCGCGCGTCAGGACATCCGCGCGAAATTGGCGACGCCGGGGGCCGGGGTGCGCGGCGCTTGAGCCGGGGCGCTGCCGCCGGGGGCGAGCGCCGCGACGGCGGCGACGAGTTCGCGCATCGGCCCTTCGGCGACGGCATAGAACACCAGCTTGGCCTCCTTGCGCGTCTCCACCAGCCCCGCCTTGCGCAGCACGCCGAGCTGCTGCGAGAGGCCGGGCTGGGCGATCCCGGTGACCTGCTCGATCTCCCCGACATTGCGCTCGCCCGCGGTAAGCGCGGCGAGGATGCGGTAGCGCAGCGGGTGGGCGAGCGCCTTTAGCGCCTCGATCAGCGCGTCGTCCTGCATCAGCGCCGCGCCTTCTGCTCGCTGAGGAACCAGCCGGCCGGGTCCTCGGCACCGTAGACCGCGTCGAGATCCTGCGTCGGCGGCGACAGCAGCGGCTCGCCCGGCTGCCAGTTGGCGGGTGCGAGCGCGTGGCTTTCGTCGATCGCCTGAAGCCCGTCGAGGATGCGCAGCATCTCGGGCACCGAGCGGCCGAGATTGGCCGGGTAGCAGTTCATCGCCCCGATCACGCCCCGGGGGTCGATGAAGAAGGTGGTGCGCACCGTGGCGCTGTCATTGTCCTTGTCCGAGACCATCCCGAAGGCGCGGCCGATCACCAGCGTCGGGTCTTCGACGATGGGAAAGCGCACCTCCACGCCGAAGCGGTCGCGGATCATCCTGAGCCAGGCGAAGTGCGAGAACAGGCTGTCGACCGAGAGCGCCATCAGCGCGCAGCCGCGTTTTGCGAAGGCCTCGGCCTCGCGGGCGAGGGCGACGAATTCGGTCGTGCACACGGGGGTGAAGTCGGCCGGGTGCGAGAACAGCACCAGCCAGCGCTTGCGGAAGGCCGAGAGACGCACCGGGCCGAGGGTCGAGCGCGCCTCGAAGTCGGGGGCGTGGTCGCCGATCCTGAGGCCGGCGCAGGGTGGGGGTGGGGTGCCGTTCGGGTCCATTGGACCCTCATAACACTTGACACCGCCATTGCAAGACATATACACAATTTATGTAATCGAATTGGAGAAACGTCGTGAATGATATCGATTCGCCCCTTGCCGCCGCCACCGCGCAGGTCGAGCGCGCGCTGGGTGATGCGGCGTTGCGTCCCGAGGTCGCCGGGTTCTTCGACCCCGCCACCTTCACCGTCACCTACGTCGTGCACGACCCGGCAACCCGCGAGGCGGCGATCATCGACTCGGTGCTCGACTTCGACCCTGCTTCGGGGCGCACATCGACGATCTCGGCCGACGCGGTGATCGCCCATGTCACTTCGCATAATCTGAAAGTGACTTGGCTGCTCGAAACCCACGCCCACGCCGACCACCTCTCCGCCGCACCCTATCTCCAAGGGAAGCTCGGCGGCCAGATCGCGATCGGCGAGCGGATCACCGCGGTGCAGCAGGTGTTCGGCAAGCTGTTCAACGCCGGTTCCGAGTTCGCCCGCGACGGGTCGCAGTTCGATGCGCTGTTCGCCGATGGCGACACCTTCGCGATCGGCAACCTGCCTGTCACCGTGCTCCACGTCCCCGGCCACACGCCGGCCTGCATCGCCTATGTGGTGGGCGAGGCGGTGTTCGTGGGCGACACCATGTTCATGCCCGATTACGGCACCGCCCGCGCCGACTTCCCCGGCGGGGACGCGCGGCAGCTGTTCCGCTCGCTGCGGCGCATTTTGTCGCTGCCCGGCGCAACGCGGCTGTTCATGTGCCATGACTACCTGCCCAAGGGCCGCAGCCAGTATGTCTGGGAGACCACCGTCGCGGCCGAGCGGGAGGGCAATATCCACGCCAATGACGGCATCACCGAAGACGACTTCGTGGCAATGCGCGAGGCGCGTGACGCGACGCTCGACATGCCGCGGCTGATCCTGCCGAGCGTGCAGGTCAACATGCGCGCCGGGCACCTGCCGCCCGCCGACGACAACGGCGTCACCTATCTCAAGCTGCCGGTCAACGCGGTATGATCCTGCCGGGCTTTCCCGATGCCGCCCCGCTGGCGGGTCTCGCGGGCGGCGTGCTGATCGGCCTCGCGGCGGCGCTGATGCTGCTTGGCGCGGGGCGGATCGCAGGGGTTTCCGGCATCGCCGCGCGTTCCTTCGGGATCGCGTCGAGCTCGCTGCCGCGCGGGCAGGCCTTCGCTTTCCTCGTCGGCCTTCCGCTTGGCGCGGTGATCGTCGCCGGGCTAACGGGCGCCGCCGCGCCGGCCTTGGCGGGAGCCGTGCCGTTGCTGGTTGCCGGCTTCCTCGTCGGGATCGGCACGCGGCTGGGATCGGGCTGCACCAGCGGGCACGGGGTGTGCGGGATGAGCCGCCTGTCGCAGCGCTCGCTGGTCGCCACCGCCAGCTTCATGGCGAGCGGCATCGCCACCGTCGCGGCGATGAACGCGCTGGGGCTGGAGGTGCTGCCATGAACCGCGAAGGTCTCGTGCCACTCGTTTCGGGCACGCTGTTCGGAGCCGGACTTGCGCTCGGTGGGATGACCGACCCGGCGCGGGTGCGCGGCTTTCTCGACCTGTTCGGCGCGTGGGACCCGACGCTCGCCTTCGTGATGGGCGGGGCGGTGCTGGTGATGGCGATTGCCTGGATCGTGCAGCGGCGCATGGCGCGGCCGGTCTTCGCGGGCAGCTTCGCGCTTCCCGACCGCAGCGACATCACGCTGCGCCTCGTCGGCGGGTCGGCGCTGTTCGGGGTGGGCTGGGGGATTGCCGGATTGTGCCCCGGGCCGGGATTTGCCTCGCTCGCGATCCGGCCCGGCGCGGCGGCGCTGTTCGTCGCGGCGATGCTCGCCGGCATGGTGCTGGTGCGGCTGGTGGAAGGAGACAGGTAGTGGAACTGCGCCCGATCGACGCGACCCTGGCGGTCGCTCCGCAGATGCAACCCGAGGACCTCGCCGGCCTTGCGGACAAGGGTTTCGCCGCGGTGATCTGCAACCGCCCCGACGGCGAGGAGCCGGGCCAGCCCCCGCTCGAAGCGATGCGCCGTGCCGCGCAGGAGGAAGGGCTTGCCTTCCATCACATCCCGGTGACGGGCGGAGTCTATCCACCCGCCGCGGTCGCCGCCTTCGCCGCGATCCGCCGCGGCACGCAGGGCAAGGTGCTCGCCTATTGCCGCACCGGGACCCGTGCCGCCACGCTCGATGCGCTCGCCAACGTGCGCGGTCTGAGTGCCGCGGACCGGATCGCCAATGCCAAGGCCGCCGGATACGACCTCTCGCCGCTCGCCGAGCGGCTGGCGGCTGGCGAGTAGGAGGCAACCAGCCGGTGATCGATACGCTGCACCTCGCACTGGGCGGATTGTCCGGCGTGCTTGTCGGGTTTGCGCTGGGGCTGGTCGGCGGCGGCGGGTCGATCCTCGCCGTGCCCCTGATGGTCTATCTCGTGGGGGTGAAAAGCCCCCACGTGGCGATCGGCACCAGCGCGCTGGCGGTGGCCGCCAATGCCGCCACCGGCCTTGCCCAGCACGCGCGGGCAGGCGATGTGCGCTGGCGCTGCGGGCTGACCTATGCCGCGTTCGGAGTGCTCGGCGCCTTCGCCGGATCGACGCTGGGCAAGAGCTTCGACGGGCAGAAGCTGCTGTTCCTGTTCGCGCTGCTGATGCTGGTGGTCGGCGCGCTGATGCTGCGCACCCGCAAGGCGAGCGGCAACCCCCATGTCCGGCTGAACCGAGAGAATGCCCCGCGGCTGATCGCCTATGGTCTCGGCACCGGCGCTTTCAGCGGCTTCTTCGGGATCGGCGGGGGGTTCCTGATCGTGCCGGGGCTGATCGCCTCGACCGACATGATGATGATCAACGCGGTCGGCACCAGCCTGGTGGCGGTCACCGCCTTCGGCCTCACCACCGCGGGCAATTACGCGCTGTCGGGGCTGGTCGACTGGCTGCTCGCCGGGGTGTTCATCGCCGGAGGCGTGGCGGGGGGGGTTGCCGGCACGCGGCTGTCGCACCGGCTTTCGGCGGGCGGGCAGCTCAAGACCGTATTTGCGCTGCTGATCTTCGTGGTCGCCTTCTACATGCTCTGCAAGAGCGGGCTGGCGCTGTGGGGGTGACGCGCCGGCACGGGCGACTGCCCCGGCCTTCGCACCATCCTCGCGGCACATCTGCCACCGGTCGCGGTCGCCCCGGCGCTGCGACCTCCCTGTGCACCGCCGGACATCCCCCCGTCCGGCGGTGCAACCCTTTCGGCAGCGAAGCGTATATCCGGTGCAGCGTTTGCAATTGATCGGCAGCGGCAAGGGATTAGCTCATCACCATGTTGGAAAACCTCGACGCCCTGCTGCTCGCGCGGATGCAGTTCGCCTTCACGGTCAGCTTCCACTTCTTCTTTCCCGCCTTCTCGATCGGGCTGGCGAGCTATCTCGCGGTGCTCGAAGGGCTGTGGCTGAAGACCGGCAAGCCGGTCTATCTCGACCTCTTCAAGTACTGGCTGAAGATTTTCGCGATCGCCTTCGCGATGGGCGTCGTCTCGGGCATCGTCATGTCCTACCAGTTCGGCACCAACTGGGCGGTGTTCTCCGACAGGGCCGGGCCCGTCATCGGCCCGCTGATGGCCTACGAGGTGCTGACCGCCTTCTTCCTCGAGGCGGGGTTTCTTGGCGTGATGCTGTTCGGGATGCAGAAGGTCGGAAAGCGGCTGCACTTCGCGGCGACCCTGATGGTGGCGCTGGGCACCTTCGTTTCGGCCTTCTGGATCCTCTCGGTCAACAGCTGGATGCAGACGCCGCAGGGCTATTTCATCGGCCCCAACGGCCAGTTCATGCCCGGCGAAAACTGGCTGGAGATCATCTTCAACCCGAGCTTCCCCTACCGCCTCGTCCACACAGTGATGGCGGCCTATCTCACCACCGCCTTCGTGGTCGGCGGGGTGGGGGCGTGGCACCTGCTCAAGGACAAGGCCAACCCGCACGCGCGCAAGATGTTCTCGATGGCGATGTGGATGGCGACGATCGTCACCCCGCTGCAGATCGCGGCGGGCGATGCCCACGGGCTCAACACGCTCGAGCACCAGCCGCAGAAGGTCATGGCGATGGAGGGGCACTACCAGTCGCACCCCGACGGCGCGCCGATGATCCTGTTCGGCATTCCCGACAGCGAGGCGAAGACGGTGCGCTATGCGATCGAGATCCCCAAGCTCTCCTCGCTGATCCTCAAGCACGATCCGAACGCCCCGCTCGCCGGGCTCGACACCATCCCCGATGACGAGGAGCCGCCCGTGCCGGTGGTGTTCTGGAGCTTCCGGGTGATGGTCGGCCTCGGCTTCGCGATGCTCGGCATCGGGCTGTGGAGCCTGTGGGGGCGGCTGCGCGGGCGGCTCTACGAGATGCCGTGGCTGCACCGCGCGGCGGTAATGATGGGGCCTGCGGGCTTTGCCGCGGTTCTCGCCGGGTGGATCACCACCGAGGTCGGCCGCCAGCCTTTCGTGGTCTACGGGATGCTGCGCACCGCCGATGCGGCAAGCCCGCTCGATGCGCCCGCGGTGGCGGCCTCGCTGCTCGCCTTCGTGCTGGTCTATTTCACCGTGTTCGGCATCGGGGTGCTCTATATCCTCAAGCTGATGGGCAAGCCGCCGCACGCCGGCGAGGTCGGGGTCAAGCGCGGCGACACCGGCCCGATCCGCACCGCCGGGATCACCCCGGGCCCGACCCAGAACCCGGGCGGGGAGGACACCCTGCCGGGCGACCGCCAGGGCGCGCGGGAGGACGCGTGATGAGCGTCGATCTTACCACCGTCTGGGCCTTCATCATCGCCTTCGCGGTGTTCGCCTATGTGGTGATGGACGGCTTCGATCTCGGCATCGGCATCCTGTTCCCGACCTTCCACGTCGGGCGCGAGCGCGACCGGGCGATGAACTCTATCGCGCCGGTGTGGGACGGGAACGAAACCTGGCTGGTGCTGGGCGGGGGCGGGCTGTTCGCCGCCTTCCCGCTCGCCTATGCGGTGATCCTGCCTGCGACCTATCCGTTGATCATCGCGATGCTGCTGGGGCTGGTGTTCCGCGGTGTGGCGTTCGAATATCGCTGGCGCGACCCGGCGCACCGCGCCTTCTGGGACGCGGCCTTCACGATCGGCTCGCTGGTTGCCGCGCTGGCGCAGGGCATGACCTTGGGCGCGCTGCTGCAGGGCATCGACGTGGTGGACCGCGCCTATGCGGGCAGCTGGTGGGACTGGCTCACCCCCTACACGCTGCTGACCGGCCTCGGCACGGTCGCGGGCTACGCGCTGCTGGGCAGCACCTGGCTGGTGTGGAAGCTCGACGGCGAGGAGCAGGCCCACGCACGCAAGCTGGCGGTGCGCGCCGCGATCGCCACCATCGTGCTGATGGGCGGGGTCAGCCTCTACAACGTCACGCTCAACGCCGATTACGCGAGCCGCTGGCTCTCGGCGCCGGAGGTCTATTGGGTCGCGCCGGTGCCGATCGTCACCGCGGTGATCGCGGTCTCGATGCTGCGGGCGATCACCCGCGACCGCAATTCCAAGCCCTTCTGGCTCGCCATCGCGCTGTTCTTCCTCGGGATGAGCGGGCTGGGGGTGACGATCTGGCCCTATGTCGTGCCGCCCGGCCTCACCATCTGGGACGCCGCCGCGCCGGAGCGCAGCCAGGTCTTCATGCTGGTCGGGGTCGCGCTGACGATGCCGCTGATCATCGCCTACACCGCATGGGCGTACTGGGTGTTCCGCGGCAAGGTGGGGCACGAGGGGTATCACTGATGCCCTCAAGCAGCGAAGCGATAGGGCAAACATAATGCTGGCGCCGCCGGAACCTCCGCCCGAGCGCCCTTTGTGGCAGCGGCTCGCATGGTTCGTCGGCATTTGGGCGGCGAGCGTCGCGGCGCTCGGGGTGGTCGCCTACATCATCCGCCTTTGGATCGCGCCCTGATGGCGGATCGCCGAGTGAAGGTCTGGTATGACGGCGCCTGCCCGCTGTGCCTGCGCGAGATCGCGCTGATGCGGCGATTGGACCGGCGCGGGCGGATTGCCCTCATCGACGTTGCCGAAGGCACCGACCCTTCCTGTCCCGTTGACCGCGCAGAGTTGCTCGCCCGCTTCCATGCCGCAGAGGACGGCGTCATCCTCGATGGCGCGGCCGCCTTCGCGGCGATGTGGCGCGCGATCCCGCTGCTGCGCCCGCTGGGCCTTGCGGCGCGCTGGAAGCCGGCGGAGCGCCTGCTCGAGGCGGGCTACGTGCGCTTCCTGCGGGTCCGTCCCCGCCTGCAGCGCCTGTTCGCCTAGAAAAGCGCTTGCCCCGCGCCGCGTCATCGGCTGATCTCCCTGTCAAACACGAATGGGAGAGAACAGCCGCCATGACCTATTTCGGCGCGATGCAGAACGAGATCTACAATGCCGGACTGAAAGGCATCCTGCCCACCTTCCCGGTCGATTTTGCCACCCTCGAAAAGCGCGGGCACGAGGCGCTGGGGCCGAGCCTGACCAACTATGTCGCGGGCGGCTGCGGGGACGAGCACACCCAGGACCAGAACGCCGCCGCCTTCCACCACTGGGGCATGGTGCCGCGCATGATGGTCGATTGTTCGGAGCGCGACCTGTCGATCGAGCTGTTCGGCCACACCTATCCCACCCCGCTCTTCATGGCGCCCATCGGCCTCAACGGCGAGGCCTCGCAGGACCGCCACGGCGACATGGCCGCCGCGCGTGCCTCGGCGCTGACGGGGGTGCCGTTCTGCGCCTCGACGCTGGCGAACGATCCGCTGGAGGAGGTGAAGGCCGCCTGCGGGGACACGCCCGCCTGGTTCCAGCTCTACACCCCGAGGAATCGCGAACTGGCGGAAAGCCTCATTCGCCGGGCGGAGGATGCGGGCTACAAGGCGCTGGTGGTGACGCTCGACACCTGGGTGACCGGCTGGCGGCCGCGCGATCTCAACGCCTCGAACTTCCCGCAGCTGCGCGGGAAGGTCCTGCAGAACTACTTCACCGACCCCGTCTTCCGCTCGCTGCTCGCCAAGCCCCCCGAGGAGGACCCGCAGGCGGCGATTTTCACCTGGGCGGCGACCTTCGGGCAGGTGCTGACCTGGGAGGACATGGCGTGGTTCAAGTCGGTGACGAAGCTGCCCATCGTCCTCAAGGGCATCTGCCACCCCGACGACGCGCGCCGCGCGGTCGACCATGGAGCGGACGCGGTCTATTGCTCGAACCACGGCGGGCGGCAGGCCAATGGCGGGATCGCCACCATCGACCTGCTGGAGGAGGTGGTGAAGGCAGCGGGCGAGACGCCGGTGCTGTTCGACAGCGGGGTGCGATCGGGCACCGACGCGGTCAAGGCGCTGGCGCTGGGCGCGCGGGCGGTGGGCGTCGGGCGGCCCTATACCTATGGACTCGCGCTGGGCGGAGCCGAAGGCGCGGCCTGGGTGTTAAGATCGATCCTTGCCGAGGCCGACCTGCTGATGGCCGTTAACGGTTATCCGACCCTCGCCGACGTGCGGGCCGCAGGCGCACGGCGCACCGATCGGTGAGCCGTGCCCTGTGCAAGACCGTTAACCATCTTCTTCATACTTTTTCCACAGTTTCGCTGTTAACCTGACCCTTGCAACGATCCGCAAGAATCGGGGACGCGACATGGCAAAACCGACCATCTGGTCCAGCGGACCGGATCCGATGAACCGCACCGTGCGGCTCCAAGACGAACTTTCCCGGCGTGCGCAATACGGGCGCATCCAGCCGATGGACAGCGGCGCCACGCTGCTCAGCCGGATCGCCCGTCTAATCGCCTAGCCGCCCGACTTCGCCATCATCACCAGCTTGGTGTCGGTGAAGGCGAGATAGCCTTCCTCGCCGCCTTCCGATCCGAAGCCCGAATCGCCGATCCCGCCGAAGGGGGTTTCGGGCGAGGCCACGATCAGCTGGTTGATCCCGACCATCCCGGCGCGCAGCGCCCGGCCGAGGTAATGCGCCTCGTCGAGATCGCCCGAGAAGGCATAGGCGGCAAGGCCGTAGCGCAGGCTGTTGGCGATCTTCACCGCGTCGGCGATGTCGTCATAGGGGACGATCCCCGCCACGGGGCCGAAGGGCTCCTCGGTCATGAAGCGGCTGTCGGGGGCGGGATTGGCGATCACGGTGGGCTGGAAGAAGAAGCCCTTGCCGGGGATTGCCGCACCGCCGGTGACCACTTCGCCGCGATTGCCCCCGGCGTCCGCCACCACCGCCTCCATCGCGGCGATGCGGCGGCCGTGGGCGAGCGGGCCCATCTCGACGCTCTCGTCCGCGCCCGGATCGCCGACCTTGAGCTTGCCCGCACGCTCGGCGAATTCGGCGACGAACCTGTCGTAGATCGCCCGGTCGACGAGGAAACGGGTGGGCGAGACGCAGACCTGCCCGGCATTGCGGAACTTGGTCGAAGCGCAGGCCGCCACCGCACGCTCGAGATCGGCGTGGCGGCTGACGATCACCGGGGCATGGCCGCCCAGCTCCGGGGTGAAGCGCTTCATGTGGCTCGCCGCGAGGGCGCCCAGCTGCTTGCCCACCGCGGTCGAGCCGGTGAAGCTGACCTTGCGCGTCACGGGCGAGGCGATGAGGTGTTCGGAGATCGGGCCCGGATCGCCGTAGACAAGGTTCAGCACGCCTTTGGGCACCCCTGCATCGACGAAGCATTCAACCAGCATCTGCGCGGCGGCAGGGGTGTTCTCGGCGGGTTTCAGGATCGCGGTGCAGCCCGCCGCCAGCGCGCCGGCGATCTTCTTGGCAGGCAGGTTCACCGGGAAGTTCCAGGGGGTGAGCAGCACGCTTGGCCCGACCGGCTCGTGGGTCACCATCTGCGCGATCAGGCTGGAGCCGCGCGGCGGGATCAGCCGACCGCCGCGGCGCTTGGCCTCCTCGCCGAGGAAGTCGATGACCTCGGCCGATCCGGCGATTTCGCCGAGGCCCTGCGCCTTGGGCTTGCCCATCTCGGCGGTGATGACCGCGGCGATGGCGGGGGCGCGCTCCCGCAGCAGGTCGGCGGCGCGGCGCAGGATCGCATGGCGTTCCGCCCCGGGGGTCCTGCCCCAGGTTTCGAAGGCGTCCCCCGCGGCTTTCAAGGCGGCGTCGAGCTGCGCGGGGCTGGCCTTGGGGCAATGGCCGATGGTCTCACAGGTGGCGGGATTCACCACCTCCATCGTGCCGGCCTCGCCGGTGTCGATCCACTGTCCGTCGATCAGCATCTTGAGGGTGGGATAGGCGGTCATGGGGGTGCTCCTTGAGATTGGTGGATCGCCCGGCTGCGGGCGCAGGGGAAGTTTCACGTGAAACATCCCGAAAAGGGGGGGCTAGCGGGGGTCCAGGCGGCGCCAATCGGCCCCCAGAACGCGGCAAGCCTGCTCTAGACGGCGACCACCTCCTGCTCGATCGCGCCGAAGATCGAATGGTTGTGTTCGTCGCGCATCTCGATCCGCACCGTGTCGCCGGCGCGCATGAAGGGGGTCTTGGCTTCGCCCTCGGCGATCGTTTCGATCATGCGGATTTCGGCGATGCAGGAATAGCCCGCGCCGCCTTCGGCCACCGGCTTGCCCGGGCCGCCGTCAGCGCCCTTGTTCGAGATCGTTCCGGTGCCGATCACCGTGCCCGCGCCGAGGTTGCGGGTCTTGGCGGCGTGCGCGACCAGCTGCGCAAGGTTGAAGGTCGCATCCTGCCCCGCGTTGGCGCGGCCGAACGGCTCGCCGTTGTAGTCGACCATCAGCGGCAGGTGGATGAGGCAGTCGGCCCAGGCCTCGCCCAGCTCGTCGGGCGTCACGGCGACGGGCGAGAAGGCGCTTGCCGGCTTGGACTGGAAGAAGCCGAAGCCCTTTTCGAGTTCGGCGGGGATCAGGCCGCGCAGCGAAACGTCGTTGACCAGCATCAGCAGCTTGATGTGCTTGGCCGCATCCTCCGCCGAAACGCCCATCGGCACGTCGTCGGTGATTGCCGCGATCTCGCCCTCCATGTCGCAGCCCCATGCGGGGTCGGCGAGCGGGATCGCCTGACGCGGGCGCAGGAAGGTGTCGGAGCCGCCCTGATACATCAGCGGGTCGTGGTAGAAGCTGTCCGGCACCTTGGCCCCGCGCGCCTGCCGGACCAGTTCCACGTGATTGATATAGGCGCTGCCATCGGCCCATTGATAGGCGCGCGGCAGGGGGGAGTGCGCCTGCCGCTCGTGAAAGCGTTCGCAGGGCACGGCCTCGTGCTCGACATCGCGGGCGAGGACTTCGAGCTCGGGTGCGATGCGCGCCCAGTCGTCGAGCGCGGCCTGCAGGGTGGGGGCGATGTAGCCGGCGGCGCAGCAGCGGGTGAGGTCCTTCGATACCACCACCAGCTTGCCGTCGCGCGTGCCGTTGTCGAGGGTTGCGAGTTTCATTGCTGGCCCCTTTCCGGGCTGTCCACTTGGTTGTCGGGATGCGCCGCCACGAAGGCGGGGAGCGCAAGGCACGCGGCCTCGATGCGGGTCATGTGCGGCGCGTGCGTGAGGTCGTAGGCGAAGCGCCGCGCATTGGCGAGCTGCGGGATCAGCACCACCTCGAACAGGCCGGGCGCATCGCCGTGGAGGAAATCACCCGTCCCGAGCTGCGCCAGCCGCGCCTCCACGGGGTCGAGCGTGCGCTTCAGCCAGTGGCGATACCAGGTGTCGATTGCGTCCTGATCGTGCCCCAGCGGGTCCTTGAGATATTTGAGCACCGGCAGGTTGTTGACCGCGTGGATCTCGGTGGCGATGCCATAGGCGAGATCGCGCACGACGTAGCGGTCCTCCACCCCCTCGGGCAGCAGACGCGGCGAGAGCGGATAGGCCTCGTCGAGCCATTCGAGCAGCGCCATCGACTGCACCCGGTCGTGGCCGTCAACCTCCAGCATCGGCAGCGATCCGAAGGGGTTGCGGCTGACGAAAGCCGGGTCCTTGTTCGCCCCGGTGCGCAGGTCCACCGGCACGTTCTCGAAGGCCAGCCCCTTGAGGTTGAGCGCGATGCGCAGCCGGTAGGAGGTCGACGAGCGGAAGTAGCCGAACAGGCGCATCAAAACGCGGCGATCCCGGTGATGGCGCGGCCGAGTATCAGCGCATGGACATCATGCGTGCCCTCGTAGGTGTTGACCGTCTCGAGGTTCACCGCGTGGCGGATCACCTGATATTCCTCGGAAATGCCGTTGCCGCCGTGCATGTCGCGGGCCTGGCGGGCAATATCGAGCGCCTTGCCGACATTGTTGCGCTTGACGATCGAGATCATGTCTGGCGCGAAGCGGCCCTCGTCCATCAGCCGCCCGACGCGCAAGGACGCTTGCAGGCCCAGCGCGATGTCGGTCATCATGTCGGCGAGCTTCTTCTGGAACAGCTGGGTCGCGGCGAGCGGGCGGCCGAACTGCTTGCGGTCGAGGCCGTATTGGCGCGCGGCGTGGAAGCAGAACTCCGCCGCCCCCATCGCGCCCCAGGAAATGCCGTAGCGCGCGCGGTTGAGGCAGCCGAAGGGGCCCTTCAGCCCTTCGACATCGGGCAGCAGCGCCGATGCGGGCACGCGCACCTCGTCCATCACGATCATGCCCGTGGTCGAGGCGCGCAGGGAAATCTTGCCCTTGATCTTGGGCGCGGAAAGCCCGGCCATGCCCTTTTCGAGCACGAAGCCGCGGATCGCGCCGCCATGCGCCTCGCTCTTGGCCCAGACCACGAAGACATCGGCGAAGGGCGAATTGGAAATCCAGGTCTTGCTGCCCGAGATGACGTAGTCGTCGCCGTCCTTCTTGGCGTGGGTCTTCATGCCTGCGGGGTCGGAGCCGGCATCGGGTTCGGTGAGGCCGAAGCAGCCGATCAGCTCGCCCCTGGCGAGGCCGGGGAGATACTTGCGGCGCTGTTCGTCCGACCCGTAGGCGTAGATCGGGTGCATCACGAGGCTCGACTGCACGCTCGCCATCGAGCGGTAGCCCGAATCCACCCGCTCGATCTCGCGCGCGATGAGGCCATAGGCGACATAGCTCGCGCCAGCGCCGCCGAATTCTTCCGGGATGGTCGCGCCGAGGAGCCCGGCCTGGCCCATCAGCGGGAAGAGTTCGGGCGCGTCGACCTCCTCGCGGAAGGCGTCGATGACGCGCGGCTGCAATTCGCCTTGCGCGAAGCCTTTCGCCGCGTCGCGGATCATCCGCTCTTCCTCGGTCAGCTGGCTGTCGAGATCGAAGGGGTCTTCCCAGTTGAACGGGGCGATGCCGCTCTTGGGTGCCGGGGTGCCGTGCATGGCCTTGCTCCTGCCTTATGTCCTTTGCCCCGCCTTCGCAGAGGAGACCCGGCGGGGCAAGGGGGCGCGGGCGCCAAGCGGGGCGACCCGTGCGGCTTTTCAGCAGGTCGAAAGCACCCGTCCCACCGCGTCGAGCAACTGGGCGGGGGGGCAGGGCTTGGCCAGCGCGGTCGCCCGCGGGAAACGCGCGGCCAGTTCCTCGCGCTCCGCGAGTTCGGAATGCAGGATCACCGGCACATCATCGTCGAGAAGCTTCTGCGCAAGTTCGTAGGTCAGTCCGTCGACCAGCTCGATGTCGAGGATCGCGAGGTCGGGCTTCTCCTTCTGGCAGGCGAGCATCGCCGAGGAGATCCCGGCATGCGGACCCTCGACCTCGTAGCCGGCCTCTTCGAAGGTGTCGCACAGGTCGAAGGCGGTGATGTACTCGTCTTCGGCCACTAGAATGCGCAAGGCCATCCGTCCTCTCCTTCGTTGCACGACTCCCCTGATTGGTGGGAGTGTAACACGGTTTGGACGTAAGCCGCGTGCGAATCTTATCCGTTCTTGCCGAAACGTTCGGCGAAACCCGCCTCGTCGCCTTCCGCGAGCAGCCGTGCCTGGGCGATCCACTGGTCGCGCTGGATGCGGCCCGAGAAGCGTCCGAGCTGGCCGTCGATGCGCTGGATGTCGGCATCGCTCCACGCCGCGATCTGCGCGAAGGAGGTCACCCCGAGCTCACCCAGAAGTGCCACCAGTTTGGGGCCGATCCCCTTGATGCGGGTGAGATCGTCCCCGCTGGAAGCTGCCGGGGTTGCTGCCGGGGCCGGGGCGGGGGTGGGGGCAGGCGCGGGCGGAGCGGCGGGCACGTCCTCGGGCGCAACGGCGGGGCCTGCCTCGGAATCCGTGCCGAGCGGCGCGGCGGCAACCGCCTGGGTGTTGGCCGCGGCCGAGGTGTCGCCCTGCACGATATCCACGCCGCGCGGCGCATCGATCAGCGCCTGGTTGCGCTGCGCGCGCTCGGCGCCCTCGTCGAGCACGTCGCGGCCGATCGCCGGCGCGCCGTCGTCCTTCACGATCCGCGCCTTGCGGTTGGAGCGGGCGAGCGCCCACACGACGAGGGCGATCACCAGAAGGCCGATCAGGACGAGCGGCAGATAGGCAGTGAAATCGGCGGTCACGGAAACTCTCCAGCGCAGAATCGACGGGGCGGGGCCGCCCTTAGCAGCCCCGCCCGCCTCTGCCCAAGTCCCATGTGGGAATGCAGGCGTCAGCCGCCCTTCATGCTGCCGGCGAGTTCGTTGAGGCGCAGGAACTCCTGCCGCCAGAAATTGTCCTGCTGCCCTGCGAGCCGCCCGATGTCCGCGAAGCCGAAGCCCATCATCATCTCGTCGCCGCGCAGCACCTGGCCGAAGGCGGCGACCGCGGCGGCGAAGGCGAAATCGCCGCGCGGGGCGCTGGCGGTCTTGAGCGCAGCGGAGGCGACCGGCTGCTCGATCAGCTTCGAGGTGTCGCCATCCGGCAGCTTGTAGCGCAGCTTGACCATCGCCGCCTCGGCAAGCTTGGCGCGTGCGGCCTCGGCGGGGCGGTCCTCGTATCGTCTGGGGGCGATCCAGCCCTTGCCGCCCACCGGCACCACCTCGTAGATCGCGGTCACCTGATGCCCCGCGCCGATGTCGCCCGCGTCCACGCGGTCGTTGTCGAAATCCTCCTCGCGCAGCGCCCGGTTTTCGTAGCCCACGAGGCGATACTGGCTGATGACGGCGGGGTTGAATTCGACCTGGATCTTCACGTCCTTGGCGATGGTGAAGAGGGTGGAGCTCATTTCCTCCCCGAGCACCTTCTTCGCTTCCAGAGCGGAGTCGATATAGGCGTAGTTGCCGTTCCCGTGATCGGCGATCTGCTCCATCATCGCCTCGTTGTAATTGCCCTGGCCGAAGCCCAACGTGGTCAGCGTGATGCCCTTGTCGCGCTTGGCCTCGACCAGTTCGATCAGCGCTTTGGTGTCCGAGACGCCGACGTTGAAATCGCCGTCGGTGGCGAGGATCACTCGGTTGACCCCGCCACGCACGAAATTGTCCTCCGCGATGCGGTAGGCGAGTTCGATCCCTGCGCCCCCCGCGGTCGATCCCCCGGCCGAGAGGCTTTCCAGCGCACGCCTGATCTTCGCGGTGTCGCTGGTGGGTTCGAGCACCATGCCCGCAGCCCCCGCATAGACCACGATCGACACCTTGTCCTTGGGGCTCAGTTCGCCCGCCAGCCCGGCAAGCGCGGTCTTGACCAGCGGCAGCTTGTCGGGGCTGTTCATCGAGCCCGAGACGTCCATCAGGAAGACGAGATTGGCGGGCGGCCGCTCGGCGGCGTCGATGTCGTAGCCGCGCAACCCGATGCGCATCAGGTAAGTGTTGTCGTTCCACGGCGTCTTCGCGACATCGGTGGTCACCGTGAAGGGTTGCTCGCGATCTTTCGGCTTGGGATAGTCGTAGCGGAAATAGTTGATCATCTCCTCGGTGCGCACCGCATCCTGCGGGGGCAGGCTGCCCTGCGTGAGGAAGCGCCGGGTGTTGGCATAGGCACCGGTGTCGACATCGACCGAGAAGGTGGAGACAGGCTCGGCGGCGACCAGCTTGACCGGCGAGACTTCGGCGCCCTCGTATTTCTCGCGGCCCGGATCGGTCGCTACCATCACCGGCGGGGCGAAATAGGCCCTGTCGGCCGCGCCGGCCTCGGCCCGGCGCTGTGCGGTCACCGAAATCGCCGCGGGCGGCGGCGGCGGGGGCGGCGGAGGAGGGGGAGGCGGGGCGGCGACCGGCCCCGCAGGTGCCTCGGGCGCACGCGCCAGTTTCTCGGCATCATTGGCGGCACAGCCCGCGATAACGGCGCACATCGCCGCGGCTCCGACCAGACGGGTCCCTCGCATCACCTTGTTCTCCCCACATCTTTCAGATGCAGACGAGGATCGGGTCGGGGCCGTGAATAGCGACTGAACGTGCTAGGCGGGCGGCGAGGCGTCTTCGGCCGGGACGACGTTCTTGCGGAACAGCACCTTGTCGTCCTCGTCGAAGCCGCGCCGCCAGATCACCGCGCCATAGGTGGCGAGCACCGCCGGGACGCCGAAAACCAGTTCGATCCATTCGGGCAGCAGGGTGAAGGCGAAGCCGACCACCACCGCCGCCGCCGCGGCATGGGCGAGCGGCCAGCGCCAGTTCGACACCGGGGCGCCCAGCAGGTGCTTCAAAAGCAGCGCCTTGACGAGGCTTGACGTGGCGAGCGCCACCATCAACGCCCCCGCCGCGCCCGCGGCCTCGAACCCGCCGCCGAGCCTTGCCTTCTTGGCGGCGAGGATCAGCGCCACGGTGAGCCCCGCCTGCAGGGCGATGATCCCGACCGAGATCGCCAGGTTGCGCTTCCTCGCGATGTAGACCAGCACGCTTTCCGAGACGACCGCCATCGAGGCGACCACCTCGGCCGCGAGCAGGAAAGCGAGCGCGGCGGTGCCCGCGACATAGTCCGGCCCCCACAGGCCCATCACCGCCTCGCCCGGAACGCCCAGCACCAGCGCGATGCCCAGCTGCACCGCGACGATCCAGAACCCCACCTGCCGCACTTGTGCTGCAATCGCCTCCATGTTGCCGATGCGCAGGTTCTTGGTGATGACCGGCGAGAGGATCGGCTCGAAGCTGGTCTTCAATTTCTGCGGCAGCGAGGCGATCTGCTGCGCGGCGTAGTAGATGCCGACCGCCGAGGGCGGGGCGAACAACCCGAGGATGAAGATGTCGAGCAGCCGGGTGCCGCGCTCGATCGCGTCCGCCCCGACCAGGGGAAAGGCGCGGGTCGACATCTTCAGCATCGCGCGCGCCTCGATCCGCCAGCCCTGCGGCAGCCCGTAGGTCTTGAGGAACGGCCACAACGCGGTCAGCAGCCCGGCATAGATCGAGGCGATGAAGGCGAGCGCCAGCCCCGCATCGCGGGTCGAGGGAATGAAGAAGAACACCCCTGCCGCGATCGAGATCGTCCACGGCTCGACCACCGCCCGCGCGCGCACCGTGGTGGCGATGTCGAAGCGGTAGGCCTGCGCCGCGAGCAGGATCTCGGTGACCGCGAAGGCCGGGATCGTCGCCACCAGCCACAGGTCGAGCGGCGCGTTCATCCCGTTGGGGAACATCGGCTCGGGGAACACCAGCAGCACCGCGGCGGCGATGGCCGAATAGCCGAGCGCAAGCAGGATGCCGTCGTAGACGAGGTTGGTTTCCGCCGCGCGGTTCTCGCCCGCGCCTTCGGAGAGGCGCTGCGCCAGCCCGCGCTTCTCGCCCAGCGAGCACACCAGCGCGACGATCTCGATCAGCACCAGCGCCGAGGCGAAGCGCCCCAGCGCCTCCGCGCCGTAGAGGCGGGTGGCGATGACGAGGAAGGGGATGCGAGCGACCAGCCGCACCACGAAGCCCATGGTGTTGGTGCGCCCGCCCTTGGCCAGCGTGGCGAGATCGTCGCCGCCCTTTTCCGGGGCGGGTGCGGGCGCGGCGGGGATGTGGGTGGGGGGAAGGCTCACGCGTCCGGCTCTCTGTCCGGGTTTTCCCGCTCGGCGCGCAGCGGCCGCGCAAGCAGGGCGGTCACCACTTCGCCCGCGCTTTCGCCGGCGAGGATGGCGTTCACCGCGTCGACGATCGGCATGGCGATGCCGCGCTGGGCGGCGAGCGCGGCGAGCACCGGGGCGGTGTGCGCGCCCTCCGCTACGGTGCGGCGGTCGGCCATCAGGCCGGCGGCAGGCGCGCCCTCGCCAAGCGCCTTTCCGAGCGAGAAATTGCGGCTCGATGTGGACGAGCAGGTCAGCACCAGATCGCCGAGACCGCACAGGCCCGCGAGCGTCTCCGCCCGCGCGCCGAGCGCCTCGCCGAAGCGCAGCATCTCGGCATAGCCCCTCGCAATCAGCGCCGCGCGCGCGTTCTGGCCGAGCGCCAGACCCTCGACCACCCCGCAGGCGATCGCGAGCACGTTCTTGACCGCGCCGCCGATCTCCGCGCCGGTGACATCGTCGGAGTAATAGGGCCGGAAGGCGGGCCGCGCGATGGCCGGGGCGAGCCGTTCCCACTGCGCCTCGCCGCCCCCGCAGGCGAGGGTGACCGCGGTGGGAAGCCCCGCGGCGACCTCGTGCGCGAAGGTTGGGCCGGACAGCACCGCGATGGCGCTGCCGGGCGAGGCTTCGCGCGCGACGTCGTTCATCAACCTGCCGGTCCCCGCCTCGATGCCCTTGGAGCACAGCACCAGGTCGCGCGGGTGGCGCGCGAGGCCCGCCAGCACCTTCCCCAGCACCTGCGCTGGCGTGACGACCAGCGCGATCTCGCAAGGCGCGAAGTCCGCAAGATCGCCGGTCGCGCGGATCGTCGGCGCAAGCTCGGCGGACGGCAGGTAGAGCGGGTTGCGATGTTCGGCATTGATCGCGGCGACGACCTCCGGCTCATAGGCCCACAGCAGCACCTCGCGCCCGTCGCTGGCGAGCATCTGCGCGAGCGCGGTGCCCCAGGCGCCTGCCCCGATGACGCCGATGGCCGAATGCGACGTCATGCCTTCACTCCCGCCCCGCGCACCGCCTCGGCGGCGGGGTCGAGCGGCCAGCGCGGGCGCGCGACGAAGTCGAGCGGGTCGCCGGCGAAGCCCGCGCCTTCCTGCGCGAGGCGTTCGAGCCCTGCCCAGGCGATCATCGCGGCATTGTCGGTGCACAGGGCGAGCGGCGGAGCTGTGAAGCGCATCCCATGCTTGTCCGCGAGCAGTTCGAGGACACCGCGCACCGTTTTGTTGGCCGCGACGCCCCCCGCGACGACCAGCGCGGGAAAGGGGCCGGCATTCGCAAGGGCGCGGCCGAGCCGGTCGGTAAGGCACTCCACCGCCGCCTGCTGGAAACTCGCGGCGATGTCGGCGGGTTCGTGCGCGCCGCTCTCCACCGCGCGCAGCACCGCGCTTTTCAATCCGGCGAAGGAGAAATGCGGCTCGGCCGAACCCTTGAGCGGGCGGGGCAGGGGCACGGCGCGAGGGTTGCCCGCCAGCGCCAGCCGCTCGACCGCGGGGCCGCCGGGATAGCCGAGCCCGAGCAGCTTGGCGGTCTTGTCGAACGCCTCACCCAGCGCGTCGTCGATGGTGGTGGCAAGGCGGCGGTAGCGCCCCACGCCGTCGACCGCGAGGATCTGGCAATGCCCGCCCGAGACCAGCAGCAACAGGTAGGGGAAGGCGAGCTCAGCATCGGCGAGGCGCGGCGAGAGGGCGTGGCCTTCGAGGTGGTTGACCGCGATCAGCGGCTTGTCCGCCGCCATCGTCAGCGCCTTGGCGCTGACGAGGCCCACCATGACCCCGCCGATCAGCCCCGGTCCCGCGGTGGCGGCGATGGCGTCGAGATCGGCAAGACCGACGCCCGCCTCGCCCATCACCTTCTCCAGCATCGGTGCGAGCCGTTCGGCATGCGCGCGCGCGGCGATTTCGGGCACGACCCCGCCATAGGGCGCGTGTTCGGCCTCCTGGCTGGCGATCGCCTGCGCGATCACCGTCCGGTCGCCGCGCACCAGCGCCACGGCGGTCTCGTCGCAGCTCGATTCGATGCCCAGAACGAGCGGGGCTTCAGAGGTGTGCGTTAGCGATCCCATCCGGCTTCCATCTAGTCTGTATGACCGCTAGGGCAAGCGTGGCCATGAACGAAGCATCCTCAAGCACGCCGCAGCCCGAAGCCAGGCTCCGCCTCGGCACCCGCAATTCCCCGCTGGCGATGGCGCAGGCCTTCGAGACCAGTGCGCGGCTGTGCGCGGCCCACGGCTGGCCGGCGGAGGCGGTGGAGATCGTCCCGGTGCTCGCCAGCGGCGACAAGGTGCTCGACCGCCCGCTCGCCGAGATCGGCGGCAAGGCGCTGTGGACCAAGGAGCTGGACCAGTGGCTGGGTGAGGGGCGCATCGATTTCTCGGTGCATTCGGCCAAGGACGTCGAGACGATCCGCCCGCCCGAGTTTCACTTCCCCGCCTTCCTGCCGAGGGCCGACCGGCGCGATTGCCTCGTGGGGGCGACGAGCATCGCGGCCATTCCGCAGGGCGCGGTCGTCGGCACCAGCGCGCCGCGCCGCGCCGCGCAGCTTCTCAACTTGCGACCCGATTGCCGGGTGGTGACCTTCCGCGGCAATGTCGCGACGCGGCTCGCCAAGCTGCAGGCGGGCGAGGCCGACGTCACCTTCCTCGCCGCAGCGGGGCTGGAGCGGCTCGAACAGGGCGGCGTCGGGCACCCGCTGGAGCAGGACGAATGGATTCCCGCGGCCGCACAGGGCGTCATCGCGATCGAATGCCGCGCCGACGATGCGGCGACCACCGCGCTGCTCGCCGCGATCGACCATGCCCCGACCCGCGCCGAGCTGGAAGCGGAACGCGAATTGCTGGCCGAACTGGGCGGCACCTGCCACTCGCCGGTCGCGGTGCTGTGCGTGAACGAGGGCGAGCGCCTCGCCATGCGCGCCGCGCTGTTCAGCCCCGACGGGGCCGAGCGGATCGAGGGTGCGGCCAATTTCGCGCCCGGCGACCGCGATGCGGTGCGCGCGCTCGCGGCCGACCTGCTCGCCCGCGCCACCCCCGGCATCGCCCCGCATTTCCGCGCCGCAGGATGAGCGCGAGACTGCTCGCGCTGCGCCCCGAACCGGGGCTTTCCGCCACGCTCGAGAAGGTGCGCGGGATGGGGCTGGAGATTGCCGGGCTGGCATTGTCGGAAATCCGTCCGCTGGCGTGGGACTGCCCCGATCCGGCGCTTTACGAGGGCCTGCTGATTGGCAGCGCCAATGCCATCCTGCACGGCGGACGCAATCTCGAACAGCTGAAGGACAAGCCGGTCTATGCCGTGGGCGAGGCCACCGCCGAGGCCGCGCGCGCAGCGGGCTTTGCAGTGGCGATGGTCGGCAGCGGGGGCCTCCAAGGCGTGCTCGATGCCATCTCCGGCCCCTCCCGCCTGCTGCGCATCGCGGGCGAGGAGCATGTGCCGCTGACCCCGCCCGAAGGCGTCGCCTTCGACACCGTCATCGCCTATCGCAACGCCATGCTGCCGCTCGACCCGGCGGCGGACCTGCTGCGCAGGGGCGATGCCGTGGTGCTGCTCCATTCCGCCGCCACCGCGCGCCACTTCGCGGCCGAATGCGACCGGCTTGGCCTTGCGCGCAGGACCATCGCGCTCGCCGCGCTCGGCCCGCGCATCGCCGCCGCCGCGGGGGAGGGCTGGCGCGCGGTGCACATCGCGCCGCGGCCCGACGAGGCGGCGCTGCTCGCATTGGTGTTTGACATCTGGACGGAGGGACGCTCCATATCCTCCCCTTCCGCCGGCCTGTCCTGAGGCCCGGCGGGCATAGGCCCACTGACCGGCACGGTCGCAGAACGGACCCGCGATGGAATCGAAGTACGGAAGCCGCCGCAAGACATCCTCGAGCCGGGGATTGTGGGCGGCCGTGTTCGCCGCCTTCCTCGCGGGGGGCACGCTGGTCGGTTGGGTGATGTGGTACAACCTGCGCGCCGACCGGAACGCGCCGCCGGCGGCGGTTTCCGCTGCCTCCGACGCGCCGACCACCGCGCTGCCCGGCGGCACGCTGTCGCCTTCGCCGACCCCGCTCGCCGACGCCAAGCCTCCCGAGAACGCCGAGGAGGCGGTCGAGGCGGTGACCCGCGTCGCGGCGCAGCAGGGCGGGCTCGACCAGCGCCTCGCCGCCGCCGAGCAGCGCCTCGCGCGGCTCGACCTCCAGGCCCAGGCCGCTGCCGGCAACGCCGCGCGCGCGGAAAGCCTGCTGATCGCCTTCGCCGCCCGCCGCGCGGTCGAGCGCGGGGCCGAACTCGGCTACCTCTCGGACCAGCTGCGGCTGCGCTTCGGCGACCAGTGGCCCAACGCGGTCAACACGATCATCGATTTCTCGCGCGACCCGGTGCGGCTCGATGCGCTGATGGCGCGGCTCGAAGGGCTCGGGCCGCAGCTGTCGGCGAGCAGCGAGGGCCCTTCGTGGGAGGGGTTCAAGCGCGAACTCGGCCAGCTCTTTGTGTTCCGCCGCGAAAGCACCCCCTCCCCTCAGCCGCAACGCCGGCTCGAACGCGCGCGCTGGGCGCTTGAGCAGGGCCGTTATCAGAACGCAATCGACGAGGTGAAGGGCATGCCCGGTGCCGACAAGGCCGCGGCGTGGATCAAGGATGCGGAACGCTACGCCAAGGCGATGAATGCGCTCGAGGTGATCGAGACCGCCGCGGTGCTCGACCAGCGGGGCTTGCGCGACGGAGCGGGCAATCCGGTGCGGCAGCTGAGCCCGCTGATTGTCGGGAACTAGCACCGCCGGGCGGCACGAAATCCGCCTGGGAGCCGGCCCTTACGCCTTCAGCAATTCCGGCAGGTCGCCCGAAACGCCGCGCGCCTCGTTCATGAAGAACTGCTTGAGCAGCGGGGTGCGCTGCACCGCCGCCATGCCAAGGCGGCGCACTGCGCTCGCGGTCTTGCCGGGGACGCCGAACAGGCGGGTGAGCCCGTCGGTCGCCAGCGCCACCATGAAGCTGTCGAGCCCGCGCCACGCCTCGTAACGCTTGAGCACCTCCGGATCGCCCGGATCGAGCCCCAGCCGCGCGCCCTCTGCCAGCACCTGGGTGAGCGCGCCAACATCGCGCAGGCCCAGGTTGAGCCCCTGCCCGGCGATCGGGTGGATGCCGTGCGCCGAATCGCCGATCAGCGCGAGCCGCTCGGCGGTGATCTTGGCGGTGTGGTGGAAGCCGAGCGGCCAGGACGAGCGCGCGCCGACGCTCAGCACCCGGCCCAGCACCCCGCCCATGCGCTTTTCCACCTCGGCGAGGAAGGCCCGGTCGCCGAGCTTGGTGACGCCCGCGGCGTCGCTTTCCGATACGGTCCACACCAGCGAGGAGCGATGGGTGCCATCCGCGTCGTCGTTCATCGGCAGCAGCGCGAAGGGCCCGGCGGGATAGAAGATTTCCCATGCGACATTGTCGTGCGGCCGCTCGTGGGTCAGCCCGCAAATCACCGCGCGGTGCCGGTAATCCCACTTGGCGATGGTGATGCCCGCCGCATCGCGGGTGGGCGACTGGCGCCCTTCGGCGGCGACCATCAGCCGGCCCTTGAGCTTGCGCCCGTCGGCGAGCACCGCGGCGACGCCGTATTCGCTGCGCTGGCGCTCGGTGACCTGGGCCTTGGCGACCCAGTTGATCAGCGGCTCCTGCGCCGCGGCCTCGAACAGCGCGAGCCGCAGGCGGCGGTTCGGGAACATCCGCCCGAGCGTGCCGTCGTCCGGGCCGGGAACGAAATCGAGCCTTCCGGGCTTGTTCTGGTCGGTGACGGCAATGGCGGAAATATCGCAGGCGAACGCCTCGAGCCCCTCAGCGATGCCGATATTCTCGAACAGGTGCCAACTGGCGGTGGAGATCGCGGTGGCGCGGTCGTCGAAGCCCTCCGCCGTCAGCTCGGCCGGATCGGCGCGGTCGATCACGTGGCTCGACAGGCCCTTCTTGGCCGCCGCCAGCGCCAGCGTCATGCCCACCAGCCCGCCGCCGAGGATCACCAGGTCGCGGGTTTCGTTGTCAGCCTGTGTCACCTTAGCGGCTCCGATTGCGAAGATTGAGCGCCGAGCCTAGAGGGTAGCCCGTGTCCCGCGCAAGAACCTTCCCGCATCGCTTCCGACAATTCGCTGCATGGGCGCTTGCGCTGTTCGCAAGCCTTGCGCTGGGGACTCTCGCCCAGGCGCAGGAGACCCCGGACAAGGCGCTCTACGGCGACCAGAACATCGCCGCGGCGCTGTTCGCCGACGGGGCGCCGGTGGCAGGCAAGGAGTGGATGCTGGCGCTGCGCTTCACGCCCAAATCCCCCGAATGGCACGGCTATTGGAAAAACCCCGGCGACGCGGGACAGGGGATGCGGCTGACGCTCGACCTGCCTGCCGGCTGGGAGGCGGGCGAGCCGCTTTACCCGGTGCCCCGGACGCTGACGATCAGCGGGCTGATGAACCACATCTACGAAGGCCGATACGCGGTGCTGGTGCCGGTCAAGGTGCCCGCCGGTGCCGACCTGCGCCAGCCGCCGCCGATCACCGGCCATGTCGAATATCTCGCCTGTACCGACCAGATCTGCGTGCCGCAGGACGCGGTGCTGGCGGCGCGCCCGGGCGGCGATTTCCTGCGCTGGCGCGCGGCGGTCGCGCCGCTGCTCGATGCCGAGGCGCACTTCGCGCTCGGGCAGGGCAACCTGCGGCTCGGCATCCCGCTGCCCGCCGGGGTGGGGCTCGCCGATCCGCACGTCTTCATCGCCAATGAGCGGCTGGTGCAATATGCCGCGCCGCAGACCTTCCGCCGCGTCGGCGACACGTTGGTGGCCGAAATCCCGCTGGCCGAGCGCCGCGCGGGCGATCCCGCGGCGGTTTCGGGCATCCTGTCCTTCGGCGAGGGGGCGGGCGTGCGTTTCGAAGCAGCGCCGGGCACCGTTCCGACCGGCGGCGCGCTGGTGGCAGGCCCGGTCGGCACCGCGGCCCCGCCGCTGTGGACGCTGGTGCTCGGCGCGCTGCTCGGCGGGCTGATCCTCAACATCATGCCCTGTGTCTTCCCGATCCTCAGCCTCAAGGCGCTCAGCCTTGCCCGCGCCGGGGAGAGCGAGGCGCGCGCGCGGGCGGAAGGCCTCGCCTACACCGCGGGCGTGATGCTGGCCTGCGTGGCGCTGGGCGGGGTGATGCTGGCGCTGCGAGCCGCGGGCGAGCAGGTCGGCTGGGCGTTCCAGTTACAGGAGCCCGGCGTGGTCGTCGCGCTGCTGGTGCTCGCCGCGGCAATCACCGCCAACTTCGCAGGGGTGTTCGAACTGCCTTCGCTGTCCGTCAGCATGGGGGGCGAGCGGACCGGCGCTTTCGTCACCGGGCTGCTCGCCGCCTTCGTCGCCACGCCCTGCACCGGGCCGTTCATGGCCGCGGCGCTGGGTGCGGCGCTGCTGCTGCCGGTCCCGCAGGCGCTGTTGCTGTTCGCGTGCCTTGGGCTGGGGCTCGCGCTGCCGTTCCTCGCGCTCGGCTTCGTGCCGCCGCTCAGGCGGATGCTGCCGCGGCCCGGCGCGTGGATGGAGCGGTTCCGGCGGATCATGGCGATCCCGATGGGGCTGACCGCGCTCGCGCTGGTGTGGCTGACCGCGCAGCTTGGCGGGCGCAGCTTCGGTCTCGTCGCGCTGGTGCTGGTGGCGGGCGTGGTGATCGCGCTGGCGGTGGTCGGACGGCTGCAGCGCGCGGGCAAGCTGGCGTGGCCCGCCTTCGGCCTCGTCGCCGCGCCGTTCCTCGCCTTCGCGCTGATCGCCTTGCCTTCGGTCTACACGGTCAAGGCAGGCGGCGGGGAGGCGAGCATCCTGTCGCCCGAGCCCTTCAGCCGCGAGGCGCTCGCCGCGGCGCGGGCCTCGGGCAAGCCGGTGTTCGTGTGGTTCACCGCCGACTGGTGCGTCACCTGCAAGGTCAACGAGAGCGTCGCGATCGAGCGCGAAAGCGTGCGCGACGCCTTCGCCAAGGCGGGGGTGGTGGCGATGGTCGGCGACTGGACGGTGCGCGATCCGGAAATCACCGCCTTCCTCACCGAGCAGGGTGCCGCGGGCGTGCCGCTCTATCTGTGGTATGCGCCCGGAACGAGCGCGCCGGAACGCCTGCCGCAGGTGCTTACGCCGGACCTGCTGGTTGCGCAGGCTTCCGGCAATCCTCCACCAGTTGCATCGGCAGCGGGCTCGGATTGAGCCGCACCAGACCTGCGCCCGGCACGGTGACGGTCGCCTGAAGATTGCCGCCGAGCGTGTCCCAGTCCCGCGCCGAGGCCGGAAGCGCGCCCTGCCATACCAGCCGCCCGTCAACCCTGGTGGCGTCGACCGGAATGCGCGCGATCCGGCGGTTGCCTATCAGCGCCAGCAGCGCGCCCGCGCCCGCGTCGGCCGGGGCCTGCCGGGTGATCGTCAGCTTCGCCCCCGGCGACCCCGCTCCCGCGCACCGGAGTGAGACCAGCACCGGCTCTCCGGGAATGCCGTAGACGATGCGGCGGGGCGTGGCGCTTGCCGTCCACACCGCGCCGGTGGTGTCGGGGGAGTCGATCGGCTCGGAGGGTGCGGGCGGGGCGATGACATTTGCGGCGCGCGCGCTGCCGTCGTCGGTCGGGGGCGGCTTGCAGGCGGGAAGCGCCAGCACACCCGCCAGCGCGGCTGCGGCGGCTGCGTTCCTGATCCTGATCATGGGTTTTCTCGGGCGGTCATGTCTTGCGGGGCGACCCTATGCAGGGCGCACCCCTGCGGGTCAATCGCAAGGGCAGCGCTTTCCGGTGAGCCAGCGCAGCGGGCTGGCGAATGCACTTTTCGCGCGGCGAAGCGTCAGGGCTTGCCGCCCATGCGCTTGTAGCGGGTCTTGCCGTAGCGGGTCTTGCGGGTGCCCGGCTTGCCTTCGTTGCTGCGGCCCACCAGCGGTGCCTTGCGCTCGTTTTCAGGCAGGCCCAGCTCGTCCGCCTCCAGCCGCCGGATCTCGTCGCGCAGGCGTCCGGCCTCCTCGAACTCGAGGTTCGCTGCCGCCTCGCGCATGCGCTTTTCGAGGTCCTCGATGTAGCTGCGCAGATTGTGCCCGACGAGGTTGTTGCGCTCCGCGTCGCCAGTGTCGGCCACCACCCCGTCCTGCGAGGCCGCGTGCGCGACGATGTCGTGGATGTTGCGCTTGATGGTCTGCGGCGTGATGCCGTGTTCCTCGTTGAAGGCCTTCTGCTTTTCGCGGCGACGGTCGGTTTCCGCGATCGCGCGTTCCATGCTTCCCGTTATGCGGTCGGCATAGAGGATCACGCGCCCGTCGACGTTGCGCGCGGCGCGGCCGATGGTCTGGATGAGCGAGGTTTCCGAACGCAGGAAGCCTTCCTTGTCCGCGTCGAGGATGCACACCAGCCCGCACTCGGGGATGTCGAGGCCCTCGCGCAGCAGGTTGATGCCGACCAGCACGTCATAGACCCCGAGCCTGAGATCGCGGATCAGCTCGATGCGCTCCAATGTCTCGACGTCGGAATGCATGTAGCGCACCCTGACCCCCGCCTCGTGCATGAACTCGGTCAAGTCCTCGGCCATGCGCTTGGTGAGCGTGGTGACGAGTGTGCGGTAGCCCTTGGCCGCGGTCGCCTTGCACTCGGCGATGCAGTCCTGCACCTGGTCCTCTACGGGTCTGATCTCGACCGGCGGGTCGATGAGGCCGGTGGGGCGGATCACCTGTTCGGCGAAGACCCCGCCGGTCTGCTCCATCTCCCACCCGCCCGGCGTGGCGGAAACGCAGAAGGTCTGCGGGCGCATCGCATCCCACTCGTTGAAACGCAAGGGCCGGTTGTCGATGCAGGAGGGCAGGCGGAAGCCGTATTCGGCGAGCGTCAGCTTGCGGCGATGGTCGCCGCGCGCCATGGCGCCGATCTGCGGCACGGTCTGGTGGCTTTCGTCGACGAACAGCAGCGCGTTTTCGGGCAGGTATTCGAACAAAGTCGGCGGCGGTTCGCCCGGCAGGCGGCCGGTCAGGAAGCGGCTGTAGTTCTCGATGCCTGCGCAGCTTCCGGTCGCCGCGATCATCTCGAGGTCGAAATTGGTGCGCTGTTCGAGGCGCTGCCGCTCCAGCAGCTTGCCTTCGGCCTCCAGCTCCTTCAGCCGCTCCTCCAGCTCGAACTTGATGGCGGCCATCGCCTGCTTCATCGTCGGGCCGGGCGTGACGTAGTGCGAATTGGCATAGACCCGCACCTTGTCCAGCACCGCCCCCTTGGTGCCGGTGAGCGGATCGAATTCGGCGATCTCCTCGATCTCGTCGCCGAAGAAGCTGACCCGCCAGGCCATGTCCTCGTAGTGCGAGGGGAAGATTTCGAGATTGTCGCCGCGCACACGGAAACAGCCGCGGGTGAAGGCGGCGTCGTTGCGCTTGTATTGCAGCGCGACGAGCTTCCTGATCAGCTCGCGCTGGTCGACCACCTCGCCCGCCTTGATGTCGAAGATCATCGCCGAATAGGTTTCGACCGAGCCGATGCCGTAAAGGCACGACACGGACGCGACGATGATCACGTCGTCACGTTCGAGCAGCGCGCGGGTGGCCGAGTGACGCATCCGGTCGATCGCCTCGTTCACGCTCGATTCCTTCTCGATATAGGTGTCGGAGCGCGGGACGTAGGCTTCGGGCTGGTAGTAGTCGTAGTAGGAGACGAAATACTCCACCGCATTCTCGGGGAAGAAGCTCTTGAACTCGCCGTAAAGCTGCGCGGCGAGGATCTTGTTGGGGGCAAGGATCAGGGCGGGGCGCTGGAGCGTCTCGATCACCTTGGCCATGGTGAAGGTCTTGCCCGACCCGGTGACGCCGAGCAGCACCTGGGTCTGCTCGCCCTCGCTCGCCGCGCCCACCAGTTCGGCGATCGCGGTCGGCTGGTCGCCCGCCGGTTCGTAGTCCGACACCAGCTTGAACGGGATGCCGCCCATCGACTTGTCGGGACGCGCGGGGCGGTGCGGGGTGAAATCGGCGCCCGTCTCGGGCTCGTCCAGTCCGCGGCGGATCACGAGTTCGGCCATGCGGAACATATGTGGCACCCATGCGTGAATGTGAAGGGCTGCCGGACGGGCCGCGATGCGCTATGCTGGCGCACCCCGGGCAGGCCCCGCACAGGAGAAACAGGCGATGAAACGGATGATCATGGCGGCTGCGGCCGCGACACTGGTGGCGGGCTGTTCGGGCGGGGATGCCGATGCCGACGGCGACGGCAAGGTCAGCATGGCGGAGGCGCGCGATCAGGCGAAGGCGCAAGGCGTCATGCCCGAACCGGGGCAGTACAGGGCAACCATCACCATGACCGGGATGGAAATCCCCGGCATGCCCGCAGGCATGGCCAACCACGGGGCGGGGGCGACCACCACCACCGAATATTGCCTCACCGAGAAGGACGTGGCCGACGGCTTCGAGGAGATGATGAAGCGCGGCCAGAACGGCGATTGCAGCTATGAGAAGTTCGCTCTCGACGACGGCAAGCTGGATGCGGTGATGGTCTGCAAGACCGAACAGGGCGATGCGCGCATGACCATGAACGGCACCGCCACCCCGACCTCCTCGCAATTCGACGCGAGCATGAAGATGAACGTGCCCGAGATGGGCGAGGGCACGATGAGCTTCACCGCCAAGCACGAGCGGATCGGCGACTGTCCGGCGAAATGAGGGGCGCTTCCGGGCGGAAGCGAATGTTACATTTCAGGGAACATTCAGCTACAATGGGGTTTCAGTGACATATGACCCCATCGCGCCTCTCCTCTGACATCGCCCGCATCCCGGCGCAGTTCGCAGCCGCCGGCGCGGGTGCGCGTCAGGCCTACGAGGCGAGCGAATTCGCCCGCCGCGTGGCGCTGGCGCGCGAGGTCTGCCCCGAAGAGCACGAGGCGGGCAAGCCGCGGCTGGTGCGCCTGCTCGGCGAGCTCGAGTTCCTGTTCGAGCCGGTCCGCCGCCGCACCCGCAAGCTCGACATCGCGATTACCGCCAACCCGCAGATGGTGATGCTGCTGCCCGGCTTTGCCGCCCACCCGGTGCGGATGCGCTATCTCGCGCGCCAGCTCGAGGCGGCGGGTCACCGCACCAAGCGCTGGGGCCTCGGCTTCAACTGGGGGCCGGACGAGGCCCGCTTCGAACAGCTCGAGGCCCGGCTCGAGGAGCTTCACGCGCGCCACGGGCGCAAGGTGGTGCTGGTCGGCTGGAGCCTCGGGGGGCTGTTCGCGCGCGAGATCGCCAAGCGCCGGCCCGAGATGGTGGCCAAGGTCATCACCATGGGATCGCCCTTTTCCGGTTCGCTGCGCGCCAACAACGTGTGGCGGGCCTATCAGTTCATCACCGGCCATTCGGTCGACGCCCCGCCGATCGACGCCGATCTCCCCGCCAAGCCGCCGGTCGAGACGGTCGCCTTGTGGAGCGCCAACGACGGCGCGATCGCACCGCGCTGCGCCGCCGGCCGCCCGGGCGAACGCGACCGGGCAATCGCGCTGCGCTGCACCCACATGGGCTTCACCTACGATCCGCAGGTGATCCACACCGTGCTCGAAGAGCTCGAAGCGACCCGCTGACCGGCCGCGCGCGCGCGCGGCAATCGCGGTTTTCGGCACAGGCGCTTTCCTTTTGCGAAAGCCCCGTTAGGTTGCTGCATTGCACCCAAACCTATTGCAGGGGTCGATGAACGACGACGGCGGAACTTTCGACGAGATGTTCGACGGCAGCGGACAGACCCGGCCCGCCTATGCCGAATACTGCCGCTGGTTCGACGAGCAGCCGGGCGAGGTCCTGAAGCGCAAGAACCGCGAGGCCGACGACACCTTCCGCCGCACCGGCATCACCTTCAACGTCTATGGCGAGAACGAGGCCGAGGAACGCCTGATCCCCTTCGACATGGTGCCCCGGATCATCACCGCGGCCGAATGGCGCCGGCTGTCGCGCGGGATCGAGCAGCGCGTGCGGGCGCTCAATTCCTTCCTCTACGATCTCTACCACCGGCAGGAGATCGTGCGCGCGGGGCGCCTGCCCGAACGCCTGCTGCGCGCCAATGATGCCTGGCTCGCCAACATGGTCGGCTTCACCCCGCCGGGCGGCATCTACACCCACATTGTCGGCATCGACCTTGTGCGCACCGGTCCGGACGAATTCTTCGTGCTGGAAGACAACGCGCGCACGCCCTCGGGGGTCTCCTACATGCTGGAGAACCGCGAGACGATGATGGCGATGTTCCCCGACCTGTTCAGCCGGGTGGGGGTGGAAAGCGTCTCCAACTACCCTCGCCGCCTCGCGCGCAGCCTCGCCGCCTGCGTCCCGCCGGCCTTCCGCGGTGGCCGCGCCACGGTCGCGGTGCTGACGCCGGGGATCTACAATTCCGCCTATTTCGAACACGCCTTCCTCGCCGACCAGATGGGCGCCGAGCTGGTCGAGGGCAGCGACCTGCGCGTGGTCGAGGACCGGGTGCAGATGCGCACCACCCGCGGCTACAAGCCGATCGACGTGCTCTATCGCCGGGTCGACGACGAGTTCCTCGATCCGCTCACCTTCAACCCGGATTCGGTGCTCGGCGTGCCGGGGATCATGGACGTCTACCGCGCCGGCGGCATCACCATCGCCAACGCGCCGGGCACCGGGGTCGCCGACGACAAGGCGATCTATTCCTTCATGCCCGAGATCGTCGAGTTCTACACCGGCGAGAAGCCGCTGCTGCCCAACGTCCAGACCTGGCGCTGCGCCGATCCGGACAGCCTCGCCTATGTGCTCGACAATCTCGCCGAGCTGGTGGTCAAGGAGGTGCACGGTTCGGGCGGCTACGGGATGCTGATCGGGCCGACCGCCAGCCGGAAAGAGATCAAGGCGTTCCGCGAGAAGCTGGAGGCGCGGCCCGAGAACTACATTGCCCAGCCCACGCTCGCGCTGTCGACTTGCCCGATCTATACCCGCGCAGGTCTCGCGCCGCGCCATGTCGACTTGAGGCCCTTCGTGCTGGTCAGCCCCGAAGGGATCGACATCACGCCCGGCGGGCTGACCCGCGTGGCGCTCAAGAAGGGTTCGCTGGTGGTCAATTCCTCGCAAGGGGGCGGCACCAAGGACACCTGGGTGCTCAAGGACTAGCATGGAGAGAGACGCACCATGCTAGGCCGCACCGCCAACGGGCTGTTCTGGATGTTCCGCTATCTCGAGCGGGCCGAGAACACCGCGCGCCTGCTCGAGGCGGCGCTGCGCATGGCGCTGACCCGCGACATCGTCGCTGCCGAGGCGGAATGGCGCTCGGTCATCGCCACGCTCGGGCTGCAGCAGGCCTACGAGGCGGCGAACGAGGGCTATGACGGGCTGTCCGTCTGGAACTTCGTGCTGCGCGGACCCTCGAACCCCGGCAACGTCCGCGCGATGTTCGGCGCGGTGCGGAGCAATGCGCGGATGGCCCGCATCAACATCTCCTCGGACGTGTGGGAGGCGGTCAACGACAACTGGATGAAGCTCGACAAGCTGCTCGCGCGCCCCGTCGGCCAGACGGCGGTGGGCGAGGTGCTCGGCGCGATCCGGCGGGCGGGCACGCAGGTGCACGGCGCCTTCGACGGGTCGATGCTGCGCGACGAGGGTTTCCACTTCGCCCGCGCGGGCACCTTCATCGAGCGCGCCGATTCCACCGCGCGCATTCTCGACATGAAGTATTTCCTGCTGCTGCCCTCGCTATCCTATGTCGGGTCGAGCCTCGATACCGGGCAGTGGGAACAGGTGCTGCGCTCGGTCGCGGGGGCGCGGGTCTATTCCTGGCTCAATGCCGGACAGATCGAGGCGCGCGGGATCGTCGACTTCCTGGTGCTCGACGACCGCTTCCCGAGGAGCCTCGCCTTTTGCCGGGGCGCGCTGCGCGAGTGCCTCGGTGCGCTCGCGCGTGCGCACGGGGTGGAGGGCGGCTGCCACGCGCTGATGCGCGATGCCGACACCCGCATCAGCCACCTCAGCGTCGACCAGATCTTCGACCAGGGGCTGCACGAATTCCTCGTCGATTTCCTCGCCCGCAACGCCGCCATATCCCGGGCGATCGCCGAGGATTACCGGTTCCACGCATGAGGACGCCCGCATGAGCACCATGACCCTCTCGATCCGGCACACCACGCATTACGCCTTCGCCGAGCCGGTCATGCACGCGCTCCAGCGGTTGCGGCTGACCCCCAAGGAGACCCAGGGCCAGCGCATCGTCGAATGGCGGATGCTCTACGAGAATGCCCGCCCCGAGCTCGCCTATGACGACCAGCATTTCAACCACGTCACCCTGATCGGGGTCGAACCCGGCGCGCGCGAGGTGACGGTGACCTGCGAGGGGTTGGTCGAGACCGAGGACAACAGCGGCGTGATCGGCCGCCATTCGGGCCACCTGCCGCTGTGGAGCTTCCTGCGCCAGACCCCGCTCACCCGCCCGGGGCCGAAACTGCGCGCGCTGGTGCGCGAATTGGGCACGCCCGCCGGCGATGCGCCGCTCGATTTCCTCCACGCGCTCTCCGCGCTGATCCGCGAGCGCGTCAGCTACGAGACCGGGCGCACCCACGCTGCCACCACCGCCGAGGAAGCGGTCGGCGACGGGGTGGGGGTGTGCCAGGACCACGCGCACGTCTTCATCGGCGCGGCGCGCGCCAGCGGGGTGCCGGCGCGCTATGTCAGCGGCTACCTGATGATGGACGACCGGATCGATCAGGAGGCCACCCACGCCTGGGCCGAGGCCCATGTCGAGGGGCTCGGCTGGGTCGGCTTCGATGTCTCCAACGGCATCAGCCCCGACCCGCGCTACGTCCGCGTGGCGACGGGGAGCGACTATCGCGACGCCGCGCCGGTGACGGGAATCAGCTTCGGCGCGACCGAACAGATGCTCAAGGTCGATGTCGCGGTCGCCGCGCAGTCTCCCGCCGCCTCACAGGCACAGTCGCAGGACGGGTCGAACCAGTAGGGCTGCGGGCCGCGCCTGCGGCTTTGCGCTGCTGTGCCGATTGGGCTAGGGCGGCGCGCCGGTCCGGGCAGCGCCGAGAAAAGGAAACCACATGACCTATTGCGTTGGCATGGTGCTCGAGAAAGGCCTCGTGCTGATGAGCGACACCCGCACCAATTCGGGCGTCGACAATATCTCGACCTTCCGCAAGCTGTTCCACTGGCAGGTGCCGGGCGAGCGGATGATCGCGGTGATGACCGCAGGCAATCTTGCCACCACCCAGGCGGTGATCAGCCAGCTTGAGGAGCGCACCGCGGTGCCCTCCGAGCGCGACAACACGCTGCTCAAGGGACCGACCATGTTCCAGGTCGCGACCGAGATCGGCCGGCTGCTGCGCCACACCATCGAGGACGTGCAACGCGCCAACGGCGACAGCGGGAAGGGCCGCTTCACCGCCACCATGATCCTCGCCGGACAGATCGCGGGGATGCAGCCGCGCCTGTTCATGATCTACCCCGAAGGCAATTTCATCGAGGCCAGCTGGGACACGCCCTTCTTCCAGATCGGCGAGACCAAGTATGGCCGCCCGATCCTGATCCGCGGCTACGAACCAGACATGAGCTTCGAGGACGCGGTCAAGCTGTTGATGGTGAGCTTCGATTCGACCCTCAAGGCGAACCTCTCGGTAGGGCTGCCGCTCGACCTGCTGGTGATCGGGAAGGACGAATTCGCGGCGACGCATGAACACCGCGTGACCGCCGAGGACCCCTATTTTGCAACGATTTCGTCAAGCTGGGGCGATGCGCTGCGTTCGGCCTTCCATTCGCTGCCGTCTTACAGCTTTACGGACGGGGACTGAATCCAGGCGAAATCTAGGTTCGTTTCGGACTGATTTAAGTTAGAGAAATCAGGATTTTGAGAGCCATGCGATAGGGTAAACGCTCCGGATCGGCGCCGACCCTGCGTGAATTGCGTAAGGGGCTGGCGCAGTCATCCTCGCATGACACGCAAAGCCTCCCTCCACTTCATCGATTCGTGCAGCCGCCAGCGTGCCGAACTGGCGCGCGTCGGATTTGCCTTGGGCCACCATTGCGAGGTCTACGGAGACCTTTCGGAGCTGTCGGTTCACCCGCCGCGCGAAGGGATCATCGTCGCCCGCGATACCGCGGAAGAGGGTGGGGTGGGGATGATCCTCGACCGGCTCGGGCGCCTCGGGATCTGGCTTCCCCTGATCGCGGTCGAAGTCCAACCGCGTCCAAACCGCATCGTCGAGGCGATCAAGGCCGGGGCCCTCGATTACCTCGCCCTGCCGCTCGATCCCGAACGGTTCACCCGCTGCCTCATGCGCATCGACAAGGAGGCCGAGCAGTTCGGCGCCGCCCGCCGCCGCATGATCGAGGCGCGCGACCGCATCTCGACACTCTCGGCGCGCGAGCGCGAGGTGCTCGACTGGCTGGCCGAAGGCAGCAGCAACAAGGCGATCGCACGCGAACTCGACATCAGCCCGCGCACGGTCGAAATCCACCGCGCCAACATGATGAACAAGCTCGGAGCGCGGCATGCCGCCGAAGCCGTGCGGCTGCGGCTCGAAGCCAAGCTCGAACCGAAATTGCGGGCCTGAACGCCTTCGGGCTTGCCAGGCACCCGCACAGGCCTTGCCCGCTCACCGCGCCACGACCTCCGGCGTCGCGGGCCGACATCGGGCCGGTACCCCCGGGCGGCTCCGGCGCTGCTGTCCCACTGCGTCGGGGTCGCCGAACCTTCACCAGCAGGATGGCCGATGCACCCGCCGGCGGCTCTGCGCAGCAATCGACCCGGCGGCTCAGCGGCAGAACTTCGCGCCGGTGCCTTCGAGGTGGAAGTGGTCCTCGTGGGCGGCATTGTATTCGGGGCCGAGCACCGTGGCGAAGCGCTTGCAGGCGCTTTCGTGCACCACCCGCAGGAACCGCCGCGTCGCCGCGTCGCCCCCTTGCCAGTCGCGCTTGAGCACGATGCGCCGCCCGTCCGCCAGCACGAAGCCCGCGACGTCGATCGCTTCGGCGCGGGCATGGGCCGAACGCCGCTCGGTGCCGGCGACGTTGCGGCACGAATAGGAGCCCATCGTCTCGATCCGGGCGATCGGGCTGCCGAGTATCTGGCGCGCGGCACGGTCCACGCCGAAGCGCGCCCAGTCGCCGAAGGCCTTGGCGACGTCGCAGCGCACCGCGCCGAGATTGCTGACCCCGAAACTGGAACGGTCCCCCGCCAGCGCCGAGAGCTGCACCGTGCCGAGCTTGTTGCAGCCGGGCGCGGCATAGGTGTCGGGAAGCGGTTCGAAGCGCGCGCCGCTCGCGCCGAGTTCGGCGAGGCAGGCGCGTTCCGCGGCATCGGGGGCATAGGTCTGCGGAGCCGAGGCCATTCGCGGCGCAGGGTGCGTCGGCGCGCCGGCGCTTCCCCCGCCGCCGCCCGGCACCAGCGAACCGCAGCCGGCCAGCGCCAGCGTGGCGGTCAGCAGGATCGCGCAGCGAAGGCGTGAGAGAGCCGTCATCCCGCCGGATTATTGCGCAGAAACAGGCATTGCGCGAGCCTCAAATGCGCCGCGGCGGGGCGGTGCGGCGTCCGCCGCCCGCGTGCCGGCCGGCTCAGGGCAGTTCGTCGGCTACCTGTTCCCACAGCTCGATCTTGACCCCGTCGGGATCGAGCAGCCAGGCGAAGCGGCCATAGCCTTCGTCCGCCTCGCCGAGGATCGTCACGCCCTTGGCCTCGAGCCCGGCGATGAAGCCGGGCAGGTCGTCGACCCTGAGGTTGATCATGAAGCCGCCCCTGCCGGGCTTGATGTATTCCGCGTCGGCGAAGTGACTGATCAGCGAATAGGGGTTGGCGCGCGGTTCTTCGCTCCACGCGAGCTGCGGACCGAACGGACCGTCGATCCCCAGAATGTCGCGATACCAGGCGCGGGTCGCCTCGGGATCGCCGACCACGTAGAACACACCGCCGAGCCCCGTGACGCGCGGTCCTGTCATGCTGCCATTGTCCATCGCCTGCTCCTCCCCGCCGCGCATCATGCGCCTTGGCGCAGGCGGAGGGAAGGGACTTCGGCAGCGATCCGGCTACACGGCGATGCGGGTTCGCTCGGTCGCCTTGCTGACCACCACGATCGCCAGCATCGAGGCGGCGAAACCGGGCACGATCTCGTAGAGGCCGGGGCCGCCGAGGAAGGACTGGTTCCAACCCAGCCAGATCCAGCCCGCGACCACCGCCGCTCCGACCACCAGCCCGGCGACTGCGCCGGTGCCGGTCATCCCGCGCCACATCAGCGCCAGCAGGATCAGCGGGCCGAAGGCCGCGCCAAAGCCCGCCCAGGCGTTCGACACGAGGCCGAGCACCTCGCTGTCGGGATCGCTCGCCAGCAGACAGGCGGCGATCGCCACCAGCGCCACCGCGACCCGGCTGACGTTCACCGCCTCGCGCTCCGAGGCGTTGCGGCGCAGGAACAGCCGGTAGAAATCCTCCGTGAGCGAACTCGACGAGACCAGCAGCTGCGAGGAAATCGTGCTCATGATCGCCGCCAGCAGCGCGGCGTAGAGGAAGCCGGTCACCGCCGGGTGGAACAGCAATTGCGCGAGCACGATGAAGATCGTCTCGGGGTCCTCGATGACGAGGCCGTTGCGCTCGACATAGGCGCGCCCCGCGAGACCCAGCCCGATCGAGCCGGCGAGCGCGATGCCCATCCAGCCCATCCCGTAGCCCGCCGCGCGCGGCACGTTCTTGATCTTGTCGATCGCCATGAAGCGCACGATGATGTGCGGCTGGCCGAAATAGCCCAGCCCCCAGGTGACCGCGCTGATGAAGCCGATCGCGGTCAGGCCGTGGGTGATGTCGAGAAAGCCCGCCACCGGCACGTCGGACAGGCTTTCGCCGGCCGAGCCGCCTGGGCCGAACATCACCACCAGCGGCATGAAGATCAGCGCCACCATCATGATCAGCCCCTGCACGAAGTCGGTGAGGCTGACCGCCAGAAACCCGCCGATCATGGTGTAGGCGAGCACGATCCCGGCGGTGATGAGAATGCCGAGCATGTAGTCGCTGAACATCGTGTTGGGCAGGATGCCGGCGAAGGCGGTCTCGAACAGCTTGCCCCCGCCGACCAGGCCTGCAGCGGTGTAGACGGTGAAGAAGGCGACGACGATCACCGCCGAGGTGACGCGCAGCATGGTCGCGCGTTCGGGGAAGCGGTTGGCGAGGAATTGCGGGATGGTGAGCGCATTGCCCATCCGCTCGGTCTGCTCGCGCAGGCGCGGGGCGACGAGGATCCAGTTGGCAAGCGCGCCGAGGAACAGCCCGATGCCGATCCACGCCTCGACGAGGCCCGCGGCGTAGAGCGCGCCGGGCAGGCCGAGCAGCAGCCAGCCCGACATGTCCGATGCCCCGGCCGAAAGCGCCGCGACGGCGGGCGGCAGGTTGCGTCCGGCGAGCAGGTAGCCTTCCGAATCGTCGGTCGACTTGCGCCAGGCATAAAGCCCGATCGCGAGCATGAGGATGAAATAGGCGGCGAGAGAGGCGAGGGTTGCGGTGTTCATGGCGCGGGTGCGTAACAAGCCGGGGCGTGCTTGACCACAGCCGGGCCGAAATTCGCAAGGATTGCTGCCGCTGTACGCGCTTCAGCTAAATACCTGTCCCAAGCCTTGCGCGGCGGGCAAGATAATGTCGCGGGGCGGGGTGGGAGCCGCCGCTCCCTCCCCGCGTTCGCCGCGGCTCAATCGTCCTTCTTGCGCTTCGCCTTCTTGCGCTCGTGGGGGTCCAGCAGCGCCTTCCTGAGCCGGATCGACTGCGGGGTGACCTCGACCATCTCGTCATCGTCGATGTAGGCGATCGCCTGTTCGAGGCTCATGCGCCGCGGCGGGGTGAGGCGGATCGCGTCATCCTTGCCCGAAGACCGGATATTGGTGAGCTGCTTGGCCTTGAGCGGGTTGACTTCCAGATCGTCGGGCTTGGCGTTCTCGCCGATGATCATGCCCTCGTAGACCTTCATCTGGGGGCTGATGAACAGCTCGCCGCGCTCCTCGAGCGAATTGAGGGCATAGGCCACCGCTTCGCCGTCGCCGTTCGAGATCAGCACGCCGTTGATGCGGCCCTCGATGGGGCCCTTGTAGGGGCCGTATTTCTCGAAGAGCCGGTTCATGATGCCCGTCCCGCGGGTATCGGACAGGAACTCGCCGTGATAGCCGATGAGGCCGCGCGAAGGGGCCGAGAAGGTGATGCGGGTCTTGCCCTGGCCCGAGGGGCGCATCTCGGTGAGGTCGGCCTTGCGGCGCTGCATCTTTTCCACGACCGTGCCCGAGTGCTCGTCGTCGACGTCGATCACGACCGTCTCGTAAGGCTCCATGCGCTTGCCGTCTTCCTCGCGGAACAGCACGCGCGGGCGCGAGATGCCCAGCTCGAAGCCTTCGCGGCGCATCGTCTCGATCAGCACGCCCAACTGGAGTTCGCCGCGCCCGGCGACCTCGAAGCTGTCCTTGTCCTCGGATTCCGTCACGCGGATCGCGACGTTGGTCTCGGCCTCGCGCAACAGGCGGTCGCGGATCATGCGGCTGGTCACCTTGCTGCCCTCGCGCCCGGCGAGCGGGCTGTCGTTGACCGCGAAGCGCATCGCCAGCGTCGGCGGATCGATCGGCTGGGCGGCGATCGGTTCGGTGACCGAGGGATCGCAGATGGTGTTGGCGACCGTCGCCTTCTCGAGGCCGGCGAGCGCGATGATGTCGCCCGCGCGCGCGATCTCCACCGGCACGCGCTCGAGCCCGTCGAAGCTCATCAGCTTGGTGGCGCGGCCGGTTTCGATGACCTTGCCGTCCATGTCGATGGCGTGAATCGGATCGTTGACCTTGATCGTGCCCGACTGGACGCGGCCCGTCAGCACGCGGCCCATGAAATTGTCGCGATCGAGCAGGGTTGCGAGAAAGGCGAACTTCGCATCCGGATCGAGGCCCGGAGCGGGGACGTGTTCGATCACCTTGTTGAACAGCGGGGCAAGCGTACCGCTGCGGGCGTCCATGTCCTCACTGGCATAGCCTTCGCGGCCCGAGGCATAGAGCACGGGGAAGTCGAGCTGCTCGTCATTGGCATCGAGGCTGACGAACAGGTCGAACACCTCGTCGAGCACTTCCTGCGGGCGTCCATCGGGCCGGTCGATCTTGTTGACGACGACGATCGGCTTGAGACCCAGCGCGAGCGCCTTGCCGGTCACGAACTTGGTCTGCGGCATGGCCCCTTCGGCGCTGTCGACCAGCAGGATCACCCCGTCGACCATGCTGAGTATGCGCTCCACCTCGGCGCCGAAGTCCGCGTGGCCGGGGGTGTCGACGATGTTGATGCGGGTGGTCTCGCCGCTGCCCTCCGGCGTCCATTCCACGCTGGTGCACTTGGCGAGGATGGTGATGCCGCGTTCCTTTTCGAGATCGCCCGAATCCATCGCGCGCTCCTCGACCCGCTGGTTTTCGCGGAAGGTGCCGGATTGGCGGAACAGCTGGTCGACGAGCGTGGTCTTGCCGTGGTCGACGTGGGCGATGATCGCGATGTTTCTGAGGGCGGAGGACATTTTTTCGGAAAATCCGTTCTGGGTGCCGGACGCGGCCGGCAGGCAGGTCAAGGGCATGGCGCACGGCCATGCGCGCGGGGTTAGGCCGGGTTCGTGGCGGGTTGGCGACAGGCCGCGACGCTACGGCATGCGCCGTGGGCGTGCTGCTTGCTGCGTTGCAACATCGCCGCGCGCCTAGCGCAAGCGCGCCGCCACGGCAAGCGCCGGGGTGCATCGGGGCGGATCGAACACTGTTGCGTCCGCGCCACACAGAGCCGATTTGCCCCGGAAAAGCGCGGGTCTTGCGCTTGTCGCGGTTTCGTCACTCGCTTATCAACTCGCGCGACGACCACGGGAGAGCACGCACAGGGGCTGCGTGCCGGGGGTCGAGGGATTTGAGGAGAGGAGCTTCCATGCGTTCGACCTTTACCGGCAATGCCGGCTCGTACCGATTCACCCTGCTCGCGGGTGCTGCCGCCTTCGCTCTGGCCGTGCCCGGCACCGCATTTGCGCAGGACCAGGATCAGGATCAGCAGCCCGATGTTGAGGCGCCGGAGAGCAGCAACGTCATCATCGTCACCGCCTCAAAGCGCGAACAGACGCTTCAGGAAACCCCGATTTCGGTCTCGGTGACCAGCGGCGAAACGCTCGAGCAGGCGCAGATCCGCGACGTGCTCGATCTCCAGACGGTCACCCCGTCGCTGCGCGTCAGCCAGCTGCAGAGCGCGTCGAGCACCACCTTCATCATTCGCGGCTTCGGCAACGGCGACAACAATTTCGGCATCGAGCCTTCGGTCGGCGTGTTCATCGACGGCGTGTTCCGTTCGCGCTCGGCCGCGGCCCTTTCCGACCTCAACATGGTCCAGCGCATCGAAGTGCTGAACGGACCGCAATCGACCCTGTTTGGCAAGAACGCCTCCGCCGGCGTGATCTCGGTCGTCACCAAGGAGCCGCAGTTCGAGTTCGGCGGCCAGGTCGAGGCGAGCTACGGCAACTACAATGCGGTGGTGCTGAAGGGCGAGATTACCGGCCCGATCAGCGAGAACATCGCGTTCTCGCTCGACGGCAGCTACAACCGCCGCGACGGCTATGCCACGATCGTGAACCTCGACGAGGGCGTCTCGGACCGTAACCGCTGGTCCGCTCGCGGCCAGTTGCTGATCGAGCCCACCCCGGATTTCAAGATTCGCGCGATTGCCGATTATTCGAAGATCGACGAATCCTGCTGTCAGGTTTCCACGCTGGTCGCCGGCCCGACCGCGCCGGCGGTGTTCGCCGTTGGCGGTGCGCTGGATACCGATTTCTTCAGCTACAACACCTTCCTCAACCAGGTTCCGTTGAACAAGGTCGATAACTACGGCGGTTCGGTGCAGGCCGACTGGAACGTCGGCAGCCTGACGGTGACTTCGATCACCGCCTATCGCGAACTCAAGAACCTGCAGGACCAGGACGTCGATTTCACCAGCGCGGACATCGTCAGCGAACTGCGGGACCAGCGCGTCAATACTTTCACCCAGGAACTGCGGATCACGTCGGATTTCGACGGCCCGATCAACTTCCTGCTCGGCGGCTTCTACTTCGATGAGAGCATCAAGCAGGACAGCAGCCTGACGACGGGCACCGCCGCGCGCAACTTCTTTACGCTGCTGGCCCAGGCTGCTGCGGGTGATCCGACCTTCAGCTTCGCCGGGGTCGAGGCTCCGCTCGGACTTCCGATCGGGTCGATCTTCTCGGCTGGCCCGTTGACCGCCGAGCAGTTCTCGATGGACAACACTGCCAAGTCGGTGTTCGGCACGATCGATTTCGAGCCGATCGATGGGCTCGTGTTCACTGCCGGCTTCAACTACACCGACGACAAGAAGAACTTCGCGCTGAGCCAGCAGGCATTCGACGAACTGGCGAACATCAACCCCATCGATACCTTCATCACGCTGGCGACCAGCGGTGCGGTGACGACCGCCAACCAGTTCCGCGCGCTGCCGGCCGCCAGTCAGCAGGCGCTATCGACCCTCGCCTTCACGCAGTGTTCCGCGAGCGCGCCGCCTCCGAATTGCAACCCGCTGCTCCCGCTGGTCGGCCTGTCGCCGTTCCAGTTCCAGCCGCCGTTCCTGAATCTTCCGAACGCGGTCGAACCGGGCCGGACCAACGACGACAAACTCACCTACCTGCTGCGCGCGTCGTACCAGTTCTCGAACGAGGTGAACGCCTATTTCAGCTACGCGACCGGCTTCAAGGCAAGCTCGGTCAACCTGTCGCGCGATAGCCGTCCGGTGTTTGGCGACTACATCCCGGGTCCTGCCCGCTCGAACATCCTCGCCCCGTCGTCGCCGATTTCGGACGCGGGCCTCGCGGTGCGCAACCTCGGCACCGGCTCGCGCTTCGCCGGACCGGAAAATGCCGAGGTCTACGAACTCGGCGTCAAGGCACAGTGGCCGGGCTTCGGCTTCAACCTCGCGCTGTTCGACCAGACCATCAAGGGCTTCCAGAGCTTCCTGTTCACCGGCACCGGCTTCCAGCTGAACAATGCCGGTCAGCAGTCGGTGAAGGGCTTCGAACTCGACAGCACGATCAACCCGACCGACGGTCTGGTGTTCACCTTTGCCGCGACCTATCTCGATGCGGTTTACGACAGCTTCACCGAAAGCCCGGTGGGCGACCTGAGCGGCCTCCGTCCGGGCGGGATCCCCGAGTGGAACCTCGCCACATCGGCGACCTACACCTACGAATTCGGCAGCAGCGGCAACAGGCTGGTATCGCGTCTCGACTACTCGCATGAGAGCAACACGCCGATCAACAACGGCCTGCCGACCTTCGGCAGCAACCCGATCTTCCAGCGTGAAGTGAATCTGGTGAACGCCTCGATGATGTTCCAGCTGCAGAACGGCCTGGAAATCGGGGCGTGGGCGCGCAACCTGTTCGACGACCAGTACATCATCACGGTGTTCGACGGCGTCGCGCAGGCCGGCACGGTCTCGGGCTACCCGAGCCAGCCGCGCACCTATGGCGGCATTGTGCGCTTCAAGTTCTGAGCCTGCCGTCACCGCAACACGAAAAGGCCCCGCGCTGCACAGTGCGGGGCCTTTTTCGTTTGTGCCTCACAGAACATTGTGATGAGTTGCAGGCGCTTACCAAGCAAACAGGGGGATCAAGCAGATGGAATGGATGATTATGCCGTTTCGGCGCTATGCCGATTTTTCGGGGCGCTCGCGGCGCAAGGAATACTGGATGTTCCAGCTGTTCAACTTCCTGGTGGGCCTGGTGCTCGCAGGGCCGTTCTTCATTTCCTATTTCGGCGCAATTTCAGCGGCCTCGGGTAACCCGGAGCAGGAAGCCGCCGCGGTCGAGGCCATTGCGGCAGGCGGGTTCGGCCTGTCCTTCATCGGCCTGGCACTCTACGGCCTTTACCTGCTCGCAGCCTTCATTCCCTCGATCGCGGTCACCGTGCGCCGCTTCCACGACCGCGACATGTCGGGCTGGTGGTATCCCGGGCTGATCGTGGCGAGCCTCATCCCGCTCATCGGCTTCGTCGCCAGCATCGCCTTGATCGTGTTCATGGTCCTGCCGGGAAGCTCGGGCGCGAACCGCTTCGGCCCGGACCCGAAGGATCCTTACGCCGAGGACGTCTTCGCCTGACCTTTGCGCCGGTGCGGTCGGCTTGCGCGGGGCCTTACAGCTCGCGCAGCGCCCGCGCCGGCTTCGCTCGCAGCAGCGGCAGCGAGCCCGCCAGCGCGAAGCCCAGCACCAGCGCGATGCCCAGGCCGAGCACGCCGGCCACCTCGCCCCAGTCGGGCAGCCAGTCGAATTCGAACAGCTGGGTGATCACCACCCAGGCAAGCCCGCCGCCGAGCGCGAGCGCGACCACTGCCAGCACCGCGGCAAGCAGGCCGTATTCGGCCAGTTGCAGCAGCAGGATCTGCCGCCGGCTCGCCCCGAGCACGCGCAGCATCACCGTGTCATAGGTGCGTGCCGCCCGCGCCGCAGCGATCGCGCCCATCAGCACCGCGAGCCCCGCCAGCACCGTCACCGCCGCGGCGGCGAGCGTCGCGAGGCTGACCTGTTCCAGCAGCTTGCGTGCCTCGACAAGGATGCCGCCGACCTCGATCACCGAACTCGACGGGAACTCACGGACCAGCGCACGCAGCAGCCGCCCGCGTGCCGCGGGGTCCGCACCCTGCGGCAGGTCGATTGTCGCGGCGAGGTTGTGCGGCGCATCGCTGATCGCGTTGCGGCTGAATACCAGCACGAAGTTGAAGCCGAGGCTCTCCCAGTCGATTTCGCGCAGGTTGGCGATGCGCGCGGTGCGCTCCACCCCGAGAATGCCGATGGTCAGGTAATCGCCCACCTTCAGCCCCGTCGCCCGCGCGAAATCGGCATCGACCGACACCAGCGGCTCGCCATCGTGGAAGGGGCTCCACCAGCTCCCGGCGACCACCCGGTTGCCCTCGGGCAGGCGGTCGGCGAAGGTCAGCCCGCGTTCGCCGCGCAGCGCCCAGGCGCCCTCCGGGATTTCCTTGAGATCGGCGACGCGGGTGAGCTTGTTCTTCGGACCATAGGCGAGCACCGCGCCGCGCATCGTCGGCACGGTGCGGATCGCCGCCTCGGGAAACTCGGCCTGGACGAGCGCGAAGAAGCGGCTCTCCTTGGCGGGCGGCACGTCGAGGACGAAGTAGTCTGGCGCACGTTCGGGGACACGGGCGCGGATGTTGCCGTCGATCGCGCTCTGCACTGCCGCCAGCAGCACGAAGGCGGCGAGCCCGAAGCCCAGCGCGGTGACCAGCGCCGCGGTCGGCGCACCGGGGCGGTGAAGATTGGCGAGTGCGCTGCGCAGCAGCGGATTGGCGGGGCGCGGCAGCCGCCGTGCGAGTGCGCGGATCGCCCAGCCAAGCCCGGCAAGCAGCAGCAGCGCGCCTCCTGCGCCCGCCAGGAACCCGCCCGACAGCATCGGCTGTTCGGTGGTGGCCAGCGCCAGCGCGCAGATCGCGGCGAGGCCCAGCCCGGTCGCGGCGAGCGCCCGCCGGTCACGCGCCAGCGGAATGATGCCCGATCGCATCAGCGCCATCGCCGGGAAGGTGCGCGCGCGCAGCAGCGGCGCGGCGGCGAAGGCGAAGGCGACCAGCAGGCCATAACTCGCCGCAAGTGCCAGCGCGCCGGGCGCGATCAGGAACCCGCTTTCCACCGGCAGCAATCCGGACAGCGCGGCGGCGAGCAGCGGGGTGACCGCCACCCCCGCGGCGAGCCCCGCAAGGCTGCCCACCAGCGCCGCGGCGCCGATCTGCAGGGCATAGATGCGCAGGATGTCGCCGGATGTCGCTCCCAGCACCTTGAGGGTGGCGATGCCCGCGCGGCGCTGGTCGAGATAGGAGGAGACGCCCCCGGCGATGCCGATCCCGGCGATGACCAGCGCGGCCAGCCCCACCAGCGTGAGGAAATCGCTCATCCGCCGCACGAAGCGGTCCGCCCCGGGCGAGGCGCGGTCGCGGGTGCGGATGTCGAAGCCGGCCTCGGGAAAGGCCTTGGCGATAGCCTCCTTGGCCGCCTCGGGGCTGCGGCCCGCATCGGCGAAGGCGACGCGGTGCTTGCTCTGGTAGAGCGCGCCGGGCGCGAGCAGCCCGGCCTCGGCGGGGATGCCCTGCGCGACGATCACGGTCGGTCCGAGCTGGAATCCTTCGGAAAGGCGGTCGGGCTCGTCGGCGATCACCCCTGCGGCCCTGAGCGTGACGGTGCCGACCTTGAAGCTGTCGCCGACCGCGATGCCGAGCCGTTCGAGCGCGCTTTCGGCGATCCAGGCGTCCTTGCCCGAAGGCGCGCCGACCTTGCGCCCGTCGGCGAGCCGCAGCGTGCCGAACATCGGCCACCTGGCATCCACCGCCTTCAGTTCGATCGGCGCGGCGGCGGTCGGCGTGCTCGCCATCGCCTGCATGCGGTAGCCGCTCGAGAGGGTGCCGAGCTTTTTCAGCGCGGTCCGTTCGGCGGGCCTGAGGTCGCGCTGCCACACCTCGACTTTGAGATCGCCGCCGAGCAGTTCCTGACCCGACGCGGCGAGCTCGCGCTCGATCGCGGCGGTCAGCGAGCCGATCGCGGCGAGCGCGGCGGTGCCGAGGAAGATGCACACCAGCAGCAGCCGCAGCCCCTTGAAGCGCGCGTTGAGATCGCGCCGGGCGATGGTCCAGGCGGTGCTCCAGGGCAGTTTGGGCGGCAGGCTCATGCCGGGTGCGCCGTGTCCGAGACGATCCGCCCGTCGGCCATTGTCAGCACCCGCTCGCAGCGCGCGGCGAGTTCCGCGTCATGGGTGATGATCAGCAGCGTCGCCCCGGTTTCGGCCCGCCGCGCGAACAGAAGGTCGATGATCTCCGACCCGGTGCCGGCATCGAGGTTGCCGGTCGGCTCGTCGGCGAAGATCAGTTCGGGGCGCGGCGCGGTGGCGCGGGCGATGGCGACGCGCTGCTGCTCCCCGCCAGACAGCTGGGCAGGGTAGTGCCCGGTGCGGTGGCCGAGCCCCACCGCCTCGAGTTCGGCCTGCGCGCGCGAGGCGGCGTCGGCCATCCCGGCGAGTTCCATCGGGGTCGCGACATTCTCGGCGGCGGTCATCGTCGGGAGCAGGTGGAAGGCCTGCAGCACGATGCCGATCCGCCCGCGGCGCGCGGCGGCGAGCCCGTCCTCGCCGAGCGCCGCGAAATCCGCCCCCGCGACCGTCAGGCTCCCGCCCCCGGCGCGTTCCAGCCCGGACAGCACCGCCATCAGCGAGCTCTTTCCCGAACCCGAAGGGCCGAGCAGCGCGACCACCTCGCCGCTGGCGATGTCGAGGTCGATCCCGCGCAGGATCGTCACCGGCGCGGCCTGGCTGCCGAGGGTGAGGGTGAGGTTGCGGGCGCTGATCGCGAGAGAGGGGCTTGTCACAGGGTCTCGATGGCATAGGTGGAAGGTTGCAGGCAAGATACCGGCAGGGAAGGTCGAAGGATGCATAGGCGCGCTTGGTCGAAAATCGTGATGGTCGGCGCGCTGGCGCTCGCGCTGGCGGGATGCGGTGATGCGGCGGACGACGCGACCGTGCCGCCCGCATCGGGCGCGGCGCTCGGCTCGGGCGAGGACGCGCCGCCGCCGATCCCGGTGATGGGCCCGGAACGCCGCATCACCGCCTTCGGCGACAGCCTGTTCGCCGGCTACGGGCTCGATCCCGAGCAGAGCTATCCCGCGCGGCTCGAAGCGGCGCTGAGGGCGAAAGGCATCAACGCGCGCATCGCCAATGCCGGGGTGTCGGGCGATACCACGGCAGCGGGTCTCCAGCGGCTCGACTTCACGCTCGATGCGCAAACCGAAAAGCCCGATCTGTTCATTCTGGAGCTGGGCGGCAACGACCTGCTGCGCGGCCTTTCGCCCGAAGAGACCAGGGCCAATATCGACAAGATGCTGGACACCCTCGACGCGCGCGGCATCCCGGTGCTGCTGATGGGGATGCGCAGCCCCCCGAATTACGGGCCCGAATACCAGCAGCGCTTCGATGCGATCTACCGCGAACTTGCCAAGAAGCACGGGGCGGCGCTGATCCCCTTCTGGCTCGAGTCCATCTACCGCGAACCCGCGCTGTTCCAGGACGATCGCATCCACCCGACCGAACAGGGGGTCGAGAAGCTGGTGGATTCGACCATCGACGAGGTCGCCGCGGCGCTGCCCAAGACGGCGGCGCGCTAGAGGCGCTCGACCTTCCCGCCGCTCACCCGCCAGATCGCCGCCTCCTCGCGGATTGCGGCGAAGGGGGCGAGCTCGGTCCCGGTCATCCACACCTGCGCGCGGCCCTGCCGCAGCCGGGCGAACAGCTCGGTGCGGCGCACCGGGTCGAGATGCGCTGCGACCTCGTCGAGCAGCAGCACGCTGGGGCGTCCGGCGGCGGCAAGGATGCCGTGGGCCAGCGTGATCGCGATCAGCATCGCCTTCTGCTCGCCGGTCGAGCAGGAAGCGGCGGGCTGGCGGTTGCTCGCCATCACCACTTCAAGCTCGTCGCGCTGCGGACCCGACAGGGCGCGGCCCGCCGTCCGGTCGCGCGGGCGCTGGCGGGCGAGTTCGGCGCGCAACGCCGTCTCGTCGGTCGGGCCGCCGGGACGGTAGGAGAGGGCGGGACGCGCGAAGGGCTCCGGGGGAAGCGCCGATAGCTCGTCGGTCAGGCGCGCCACGAGTTCGGCGCGGTTCGCCGCCACCGCCGCGCCGTGCTCGGCCGCCTGCGCCTCGACCGCATCCATCCAGCGCGCCTCGCCGCCATGTTCGAGCAGCCGCCCGCGTTCACGCAAGGCCGCCTCGAGCGCGTTGACCCGCCGCGCATGATCGGGCGCGAGGGCGAGCGCCATTCGGTCCATGAAGCGCCGCCGTGCGCCCGCGCTGTCGGTGAACAGCCCGTCCATCGCCGGGGTGAGCCATGACAGGGCCAGCCATTCGGCGAGGCTCGCCGCGCTTGCCGGAGCGCCGTTGACCCGCACCAGCCGGCGCCCCGGCTGGCCCGCCTCGGTATAGGTGCCGAGCCGTGCGGAAACGGTGCCCGCCTCGGTCAGGCTCGCGCCGATCGCGAAGGGCAGGGGGGCATCGCCGGGCGCAGGCCGGCGCGCGAGATCGGCGAGGTTCGCACGCCTGAGGCCGCGCCCGGGGCCGAGCAGCGAAAGCGCTTCGAGCAGGTTGGTCTTGCCCGCCCCGTTCTCGCCCACCAGCAGGTTGAAATGCGCTGTCTCGGCCAGCTGCGTCGCCGCGTGCTTGCGGAAGTTCTCGAGGCTGATGCGGCTGAGACCCATGGCGCCTGCGCGGTAGCGGGAGGGGCGCGACTTGGCCAGTGCGGGCATCGCGGATCGAGCAATCCCAACCCTTGGGAATATTTCCCAAGCTTTCGGGATGGTGAACGAAGCGTAGCCAAGGCGAAAGTTGAAAAACGGCGGAAAACCGCGCTTTTTCGAGTTTGGCACGCCTCCTGCAATCTCTTTTGCGTCCCCGGGATGGTCCCGAAGGACAGTGAGAAAAACCAAAGGAGATACCCCAATGTTCGCCATCGACGCTTCGAACCGCCTCTTCGCCGCCGCCTTCTCGGTCGTCCTTTCGGCCGCGTTCCTGGCCTACGCGATCCTTCCCGCCAGCCCCGGCCTCGTTGCCTGATCCGGCACCTGCCAACCTCGTTTCACAAAGGACCAATGACCCATGTTCGGCTCTGACCAATCCGCCCGCCTCGCTTCCGCCGCCTTCGCGGTGGTCCTGACGATCGCGAGCTTCGCCTATGCGATCCTGCCCGCAAGCCTCGGCCTCGCGGCGTAAGCCGCCGGCCCGACAACAGGAGTGACCTGCAAATGAACAACGTGACACGCAATTCCGGCGGCAAGCCGCCCCGCACAGGCTTCCGCCTCGACAAGACCCACGCCAAGGTCTTCGGCGTCTGCGCCGGGATTGCCGACTACACGGGCTTTGATGCAATGTTGGTGCGGATCGGCTTCGTGGTCGGCGCGATCGCCAGCTTCGGCACGGCGGCGCTGATCTACCTCGCGATCGCGTTGATCGCCGATTGAGTGCAGCGCCAGACAAGCGGTTCCCGGTTTATCGGGCCGCTGCACCTGATTGAACGAACCGGGAAGGGGCCTCATCGGCCCCTTTCTTTTTCAAATGGCGGAAATGCCGCCATCCAGCTTGAGCTCTGCGCCGGTCATGAAGCGGCTTTCGTCGCTCGCCAGATAGACCACCGCATTGGCGATGTCGTTGGGCTCGCCAACGAACTTCAAGGGGATCTGGCGCGCGAGCTTTTCCATCAGCACCTCCTTGTCGAGCGCATGGGCGCGCGCCGTCCCGTCGAGGATCGGGGTGTCGACAAAGGTCGGATGGACCGAGTTGCAGCGGATGTTCATGCCCTTTTTGGCGCAGTGCAGCGCGATCGACTTCGACAGCATCCACACCGCCGCCTTGGAAGAATTGTAGGCGGGCATCGTGTCGCTGGCGATCAGCCCGGCGATGGACGAGATGTTGATGATCGAGCCCGGTGCGTGTTCGCGCATCAGCGGCAGCGCCTTCTGGCAGCCGTGGAAGATCGAATTGACGTTGATGTCGAAGCAGCGCTGCCAGTCCTCGAACTTGCAGGTCTCGATATTGCCCGCAACCCCGATCCCGGCATTGTTGACGAGCACGCTGAGCCCGCCGAGGTGCTCGCGCGCGGCATCGACCGCGGCTTCCCACTGCGCGGGATCGGTGACGTCGTGAGCGATGCTGAAGGCCGTGCCGTCGCCCATCTCGGCATTGATGATCGCCGCGGTTTCCGCTGCGCCTTCACCGTTGATGTCGGTCGCCAGCACCCGCGCGCCTTCCTGCGCCAGACGGATGCAATGCGCGCGGCCCAGGCCCTGCGCGCCGCCGGTCACCAAGGCCATCTTGCCCGCTACACGTCCTGCCATTTTTCAGTCCTCTCCCAAGAATCCCGGTGTCAAAAGCATCGCGATGCGCACGTCGACCGCGTGTCCGGCGCGCCGCCACTCGGCCACGAAGCGCGAAAGATCGCGCAAGGCAACCCGGTGGACGGTGATATCCTCGCTGTCGGTGCCGCCGCCTTCGCCGACGCGCACCAGCTCGCTGGCGCGCAGCAGGGTGAAGGCTTCCGAGACCATGCCCGGAGATGAGTAGAACTCGCCCAGCACCTCGAGCCTGCCGGCGCGGTAGCCGGTTTCCTCCTCGAGCTCGCGCGCGGCAGCGGACAGCGCGTCCTCGTCCTCGGCGCCCTCGTCATCGCCGATCAGACCAGCGGGAATTTCGAGGCTGAAGCGACCGAGCGGCACGCGATACTGGCTGACCAGCACGACATGGCGGGTGCCGTCCTCGTCCGCATCGAGCGCGATGATCGCCGCGGCGCGGATGCCGCGCGCGCGGCCGACATATTCCCAGCGGCCGCGTTTCTTCGCGGTGATGAAGCGCCCCTCCCACATGACCTCTTCGGGCAGGTCGGCGTCGCGGTCTTTGTGCAAGGGGGAACTCCGTCGGGGCAATGGGCGAGCGCCCTTCGACAGCCTTGCGGGGCGCGGGTCAAGGGCGAAGCGAGGCCTAGACCTCGATCAGCCGGTCGGGCAGCTCGTTCTCGTCATCCGCACCGCGCGGGAAATGTTCGGCAAGGACATGGCCGACATCGGCGATGCCCACTGCCAGCCCCTCGGCGACGCGGCCCTTCCCGATGTGGGCAAGCATGTCCCCCATCGCCTCCCCCCACACTTCGGGCGCGACCTTGGCGGCGATGGTCTCGTCGGCGACGATCTCGGCGCGGTGTTCGCGCATCGAGAGGTAGATCAGCACGCCGGTGCGCCCGGTGGTGCGCCGCTCTGCCCCGACCTTGAACTGGCGCACCGCCTGGTCGTGGACGCGCGCGGTCTTTACCGGTGCGGGGATGAGGAGGAACTTGAGCGGTTGCCACTGCTGCACCAGCATCACCGCCGCGAACTTGAGAAGTCCGAGCACGACGACCATGCTGGCAATCTCGCCGGTGGTCCATTGGTGGCCCCACCCGCCCAGCAGCGCATCCCATGTCTCGAGGAAGGGAAGCGGGACGGCGGCGAAGACGCTCATCGCGGTGAAGGCCGCCGCGCTCGCCCACAGCAGCGCGACATCGGTGTAGCCGTCCGAACGGTCGGCAAGAACGGTCACGATCTCGCCCGAGGTGGCGCTTTCCGCGGCGGTCACCGCTTCGGCGACGCGCCTGCGGCCTTCATCGTCAAGCCAAGCCATGATCTACCATCCCCCCGAGGCGCCGCCGCCGCCCGAGCTGCCGCCGCCGAAGCCGCCGAAGCCGCCCCCGCCGCCGCCGAAGCCCCCGCCGCCGCCGAAGCCGCCCCCGAACCCGCCGCCGCGATGGCCGCGATCCGACAGGGCGCCGCGCGCGATCGCGCTGCCGACTTCCCACAGGATCACGTCGCGCGCCGTGTCGCCGAGGCCGCGGCTGCCCCAGGGGCCGCTGCCCCGCGAACGATACCGTCGCCGGCCGCGGCCGCGCAGCAGCGGCAGGACGAAGAAGAAGAACAGCACCACCAGCCAGATCAGCATGCCGAACGGAAAGCCGCCGTCGCTGCGGCTCTTCTGCGCCTCGGCGGCCTGCGCGGCTTCCTCGATGGCGATGGCGTCTTCCGGGCTCTTGGCAAGGTGCGCGAGGATCGCGTCGACCCCGGCGGTCACCCCGCCATCGAAATCGCCCTGCTTGAAGCGCGGCGCAATCACGTCGTTGATGACGCGCCCGGCCATGATCCCGCCGAAATAGCCGTGGAGGCCATAGCCGACCTCGATCCGCATCTTGCGCTCGTTGGGCGCGATCAGCAGCAGCAGGCCGGCATCGCGCTTGGCCCCGCCGATGCCCCACTTGTCGGTGAAGAGGGTGGTCGCGTAGCTCTCGATGCTGGCCCTGCCGAGGCTCGGCACGGTGGCGACGATGATCGCGCGGCCGGTCTCCTTGTTGTAGGCGCGCAAGGTGGCATCGAGGTCAGCCTCGGTCGCGGGCGAGAGAATGTTCGCCCCGTCATAGACCGGCCCGTCGGGGCGCGGGGGATAGTCCTGCGCCTGCGCGGTTGCGGAAAAGACGAGCAGCAGTGCGGCCAACCAGAACGGGAGCAAGGCGCGTAACCGGCTCATGCGGCCTCCTTCATGATCTCGACGCAGAACGGGCTGACCGGACCCGGCGTGACCTTGGCGGTTTCGATGCGGGTCATCAGCGCCGCGACCGCCTGCGCGGTCCCCCCGTCGAAATCGCCCGCCGCGAACCGCGGCAGCAAGTCGTCGTCGAGGATCTGGCGCGCCGCGTCATTCGTCACCACGGTTTCCAGACCGCAACCGACCTCGATACGCGCCTGCCTTTCGGCAGGGGCGATCAGCACGAGCACGCCGCGTTGGGTCTTGGCCGAGCCGATGCCCCATTGGTTATACATCCGCTTGGCGATGATCTCGATGCTTTCGTTCTTCAGTTCCGGCATGGTTGCGATCACGATCGCGGTTTCCTTCTCGTCCCAGTAGCGCCGCAGCTTCTTGTCCAGCGCCTGTTCTGCGGCGGGCGAGATGATGTCGGCCTCGTCGACCACCGGCTCGCTCGGACGTTCCGGCCCGGCCTCCGCCGCGCAGGCCGAAGCCAGCAGCGTGAGGCCGAGAAGCGCGGATCGCCCGATCACCTCAGTTCGCGGCCGCGGGCGTGGCGCTGCCGGTGATGGCGCTCATGTCCACCTTGGGGTTGGCCTTCGCCGCCTCGGCCGCCTCGAAATATTCGAGCGGCTTGGCGCCGTGGATCACGTTCGCCCCGATGCTCGAGGGGAAGGTGCGAATCTCGGTGTTGTAATCCCGCGCGAGGTCGTTGTAGCGCACCCGCTCGGTGTTGATCTGGTTGTTGGCCTCGTCGATCGCCACCATCAGGTCGGCAAAGCGCGGCTGGCTGGCGAGCTGCGGGTAGTTCTCCACCACGGTGCGCAGCTGGCCCAATGCCTGCGTCAGCTGGTTCTGCGCCTGGTTGAACTTCTGGAACTCCTCGGGGTTCGAGAGGTCGTCGGTGGTGATGTTGATCGAGGTGGCGCGGGCGCGGGCATCGATCACGCCTTGCAGGATGTCCTTCTCCGAAATCGCGGCGGCCTGCACCACGGAAACGAGGTTGGGGATCTTGTCGGAACGGTTCTGCAGCGCGCTTTCGACATTGCCCCACTGGGCCTTGGCGGCCTCTTCCTTGGTGGGCACCGAGTTGATCCCGCAGGCGGCAAGCGCGAGCGCGGCGACGGCGGCGAGCGCGCCGCGCAGCATGGTGGTGAACGTCATTGATCGATCCCTCCTCAAGGCGCGCGGTCCGGCGGGGCCGGAGCGGCAGGTTCCTGTATTGCCGATATAGCACACCGCTCCCCCGGTTCAAGCGGTGGAAGGGGCGGCGCCTGCCGCTTGGCAGGCCGCGTCGGGAGTGCCAGAAGGGCGCAATCAGCGGACAAAGGGGATTGCCATGCTGTCGGAATTCAAGGCCTTCATCGCCAAGGGCAACGTGATGCAGCTGGCGGTCGCGGTGATCATCGGGGCGGCCTTCGGGAAGATCGTCACCTCGCTCACCGATGACGTGATCATGCCGCTGGTGGGCGCGATCTTCGGCGGCGCGGATTTCTCGTCCTACTTCATCCTGCTCTCGGCGCCCGAGGGCTACGAGGGGGCGATGAACGACTACGCCGCCCTGAAAGAGGCGGGGGCCGCCATGATCGGCTACGGCGCCTTCATCACGGCGATCATCAATTTCCTGATCCTCGCCTTCATCATCTTCCTGCTGGTCCGCTATGCCAACAAGGTCACCGCGCAGTTCGAGAAGCAGGAGGAAGAGGCCGCGCCCGCCCCGGTAGGGCCGACCGAGACCGAACTGCTCACCGAGATCCGCGACCTGCTCAAGAAATAGCGGCGCGCGCTCACTTCACATTAAGGCTGCAATCGCTATATCGGACGGTGCCGGTTTCGGCCGGCTATGGCGATAAATTGCTGCGTGCAATAGATGCAACGGACCCGGGGGCAGTACCCGGCGGCTCCACCAGAAGCGGCGGCCCCTTCAAAGGGCGCCGCACCTCCTGACGGGGCCGAACCAGGATCGACGTGTGTTGAAAAGCGTGGTTTTCGCCCGGGCTGAGTAACCCGTTAAAGGCTCAAAACCCATAAGTGCCAACGACAACGAAGCACTTGCTCTCGCTGCGTAATGTGACGGCCTAACGGCCTGAATCTACAAAGCCTAGAGCACGGTTCGGACCGAACCGGGTAACAGAATCGGAAACCGGGGGCCCGGGGGAGCCTAGCAACAGAATCCCCCACCTTACCCGGAGATTTTTTGCTCAGGATTGCGTGATCTTGCTGACCTTCTGAGTGGTCAGCACCGAACGGACCGGCGGCGGCGCGCTTGTCAGTGCTGGCGATCGGTGCCTTTTGCGCAAAATCTAGCGAAAGAATTGCCCATGACACATTTTGCCATTCGTCCGCTCGCGCGCGGCGATCTCCCCCGCGTTGCCTATCTGGTCGATAAGAACGCAATGTTTCCATCCGAGATGCTCGATGAGATGACATCGGCCTATTTCGACGGAGATGGCGGTAGCCAGCACTGGATCGTTGCTGACCGCGACGGGACCGTCGAAGGGGTGGCCTACACTGTCCCCGAACCGATGACCGAGGGCACGTGGAACACGCTTCTCATCTGTGTCGACCCGGAGGCCCATGGGAACGGGATCGGTACAGCCATGATGCGGCACATCGAGCACGAACTGAGCAGCCTGCGCGCCCGCGTCTTGCTGGTCGAGACGTCGGGGACACCCGGATTCGAACGCACGCGCGGGTTCTATGATGGCCTCGGTTATGAGCGCGAAGCGCGAATTCGAGACTACTACGCCGCTGGAGACGACAAGGTCATCTTCCGCAAAGCGCTGCTTTGAGACGTCGGGGCCGGGTGGAGGTTTCGGCGGCTGCCCGGCCCTAATCCTGACCGGCGACCCTCGCGCGCAACTCTGCGACTTCCTTTTCCAGCTTGAGGCAATCGAGCATCTTCGCGCCCGCGAGGAACACCGATCCGGTGGTGGCGAGGAACAGCAGGTGCCCGCCGAAGCCGGGAAACTGGTGAAGATAGGCGGTGCCGCGCGCGGTCGAACCCAGGGCGAGGGCATAGATGATCAGGAACGCCTCGAAGCGGGTCTTGATCACGAACAGCCGACCGATCTTGCGCAGCATGGGCTCTCCCGGGACAGGCGGGCGTCGCTTGTGGCGGCGCCGTTTAACGATGTCGTAACCCTACCCTGCGCCGCCCCGAGTCGGCAAACGCGTTAACCAAGCTGTCCCAGATCGAGCGCGTCGAGCAGGGCGAGCCGTGCGGCGATCACGCTCGACGCGAGCGCATCGGTCCCGACGTCGGACGGGTCGATCTGCTCGGGCCAATAACGGGCGATCACGCTCTCGATCAGGTCGGCGCGGGCCTCGTCGAGCAGGAAGCGCGGGTCGACGGTCGCGGGATCGCAGACGACCCGCAGGCGCAGGCACGCGGGCCCGCCGCCATTCGCCATCGACTGGCGAACGTCGACCGGGATCACCTGCCGGATCGGGCCGTTCCCCGCGAGCATCCTCTCGCACCAGCTCCACACGGAGTCGCTCTCGCGGCACTCCTCGGGAACGACCAGCGCCATCGTGCCGTCGGGCAAGGTGAGCAACTGGGCGTTGAAGAGGTAGGTGCGGATCGCTTCCTCGAGGCTGACCGCGGAAGAAGGCACCTCGACTACTTCGAGCGCGGGGAAGGCCGCGCGCATTGCCTCATACGCGCCCTGCCGGTCGGCGAAGGCCTGTTCGTGGGTGAACAGCACCCGGCCGTTCGCCACCGCCACCACGTCATTGTGGAAAGCGCCGGCGGCGATCGCCTCGGGGTTCTGCTCGATGAACACGGTGCGTTCGGATGCGAGCCCATGGGCGCGCGCGACGAGGCGGCTCGCCTGTTCGTGCTGGCGCGCGGGAAAGCGGCCCCCGAGGCGCCCATAGACGAACACCTCGACACCCGGAGCATCGTGGCTTTTGCACAGCCGCATGTGATTGGCGGCGCCCTCGTCCCCGAAAGTCGGCGGCACGGCTTCGTGCACCGCGAAGTGCTTCGGGTCGGCGAAAGCGATGTCGAGCTGGCGCTTGGTGTCGGGCCATTCCTGCGCGCGGTGGAGCATGGTGACGAGATTGGCGGGCGTCAGGTGGCAGCGCCCGTCGGCGGTGTCGGGCGCGGGGCTGACGGTCGCGGCATTGGCGGTCCACATCGAGGAGGCCGACCACGGCGCGGCGCGCAGCTGTGCGGGCTCGCTCCCGTCGAGCGCAAGCGCCTGCTGGAGCGCGCGGTTGGGGCGGGGGAGCGGCAGCAGGTAGCCCTGCACGCCCAGCCGCGCGAGATTGCCGCGCATCTTCGCCACCCCCTGCAAGGCCGCCGCGCGCGGATAGGAGGGATCGCCCGCATGGCTCGCGCTGGCGATGTTGCCGAGGCTGAGGCCGGCATAGTTGTGGGAGGGCCCGACGATTCCGTCGAAGTTGATTTCCGTGAGGCTCATCGCGCCACGCTCCACACCATGTCGCCCTCGCACACGTCGAGCAGGTCGGCGCTCGCCGAATCGATCGCGATGCCGCCGTCCGCATCCACCACCCGCGCGCCGAAGCAGGCGCGGAAGGTGCCGAGCCGTCCGGTGGCAAGGATCGCCTTCTCGCCCTCGCTCACCGATAGCGCGGTGACGCGCGCCTCGGCGCTCGCCTTCACACTGGCGACGTCATCGGTATGCGCGACCATTGTCGGCCCGCCGTCGAAGATGTCGACATAGCCGTCGAAGCGGAAGCCCTCGTTCTCGAGCATCCGCATCGCCGCGCGGCCCGTGGGGTGCGGCACGCCGATGACGCTCCGCGCATCGTCGTCGAGCATCGCGACATAGACCGGGTGCTTGGGCATCAGGTCGGCGATGAACTGGTTGCCGTTGATCGCGTTGAAATAATCCGCGTCCTGGAAGCTCATCCCGAAGAAGCGGCCCGCGACCCCTTCCCAGAAGGGCGATCCGCCGCGCTCGTCGATGATCCCGCGCAATTCGGCGAGGATGCGGTCGGCGAAGCGTTTGCGGTGCATCGCCACGAACAGGTACCGCGAGCGCGCGAGCAGCAGGCCGAGGCCTCCGGCGCGCTCGTTGGGGTGGAGGAACAGACCGCCGACCTCGCTCGACCCTTCGAGATCGGTGACGAGGCTGAGCAGCTCGGCGCGCACCGTGCGGTCGAGTTCCTGCGAATACTGGGTGAGGGTGTTGAGCCGATAGGAATAGAACGGCCAGCGCTGGCCGACCTGGGTCATCAGCTGGCAGGTCCCGCGCACCGCACCGGTGCGGGCATTCTCGAGCACCAGCACGAACTGCTCGTCGACGATCCCGTCCGCCTCGTTGGCGAAGGCGGCCTCGGCGCGCTCCAGCTTGGCCTTGAGCGCCGCGCGGTCGGGCGGGAGGTTGGTGAAGCCCCCGCCGGTCAGCTTGGCCATCTCGTAGAGCGCCTCGAGGTCTTGGGCGCGCGCGGCGCGCAGGCGGAAGCTCATGCCGGTGTTCCTTCGTTGAGCGCGCCTTCGGCAAGGCGCGCGATCACGCGGGCGGAGAGCGCCGCGCGCGATGCGAGACTGGGGACGATCAGGTATTCGTTCGGGGAATGGATCGCGCCGCCGCACACGCCCATGGTATCGACCACGGGGACGCCGCAGGCGGCGATGTTGTTGCCGTCGCACACCCCGCCGGTCGATTGCCAGCGGATGTCCTGCCCGAGTTCGGCGCCGCATTGCCGCACGAGATCGAACAGCTTCTGCGCGCGCGCATCGACCGGCTTGGGCGGGCGGGTGACCCCGCCGTGACGATGGGCGAAAACCTCGTGCACTTTCTCGATTTCGGCGAGCAAGGCATTAAGACGATGGTCGAAACTCTCCATCGCAGCGGTCGACTTCGGGCGGATGTTGAAGCGCAGCACGGCATGATCGGGCACGACGTTGTTGGCCGCGCCGCCCTCGAGCTTCGCCGGGTTGACGGTGAGGTCCTCGGCCTCGAGCGCCTTCAGCCGCAGGATCAGGTCGGCCGCCGCGACGATCGCGTTGCGTCCTTCGTGCGGATTGCGGCCGGCATGGGCCGACTTGCCGGTCAGCGTGATCGAATAGTTGCCCGTCCCCCCACGCTCGTGCGCCAGCGTGCCATCGGGCAGGGCGGCAGGTTCGTAGGTCAGCGCGGCAAGCTTGCCTTGGGCGAGCTGCGCAATCAGCGCCGCGCTGGCGAGCGAGCCGGTCTCCTCGTCGGAGTTTATGAGCACGTCATAGCCGAGCGAGCCCGCGTACGCCGTCTCCTCGAACGCCATCAGCGCGTGGAGCATCACCGCAATGCCGCCCTTCATGTCTGCGACTCCCGGCCCGTTGAGGGTGTCGTCGTCGAGCCAGTGCTGGTGCTGGAAGGCGTGGTCTGAGGGGAACACGGTGTCCATGTGACCGGTCAGCAGGATGCGCCGGTTTTCCTCGGGGCGCACGCGCAGCACGAGGTGCTTGCCATGCGGCTTTTCGAAGGACGAGCCGTCGGCGGCAATGGCGGTGACCGAGGCGGGGTCGACCAGTTCGACCTTACCGGGCAGCGCAGCGAACGCTTCGGCCAGCGCATCCGCCTGCTGGGCGAGGCCGGCGAGGTTTGCGGTGCCGGTGTTGATCGCGCTCCAGGCGCGCACCTGCGCCAGCATGGTTTGGGCGTCGATCGAGGTGGAGGGGGCTGTCATGCCGGCCACCTCTAGCGGGCCTCGCCTGACAGTCCAACCCGTTGCAATTCGCCTTCCCCTGCGCCATAGGGCGCCCCGTCCTCTCCTCCCCAGGCCCGCTTACCGCCAGCCCCAAGAGGACCATAATGACCGACATGACCACCCGCGCCGGACTTTCCGTGGATGCCCGGCTGGCGCGCTTCCTCGAAAGCGATGTGCTGGCGCCGCTGGGGCGCGACGTGGAGGCCTTCTGGACGGGTTTCGCCGCGCTGCTGGCGGACTTCGCACCGCGCAACCGCGCCTTGCTGGCCAAGCGCGAAGAATTGCAGGCGGCAATCGACGCGTGGCACATCGAGCGTGCCGGAAAACCCCATGATCCCGCGGCTTACAAGGCGTTCCTCACCGAAATCGGCTACCTCGTCCCCGAGCCGGAAGCTTTCACCATCGGCACCACGAGCGTCGATCCCGAGATCGCGACCATGGCCGGCCCGCAGCTGGTCGTCCCGATCCTCAACGCGCGCTTCCTCCTCAACGCGGCGAACGCGCGCTGGGGGAGCCTCTATGACGCCTTTTACGGCACCGACGCGCTCGATGCGCCCCCGGCTCGCCCTGGCGGCTATGACGAGGAACGCGGCGCGGCGGTGATCGCGCGCGGGCGGCGGTTCCTCGACGAGACCTTCCCGCTGGCCGAGGGCTCGTGGGCGGACCTGACCGGCCGCGATGCCGTGCGGCTCGCCGATTCCGGCCAGCACGTCGGTGCGACGGACAAGGGTATTCTTCTCAAGAACAACGGCTTGCATGTCGAAGTTGTGTTCGATCCGAGCACCCCTGTCGGCGCCACCGACAAGGCGGGAATCGCCGACATCATCGTCGAGGCCGCGCTCACCACCATCGCCGATTGCGAGGATTCGGTCGCGGCGGTCGATGCCGAGGACAAGCTCACCGCCTACACCAACTGGCTCGGCATCATCCGCGGCGACCTGGAGGAAAGCTTCGAGAAGGGCGGAAAGACGCTCACCCGCAGGCTCGCGCCCGACAAGACCTACACCGCGCCCGATGGCAGCACGCACAGCCTGCCGGGCCGCAGCCTGATGTTCGTGCGCAATGTCGGCCACCTGATGACCAACCCCGCGATCCGCCTCCCCGACGGCAGCGAGATCCCCGAAGGCATCATGGACGCGGTCTTCACCTCGGCGATCAGCACACTGGATGTCGAGGGCCACGGGCGTTTCGGCAATTCGCGTTGCGGGAGCATCTACATCGTCAAGCCGAAGATGCACGGGCCCGAGGAATGCGCCTTCACCAACGACCTGTTCGACGCGGTTGAGGATCTGCTCCAACTTCCGCGCCACACGATCAAGGTCGGCGTGATGGACGAGGAGCGCCGCACCAGCGCCAACCTCGCCGCTTGCATCCACGCGGTGAAGGACCGGATCGTCTTCATCAACACCGGCTTCCTCGACCGCACCGGCGATGAGATACACACCGCGATGCGCGCCGGGCCGATGCTGCGCAAGGGCGCGATGAAGGGCTCGGACTGGCTCAAGGCCTACGAGGCGCGCAACGTCGCCATCGGCCTTCGCCACGGCCTGTCGGGCAAGGCGCAGATCGGCAAGGGGATGTGGGCCGCGCCGGACCTGATGGGCCAGATGATGGTCGAGAAGATCGGCCACCTGAAGGCGGGCGCGAACACCGCCTGGGTGCCGTCGCCCACCGCCGCGACGCTCCACGCGCTGCACTACCACCAGCTCAACGTCTTCGAGGTGCAGAAGGAACTCGGCGATGCGCCGGGGCTCGACGCGCTGCTCACCATTCCGCTTGCCGAAGGCACCAACTGGTCGGAGGCGGAAATCGGCGAGGAGCTCGACAACAATTGCCAGGGCCTGCTCGGCTACGTGGTGCGCTGGATCGATGCGGGCGTGGGCTGTTCCAAGGTGCCCGACATCAACGACATCGGCCTGATGGAGGACCGCGCGACGCTGCGCATCTCCTCGCAGCACATCGCCAACTGGCTGCTGCACGGCGTGGTGAGCGAGCGCCAAGTGATGGATTCGCTCACCCGCATGGCCGAGAAGGTCGATGCCCAGAACGCCGGCGATCCGTTCTACCAGCCGCTGACCGGCAACGAGGAGGGACCCGCCTTCAGCGCGGCGCGGGACCTGATCTTCAAGGGCGTGGAGCAGCCGAGCGGCTACACCGAGCCGCTGCTGCACCACTGGCGGCAGGTCAAGAAAGCGGGCTGAACGCGCCTCGCGACGAAGCGCGATTCGCACGCGACCGGCGGGGAACATCGGCGAGGGCGGGGCGGTTGCCCTCCCCATGACCGAAGCCGAAATCTCGATGCTCGGCTGGGGGGTCGGGCTGCTGTTCGCCTATGGCGCCCTGCACCTTGCCGGACTGGAGTTCATCCGCTGGGTGCGGCCCGATCGCCAGAGCCAGACCCCGATGGGCCTGCTGCTGACCTTCTGGGGCCTTGCCCTCCTGCACCTCGTCGAGATCGCGCTCGCGGCGGGGCTGCTCGCGCACCTGCTCGCCGATCCGCGCAACGGGATGCTGAGCGAGGGCTTCGGAAGCTCGGCGGCGGATTACCTCTATTTCGCGGGCGTGTCCTTCGCGACGCTCGGCTACACCCAGCTTGAGGCGCACGGGGCGATCCGGCTGCTGGTGATGCTGCTCTCGCTGAGCGGCTTCATGCTGATCACCTGGTCGGCAAGCTTTATCTACACGGTGTGGGGCGAAACCTTCAGGCAGGAGTAGCTGCGCCCAGCGTGCGCGCCAACGCGACGAATTCGGCGACGCCGACTGTCTCGGCCCGCCGCGTCTCGTCGATGCCGAGGCGGGCGAGCGCGTCCAGCGCGCCGGGCACGCCCTTCAAGCTCTGGCGCAGCATCTTGCGGCGCTGGCCGAAGGCGGCTTCGGTGAGGCGTTCCAGCAGCCGCGCCGACACGCCTTCGGGCATGGCGGCAGGGGTGACGTGGACGATCGCGCTCATCACCTTGGGCGGAGGGGTGAAGGCGCTGCGGTGGACCTTCATCGCCAGCCTTGCCTCGGCGCGCCACTGCGCGAGCACGGCAATGCGGCCATAGGCATCCTCACCGGCCGCCGCGACGATCCGGTCGGCTACCTCGCGCTGGAACATCAGCGTGAGCGAACGCCATTGCGGCGGCCAAGCCTCGCCGGAGAGCCAGCGCACGAACAGCGCGGTGCCGACATTGTAGGGCAGGTTTGAAAGCACGTGGAACGGCCCGCCCTCCATCAGCGCGCCGTGATCGAGCTTCAGCGCGTCGCCCTCGATCACTGTGAGCTGGCCCGGAAAAGCCTCGTCCAGTTCGGCGAGTGCGGGCAGGCAGCGGCGGTCCATCTCGATCGCGGTGACCTTGGCGCCGGCGCGCAGCAGCGCGCGCGTCAACCCGCCGGGACCGGGGCCGACTTCGAGCACCCTCTGTCCGGAAAGGTCGCCGGGCAACGCGGCGATGCGCGCGAGCAATTGTTCGTCGAGCAGGAAGTTCTGCCCCAGCGCCTTGGAGGCGGCGAGGCCGTGGCGGGCGATGACCTCGCGGATCGGCGGCAGGTCAGCCACGCGCCGCCGCCATGTCGGCCGCCATCGCGATTGCCGCCGCCATCGCGCCCGGATCGGCCATCCCGCGTCCCGCGATGTCGAAAGCGGTGCCGTGGTCGGGCGAGGTGCGGATGATCGGCAGGCCGAGCGTCACGTTCACGCCCGCGTCCACCTCGAGCGCCTTGAGCGGGATCAGCGCCTGGTCGTGATACATCGCCAGCGCCGCGTCGTAGGTCGCCCGCGCGCGCGGCGTGAACAGCGCGTCGCCCGGCACGGGGCCGACCGCGTCGATCCCTTCGGCCTGAAGTGCGGCAATGGCCGGGGTGATGATCCGCGCCTCCTCGTCGCCGAACTGTCCGCCTTCGCCCGCGTGCGGATTGAGCGCTGCGACGGCGAGACGCGGGGCGGCGATGCCGAAGTCGCGTGCGAGCCCGGCAGCGACGATCCGCGCCTTGTGGACGATCAGATCGATCGAGAGCAGCTCCGGCACCTCGGCCAGCGCGACATGGACGGTGAGCGGCACGGCGCGCAAGCTCGGTCCGGCGAGCATCATCACTGCGTCGCGATAGGGCAGGGCGCAGGCATCGGCGAGGAACTCGGTCTGGCCGGGATAGTCCCAGCCCACCGCCGCCAGTGCGCCCTTGGCGACCGGCGCGGTGACGAGGCCCCCGGCGACGCCCGACAGCGCGAAGCGTGTCGCCCAGGTGAGCGAGGCAAGCGCCAGCTTCGCGCCTTCGGGCGCGGGTTCGCCCGGCGTCCAGCGCGCGTCGAGCCCGGCCATCACCGGCAGGCCCGCACCGCAGGCGAATTGCGCCTCACCCGGCTCGGCAATCGGCACCAGCGGGCAGTCCACCCCCAGCGCCTCGGCTGCCGCGCGCAGCACCGCATGGCCGCCGACCACGAAGGCGGGAGGAAAGCGCCCCTCGGCCCGCAGCCGCGCCCACGCGCCGAGGATCACCTCCGGGCCGATGCCCGCCGGATCACCCAGGGTGATCGCGAGGGGAGCGCGAACGGAATTCAATTGTATTCGATATAGGCGTCGTTGCGCAGGTCGCGCAGGTAAAGCTGCGCGCGCTTGTTGATGCGGTCCTGCTCGATCTGGTCCATCACCGTCGCGAAGGTCGGTGCGCCGGCATCCTTGGGATCGTCGCGACCGCACAGCATCAGCACGCGCACGCCCTCCTCGATTCCGCCAAACAGCGGGGTGGTCTGTCCGATCTGGAGGTTGAGCACGATGTTGCGCAGCTGCTCGGGCAGGCCCGCCGCCTTGATCTGGTCGTTCGAGACCACCTGCGCGCCAACCGCCGCCGCACCGTTCTCGACGTCGCCGCAGCCCCGCAGGCCGTCGACATACTTGCCGAAGGCGTTGACCTTGGCTTCGGCATCGGCCTGGGAAATGCCCGGCGGGAAGCTGATCGAGATCTGCTTCAGGCTGAGCACCGCCTCGCTGGGGTCGGCCATCAGCACCTGGCGCTTGTTGATGAAGTAGATGATCGAGAAGCCGCCGGGGACCTCGATCGGCCCCTGGAGCTGGCCGGGCTGCATGTTGCGCGCCGCGGCGGCGAGCTGCGGGGGCAGCTGGCCGAGCCGCACCCAACCGAGATCGCCCCCAACCACCGCCGTGCTCGCCTCGGAGAACTGGCGCGCATAGGCAACGAAGCTGCCGCCCTGCTGCAACTGCTGGACGATCGCCTGCGCGTTGGCGAGCTTCTGCTCGCGGTTTTCGGACGTGGCCGACAGGTAGATTTCGCCGAGCCGGTATTCGTCGGTGCCCTTGTCCTCGTTCATCCGCTTGAGCACGTCGTTGACCTCTTCGGCGGAGACGTTGACGAAGGGGATGATGTTGCGGCGCAGGAGGTTCTCCCACGCCATTTCGCCCTCGATCTGGCGCTTGAGCGCGGCCGGCGAGGAGCCGATCGAGAGGAGGTACTGATCCATCTTCTCGGGGTTCGACCCGAAGTTCTGCGCGGCGAGCTGCTGGTAGGTCTGGTTGACCTCTGCCGGCGTGACCTTGAGATCGGCGGCCTCGGCGGCCTGGATCTTGAGCGTCTCGTCGATGAGGTTGCGCAGCACCTGGACGCGCAGCCGCAGCAGTTCCTCGCCTTCGATGGGGGATTCGGAGGCCGAGGTGACGAGGGCGACGCGCTGGTCGATGTCGGTGCCCGTGATGACATAGCCGTTGACCACCGCGGTGGCGGTGCGGCGGTCGGGATCGCTCTTGCCGAAGATCGTCACGTCGTCGGGCAGGCCGAAGGGGTTGTCGGCGGTGGGCACCGCGACCGTCTGCGCCGGCGCGGCGGCCGGCGTCAGCACGAGCGCCGCGAGCCCCGCTCCCATCGCAAGCTTGCGCCCGGCCCCGAGGAACTTGTCGGAAAACAGCTTCATTTGCACTCGTTCAATCCCGCCTTTGGTAATCCCCGCCCGCGGGAGCCCGCGCGCATCGTGTGCCGCGGTTGCCCTCGCGCGGCTGAATGGAAGCTGAGTCCTGCCGCTTCGCCCAGCGCGTCCGGCTGCCCCGCGCAAGAGCCCTTAGACCGATTTGCCCGCCCTGCCAATTCGTCGCGGCCCTGTCGCAAGCCGAGATTGCGCGATGCGAAGAACAGCTGGCCCGCATTAGCGGAAACCCAGATTCCGCAAGGCAAAGAACAACTGAAAGGTGTTGCCGCGCGCCGCGTCGCCCGCGGTGATGAAGTCGCGCCGCCAGGTCGCGCCGAACTCGATGCAGTCGTCCTGGTAGGCGACGCCGAGCCGGGTGCGGATCGGCTCGAAACCGTTGGGCTGGAAGATCGGGTCCTCGGCGGCACTGGTGAGGTTGAATACGCCCGAGCCGAACACCGACCAGTTGCGCCGGATCGCGATGCGCGCGGCGGCGCGCAGTTCCTCGCGGTCGCGCAGGTCCTCGACGGTCTGGATGTTGCGGTTCAAACGCAGGTAGCCGACCTCGAGATAGGTGCGGCGCGAACCGATCGCGGCGTCGATCTCGTTGCGGCGCACCGCCAGGCTGTCCTTGTCGAGCCGGAAGCGGTGGGTGAGGTTGAGGAAATCGCGATAGCGGATTTGGGTGCGTCCGACGAAGTCCGAGACGCGTTCGGACAGGCCGGTGCCGACGGGGAGAATCTGCTCCTCGGGATTGTCGAAGCGGTAGGACTGGCCGATCGTGGTCGAGATGCGCCAGCCGGGGCGCTGCAGTTCCCAGTCGACACCCCAGGTGATGCGGGTGCCGTCCTCGACCCGGTCGTAGCCCGAAAAGCGGTTGAGCGCGAACAGGTTCGAATCCTCAAGGTCGATCGCCCGCGCGTCCTCGTTGGGCAGGTCGATGTTGCGCAGCTTGGGGCTGGCGACCAGCTGGATGCGCGGCTTGAACACCTGGGTCCCGCCGAAGGCCTCGCCCACGAAGGGCCATTCGATGTCGAGCGCCGCGGTGGCGATGCCGCGGGTCGACCAGCCCTCGGTGCCGCGATAGCTGGGGGTGGCGGTGGCGAGGACGTTGTCGGTGTTGTAGATATCGCCGCGCACCAGCGCGGTCAGCGTCACCACCTGGCCGAGCGGGGTCAGGCGCGTGAGGTCCCACTTCGCCCCGGCAAAGGCGCGCTGGGTGTCCTGCCCCTCGTTGCGCAGCAGGCTGAGGGTGTTGACCTGGAACTCCACCTCGCCGCCGAGCCACGGGTCCTCGACGATGCGGCGATAATCCATCGCCGGCAGGGCAAGCGGGATCTGCCCCTGCTCGGCGTTGATGCGCAGCGTCTGGGTCGCCCAGCCGGCTAGCGAGAAATAGGAATTGTCGGTGATCCGCTCGAGATTGATGGTCGAGCGCAGCCGGTCGTCGCGGCTGAGGTCGTAGCGGCGCAGGAAGGTGCGGTCGCTGGCGAGCCTGACCGAGCCGGTGAGGCTCCACTCCGGAGAGAACTGGAAGCGCCCGTTGCCCTCGACATAGCCGCGCAGCCGGTTCTGGAAGGCTTGCCCGCCGGTGAAATCGGTGAGCCGGTCGCTGGCGGTGACATAGCCGGTGATCTGGTAGGCACCCTTTTCGGTGAGGTGCCGCCACTTGGCGCTCGCCATGGGCGCGACATTGGAGAACACGTAGGCGCCCAGCGTCAGGTCGCGGTTTTCGGCGAGGCGCCAGTAATATTCGCCGGACACCTCCAGCCCGTTGACCTGGGTGACCCGGAAGTCGGGAACGAGAAAGCCGGATTCGGCTTGGCCGTCGGTGCGCAGGGCGAGGCCCGGCAGCGGCAGGATGCGCGCCCCGAACAGCTCGAGCATCGCGCCCTTGAAGCGCACCCGGTTGGCCTTCTGGTCGTAGGTCACCCGGTCGGCGGTGATCCGCCAGCTCGGGTCCTTCGCGCAGCCCTCGGCATCGGTGACCGCGCAGGCGGTGTAGGCCGCGTCGGTGAGCACCGCGACCCCATCCTCGCGGCGGGTTGCCGAGCGCGCCGCGAGGCGCCCTCCGGCGCGCAGCGCGATCAGGAGTTCGGACATCGCCCCCGCATCGAAGGCCTCGGTCAGTTCGACGCGGTCGGTGAACAGCTGGTTGCCCGCATCGTCGACCAGCCGGATGTTGCCGGTGGCGAGGATCGTGCCCGCCTTGCGGTCCCAGCGCACCTCGTCGGCGCGCACCGAGCGGTCCTCGGAGCGCAGGATGACATTGCCGCTGGCGGTGACGACCTCCGCCTCGCTGTCATAGGAGAGCTGCTCGGCCTCGAAATCGATGACCGCGGCGGGCGCGACTTGGTCGGGCGCGGGAGCAGGCGCGGGGGCAGGATCGGCATCGGTCCGGTCCTGCGCGTGAAGCGCGGCGGGCGCGGCCAGCCAGATCAGCGCGAGCGCCACGCGCGAGGCGGCGACCCGCGCCGGGAAGCGCAAGGCTGGGCGCGCAGGCATGCGCGTGTCCACTGGCGAGCCTCCCGACATGGCCTTGCCTATTGCACCGCTCGCGCCTAATCGCAATCGCGTTTGCGGCCTTGTGCGCGCCCGCATCGGCAGGTGCAAAGCCGCGCCCTTCCAGGGCATCGGACCGGCTCCCCGTGCTGCGCCCGTTGTCTGCCCCATCCAGCGGAGACCCCATGCAGATTCACTTCACCGCCTCGCCGCCCGCCGCCGTCCGCCTGCACGCGTATATCGTGAACCAGGGTGCGATCCCCTCGGGCCTCGACGCCGCGCTGGTCGAAGGCGCGGATGCGGCGCGCTTCTCGGGCCGGGCGGGACAGGTGTTCGAAGGCTTCGCAAGCGTGGGCGGCACCCTGCGCCGCATCGCCATGGCAGGCGCGGGCGAGACGGGTTCGGCCGACCGGGCCCACCACCTCGAGCGCGCCGGAGCCGCGCTCACAGCCAAGTACCTCGTCTCGGGCGAGAGCGCGATGGTGCTCGACCTGTCCGATGCCGGGCTTTCGGCGGAGGAGGCCGCGGCGGTGCTGCTCGGTCTGCGCCTGCGCGCCTGGCGGCACGACAAGTATCGCACCCGCCTTGCCGCCGAGAAGAAGCCGACCCTTACCGAGGTCCACGTCGCCGGCGCACCCGAAGGCACCGAAGCCGCGTGGCAACGCGAGGCGGCGCTCGCCGAGGGCGTGGAGTTCACGCGGATGCTCGTCACCGAACCGGCCAATGTCATCTACCCGGCAAGCTTTGTCGCGGCCTGCGAGAAAGCCTTCAAGGGCACCGGGGTCGAGATCACCGTGCTCGGCGAGGCTGAGATGGAAAAGCTCGGCATGGGCGCGCTGCTCGGCGTGGGGCAGGGCTCGGACCGCGAATCGAAGCTGCTCGCGATCCGCTGGAACGGCGGCGCGGCGGGCGAGAAGCCGACGGTGTTCGTCGGCAAGGGCGTGACCTTCGACACCGGCGGCATTTCGCTGAAGCCGCCGCCGGGCATGGAGGACATGAAGTGGGACATGGGCGGCGCGGGTGCGGTCGCAGGCGCGATGCTGGCGCTGGCCGGACGCAAGGCCAAGGCCAACGTGATCGGCGTCATGGGCCTCGTCGAGAACATGCCCGACGGCAAGGCCCAGCGCCCCGGCGATGTCGTGACCACGATGAGCGGCCAGACCGTCGAGGTGCTCAACACCGATGCCGAAGGCCGACTGGTGCTGTCCGATGCGCTGCACTGGGCGCAGGAGCAGTTCGAGCCCGCGCGGATCGTCGACCTCGCCACGCTCACCGGCGCGATGATCATCAGCCTCGGCAACGAATATGGCGGGATGTTTGCCAATGACGACACGCTTGCCGATCAGCTCGCCGCGGCGGGCAAGGCCAGCGGCGACAAGCTGTGGCGCATGCCGCTGGGTCCGGCCTACGACAAGCTGATCGATTCGCCGATCGCCGACATCAAGAATGTCGGCCCGCGCGAGGCCGGTTCGATCACCGCGGCGCAGTTCCTGCAGCGCTTCGTCAAGAACGGCACGCCCTGGGCGCATCTCGACATCGCCGGGATGGTGTGGGCCTCCAAGCCCGGCCACACCTGGGACAAGGGCGCGACCGGCTATGGCGTGCGGCTGCTCGACCGCTTCGTGCGCGACGTGGTCGAGGGTTGATCGGATTGGCGGGTCTCGGCCCGCAGGGCCGCAAGCGCGCCCGCGCGCCCGCAGCGATGCGACCTTCAGGTCGGGTGAGCGAGGATAGCCAAGGGCGCGGATGCGCCCGCCGGCGCTTGAGGCATCAATAATGCCAAAGATGCGGAAGAAGTCCGAGCTGCCGACCAAGACCTGCCTCGCCTGCGGGCTGCCCTTTGCGTGGCGCAAGAAGTGGGAGCGCGACTGGGACAGCGTGAAATACTGTTCCGAGCGTTGCCGGAGGTCTAAGCCCGATGCCCTCAAGTAGCTACGCGACAGGACGGCAAGGACTCGCATGAAGCTCGATTTCTGGCAGGTCACCGAGGACCCGGTCGAAACGGTGGTGGCGCTGATTGCCCGCCGCGTGGCCGATGCGGGCGAGCGGCTGCTGGTGGTCAGCCAAGACGAGGCGCAGCGCGTAGGAATCGCGCGCGCCTTGTGGCAGGCTGGGCCGGAAAGTTTCCTCGCCAACGGCGCTGCCGATGCCGCGGGTGCGGAACGCCAGCCGATCCTCCTTGCGGCCGACTGCACCCCGGCCAATGGCGCCACGCACCTCGTCCTCGCCGACGGAATCTTCCGCGAGACCGAAGGGTTTTCGCGGGTGTTCCTGTTGTTCTCCGCGGACGGTGCACCCGCCGCGCGAGCCGCGTGGCGGGCGCAGGACGACCGTTCGGACGTGACCCGCGCCTATTACGAGCAGCAGGGCGGGCGCTGGGTGAAGAAGGCCTGAGGCATCCGGGGCTTGCCGCCGCCGCCGGGATGCGAGATGCTGGCGGCAGGGCGTGAAGGGGACAGCGGGATGCGCAGACTGGCACTGGTTCTGGCGGGCGGTGCAGCGGTGGGGCTGGCTGGCTGCGGCTCGGAAACTTCCGGCGAATTCACCACCGAGGACGGCGGCAATGCCGAATACACCATCGACAAGGACAGCGGCGAAACCTCGATGACCATCAAGGGCGAGGACGGCACCGCGACGCTGCGGTCGGGCGCGGATGTCCCGATCAGCCTGCCGGACGGGTTCAGCCTCTATCCCGGCGCCAGGGTCATCACCAACACCGTGGTCGATCAGCCCGACGGCAAGGGCACGATGGTGATGTTCGAGACCACAGAGGCCGCCGACGAAGTGATTGCCCATTTTCGCGAGCAGGCCCGGCAGGCGGGGTTCGACATCCAGATCGACGCGAAGATGGGCGAGAGCCTGATGATCGGCGGCGAGCGCAAGACCGATGGCGCGACCCTTTCGGTCACCGCCAATGCCAATGCCGGCGATGCCACGACCGGGCAGTTGATCATCGGGACGAAGAAGCCCGGCTGAAGCCCGCCGGCGCAGGCGCCCCGCACGGGCGGCAAGCGCGGCGCGCACCCCGTGCGCAGAGGCCCGCGCGCGAGGCTTGCCATTCTGCAGCGCAGCATCTACGGGGCGCGGCCGAGATCCCCCATAAAAAAATCGGTTCACAGGAGCATACTCATGGCGGTCACCCGCACCTTCTCGATCATCAAGCCCGATGCCACCCGCCGCAATCTCACCGGCGCGGTCACCAAGATGCTGGAAGACGCCGGCCTGCGCGTCGTCGCCTCCAAGCGCATCCACATGACCCGCGAGCAGGCCGAAGGCTTCTACGCGGTCCACAAGGAACGTCCCTTCTTCGGCGAACTCGTGGAATTCATGATGAGCGAGCCGGTGGTGGTGCAGGTGCTCGAAGGCGAGGACGCCGTCGCGAAGAACCGCGAAGTGATGGGCGCCACCAACCCCGCCGACGCCGCGCCGGGCACGATCCGCAAGGAACTCGCTCTGTCGATCGGCGAGAACACCGTCCACGGTTCGGACAGCGAAGAAAACGCCGCGATCGAGATCGCCTTCTTTTTCAAGCCGGAAGAAATCGTCGGCTGATCCTGTCCGCCGGATGGAAATGCGAAGGGCCGTCCCCCCGGGGCGGCCCTTTTTGCTTTGCGACTATCTCGCCCCCGCAAACCGCGCGAGCTGCTCGCGGTGGGCATGGTGGTGCCCATCCTCGCTCGCCGCCATCATCCGCCGCATCGCTCCGAGCGCCTGCGGGGTGAGGGCGAGGCCGAGATCGGCATAGATATTCGCCATGGCACCCTCCCAGTCGGCGTTGAGATCGTCGAAGGATGCGCGCGCGACCGGCCCCTGCCAGCCTTCGAGCGCCGCCGCGATGCGCTCTTCGCGAAGCGCGATCTTGTGCTGCCAGCGCGCCTCGATCGCGGCGAGGTCGCAGGTGTCGGACTGCACCGCCATCTGGTTCGCCGCGAGGCTCACCGCGCTGGTCAGCACCGCGCCGAGTTCGCGCCGGGCGAGCACCAGCCGCGCATCGGGGAACAGGGAAAGCAGGGTGGCGAGGTCCTCGGCGAAGGCGGGGACCTTGAGCACCCGCGGGCGCTCCGCGATCCCGCGATGCGCGGCATCGGTCTGCAGGATGCGCCGGAACTCGCGGTAGATCGGCAGGGACCCGCGGCTCTCGCTCCACGCGGAGTAGGACGGGATGTGCCATTGCGATTCGTAAATCGAGTGGTGCAGCGCGGCGGAAATCCACGCCAGCTCCTCCTCGACCTCGGCAGGGGCCATCGGGTGGATCGACTGCATCCAGGGGTTGATGAGGCCGAGCATGGCCAGCTCCAGGCCGCTCCTGACCCGGTTCAGGCCCCAGCGCGCCGGGACCGGGTGATAGGCATCGCAATAGCGGGTGTGCGAAAACGCCGGGTCGGCGGCGAGCAGCTTGTGGATGCGGGTGGTGCCTGAGCGCATGTGACCGATGACGATGATCGGCGGGGCGAGGGGGGTGGCGAGCAGATCGGGCTTGTCCCGCCACAGCGCCCCGAAGGCGAGGCGGTTCTTCACCTGCCGCGACAGTTGCCCCCAGGCCATCACCCGGCCCAGCGGGTTGAGATCGGCCTCGGCCTTCAGGCTGGCGATCATCCGCGCCAGCCGCTCGCGGAAATCGGCGACATCCTCCGCGCTCCGCCCGCCATGCTCCGCCGCTTCGGCCTGTGGGCCGCAGGACTTGGCCGCCAACGCCCACAACGCATCGGGATCGAGGTCGGGCGGGGGGAGCCAGCCCCTCTCCCACGCGCGCCCGAGAAAGTCGCTCGCCCGCTGCGCCAGCTTGCCCCGCGCAAGCGGATGGGGGCGCGGCGGGGGCGCCATCAGAACTGGTCCGCTGCGTCCATCAGCCGGGTGAGCCGCCTGGGCGCGGCCCCGCGCCAGCTGCGTTCGAGCCATTCGCCGACCGCGTCCCAGTCCACCCCCGGCCGATTGAGGATGATCCCGACCCACCCAGTCGCGCCGTAGTAGGCGGGCTTGAAATAGATATCCGGCTGGCTCTCGACGAGGTTCATCAGTTCGTCCATCGAACCGGTGCGCACCAGCAAGGCGATGTGCGGCGTGCCGTGATGCTGGTCGGCGAAATAGGCGAAGAACTTGCCCGATTTCTCGCCGCCGACGCGGAAGCCCGGGCTGCCGTGGCTCTCCCGCTCGTCGGTTTCGGGGAGGGCGAGGGCGAGCGCGCGCACCCGTTCGAGCAGCGCCGCAGGGTCACGCCAGCGGCTGACGTAATCGGCGACAGCGCGCGGGTAGAGCTGGTGTTCGGCCAGGCGCACCCGCTCGGCGAGGGTCTCGGGCGTGTCCCCGGGCGCGATCGCCACCCGCGCCTGCGCCAGCACTTCGCCCGCGTCGAGTTCGCTCGTGACCAGATGGACGCTCGCGCCCGCATGGCTGTCCCCGGCGGCGATGGCCCGCGCGAAGGTGTCGAGGCCCTTATATTGCGGCAGCAGCGAGGGGTGGATGTTGAGCATCCGCCCCTCCCAGCGCGCGACGAAGCCATCCGACAGGATGCGCATGTAGCCTGCGAGCACGATATGGTCCGCGCCCGCTTCCAGCACCGCGGCGTCCATCGCAGCGTCATGCGCCTCGCGGGTCATCCCCTTGTGTGAAAGTGCGAAGGTCGACACCCCTTCGAGCGCGGCCAATGCCAGACCGGGAGCGGCAGGATCGTTGCTCGCCACCAGCACCACCTCGTAAGGGCATTCGCCCATCCGGCTGGCATAGAGCAGCGCGGCCATGTTGGTTCCCGCGCCGGAGATCAGGATCGCGATGCGCGCCTTCTCGCTCACCTCGTCAGCCAAGATGCGTCGCGCTCCAATCCGCCTTGGCCGACCAGGTCTCGATGCTGCCGCGCACGGTGCAGCCCTTGTCGCCCGGCTCGATCCGGCCGACCGGGAACACGCTCTCGCCCGCCGCCTCGAGCCGCTGCGTGACCTCCGCGACCTCGGAATCGGACACCGCCAGCACCATGCCCACGCCGCAGTTGAAGGTGCGCGCCATTTCCTCCGGCTCGATATTCCCCTGCGCCTGCAGGAAGGCCATCAGCCGCGGCTGCGGCCACAGGTCGGCCTCGACCACCGCGTGCGCACCTTGCGGAAGGATGCGCGGGATGTTCTCGAGCAGCCCGCCGCCGGTGATGTGGGCCAGCGCGTTGACGCGGCCCTCCCGGATCAGCGGCAGCAGGCTTGCGACATAGATGCTGGTCGGCGCGATCAGCGCGTCGATCAGCAGCTGGTCCTGATCGAACAGGGCGGGACGGTTCAGCTTCCAGCCCTTGTCCGCAGCGAGCCGCCGGACGAGCGAATAGCCGTTGGAATGCACCCCGCTCGACGCAAGGCCCAGCAGCACGTCGCCCGGCGCGACCCTGTCGCCGGTGAGCTGCTGCCCACGCTCCACCGCGCCGACGCAGAAGCCGGCAAGGTCATAGTCGCCGGGCGCATACATCCCGGGCATTTCCGCCGTCTCGCCGCCGATCAGCGCACAGCCGGCCTGTTTGCAGCCCTCCGCGATCCCCGCGATCACCCTTTCGGCAACCCCGTTCTCGAGCTTTCCGGTGGCGAAATAATCGAGGAAGAACAGCGGCTCGGCGCCCTGCACGATGAGGTCGTTGACGCACATCGCGACAAGGTCGATGCCGACGGTGTCGTGGCGGTCGTGCTCGATCGCGAGCTTGAGCTTCGTGCCCACGCCATCATTGGCGGCGACCAGCAAGGGGTCGGTGTATCCGGCAGCCTTGGGGTCGAAGAACCCGCCGAACCCGCCCAACTCGCTGGTCGCGCCGGGGCGCGCGGTGGCCTTCGCCAGCGGGGCGATGGCCTTCACCAGCGCGTTGCCCGCGGCAATCGACACGCCGGCATCGGCATAGGTGTAGCCGGCTTTGTCCGGCGCGGCGCGATCGATTTTCCCCGAAGTCATGCCCATCGCCATAGCCATTCGCGCTTGGAATTCCACTCGCCATTGGGCAAAGGACAAGCGATTTTCCCCGATGAGCCCGTCTCTCCCCCTTTCGCGCCGCGATGCGACCCCGGACCGCCCGCTGTTCCGCCATCTCGGCGGGGCGATTCTGGCGCTGGCGCTGCTCGGCGGCGGTTACGCGCTCCTCGCCCAGGTCGCGGGCGACCGCGGTATCGCGCCGACCGCAGCGAGCGCCGATATCGAGGTGCGCGGGATCACGGTCGACGTGACCGCCGACAGCGCCGAAGAGGCCCGCGCGAAAGGCTGGCGCGAGGCGCAGCGCAAGGCTTGGGACAAGATCAAGGGACCGAAAATCTCCGACAGCCAGCTCGACGGGCTGGTGTCCGCGGTGGTGATCGAGCGCGAGCGGCTCGGGCCGCGCCGCTATATTGCGACGCTCGGCGTGGTGTTCGATCGTCAGCGCGCCGCGGCCTGGCTCGGCGGAGCGCAGCAGGCGACCCGCTCGGCACCGATGCTGCTGATCCCGGTCGAGATCAGCGGCGGGACCTACATCACCTTCGAACAGCGCAACCCCTGGCAGCGCGCCTGGGCCGAGTTCAACCCGGGATCGAGCCGCATCGATTATGTCCGGCCGAGCGGGGCGGGGGGCGATTCGCTGCTGGTCAATTTCGGCCAGACCGGGCGGCACAGCCGCGCCTGGTGGCGCTCGACGCTCGACCAGTATGGCGCGGCCGACGTGCTGACCAGCTTCGCGCGGCTCGACTACCAGTTTCCCGGCGGTCCGGTGAGCGGCACCTTCACGGCGCGCTACGGCCCCGACGACAAGCTGCTCGACAGCTTCACCATGACCGCCGCCGGACCGGACGCGCTGCCCGACATGCTGAGCCGCGCGGTCGAGCGGATGGACACGATCTTCACCGCGGCGCTCGAGAGCGGCAAGCTGCGGCCCGATCCGACCCTGCGCCTCGGCGGCTCGGGCGTGATAGACCCGGCGCTCCAGCGGCTCATCGAGATCGGCCGCGCAGCGCGCGAACGGGCGGCGGCCGAGGCTGCCGCAGGGGTTGCGCGCATCGATTCCCAGCCGGTCACCGGAGAAGCAACGGCCGAGGCGGCAGTGCGCAGCATTGTCGTGCAGTTCGCCACGCCCGATGCGGGCGCCTTCGATGGCGCGCTCGGCGCGGTGCGCGGCACGCCGGGGGTGCGCGGCGTCGGCGTTACCAGCACCGCGATCGGCGGCACCTCGGTGATGAGCGTGAGCTATGCCGGTTCGCTCGAGGAGCTTGCCGCCGCGCTCGAGGCCCGGGGGTTCAATGTGCGGCGGGGGGCAAACGCGCTCGCCATCAGCCGCTGAGGGCCTGAGGATGCCCGCATGAGCCGCACGCCGCCTTCGCAGATCGCCCTGCCGCTGGCGGCGCGCAGTTCCGATGGCGCGCGCCGGATCGTGGTGGGCGCTGCCAATGCGCACGTCGTCGAGGCGCTGCAGGACCCGGCGCGCTGGCCCTTCCATGTGGCCGTCCTCACCGGGCCGCCGCGCGCGGGCAAGAGCCTGCTGGCGCGCTGGGCGGCGGGGCTCCCCGGCAACGAGAGGCTCCCCAAGCCCCTTGAGGTGATCGACGATGCCGAGACGCTCGACGAGACCGCGCTCTTCCACCGCTGGAATGCGGTGCAGCAGGGCGGGTCGCGTGAGGGCGGGGCGCTGCTGCTGGTGGTCAATGCCGACGGGGAGAACGGCGGGTGGCGGATTGCGCTGCCCGATCTCGCCTCGCGCATCGGCGGCTCGCTGCATCTCGAGATCGGCGCGCCGGGCGATGCCATGGCCGCCGAGCTGATCCTTGCCCATGCCGAGCAGCGCGGGCTGACCCTGCCCGAGGGGGCGACCGAGTATCTCGTCCCGCGCACCACCCGCAGCTTCGCCGCGCTCGAGGCGCTGGTGGCGACAATCGACCGCATCTCCCTTGAACGCCAGTCGCCCGCCACCATGTCGGTGTGGCGCGCGGCGCTCGAGGCCCTCCACGGACCCGAGCAACAGCGGCTGTTCTAGGGCGCAAGTTGCATCGCGCGCCGTTTGGTGGGAATGTCGTCGTCATGTTCGAGCGCCTGATCAGCTACCTGGACTCGGTGCGCGCCCGCGATCCCGCGCCGCGTTCGCGCTGGGAAATCCTGCTCTATCCGGGCGTCTGGGCGCTGGCCTTCCACCGCGCCGCGCACTGGCTGTTCGAGGCGCGGATGTATTTCCTCGCGCGGCTCGTGAACCACGTCTCGCGGCTGCTGACCGCGATCGACATCCATCCGGGCGCGACCATCGGGAAGAACTTCTTCATCGACCACGGCTTCACCGTCATCGGCGAGACCGCCGAGATTGGCGACAACGTGACCATCTATCAATGCGTGACGCTGGGCGGCACCAACCCCGCCAACGGCAAGGGCGGAAAGCGCCACCCGACGATAGAGGATAACGTCATCATCGGTTCGGGTGCGCAGATCATCGGCCCGATCGTGGTCGGCGAGCGCGCCCGCATCGGCGCCAACGCGGTCGTCACCGACGATGTGCCCGCAGGCGCTACGATGATCGGTTTGAAGGCCCGCTCGACGCTGGTGCCGGCCGAACAGTGGCTGCGCGAATTCATCCCCTACGGCACGCCCTGCGACGATCCGCCCTGCGACGAGGAAGGCCGCCCGCGCCGCGATTGCGTCGAGAAGCTCGAGGCCGAGCTTGCCGGGGTCAAGGCCGAGCTCGCCGAGATGAAGGCGCTGCTCGCCGCGCGCGGGCCCGCGCCCGCTCCTAACGAAATCCCCCTCAAGAGCGGGACCGAGGATTGAAGAACAGCGGACAGATTGCGGGGTTCGCCGGGCAGGTCGTCGCCTTTCCGGGGCGCGCAGCGGGGCAGGTCGGCTTCGAGCGGCCCGAGCTGATGCGCATCCTTGATCTTTATGGCCGCATGGTCGCCGCGGGCGAGTGGCGCGACTACGCGATGGATTTCGACAAGCACGCCGCGACCTTCGCCGCCTTCCGCCGTGCTGCCGAGCGCCCGCAGGCACGGATCGAAAAGCGTCCCGCGCTGCGTTCCAAGCAGGGCATGTGGACGCTATTCGGCGAGCACGGCCAGGTGCTGAAGCGCGGGCATGATCTCGCAGGGGTGCTCGCCCCGATGGAGCGGCGGCTGCTGAAGGCGGTCGAGGACTAGGCGCGCGCGAGCGCCGACGTCATTCGAATACCCCTGCACCCGCCACGCTGTCGCGCTGCGCCGCGGTGATCGCGCGGATGATCCCGAGCAGCAACCAGGCCGAGCCGATCACACACAGGCTCGAAGCCAGGCCGATCACGATCGCCACCTGCAGGTTGCTGCCATCCCCCATCATCTCGAGCCGCGTGCTGATATTGCCGAGGATGTTCCCGGCGATCCACAGCCCCCACCACGCCGGCAGATTGCCGGGAGCCGGGGCGCTATAGCTGTCGGCGAGACCGTGGCTGGTGTTCCACAACTCGCGCATTGCCTGGAACGGTTTGAACAGATTGGCGATCGGGACGAAATACCAACCCACCGCCCAGCCGGGGGTGAAGTTGAGCGGTTCGAATCCTGCTTCGTGGAGGTTCGCATGGGCGCGGTGGATCCACATCGCGACCGCGATCACCGAGGCGCTGAAGATCACGAAATTGGCGAGCAGCAGCCCGGTATAGACGAGCGCCAGCGGCTCCTCGGGCCGGTTGAGCAGGTCGATGGTTCCGGCGAGTTCGAGCACTTCGCCCAGCAAGGTCATCGCGAAGACCGCGATCACCCCATAGATGGCGAAACTCGCGATCCGCTCGCGCTGCATCAGCGTGGCCATGCCGGCATCGGCGCTGTAGGTTGTCATCTGCGATCCCCCTTCAGGGCATCGCCCGATACGAAACGCCCCCGCACATTTCTGCACGGGGGCGCTTCAAAAGCAAGGGCTTGCCGCCCGCCTCGTGGATTATCCGCGGGCCGAGGCAGGCCCCGTGCCGGTGACCTTCTGCATGGCCTTCAGGATATTGCCCGACTGCTCGCTCCCCGATTGCGGGGCGACGAGGTTGGTGAAGGCGTTGATCTGGTCCCAATGCGCGGCGAAGCCTTCGACCGTGCGCTCGCCCTCGGGCAGCCAGACGGCCTCGTTCATCACCGTCCACGAGGAGTGGAAGCCGCCCGCACCCGCGCCGACGATGGCGTTGGTGGGCGCGTCTTCACTGACGAGGAACAGCGCGGCGGGGACCACGTTCTCGGGCGCGAACAGCTTGAAGGCCTCTTCGGGGAAGAGGTCCTCGGTCATGCGGGTGCCCGCGACCGGCGAGAGGGTGTTGACGCGCACGTTGTACTTCGCGCCTTCGAGCGCCAGCGTCTTGGTGAGGCCGGCGAGGCCGAGCTTGGCCGCGCCGTAATTGGCCTGGCCGAAATTGCCGAACAGGCCGGTCGAGGACGCGGTCATCAGAATGCGGCCATAGCCCTGCTCGCGGAAGGTCTCCCAGCACGCCTTGGTGGCGAAGGCCGATCCGGTGAGGTGCACCTTGACGACGAATTCGAAGTCGGCGGGGTCCATCTTGGCGAAGGTCTTGTCGCGCAGCACGCCCGCATTGTTGATGAGGACATGGACGCCGCCCCACTTCTGCTTGGCGTCGGCGACCATCTTTTCCATCTGCTCGAACTCGGTGACGCTGGCACCGTTGGCGATCGCCTCGCCGCCCGCCGCCTCGATTTCCTCGACGACCTTGAGCGCGGCGTCCGAGTGGCCGGTGCCGTCGCGCGAGCCGCCGAGATCGTTGACGACGACCTTCGCGCCGCGCCGCGCCAGTTCGAGCGCATAGGCCTTGCCGAGGCCCCCGCCTGCGCCGGTGACGATCGCGACCTTGTCCTTGAAGTCGATGCTCATGCCTGTCTCTCCTGTCTTGCGGTGAGGGGCGCCGCGCGTGGGAGCGCTTTACGCCCGCGTAAACCCGATTGCGCGCGCTGCGTGGCACTTTCGGCAGCGCGTTGCAACAACCATACTGACAGGGGGCCGATGCCGTAGGGTCAGGCGCTGCGGCCCAGCGCCTGGAGCGCGGGGATCAGGGCATCGAACGAATCGATCACCGCGTCCGCGCCGAGATCCTGCGGGGGCGCGTCGCAATAGCCGTAGGCCGCCGCGATCACCGGAACGCCCGCCGCTTTGGCCGCGCGCACATCATAGGACGAATCGCCGACGAAGGCGAAGCTGCCCGATCCGGTCGCCTCGTGCGCGGCGAGCACCGGCGCGGGGTGCGGCTTGGCGAGGAACCTGCCATTGGCGTCCTTGCCCATCGAATCCCCGCCGATCACGGCGTCGAAGGCGTCGATCAGGTCGAGGTGGGTGAGCACCTGCCGGGCGAAGCTTTCGAACTTGTTGGTCACCACCGCCATGCGCACGCCCGCGTCCCCGAGTGCGGCGAGGGCCTCGCGCACGCCGGGATAGGGGGCGGTGTGGACCGCGTTGTTCTCGGCATAGAAGGCGAGCATCGCCTTGTAGAGCCGCCGGAACTCCTCCTCGGGCAGGCCCCCTTGCGCCTCGACCGCGCGGGCCAGCATGATCTTCGCGCCCCCGCCGATCAGGTCCTTGCTGGTTTCCACCGAAACCGGCTCGAGCCCGCCCAGCGCCAGCGCGTGGTTCACCGCCGCGCCGAGATCGCGAAAGGTGTCGAGCAGGGTGCCGTCGAGATCGAAGCCGAGTCCGTCAAATGGGATTTGCGCCATGCTGCGCCCGGTGGCCGATGCATCTCCATATCGCAAGCATTTGCTGGCGGGCGCTGCATCACTTAGAGCGGCGGACATGAATCAGACCACGCATCCCTTCGCCGCCGTCATCCTTGCCGCAGGGCGCGGCACCCGCATGAAGAGCGACACCCACAAGGTGCTCCACCCGATTGCCGGGCGGCCGATGCTGGAACACCTCCTGGCGAGCGTGGCGGAGCTCGGTCCGACGCGGCTCGCGGTGGTGGTCGGCGCGGGGCGCGAACAGATCGAGGCAGCGGTGGGCGGCCGCGCGAAGACCTGCCTCCAGGAACCCCAGCTTGGCACGGGTCACGCGGTGCAGCAGGCCGAGGACGCGCTCGAAGGCTTCGCGGGCGACGTGCTGGTGCTCTACGGCGACGTGCCTTTCGTAAGGCCCGAAACGATGCGCGCCATGCTCGAACGGCTCCACGGCGAGGATCACCCGGCCGCCGTGGTGCTCGGCTTCGAGCCCGAGGACCCGCTCGCCTATGGCCGGGTCATCGCCGATGATGACGGGCGGATCATCAAGATGGTCGAATACAAGGATGCGGACGAAAGCGAGCGAGCCTGCCACCTGTGCAATTCCGGGCTCATCGCGGCGCGCGCGGGCGACCTGTTCGGCCTGCTCGCGCGGGTCGGCAACGACAATGCCCAGGGCGAATACTACCTCCCCGACATCGTCAACATCGCCATCGCCGACGGCAAGAGCTGCGCCGTGATCGTGGCGGAAAGCGCCGACGAGGTCGCCGGGATCAACAGCCGCGCCGAACTCGCCGCCGCGGAAAGCCGCTGGCAGGCGGCGCGGCGCCTCCGGGCGATGGAGGAGGGCGCGACGCTGATCGCGCCCGAGACGGTGTTCTTCGCCTACGACACGCAAGTCGGCCGCGACGTCACCATCGAGCCCAACGTGTTCTTCGGCCCCGGCGTGACGATCGCCGACAATGTCCTCGTGCGCGCCAACTCCCACATCGAGGGCGCGACGCTTGCCAGCGGGGTCAAGGTCGGACCCTTCGCGCGGCTGCGCCCAGGCACGGTGCTGGAGGAGGGCAGCTTCATCGGCAATTTCGTCGAGGTGAAGAACGCCGTGCTGCACGAAGGCGCCAAGGCGAGCCATCTCACCTACCTGGGTGACGCCGAGATCGGTGCGAATGCCAATATCGGTGCAGGGACCATCACCTGCAATTACGACGGCTACTTCAAGTATCGCACCACCATCGGCGAGCGCGCCTTCGTCGGTTCCAACTCCGCGCTGGTCGCCCCGGTCACGATCGGCGCCGACGCGATCGTTGCCGCGGGCAGCACCGTCAGCCGCGACGTGGCGCCGGGCGAACTGCGCATGGTGCGCGCCGAGCAGCTGGTGAAGCCGGGCTGGGCCGACCGCTTCCACGACACGATGAAGAAGAAAAAGGCCGCCGAGAAGGACAAGGCCAAGCGGTGAGCGAGGAGGCCGCGCTCACCTGCTGGCTGTGCGAGCGCCCCTTGGGCGAGATCGTCCAGTGGCATCACCCTGTCCCCAAGTCCAAGAAGGGCAAGATCAAGGTCCCGGTCCACCCGATCTGCCACAAGACCATCCACGCGAACTTCACCAACAGCGAGCTTGCGCGGATCGGCGCGGATGCAGACGCGATCCGCGCCAACCCCGCGATCGCGAAGTTCGTCGCCTGGGTGAGCGGCAAGCCGCCCGATTTCAACGCTCCGACGCGCTGAACCGGCGCAAGCGGAACAATCGCGCGCGTCGTGGACTGATCATGCGGGGGCCGGACAAAGGAGAACTCGCCATGAAAACCGGACGCCTGATCACCGCGGGGCTCGGCCTCGTCGTCGCCGGAGCCGCCGTTGGCGCGGCGACTGTCTACGGCCAGAAGCGCCACACCGAACAGCCCGATTACACGACCATCCGCAGCGACGGGGACGTCGAGCTGCGCGATTATCCCGCGCTGGTCGTCGCCGAGGTCACCAGCAGCGGCGACCGTGAAGGCGCCAGCCGGCAGAGCTTCCGCCGCCTCGCCGCCTATATCTTCGCGCAGGACCGGCCGCAGGGCGGCGAGAAGATCGCCATGACCGCGCCCGTGCTGCAGGAGGAGACCGAGCCCGGCGAATGGCGGATGCGCTTCGTGATGCCGGCGAAATATTCGCTGGCCACGCTGCCGCCGCCGCCCGCCGACATCGCGCTCACCCAGGTGCCCGCGCGGCGCATGGCGGCGATCCGCTTCTCGGGCAATGCCTCCTCGCGCGATCTGGCGATGATGGAGGCGCGCCTGCGCGACTGGCTTGCGGGGCAGGGCATCGAACCTGCAGGCGAGGCGGAATACGCCTTCTACGATGCGCCGATGGTGCCCGGCCCCTTCCGCCGCAACGAGGTGCTGATCCCCGTCGCGGCGCGCTAGCCCTGTCGCGCGTCAGGCGTCCTGCATCTGGCGGGTGCCGCCGCTCGAGACATAGTCGGCCTCCCACTGTTCGAACTCGGTGCGGCTGAGCAGGTAGCGCTGGCGTGCCTCGTGGAAACTGATCGCGCGTTCGTGCACGGCGCGCACCACGTCGTCCTTGCGCGCCTTCGACCAGTGCACGCGGTGGCTCTTGGGCAGGCCGTAACGCTTGATCGCCTCGGCGATGGAAATATCCCTGGGGTAAGCCATGTCGTCATCCCTTCATCGGTTCATCGCCCCCGATGGCCCGAATGTTGACGGGCAGGCTTAACGACTCCCTGCGCAACAGGGTTAAGATCGCCTTCACCGACTGCTCCGTGCCCCGCCTGCGACGAGCCGAGGGCAAAGCGTCGGCTTGTTTTACAGGCAGTTGCGTTATCCGGCGCAGCTAACGCCAAAGGGGCGGCCCCGCACCCGGAGCCGCCCCCTGTTCCATGCCGCGAGGGCGAGGTTACTTCGGGGGGGAGTCCATCAGCCGCTGCATCAGGTAGACGAATTGCAGCGCCTGGAGCTTGGCGCGCTGGTCGTTGTCGACCCCGCCCGAATGGCCCCCGGTGGTGTCCTCGAAATAGTAATAGGGCTGGCCCAGCGCCTTCAGCTTCGCCGCCGCCTTGCGGGCGTGCGCGGGGTGGGTGCGATCATCCGCGGTCGAGGCCCACAGGAAGGGCTTGGGATAGTCCACCCCGGCGACGATCTTCTGGTAGGGGGAATAGCCCTCGATCCACTTGCGCTGCTCGGGGATGCGCGGATCGCCATATTCGCCGATCCACGATGCCCCGCGCCCGATCAGGTGATAGCGCAGCATGTCGAACAGCGGGATCTGCACGATCGCCGCGTTCAGGAGGTCGGGCCGCTGGGTGAAGAAGGTGCCGACCAGCAGCCCGCCCTGCGAGCCGCCCTGGATGCCGAGGTGCTGGGGCGATGTGAAGCCGCGCTTCACCAGGTCCTCGCCCACCGCGATGAAATCGTCCCAGGTGCGCTGCTTGTTCTCGCGCATTGCGGTCTGGTGCCACTGCGGTCCGAACTCCCCCCCGCCGCGCAGGTTGGCGAGCACATAGGCGCCGCCGCGCTCCAGCCACAGCTTGCCGGTCGAGCCGAGGTAGGAGGGCAGGCGCGGCACCTGGAAACCGCCGTAGCCGGTCAGCAGCGTGGCGGTGCTGCCGTCCATCGCCATGCCCTTGGGCTTGACGATGAAATAGGGGATCTTCGTCCCGTCCCTGCTGGTCGCCTCGTATTGCTCGACGTCCATCCCGGCGGGGTCGAAATAGGAGGGCGAGGTTTTGAGCACCGCGGGCGGGCTGGCGCCGTCCGAATAGTACAGCGCGGTCGGCTCGAGGAAGCCGCTCACCGTGTACATGATCTCGTCGGTCTCGTTCGAGGAGGCGGCGATGCCCAGCGTCGCGTTGTCCGGAAGCGGCACTTCGCGGCTGCGCCATGCGCCGTCATCGTAGTTGAACTCCAGCACCTTGCCCACGACATTGTCGAGCAGGGTGACATAGAGCGCGTTGGCGGTGACCGATCCGCCCTGCTTCGTCTGGCGCGGACCCGGCGCCCACACGAGCGTCTTCTTCGCGCCGTTCGGGTCCTTTTTCCACTCCTCGAGGTCGACCGCGATCAGGCTGTCGGCGGGGAAGGTTTGGCCGTCCACGGTCCAGTCGACATCGGTCGAATAGAGCAGGTGGTCATCGACGATCCCGTAGATCGAGGCTTTCTCCGGAATGTCGAGCTTGAGCCACGCGCCGTCCTTCCACACGTAGGAAAGGTTTTCGAAGAAGCTCACCGAGCGATAGGCGGTGCGGGCGTGGATCGTGCCGCTGTTGTCGCGCAGCAGGCTGGCGCCCGCGGACACGTCGGACGGCTCACCGCGGAAGATCTCCTCGGCCGCGGCGATCGGCGTGCCGCGTTTCCAGATGCGGGTGGAGAGCGGGTATTCGCTTTCGGTGAGCGTGCCTTCGCCGAAGTCGCGGCTGACCAGCAGGGTATCGGCATCGAGCCACTGCACCCCGCCCTGGCTCTTCGCGTCGAGCATGAAGCCGCCCTCGACGAACTGCTTCGTGCTTGTGTCGAATTCGCGCAGGATGGTGGCGTCCTCGCCGCCGTCGGACAGGGCGACCATGCACTTGGTAAGCGCGGGCGGCAGGCAGCTCATGCCCTTGTAGACCCACTCCTTGCCTTCCGCCGCGGCGAGCGCGTCGATATCGAGCACGACCTCCCATTGCGTGTCCTCGGTGCGGTAGCTCTCCAGCGTGGTGCGCCGCAGCAGGCCCTTGGGATTGTCCTTGTCCTGCCAGAAATTGTAGAGCCCGTCCGGCCGGAAGCTGACGAAGGGGATGCGGTCGGTGCTGTCGAAGATCGCCAGCGCCTCGGCCTTCAAGTCGGCGAAGCGCGGATCGGTCTCGAGCGCGGCGAGCGTGCGTTCGTTTTCCTTCGCGACCCAGGCGAGCGCTTCGGGAGAGCGCGCTTCCTCGAGCCAGATGAAGGGGTCCTGTTCGGGTCCCGGCACGCCGTCTGCGGGAGCGTCCTGCGCTGCTGCGCCGGTGGTCGAGGCGATGGTCATGGCGAGGGCCAGTGCAAGAGTGGAGACAAGTTTCAAGCGTCCTCTCCTCAAGGGGAATTGCTGGCGGTGTTGTGCCGAGGGACTGCGCGAAAGGGAAGGGGATACAAGCAAAAAGGGCGGACCTGCGTGGCCCGCCCTCTTGGCATGTTCCCGATGGAGAGCCTCAGCCCTCGACGTGTTCGGCGAGGACCGTGAGGCCCTTCTCGTTCACTTCGGCGAAACCGCCGCGGACCTGGATCACCTCGGGCGCGGCGTTGGCGCTGGCATAGACCTGCACCGCGCCGTCGCGGATGGTGCTCATGAAGGGCGCATGGCCCTCGAGCACCCCGAATTCGCCCTCGCTGCCGGGGACGACCACCATGTGGACGTCCTCGGAACGGACGAGCTTGGCCGGAGTGACGAGTTCGAAGTGGAGCGGCATGATGCCTTACGCCTCTTCGGCCAGCTTCTTGGCCTTTTCGACCGCCTGTTCGATCCCGCCGACCATGTAGAAGGCGGCTTCGGGCAGGTGGTCATATTCGCCGTCGACCACCGCCTTGAAGCTCTTCACCGTGTCCTCGAGCTGCACGAACACGCCCGGGATATTGGTGAACACTTCCGCGACGTGGAAGGGCTGCGAGAGGAACTTCTGGATCTTGCGCGCGCGGGCGACGATCAGCTTGTCCTCTTCCGACAGCTCGTCCATGCCGAGAATGGCGATGATGTCCTGCAGGCTCTTGTACTTCTGCAGGATTTCCTGGACGCGGCGGGCGGTCTCGTAGTGCTCCGCGCCGACGACGCGGGGTTCGAGAACGCGGCTGGTCGAATCCAGCGGGTCGACCGCCGGGTAGATGCCGAGTTCGGAGATCGCACGGCTCAGCGTGGTGGTCGCGTCAAGGTGCGCGAAGCTGGTCGCCGGCGCCGGGTCGGTCAAGTCGTCCGCGGGAACGTAGATCGCCTGCACCGAGGTGATCGAGCCCTTGGTGGTCGAAGTGATGCGCTCCTGCAGGTTGCCCATGTCGGTGGCGAGCGTGGGCTGGTAGCCCACCGCCGAGGGGATTCGGCCGAGCAGCGCCGACACTTCCGAACCGGCCTGGGTGAAGCGGAAGATGTTGTCGACGAAGAACAGCACGTCCTGGCCTTCGACGTCGCGGAAATACTCCGCCATGGTCAGGCCCGACAGCGCGACGCGCGCACGGGCGCCGGGGGGCTCGTTCATCTGGCCGAAGACCAGCGCCACCTTGGAGCCTTCCGAGATCGCCTCGCCCGCCTCGTTCTTGGCGATGACGCCCGCGTCGAGGAATTCGTGGTAGAGGTCGTTGCCCTCGCGGGTGCGCTCACCCACGCCGGCGAAGACCGACACGCCGCCGTGGCCCTTGGCGATGTTGTTGATGAGTTCCTGGATCAGCACGGTCTTGCCGACGCCCGCGCCGCCGAACAGGCCGATCTTGCCGCCCTTGGCGTAGGGCGCGAGGAGGTCGATCACCTTGATGCCGGTGACGAGGATCGCGGCTTCGGTCGACTGGTCGACGAACTCCGGGGCAGGCGCGTGGATCGGGGCGGTGGTTTCCGCGCCGATCGGCCCGCGCTCGTCGATCGCCTCGCCGACGACGTTCATGATGCGGCCCAGGGTCTTGGGGCCGACCGGCACCGAGATCTGCGCGCCGGTGTTGACCACTTCCTGACCGCGCACGAGGCCGTCGGTGCCGTCCATCGCGATGGTGCGCACGGTGTTCTCGCCGAGGTGCTGGGCGACTTCGAGCACCAGCGTCTTGTCGCCGTTGCGGGTTTCGAGCGCGGTGAGAATCGCCGGCAGTTCGCCTTCGAACTGCACGTCGACGACGGCGCCGATGACCTGGCTGATGGTGCCGTTGGTGGTCTGGTTGAGAGCGGGGGCGGTGGCCATTTCTAACTTCCTATGGCTTCACTGCACTTGGCAGTGGTTGGGTATGTCAATCAGGACGAACTTGTCGCCGTCGGCGGCAATAAAGGTCTGCTGCGGAATACCTTCAAGGCTCCCGTCACGGAGACGGTAATTGCAAGAGAATTCCGAAGGATCATCTGTTGCGCGGCACTGGGCGTCATAAACGACCGGTTTGCCGGCACAGACAGACAGAGCTTGCTGCACTTCTTGCGCGCCGGGTGCATCCACGGCGGCGCTGCCTTGTGCAACGCATGCCGTCGAAGCGAAAACAAGAAGGGCTGCCAGATGCCTCACAATGCCTCCGCCCCAGCGATGATTTCGATGAGTTCGGTGGTGATCGCGGCCTGGCGGCTGCGGTTGTACTGGATGGTGAGCTTCTGGATCAGCTCGCCCGCGTTGCGCGTGGCGTTGTCCATCGCGGTCATCGAGGCGCCCTGTTCGGAAGCCTCGCGCTCGAGCAGCGCGCCGAACACCTGGGTGCGCACGTAGCGCGGCAGCAGCTCCTCGAGGATTTCCTCCTCGCCCGGCTCGTAATCGACCACGGCATCGGCGGCGATCGTCTCTTCGGGGGCGGGGACCGGGATCAGCTGGTTGACGGTCGGCTCCTGCGCCAGCGCCGACTTGAAGGTCGGGTAGATCAGGTGGGCGACATCGAACTTGCCGTCCTCGAACATCGCCATCAGCTCATCGGCGATCGCCTCGGCCTCGTCGAAGCCGGGGGTCTTGACCGTGCTGGTGTCGAACCCGCCGGTGATCTGCTTGGCATAGTCGCGCTTCAGCGGCGCGCGGCCCTTCTTGCCGACGAGGTAGAACTCGATGCTCTTGCCCTCTGCCTGCAACTCGCGCGCCTTGGCCTTGGCGGCCTTGACGAGGTTCGAGTTGAGGCCGCCACACAGCCCCTTGTCGGTGTTGACCACGACGAGGAGGTTGCGCTGGTCCGAGCCGGTGCCCGCGAGCAGCCGCGGCGCGGCCGAGCCCGAGACCTTGCCCGCGAGGCTGGCCATCACCGCGGTCAGCCGCGAGGCATAGGGCCGCGCCGCCTCCGCCGCGCTCTGGGCACGGCGCAGCTTGGCCGCCGCGACCATCTGCTTGGCCTTGGTGATCTTCTGGGTCGACTTGACCGAGTTGATCCGGCCCTTGAGTTCCTTGAGCGATGGCACCGGGGCGTGTCCTTACGCGAACTGCTTGCCGAAGGCTTCGAGCGCGGCCTTGGTCTTGTCGGCCACTTCGCCCTCGAACTTCTTCGAGGTGCGGATCTCGGCCAGCACGTCACCGTGTTCGCGGCGCATGAAGTCGAGCATCTGCGCCTCGTATTCGGTGACGCGGTTGACCGGAATGCTGTCGAGGAAGCCGTTGGTGCCGGCATAGATCGACACGGTCTGCTCCTCGAAGGGCATCGGCGAGAACTGCTTCTGCTTGAGCAGCTCGGTGAGGCGCGCACCGCGGTTCAGCAGCTTCTGCGTGGCGGCGTCGAGGTCCGAGCCGAACTGCGCGAAGGCCGCCATTTCGCGGTACTGCGCAAGGTCGAGCTTCATCGAGCCCGAGACCTTCTTCATCGCCTTGGTCTGCGCGGCACCGCCCACGCGGCTCACCGACAGGCCGACGTTGATCGCCGGACGGATGCCCTGGTAGAACAGGCCGGTTTCGAGGAAGATCTGCCCGTCGGTGATCGAGATCACGTTGGTCGGGATGTAGGCCGACACGTCGCCGGCCTGGGTTTCGATGATCGGCAGCGCGGTGAACGAGCCGTGGCCGTTGTCCTCGTTCATCTTCGCCGCGCGCTCGAGCAGGCGGCTGTGGAGATAGAACACGTCGCCCGGGTAGGCTTCGCGGCCCGGCGGGCGGCGCAGCAGCAGCGACATCTGGCGATAGGCGACCGCCTGCTTGGACAAGTCGTCGTAAACGATCACGGCGTGCATGCCGTTGTCGCGGAAGAACTCGCCCATCGCGCAGCCGGTGTAGGGCGCGAGGTACTGGAGCGGGGCGGGCTCCGAAGCGGTCGCGGCGACGACGATGGAATATTCCATCGCGCCGTTTTCCTC
>WGLN01000010.1 GCA_016125555.1 Porphyrobacter sp.
TCAGCGGTCTTCGCACCCGCCTCCGCTTCCTTCAGCACGCCAATGATCTGCTCTTCTGAAAACCTCACACGCTTCATCATCTGTCCTTCCTTCAGGCCAGACTCTAATCGCTCTTGGGGGAAAATCAGGGGGTCACGTCAGAGGCACGAATGGCGCAGCGGACGCATCGCGCACAGCCTTAGGGCGCGGGGGCGGTGGTAGGAAAGGCGGACGATGCTGCTGACCGGTCGGGCCTTGATCGCGGTGCCTCGCGCCGCCGCGGCTCTGTGGGCCTATCCGTCGAGCGAGTCTTCGAGGAAGCGCATGTTCTCGACCAGTTGCTTGATCTCGTCGATTGCCGCCCCGCCCGGTACGGCCATCAGCGCGCTTTTCAGCAGGCTGTTCACAGTCGCCAGCAGACGCGAAAGGAATGCCCGCGCCCGTTTGCGCGCGGCGCTGCGCAGACCCAAGGTATAGTAATCGCTGAACGCCATCTTGGCGTAGACCTGGCGGCCCGTCAGTCCGTGAAGGAACATCATCCGTTCCAGCTGCTCGCGGTCTTCCGGCTCGCGGAAATGCGCGGCGACACGCTGGACGTGGCCCTGATCGAGGAATTCGAGGAAGGCGGCGGCATAAAGTTCAGTGAGCGCCGGCTCGAAATAGGGAATGTCATCCTCTTCCCGCTCCTCGCGATATTCGTACATCCGGGCGAGAAGATAGCCGACCCATTCGATATAGCGTGCCAGCGCCATGCGCGACTGATCGAAATCCGGATTGGGTGTTTCCGGCATCGGCGGTGATTCCAGATCGATGGCCATTCTTGCCTACCCCCCTGTCTTGTCTGGACAATCTCTAGGGCAGGGACAAGGCAATATCGTGGCGCGCCAAGCGGCGGTGCGGCTGGCGAAGCAATGGGCGGGGTGCGGAAGGCGTGGTGTCAGGGGTGGGCGTGGTGATCGACCACGCGCTTGCACAGGGCGAGGGCGGAAGCGGGGTCCCGGGTCAAGCGCGGGGCGGCGAGCGGGCTTGGTCAGTTTCTCCCCTCCCCGCGGGGAGGGGCCGGGGGTGGGGGCGCTCCCCTCACGGAAGGTGGACCCCCCATCCAACCATTCCCTGCGGGAGAAGGGCTATTGCGGTGTCTGGTGATGCGCGACGACGCGCTGGCAGAGGGCGACGAACTCGGCGTGGCTCATGTCGTTCCTGGCACCGCCCCCGCCTTCAACCGTCACCCCGGACTTGATCCGGGGCCGGGCTGCTTTTGGCGCTGTGGGGGAAGAAGCAGAGTGCTGAGTCGAGCCTAGCAAGGCGGAGATGGATGTGCAGATTTAAGTCCAATGTTCGGGTGTACTACGCATCTTACGTCTGATTACGCTAAAACTCATCGAAGCTCTTTTGTTCAGGAGCTTTAAAAGCTAGCTTCTTTTCCATCCTCTCACAATGATCATTAGCGGCTCGAATTAGCGATTCTAAATTAGGTTCGCCCGTTTCACGTGATCTTTTCAACGGCGCGGCCCCCTTTTTGATTAGCTCCCTGTTTCCCGGCGCGATTGATTCATCGAAGCCATAATCGATCGCAAACAGAGGCGTCTTCAACCGAAGCGCCTCAATACCTGCCGCTCTAGTACCGCCCTTCTCGCCCGCCTCTACGACGATCATTGCGCAAGACAATGCAATGATGACGGAGTTTCGTGCCATCGCCTGATGACTCCTCCAGATCGCTCGATTGTCGAATTGACTTACAACAAGGCATCGGTCCCAATCCCAGACATCGCGCAACTCAGCAGCAATTCTAAAGTTATCAAACCCTTCAGGCAGAACCAAAATTGTAGAGCCACTCGCTTCGAGGGCCTGCCTATGTGTGGCGCGATCAACACCCCGAGCATTGCCCGAAGTGACAACAAAACGCTTCTCGACGGCCATTCTTGCGCACGCTGCAGCCGCAGCGATGCCCTTTTCAGACACATTACGAGAGCCACAGAAGCTTATTGCGTGCTGATCAAGAAGATCAAGATTGCCAGCACATTGAATCTCATCCGGAGCAGCAAGTCCAAGAACTACTTCCAATCTCCACGGATAGTCTTGGTCGCCTCGCTTGAGGGACGTAAAGTTTGGAAGCGATTGGCAAATCATCATTGATTGTCCGAATCACGGCGACTTTTACAGACAGCAAGAATGTGAATTTCATTCGCACCTGCTAGCCTCAACTCCCAGCCACAAAATGTACAGTCGCGCCCGACTGATACATATCATCCAAAAGGAGAACATTCCTGTTGCTGAGGTCAGGCACTGTCATCCCCACTCTTTCAAGAATGCCCCATTTTTCTTCTACTGCAGCTTCTTTCAAAGAGGGTTTTTCACCATTCCAAAAAAACTTTGGAACTGAGATCTTCAATTCCAGTATGATGCGCAAGACCGTCTGCGAGACAGGTCGGCAAATTAAATTTGCCGGGTCTCGACGCAGGTACGGCAACAATTGCTTGAATACCCAATGGAGAATGCAGTCGATCATATATTTCACAAAGTATACGGACTAATTCTCGGCGTGCCCTTATATCACCTTCGTATTTGGCCGCTTTTTCGAGGGCTCCAATCTCAGAGAGTGCATCGTTCACAATGTGGCTGCAAGCTGCGACGGCGGAGGTCGCAAGCGACTTTATGAAAACTAGGCCAACATTTTCGGTGATCCAACTCTGAATCTGCTCATGCTCGTCCAAATCACCGTTTGTTCGATAGTAGGTGCTATCAAACTTGCTCGCATAAATGGGCAGAGGCAAAAAACGGCTTATTCCGGAAGCGAAAGGAAGCTTAAGGGTTGATTTTCCGTTTTCAAACGGTCGCAACGCACCCTTGTGGCTGTCCGCAAAGTCTATCCGCTTTGCGCCCTCGCTCGCTCGCAGCGCGGCGAAAGCCTCGCCTGAAATCGGTGGATAGCAGATATCTCGGAACGGATCAGAGGACATATCTTGACGTATATGTTCTCATTCCGTTCCGGTCAACCGCCTCCCCTACTCCGCAGCCTCAGCCCCGAACAGTCCGGCCTCTTCCTCCGCCGCGCCGTCCTCGTTGACCGCGCGGGCCTTCTGGCGCTTGTCGAAGCTCGACCACACGGTGTTCCAGTCGCCGCGGGTCGCGCCCTTCGAATATTCCGTCGCGCGGGTTTCGAAGAAGTTGGCGTGCTCGACCCCGTTGAGGAGCGGCTGGAGCCAGGGCAGCGGGTGGTCCTCGATCAGGTAGATCGGTTGCAGGCCCAGCTGCTTCAGGCGCCAGTCGGCGATGTAGCGGATATACTTCTTGATGTCCTTGGGGCTCATCCCGTCGACGGGTCCGAGCTCGAAGGCGAGGTCGATGAAGTTGTCCTCCAGCCGCACGGTCTTCTGGCAGATGTCGATGAGGTCCTCCTTCACCGACTTGGTGAGGCAACCGCGTTCCTCGCAGAAGGTGTGGAACAGCTTGATGATGCCCTCGCAGTGCAGCGATTCGTCGCGCACCGACCAGCTGACGATCTGGCCCATGCCCTTCATCTTGTTGAAGCGCGGGAAGTTCATCAGCATCGCGAAGCTGGCGAACAGCTGCAGCCCCTCGGTGAAGCCGCCGAAGGCCGCCAGCGTGCGGGCGATGTCCTCGTCGGTGTCGACCCCGAACTGGCCGAGGAAGTCGTGCTTGTCCTTCATCTCCTCGTATTCGAGGAAGGCCGAATATTCGGTCTCGGGCATGCCGATGGTGTCGAGCAGGTGCGAATAGGCCGCGATGTGCACCGTCTCCATGTTGGAGAAGGCGGCGAGCATCATCTTGACCTCGGTGGGCTTGAACACTCGGCCGTAGTTCTCGTGATAGCAGTTCTGCACCTCGACATCGGCCTGGGTGAAGAAGCGGAAGATCTGCGTCAAAAGGTTGCGCTCGTGATCGGTGATCTTCTGCGCCCAGTCGCGGCAATCCTCGCCGAGCGGCACCTCCTCGGGCATCCAGTGGATCTGCTGCTGGCGCTTCCAGAAATCGTAGGCCCAGGGATACTGGAAGGGCTTGTAGGTGGAGCGGGCTTCGAGCAGCGACATCGGCAGTGGTCCTTCGTTTGATGTCCGTGGTGCCAATATAGGCGGTTTCGGTCGGTTTTGCAGTTACGGCGCGCAGTGGCCGGCGGATTCAGCGAAACGGGTCAGGGGGCGTAGGCGACGAGGATGTAGATGCAGAACGGCACGAACATCGCGACCATCGCGATGTGGATCATCGCCGCGTTGCGCGAATGGCCGGGGACGTTGCGGCGCAGCTCGCGGATCGCGGTGAACGCGAAGATCGCGCAGACGACGAGGCCGAAGATCCCCATTGCATACGGCAGGCTCATCCCTTCCCCCTTCTTCCTGCCCCTGTGCGGCCGGGGCGGGCCATCATCAGATCAATCGCCGCACCGGCATGCGGCTGTGTTCTTCCGCGAAGGCCGCCTGCGCGCCGTGCCAATCAGCGGCGGCGAGCAGGTGGAACACCCGCGGCGGCAGCGCGCGGGCGAATTCCAGTCCGACCCGCGATCCCTGCCGCCAGGCGACCTCGGCCATGTGCGGCCCGGTGCCGGCGATGAACAGCCGCACGAACTCGCCGAGCCGCAGGCGGCCGTGGGGATCGTCGATCCGGCACCCGCCCGCGGACAGGTCGGCAAGATCGAGATCCCACTGCATCCCGCGCGACGTCCGGCACGATCCGGTCGCGGCAGTGGCTACGCGAGAGGAGCTGCGGGCGCGCATTCCACCGGCCTCACTGGCAGCTCAGGCATTCCTCGTAATCGGTCTGCTCGCCCCCGGCGGCCAGCTCGATCTTGGCGAGTTCGGGCGTGTTGTCCGCCTCCACCCCGCCGACGAAGCCGGCGCGCTGCACCGACTTGGAGCGCAGGTAGTAGAGCGACTTGATACCCTTCTCCCACGCCTGGTAGTGCAGCATCATCAGGTCCCACTTGTCGACATCGGCCGGGATGAACAGGTTCAGCGACTGGGCCTGGTCGATATAGGGCGTGCGGTCGGCGGCGAATTCGAGCAGCCAGCGCTGGTCGATCTCGAAGCTGGTCTTGTAGGTCGCCTTCTCCTCGGGCGTGAGGAAGTCGAGGTGCTGCACCGACCCACCGCGCTCGAGGATCGAGTTCCAGACATTGTTCGAGTTCTTGGCCTTCTTCTCGAGCAGCTTTTCCAGATAGGGGTTCTTGACGATGAAGCTGCCCGACAGGGTCTTGTGGGTGTAGATGTTGGCCGGGATCGGCTCGATGCAGGCGCTCGTCCCGCCGCAGATGATCGAGATCGACGCGGTCGGCGCGATCGCCATCTTGCAGCTGAACCGCTCCATCGCGCCCATGTCGGCGGCATCGGGGCAAGGGCCCCGTTCCTGCGCCAGCAGCATCGAGGCTTCCGAGGCCTTGGCGTGGATGTGCTTGAACATCTTGAGGTTCACGGCCTTGGCCATCGCGCTTTCCATCGCGATGCCCTTGGACTGGAGATAGGAGTGGAAGCCCATCACCCCGAGGCCCACCGAACGCTCGCGCGCAGCCGAATACTTGGCCCGCGCCATCTCGTCGGGCGCGCGGTCGATATAGTCCTGCAGGACATTGTCGAGGAAGCGCATCACGTCCTCGATGAACTGCTTGTCGCCGTTCCACGCGTCCCAGGTCTCGAGGTTCAGTGACGACAGGCAGCACACCGCGGTGCGATCATTGCCGAGGTGGTCGATGCCGGTCGGCAGGGTGATTTCCGAGCACAGGTTCGAGGTCGAGACCTTGAGGCCGAGATCGCGGTGATGCTTGGGCATCATCCGGTTCACGGTGTCGGAGAAGACGATATAGGGCTCGCCGGTCGCCAGCCGGGTCTCGACCAGCTTCTGGAACAGCGAACGCGCATCGACCTCGCCGCGCACCGAGCCGTCCTTGGGGCTCTTGAGCTGGAACTTCTCGCCCGCGCGCACGGCTTCCATGAACTCGTCGGTGACGAGCACGCCGTGGTGGAGGTTCAGCGCCTTGCGGTTGAAGTCTCCGCTAGGCTTGCGGATTTCGAGGAACTCCTCGATTTCCGGGTGGCTGATGTCGAGATAGCAGGCCGCCGAGCCGCGCCGCAGGCTCCCCTGCGAAATCGCCAGCGTCAGGCTGTCCATCACCCGGACGAAGGGAATGATGCCGGAAGTCTTGCCGTTGAGGCCGACCGGCTCGCCGATCCCGCGGACATTGCCCCAATAGGTGCCGATCCCGCCGCCCTTGGAGGCGAGCCACACGTTCTCGTTCCAGGTGCCGACGATGCCCTCGAGGCTGTCCGACACCGAGTTCAAGTAGCACGAGATCGGCAGGCCCCGGTTGGTGCCGCCGTTCGACAGCACCGGGGTCGCCGGCATGAACCACAGGTTCGAGATGTAGTCGTAAAGCCGCTGGGCGTGCGCCTCGTCGTCGGCATAGGCATCGGCGACGCGGGCGAAGAGATCCTGATAGGTCTCGCCGGGCAGGAGGTAGCGGTCGGTCAGGGTTTCCTTGCCGAACTCGGTGAGGTTCGCGTCGCGCGCGGCATCGGTGACGATCTTGAAGCGGCGGTCGTTGACCTTCTTGCTGTCCGGCCGCGCGGCCTCCTTGGCCGCCTCGACCATCGCATTGCCGAGCGCCTCGGTCGCCTTGGCGGCGATCAGTTCTTCCGATCCGGCATCGGTCTTGTTCATGGTCACGGCCTTTTCTTTCCTGCGCGTCGGCGCCGCGCCCGCACCGGCATCGCTTTCGTTCAACACTTCACCCGTCACGCCATCGCTCGCCTTGAATTCCATCGCCTGCCCCACTCGTGTCCCCCGAATCGGCACCCGGCACAAGGTCCGTGTTCCGATTCTGTTCTATACAGGACGATCCACAGCTCCGCCAACAGGATGTCCCCCGAAGGGTCCACAGACGGTCGTGATTTCGCCACCCCGGCCCTTCCCCCGATCCCCTTTCACCGGCGACTCCGCCCCCTGTCGCCCCGAGGGGCTGCGAGGGGGATTCACCAAGGCTTGGGGGTCCGCTTCGAACCGAACCACTAGATACTGAATCAGGCGCGGGTGAGCGTCAACGGGCGATTAACCCCTAAGTCACCACGATCGGCGCGCGGGCACGATGCGACAGGCGCGCGACGCGTGGAGCAAGCTTGAGTCGCGCAGCGCGCAAGCCCCAAATTGAATCTGTGAAGAAAAATTTGGTGATTGAATCATGTGAATCAATCCGTGAATCTTTTGCACGCGCGCCGGAACGATTGTTGCGCGCAAAGCCCTCGGGCGCCCGGGTGCGCGCCTATCCTGAAGCAGGGTTTCGCCGCTTTGCCGCGCCTAGTCTCGCGCTGCCATGTTCGACCTGCCGATCGTCCCGGAAATCCTGCTGCGCGGCACCCTGCTGACCGCAGTGGTGGTGCTGTGGATCCTCGGGATCGTGCGGATCATCGGCCTCAGGTCCTTCTCGAAGATGACCGCCTTCGATTTCGTCGCCACCATCGCCAGCGGCTCGCTGCTCGCCAATGCCGCGACGGCGAGCGAATGGGCGCAGTTCGCGCAGGCCATGGTCGCGGTGGCCGCGCTGTTCCTCGTGCAGGTCGCGCTCGCCGCGCTGCGCAAGGCCAGCCCGCGCGCGCGCAAGGCGCTCGGCAACACCCCGATCCTGCTGATGCGCGACGGCCGCTTCCTCGACGAGGCGCTCGCCGAGACGCGGGTCAGCCGCGCCGACGTGCTCGAGAAGCTGCGTGGCCAGAACATCCACCGCTTCGACGCGGTGCGCGCGGTGGTGCTCGAGACCACCGGCGACATCACCATCCTGCATGGCGGCGACCCCGACGCTGACCTGCTGCGCGGGGTGCGCGGGGTGGAGGCCGGGCCGATCCGCGACCGGCCGAGCGAGCCCTAGGCGGTCTGCGCCTCCGCGTGGGTCCCCGCATTATCGCGCGCATGGCTGACGATCTCGCCCGCCACCTGTCCGATCAGCGCATCGGGGATGTCGTGACCCCATCCCGGAATGGTGACGAGCCGCGCGCCGGGGATCGCCGCCGCGGTCGCCTCGCCGCCGGCGAGCTTGACCAGCGGATCGTCCTCGCCGTGCAGCACCAGCGTGGGCACGCGCACGTCCGCAAGCCGGCTGGTGCGGTCGCCATCGTCGATGATCGCGGCGAGCTGGCGCGGCATCCCGGCGGGATAGACCGAGCGGCGCACGTTCCTGAGCACCTTCTCGCGCTGCGCCTGGGGATCGAAGGGGAAGCCCGGGCTGCCGATGTTCTTCGCGACGTTGAGCCCGTGGGCGACGAGGCTTTCCTCGTCGAGGCTCTTGAGCGGTGCGGTCAGCGCGTCCATCGCGTGCTTTTCCGCCTGCGGGAGCTTGCCGCTGCCGGTGGTCGACATGATCGAGGTCATCGACAGCAGCCGTTCGGCGTGATGCACCGCCATCAGCTGGACGATCATCCCGCCCATCGAGGCGCCGACCACATGCGCCCTGTCGATCCCGAGCGCATCGAGCAGCCCGATCCCGTCGTCGGCCATGTCCTTGAGCGTGTAGGGCACGCGCGCCGGCCAGCCGATCTTCTTGCGAAGCACCTGCACCGCGAGGCCGGGCGCGCGCGCGCCTTCCATCTTCTGCGACAAGCCGATGTCGCGGTTGTCGTAGCGGATCACCCGGAAGCCTTCGCCCACCAGCGTCTCGACCAGCGCATCGGGCCACAAGGTGAGCTGCGCGCCGAGGCCCATGACCAGCAGGATCACCTCGTTCGAGGGGTCTCCGTGGTCCTCGTAGAAGAGTTCGATGCCGGTGTTGGGGGTGATGACGGTGGGCATGGTCGCAGCAGTCCTCTCTTGCGGCCCTGCGCGGCTCACTTCCACGCGGGTCCGGCTATATCGAAGCCGCGCTGAGCCAATTGGTCAAGCACCCCGTTCCGTTCGGCCAGGATGCGCAAGGGCACGACCGCCAGCGTCACGCCGGGCGCGGCGCTGGCTTCGGCGATGCGATCGGTCCAGATCGTGCGCAGCTCGCTGCCCAGGGTCTCGTCCGCCCAGGGCCAGCACCGGCCGAGCGCCTGTTCGAGCGGGTTCGCCATCACCGCCGGGATATCGTAGCGCCGCCAGTCCGCGCCGCGCCGTTCGACCACCTCGGGGCCGGTCTCGAGCGCGTCCATCGCGGCGGTGAGGCAGGGAATGTGCGCCTCAGGCGGCGCGTCGGCGAGGTTGTCGAGAATGTCCTCGCCGCGCAGGGTGGCGGCGCGGGCGATCGGCACGTCGGCCTTCTCGGCGGCGTCCTTCACCACGTCCGAGGCATCGCGCGCGGTGTCCTTGTTGAAGCGCAGTTCCTTGCGCAGCATCTCGAAGGCGGAGAGCAGGAAGGATTTTCGCGAGTAATCCTCGTCATGCGCCTCGCCGAGCGCGGAGAGGCGCTGCCACTGGGCGGGAGTCAGATAATCGCTCGCCACGGACTTGTCGGGCAATTTGGTGAACTTGCCGCCCGAGAACATCAGCCGGAAGATGTCGCCCGGCGAGATCTTGGGCTTCGCGCCGAGGATGACGCGATCGGCGGCTTTGGTCGCATCCTCGAGCCGCTCGGGCTGCCACGGGGTGGCCTTGGGGATCGCCCGGATCTCGCCGACGAGGATGATGGTGCCCGAGGCCGTGTCGATCGTCCACATCGGCGCGCCCGAACGCTGCGCGGTGACGACGATGGAGGATTCGGATGGGGCGGGGACGTCTTGCGCGGCAGCGGCTCCGGGGAGCAGCATGGCAAGACTTAGCGACATGGCGATTTTCTTCATCGGAGCGCCCTTATCAGCCCTGAAGGACCGATCTGGCCGCGAGCGGATGAACCGGGGCCAAACGCTCGCGCCCGCCTCATGGCACCAGCACCGTATCCCGCGCCTCCTCGGCCATGTCGGGATAATCCATCGTGTAGTGCAGCCCGCGGCTCTCCTTGCGCTTGAGCGCGCTCTCGACGATCAGCTCGGCCGCCTGCAGCAGGTTGCGCAGCTCGATGAGGTCGGTGGTGACGCGGAAAGACCCATAATACTCCTCCACCTCGCGCTTCAGCAGGGCGATGCGGTGGGCGGCGCGTTCCAGCCGCTTGGTGGTGCGCACGATGCCGACATAGTTCCACATGAAGCGGCGGATTTCGGTCCAGTTCTGCTTGATGACGACTTCCTCGTCGGAGTCGGTCACGCGGCTTTCGTCCCACGGCAGGATTGCGGGCGGAGCCTCAAGGCTGTCCCAGCGCGACAGGATGTCCCGCGCCGCCGCCTCGCCGAAAACGAAGCATTCGAGGAGGGAATTGGACGCGAGGCGATTGGCGCCGTGCAGGCCGCTTTCGGTGCACTCGCCCGCCGCCCACAGCCCCGGAACGTCGGTGCGCGCCTGCAAATCCACCACCACCCCGCCGCAGGTGTAATGCTGCGCGGGAACGACCGGGATCGGCTCCCGCGTCATGTCGATGCCGAGACCCAGCAGCTTCTCGTAAATCGTCGGGAAGTGCCCCTTCACGAAGTCGGCGGGCCGGTGGCTGATGTCGAGGTGGACGTAATCGAGCCCGAAGCGCTTGATCTGGTCGTCGATCGCGCGGGCGACCACATCGCGCGGGGCCAGTTCCATGCGCTCGGGGTCGTAATCGACCATGAAGCGCCGCCCGGTCTCGGGGTGGAGCAGCTGCCCGCCCTCGCCGCGCACCGCCTCGGTGATGAGGAAGTTCTTGACCTCGAGATTGTAGAGGCAGGTCGGGTGGAACTGCATCATCTCCATGTTGGAGACGCGCGCCCCGGCGCGCCACGCCATGGCGATGCCATCCCCGGTCGCGCCGCGCGGGGCGGTGGAGAACTGGTAGACGCGCCCTGCGCCGCCGCTGGCGAGGATCGTCGCGCGCGCGACGTGCCGTTCGACGCGCCCGGTCGCCTCGTCGAGCGCATAGACCCCCCACACGCGGCCCGCGGCGGAGAAATGCGCGCGGTGGCGATCGGTGATGAGGTCGATGGCGGTGCGCCCGGGCAGCAGGGTGATGTTGGGATTGGCCGCGGCGGCCTTGAGCAACGCCTCCTGCACTGCCCAGCCGGTGGCATCGTCGACATGGACGATGCGGCGGTGCGAATGGCCGCCCTCGCGGGTGAGATGGAGGTCGCCGCTCTCGCGGTTGAACGGCACGCCAAGCTCGCACAGCCGGTCGATGCTGGCAGGCGCGCGCGCGATCACGAATTCGACAGTCTCGCGGTCGTTGAGGCCCGCCCCCGCCACCATCGTGTCGCGCACGTGGTTCTCGAAGGTGTCGCCCGCGTCGAGCACCGCAGCGATCCCGCCCTGCGCCCAGGCAGTCGATCCGCCGGTGAGTGAGCCCTTGGCGATCACCAGCACCCGCCGTGTCTGCGCCAGCGCCAGAGCCGCCGTCAATCCGGCCGCTCCCGAGCCGATGACGACAACGTCATGCGCCCGGTCGTTGTCCCTGCCCGCTGCTTCTTCTTCCGTCATGACAGCGCCATGGCGCGCAACGCCGCGGCGGGCAAGGGGCGTCGCGGTCCGGGCGGGCCGGCAGACCTGTCACACGCCCTTAAGCAAAATTGCGTAGGTATTTTTACGTAGGTCCGTGCGATATTGCTGAAGGCTGCTGCCAAGTGCCTGAATCGCAACAGCGGACAGGCCATGCCCTCGAGTCGCGCTCGATCTGATGCCAGCTAACGCCAAGATGGACGCGCCCTCTCCATGTCCTTCCTCTCCTTTATCGGATGCAATTTCGACCGCCATCAGCCCTCGCGCCGCGAGGTGACGTGGGACGGCCAGCACTATGTCGGCCATTGCCGCCATTGCGGCGCTCCGATCCTGCGCGAAAGTCACCGCAAGTGGCGCCGACGCGAGAAGGGTTGAGCCTCAGGCTCCGCCGCCGGTGAGCTGGACGAAGACGTCCTCGAGATCGGCCTCGCGGGTGGTGACGTCCTCGACCGTGAAGCCGAGTTGCTGGACATGGTTGAGCATCTGTCCGGCGCTCACCCGGTCGCGGTCGTAGGTGAGCGCGATGCGGTTCGGTTCGACCAGTTCGCTGCGCAGGATGAAGTCGCGCGCGAAGGCGCCCTGATCGACGGCCTCGGCAAGCTCGCGGTCCACCGTCACCTCGACCACTTTCTCGCGCGCCATGTCGACCAGTTCGCGGGTCGGCTTGTCGGCGATCACCCGGCCGTGGTTGATGATCGCGATCCGGTCGCACAGCTCCTCGGCCTCCTCGAGATAGTGGGTGGTGAGCACCACCGTCACGCCCTCGCGGTTCAACTCGGCGACCAGTTCCCACAGCTGGCGCCTGAGGTCGACGTCGACCCCGGCGGTGGGCTCGTCGAGCACCAGGATCGGCGGGGAGTGGACCATCGCCTTGGCGACCAGCAGCCGCCGCTTCATGCCGCCCGAGAGGGTGCGGGCATAGGCGTCGCGCTTGTCGGCAAGGCGCACCGCTTCGAGCAGCGCCTCCGAGCGGCGCAGCGCGGCGGGGATGCCGTAGAAACCCGCCTGGTTCTCGAGCACCTCGAAGGGGGTGAAGAAGGGGTCGAAGACGATTTCCTGCGGGACGATCCCGATCGAGCGGCTGGCGTTGCGGCGGTGGCGGTCGATGTCGAAACCCCAGATCTCGACGCTGCCCGAGGTCTTGTTGACGAGGCCCGCCATGATGTTGATGAGCGTCGACTTGCCCGCGCCGTTGGGGCCGAGCAGCCCGAAGATCGAACCCTGCGGCACGTCGAAGCTGACCCCGCCCAACGCGAGCTTGCCCTCGGTCACGGTGCCCTTCGCGCCCTTGGCGGGCGCATAGCGTTTGACGAGGTTGTCGATGCGGATCGCTGGTTCGCCTGTCATGCCTCCGCCCTAGCAAGCCCGGCGGCAAAGGCAATTGCGCTGCGGCGCGCGCGGCTGTATCGGCTCGCAGCATGAGCATTCCCCCTCCCGAAGTGCTGCTGGTCGATACGCGCCGCGTGAGCTGCGACGGGGCCAGCGCCATCCGCGGCGGCGCGGGCTATCGCCCGGCGGCGCTCGGTCATCCGCGCGTGTTCCTCGAGATCGACGAGCATGGCTATGTCGATTGCGGCTATTGCGACCGCCGTTTCGTGCTGCGCGGCGGCCCTGCCGATGGCGCCGACCAGGCCAAGCTTCCCGACATCTCTTCCGGTGCAAGCGCCTCGCGCAGCTGAGTGCGCTCGCTCAGCGCCGGTTCAGGCAGAATATGCGATGGTGCCGCTTCTACCAATGGAGATGACCCCATGACCCGCCTGCCACACCTCACCCGTCCGCTTGCCGCCGGCCTTGCCGCCGCGCTCGCGCTGGCGGTTGCCGCGCCGGCCGTCGCGCAGAGCGAGGGCCAGCCGGACGTCCAGTCCTCCGCCGATGCGAAACCCCAGACCAAGGGCGAAAAGCGCCTCGCGAAATTGCTCGAGGGCCGCGTCGCCGGCGAGCCGACGGACTGCATTCGCACCCTGCCGAACATGCAGATGGAGACGATCGACAAGACCGCCTACGTCTATGGCCGCGGCAACACGATCTATGTCCAGCGCACCCGCGACCCCGAAAACATCGACGATCGGGAGGCGCTCGTCCAGCGGCAGTTCCTGTCCGGGCAGCTGTGCCGGCTCGACATCGTCAATACGTTCGATCCGGTGTTCGGCATGGTCACCGGTCCGGTGTTCTTCGAGGAATTCGTGCCCTACACCCGCGTCAAGGACGACACGAACGAGCAGGGCTGACGCTTTGCGGTCGCGCCTCCGCGCGGGGCGCCTGCGGCGGGACGCATAGGCTGGCGCTCTGCGTGTAGGCGCCGCAGCTGCCGTGGCCGATGCAGGCGGCGCCAAGCGGGCCGGGGCAGGTCGGCTGTCCGCTGCGGCCGAGATAGCGGCAGGGTTCGCCGCCCGCCTGCGGCAGCGCGATCAGCGCATCCTCGTCGCTCGCCGCCGTGAGCACTCGCTCGTCGCGGCGGATTCGCGTGACCTGCGCATGCAGTTCGGCCAGGGCGACGGGCCGGGCGAGGATCGCGAGCCGCTCGGCCCTGGCGCGCTCCTGACAGGGCGAATCCTCCTGCGGCAGACTTGCCCCGTCATCGGAGGCGGGCGCCTCAGCCGGTGGACTGCGCCGCTCCTTCGTGGGCGAGCCGGTTGCCCCCGTTTGAGGTTGGGCAGCGGTGCAGGGGCCCGCCGCGGCCCGTCCGTGCATCTGCCCCAACGCCCAGCCCGCCAGAGCGATAAGCCCGGCAAGCCCACCAAGGCTCGCCGGATCCAGAACCATTGCCATCGCGTCCTCCGGCACCTTGTCCTTTGCGCGGAGCCACGCCGACCGGGCTCGCGAAGCCCGCCGGCGAGAGGGCGAATCGCCCGCCCGCGCATTCTTCATCCCAGCGACCCGGCACCGAACATGCCGCAGTGCAGCGGCGCCGAAAATGCGGGCGGATACGTAGGGGCGTTCGGCCGGTCGCGGCTCAGGCGCGGGCCATCGCCTGCATCCGGGCGATGATTTCCTCGGCCTGGAGCATGATGCGGTCGATCAGTTCCTTGCAGGTCGGGATGTCGTGGATCAGCCCTGCGACCATGCCGCAGCTCCACGCGCCTTCATCCATCGCGCCTTCGGTCATGATCTTGGGGTAGACCCCGGCGACCTCGGGCAGGATGTCCTGGATCGTGATGGCATCGCCGAGTTCCTTCTCCTTGGCGATCAGGCGTTCCACCGCGGCGTTGTTGAGCACGCGTTCGGTGTTGCGCAGCGGGCGCATCACGAGCCGGGTGTCGAGTTCGCTCGCGGCGAGGATCGCCTGCTTGACGTTCTCGTGCACCGGCGCCTCTTTCGTCGCGATGAAGCGGGTGCCCATGTTCATGCCCTGCGCGCCCATTGCGAGGCTCGCCACCAGACTGCGCCCGTCGGCCATCCCGCCCGAGGAGACGAAGGGGATTTCGAGCTCGTCCGCGGCGCGCGGCAGGAGGATGAAGTTGGGAACGTCGTCCTCGCCCGGGTGGCCGCCGCATTCGAAGCCGTCGACGCTCACCGCGTCGCAGCCGATCTCCTGCGCCTTGAGGCTGTGGCGCACCGAAGTGCACTTGTGGATCACCTTGATTCCCGCGTCCTTCAAGGGCGGCAGCAGCTCGACCGGGTTGCGCCCGGCGGTCTCCACCACCTTCACCCCGCCGTCGATCACCGCCTTGACCAGCCCCGGATAGTCGGGCGGGGTGAGGGTCGGCAGGATGGTGAGGTTCACGCCGAAGGGCTTGTCGGTCATGTCCTTGCAGCGCGCGATCTCGTTGGCGAGCTTCTCGGGCGTGCCCTGCGTCAGCCCGGTGATGATCCCGAGCCCGCCCGCGTTGGAGACCGCCGCGGCCATTTCGGCGAAGCCGACATAGTGCATCCCGCCCTGAATGATCGGGTGCTCGATGCCGAACATTTCGGTGATGGCGGTCTTCATGGCGCGTGGTCTCCCCTCGGGTGCTGTCGTTCGCGGGCGACACAAGCGCGTTTGGACAGGCCTTTCAAGCCCGCTTTTGGAGAGGCCCGCCGACCGTAGCGTCAGGCCTCGCGCCGTTCACGCATGGGGGAACCGGGGGGCTGGGATGCGGTGGGATCGAGTCGCTCCCGAGCCGCCCGGCACGATCTTGATGCCCCGCGCGGGGATTGCCCACATTGATCCACCGCAAAGCACCTGAAAAGCGGCACAAGCCGCTTGGTCAGGAGCGGGTGAAGGCGAGCGTGAAGGTCACCGGCACCGCAGGGGTAATCGAGGGCAACTGGGCGATCGCGCGCAGTTCGCCGAGCTCGTCGGTAAGGCCGAACATGTCGGTGGTGATCAGCACCGGCGCGGTCGGCACCACGGTGACGCGGTCCTCGGCGGCGCGGGTGACGAGCACCTCGGTTTCGACCTCCTGCTCGGCGCCCTTGAGCGCTACTGTCGCCTTGAGCGGGCGGACCAGCGACTGGCCGACGGCGAGCCCGGCGAAGGCGGCGGGATCGAGCCGGGCCGTGACGGTCGCCTTGGGATTGTCCGCGACCTGGAAGAAGATGTCGCGCATCCGCTCGTTGCGGATGTCGACCCCGGTGTCGACCGAGGCGAGGTCGATGTCGAGCGTTGCCGTTCCATCGGCAGCGACGCTGCCCGACAGCGTGTCGAAGCGGTTGGCCTCGGCGATCTCGCCCGCCTTGATGCTGACATAGGACAGGCGCGAGGTCGCCGGGTCGAGCGTCCAGGTCCCCTCGGTCACCGCCGAGACTTCGTCCCCGCCTTGTGGCGCATCGGCGGCAGGCTCGGCGCAGGCGGCAAGGCTAAGGGCGAACGCGGCGGCGAGAAGGGCTGCGAGTCCGGTCTTCATGTTGTCGGTCCTTGTTGTCCAGATGGCCCCGGCGCATCGGCCGTCGCTGCATCAATTTTCCGGTCGCTTATGGTGCAAGACCTATTTCGCGCGCAAGTCGTTCAGGAAGGCGTCGACCCTTTGCGGCCGCACGGAGTTCGTGTCGATTTCCCTGCCTGCCGCCTCCGCCGCGACCCAGTCTTCCGGCCGGCACCGGCTGCCGGCGGCATCGGCGAGCGCCAGGCAGGCGGAGGCCGTCTGCCGCAGCAGCATCCCGTAGCGATCGAACCAGGCGGCCTGATCGGCCATCGCCCGGTTGACGGCGTTGACGAGGGCCCGGTCGCGCCGGGCGCGCGCCCAATCGACCTGCGCCCGCCGTCCTCCGTCCGCGGAAGTGTCCCGGACGATCGTCAGATAGGGGTCCGCAAGCGCGAGAATGTCGGGCGCGGCGGCGATGAACTCCTCCCGCCGCCGGTCGTTGAAGCGGTTGACGCCCTGCACGAGCGCCAGTTCGCGGCGGAGCGGTTTCGACCGGATCAGCGCGATGTCTCCCGCTGCCGTCAACTCGTCATAGGTGCCCGAGATCGGCGTCAGGTCGCGGAACTCGGTCATGGCGAGCAGGCCCCTTTCGGGATTGCCGCGCGCGGGCGTCTCGCCGCGGAGCATCGCCAGCGCGGCCTCGCGGTCCTCGCGCGAGGGCCTCGTCCGCTCGATGATCAGGTCGATATAGGAGAGGTTGTCCTGCGTCTCGGCGAGCAGCGCTGCGAGCGCGGCCCGCTCGCGGCCCCGTTCGAGCCGCCCCTCGTTCCAGTTGGCGACCTGGATGCCGATGAACACGCCGCTGACCACGATCAGGAAGTCGAGGAACACCGCCAGCCAGTTCTGGGCCTTCAGGTCCTCGGCAATCCGCTGGAGACGGATGCGTGCTCTGCCCCCCATTGCGCCGTCACTCCCACTCGATCGTGCCGGGCGGCTTCGAGGTGTAGTCGTAGACCACCCGGTTGATGCCCTTGACCTCGTTGACGATGCGGGTCGCGACGCGGGTCAGGAACCCCGCGTCGTAGGGGAAGACGTCGGCCGTCATCCCGTCGGTCGAGGTCACGGCGCGCAGGGCGCAGACGCTGTCATAAGTGCGCCCGTCACCCATCACGCCGACCGTTTTCACCGGCAGCAGCACCGCGAAGGCCTGCCAGATCGCGTCATAGAGCCCCGCATTGCGGATTTCCTCGAGATAGATCGCGTCGGCTTTCCGCAGGATGTCGCAGCGTTCCTTGGTCACCTCGCCCGGAATGCGGATCGCGAGGCCGGGGCCGGGGAAGGGATGGCGGCCGACGAAGGCGTCGGGCAGGCCGAGTTCGCGCCCGAGATCGCGCACCTCGTCCTTGAAGAGTTCGCGCAGTGGCTCGACCAGCGCCATGTTCATGCGCTCCGGAAGCCCGCCGACATTGTGGTGGCTCTTGATCGTCACGCTCGGCCCGCCGGTGAAGCTGACCGATTCGATCACGTCGGGATAGAGCGTCCCCTGCGCGAGGAAATCCGCCCCGCCGATCTTCTTCGCCTCGGCCTCGAACACGTCGATAAAGGTCTTGCCGATGAACTTGCGCTTGGCCTCGGGGTCGGTGAGGCCCGCAAGGCCGCCGAGGAACAGCTCTTCGGCCTCCACGTGCACCAGCGGGATGTTGTAGTGGTTCTTGAACAGGCTCACCACCTGCTCGGCCTCGCCCATGCGCATCAACCCGTGATCGACGAAGACGCAGGTCAGCTGATCGCCGATCGCCTCGTGGATCAGCACCGCGGCGACCGCCGAATCGACCCCGCCCGAAAGCCCGCAGATCACCTTGCGATCCCCCACCTGCGCGCGGATTTCGGCGATCTTGGTCTTGCGGAACTCGGCCATGGTCCAGTCGCCCGCCAGCCCGCAGACATGGCGCACGAAATTGGCGATCAGCTTGCCGCCGTCGGGGGTGTGGACCACCTCGGGATGGAACTGTGTGCCGTAGAAGCGGCGCGCCTCGTCGGCGATGACGGCGAAGGGCGCGCCGTCGCTGGTGGCGACGATCTCGAAACCTTGCGCGAAGGCGGTGACCTTGTCGCCGTGGCTCATCCAGACCTGGTGCCGCTCGCCCACCTCCCACAGCCCGTCGAACAGCGCGCAATCGGCGGTGACGGTCAGGAAGGCGCGGCCGAATTCGCCGCCTTCTCCGGTCTCGTGGCCCGGGCGGACCTCGCCGCCCAGCTGGTGGGTCATCACCTGCTGGCCATAGCAGATGCCGAGGATCGGCACGCCCGCCTCGAACAGCATCTGCGGCGCGCGCGGGGAGCCCTCGTCCGGCACGCTGGCGGGCGAGCCCGACAGGATGATGCCCTTGGGCTGGAGCCGCGCGAAGGCCGCCTCGGCCTGGGTGAAGGGGGCGATTTCGGAATAGACCCCGGCCTCGCGCACGCGGCGCGCGATCAGCTGGGTGACCTGCGATCCGAAGTCGACGATCAGGATGCTTTCGGCGACAGCCGAGTGCGGGGCGGAGGAATCGCCCGCAGCCGGGCCGGAGGAGTGCGCGCTCATGGCGGCGGATTACGAAGCGCGCCCGCATCTGTCCAGCACGGGCGGGCGGGCGCTCCGCCGTTTTGCAGCGCAGCGTGACAATCCCGCCGCCAATTCACCGGATTCACGCGAAGGTCCGCCGAAAAGAGTTGCAAACCCGGGAACGGATGTGCCGCTTTTCGCATTTGCACACATCTCTTGTGCACTGCACCAGAGTCTCAAACAGCAACGCGAAATGCCGGGCAACGGCATCGCAACCTTTTCGGCAAACCCTCTCAACCACGGAGTCAGTTCCATGCGTTTCGCTCTTCCCCTGATCGCCATCGCCTCGCTCGCAGCGCCTGCGCTTGCCGCTGCGCCGCAGGAGACCGTGTCGGTGCGGGTCGCCTATGACGATCTCGATGTGACCAGCGCCGAAGGCCGCGCCGCGCTCGAGGCGCGCATCGACGCCAAGCTGCGCCAGGCCTGCAAGCTGGAGCGTGCGGCGCGCTACACCTACGGGCGCGCGCCGCTCGACGAGACCTGCTTCGCCCAGGCGCGCACTGCGGCGCTTGCCCAAGTCGAGCGCGTCGCCGCCGCCGAGGCGTGGCGCGGGCGCGAAGTCGCCGCCAACTGAGGCGTCTCGCCGCCACGTGAAGGCAACCACTTGCGGCCGCCGGAGCGATCCGGCGGTCGCTCGCATTTCGGGCGCCGCCATTTGTTGCAATCCACGCAACTGACTTACGGATTTTCGCATTTGAATTCGACGCAGTCGAACAGCAAATGCGCTCCACGCGATGCGCGCCGGGCTCCTCTCTCCACCCCGGCTCTCCCCATGCGGGACCATCGCCGGGCAGACGCGAGGTCGAACACGGCCCCCTGCCAGCCTGCCAGACCCGGCGCTCGGACGGCCTCTCCCCCCCCATGGCCCTCCGCAGCCGGGCACCCCGCCGCAACAGGCGCGGGCATGCAGCACGCGAGACGCGGCCGCCAATCCTCCCCCCTATCGATGGTGGCCGCGTCTCCAGCTGCGCCGCGACCCGTCACACGTCCGCCTTCGCGCAAAAAACGCTTGCGCGCGTGAAATATTTTCATGCGTGCGGCTTGTTGAATATTGCGCAGGTTCATCCATATAGAACCCGGCTCCGCAAGGTGATTCCTCTCTCCTCCACCTCGCGGGCCGCACCCAAACACAACAGAACAGGGAACCCCGAACCATGCGCATGATCACCGAAAAGACGCTCGCCCTCGTGCTGGCGCTCGTCGTCAGCGGCGCGGCCTTCAACACGTTCATCGCCTGAGGCCTTCGCCTCGGGCGGCGTGCCCCGCCGCCGCAGACCTCCGCAACGGCGCGAGCTCTCTCTCCCTCGCGCCGCGCGTCAGCGGCCCGGCTGCCTCCTCTCCGGCAGCCGGGCCGATTTGCGTTCAGTCCACGCCGCCGCGCCTTGCGGCGTCTTCGCGCAGTTCGCTCTTCAAGAGCTTGCCGATATGGCTCCTCGGCATCTCGGGCACCGCGTGGAGCGCGGCGAGACGCTGGGTCTTGCCGAGCCGCGCGTTGACCGCCTCCATGATCGCCGCCGGATCGCCCGCGCCTTGCTTCAGCACCACGAAGCCGACCGGGCTTTCGCCCCACTTGCGCGAGGGCACGCCCACCACGGCGGCTTCGGCCACCCCCGGCTCGCGGCACAATTCCGCCTCGAGATCGCTCGGATAGATGTTGAACCCGCCCGAGATGATCATGTCCTTGGCGCGGCCCACCAGCTCGACGAAACCGTCCGCATCGACCCGCCCGATGTCGCCCATGCGCATCCACACCTCGCCGGTCGCGGGATCGGTCCACTGCGCCTCTTGCGTCTTGTCGGGGCGGTTCTTGTAGCCGCTCATCATCGTCAGGCTGCGACCGACGAGGTTGCCCGGCGTGCCCGGCGGCACCTCGCGGTCCTCGTCGTCCAATACCTTCAGCTCGCTGCCCGGCGCAGGGCGCCCGACGGTGTGGAGCTTGTCGGGAAACTCGTGGCACGCCAGCAGGCACACCACGCCGCCCTCGGTCATCGAGTAGATCTCGATCAGCCCGCCCGGCATCCGCTTGAGCACCTCGCGCTTCAACTCCGCCGGGAAGGGCGCGGAGGTGCAGTATTTGAGCTTCAGGGCGGACAGGTCGAAGCCGTCGAAGCCCGCGAAGTCCATCAGCCGCTGGTATTGCACCGGCACCAGCATGGTGATGGTGGTGCGGTCGGCCTCGGCATGCGCCAGCCATTTCGCACAGTCGAACTTGCCCATCACCCGCACGCAGCCGCCCGCCAGCAGCACGGGCAGGAAGGCGACCATCGTGGTGTTCGAATAGAGCGGCGTCGAGGCCAGCGAGCGCACCTCCAGCCCGGCGCCGAGATAGGACAGGCCGGTTGCCGCAAATTGCCGCCAGCGCATCCGGTGCGAATGGACGATGCCCTTGGGTATGCCGGTCGTCCCGCTGGAATAGATGATGTTGAACGGGTCCCCCGGCTCGGGCGTGAATGCGGGCGCACGGGCACCCGGCGGGGCCATCCACTGGTCGATGCTTTCGAGCGGAATGCGCTGCATTCCGGACATGAAATCCGGCCCCAGCTCGGCCGCCTTGGCCGCGTCCAGAAACAGGTGGATCGCGCCTGAATCTTTCGCCATGCCTGCGAGCTGTTCGGGACTCGCGCTGGTGGTGAGCGGCGCCGCCACCCCGCCCGCGCGCACCGCGGCAAGGAAGACCAGCGCATATTCCACGCAGGATGTGCCGAGGATCGCCACCGACTGCCCGCGCTCCAGCCCCGTCTCCACCAGCCGCGCCGCCAGCCGCTCGACAAGGCCCACCAGTTCGGCCCAGTGGACCGCGCGCCGGTCGTCCACCAGCGCGAGGTCGTCGCCGCGCAGGCGCGACCATTCCATCAGGATGTCGGGAAAGCTGCCGAACGGCTCTCCGAGCCGCTCGGCCATCATCTCGGTCGGGTACGTCATCGCTCGCGTGTCGCCGCTCACTTCGGGTTGGCGAGGACGTTGACGAGGTCGTAGAGGTAATCGCGCGCGACATAGACCGCGCGCACCTCCAACCGCTCGTTGAGGCCGTGGGTGCCGTTCCCGTCGGGGTCGGTCCAGATGCTCGGCACGCCGTAGGTCGGGATCCCCGCGCCGCCGGTATAGACCCCGTCGGTCGCCCCGGTGGACATGGTCGGGATCACCGGCACGCCCGGGAAGTGCTTGGCCGCGAGGCGCTCGATCGGGCCGATGATCGCCGGGTCGAGCGGCGGATTGACCGCCAGCGGCTTGTCCTCGCGCACCCGGGCGATTGTGATCGTGTCGTCGCCGATGATGTCCTCGAGCTCGCCCATGATCTCCTGCGGGGTGTGGCCCGGGAAGATCCGGCAGTTGACGTTGGCGGTGACCTTCTGCGGCAGCGCGTTGACCGCGTGGCCGCCCTCGATCATCGTCGCCACGCAGGTGGTGCGCAGCATCGAGTGCATCGCCTTGTCCTCGTCGACCAGCGCCATCGCCTCGGCATCGCCGAGGTCCCGGGTCAGCCGCACCATCGCCTTGCCCGTCGCATCGCCGCGCATCGCGCCGGCCTTGGCGAAGAAGGTGCGGGTGGTGTCGTTGAGCTCGGCCGGGAACTCGTGCGCGCCGATCTTCTCGAGCGCGGCGGCCATGCGGTAAATCGCGTTGTCGGGAACCGGCTGCGAGGAATGGCCGCCCGGATTGGTCACCGTGAGGCGGTAGTCCTGGTAGACCTTCTCGCCGACCTGGATGGTCTGCACCATCAGGTGGCCCTTGCCGTCGGTGCGCCCCCCGCCGCCCTCGTTGAGCGCGAAGGCGGCGTCGATCAGGTCGCGTTTCCGGGTCGAGAGATATTGCGCGCCGTTGAAGGCGGTGTCGGTCTCCTCGCCGCAGGTCAGCGCCATCTTGATGGTGCGCTCGGGCACCTTGCCGGCCTTTTTCATGCGGATCAGCGTGTCGGCCCACACCGCCGACTGGAACTTGTCGTCGAGAATGCCGCGCGCGTAGTAATAGCCGCCGTCCTCGATCAGCTTGAAGGGTTCGCGCACCCAGTCGGATCGCTTGGCCTCGACCACGTCGATATGGCCGAGCAGCAGCATCGGTTCGAGCGTCTTCGAGGAGCCTTGGAGCACCGCCACGATCCCGCCGTCACGCGGGTGTTCGGGGACGGAGAACAGCGTGATCGCATCGGAGGCAAAGCCCGCCGCCTCCAGCCGCGCGCCGATCTGCGCCGCCGCCTGCGTGCAGCTGCCATTGCTGACGGTGGTGTTCGTCTCGACCAGCTCCTTGTAAAGGTCGAAGAACTGCTGCTGGTCGGGGCGCAGCGCGCCCTGCGTGCCGGTGGGAACCTGCGCCGCGGCGGACGTCGCCACCAGCGCCAGCGCGGCGGCTGTGCCGAGATATCTTGCGATCATCATCGAAATCCTCCTCCTCGTCGCGCCGCCGCGGACCGCGCAGCGCTCTCCTCGCGGGGTGGTTTCGGGGCATTTGCCGCGCTTGTCGAGCCCCCGCTTTCGCCAAGGCTCGGCGGCGCATCGGCGAAGCGCCGCTCCCGTCCGTGGAAAAGCGCACCTGAGGGGGCCGCCGGAGTTGGGAATCGCGGCGCGAGCGCCTATATCATCGGCATGAACGACACCACCGGCCAGACCCCCGAAAAGCAGCCCAACGCCAACCAGTACGGCGCGGAATCGATCAAGGTTTTGAAGGGCCTCGACGCGGTGCGCAAGCGCCCCGGCATGTATATCGGCGACACCGACGACGGATCGGGCCTGCACCACATGGTGTTCGAGGTCTCCGACAACGCCATCGACGAGGCGCTGGCTGGCCATTGCGACCTCGTGCTGATCGAACTGAACCCCGACGGTTCGGTCTCGGTCGAGGACAACGGGCGCGGCATCCCGACCGACATCCACCGCGAAGAGGGCGTCTCGGCGGCGGAGGTCATCATGACCCAGCTGCATGCCGGGGGCAAGTTCGAGAACACCTCGGACGACAATGCCTACAAGGTTTCGGGCGGCCTCCACGGCGTGGGCGTCTCGGTGGTCAACGCGCTTTCGGAATGGCTCGAACTGGTGATCTGGCGCGAGGGCAAGGAGCACTGGATGCGCTTCGAGCACGGCGATGCGGTCGAATCGCTGCGCGTCGTCGGCGATGCGCCCAGGGCCAGCGGCAATGCCGATGCGAACGGCTTCAAGAAGGGCACCCGCGTGACCTTCAAGGCCAGCCACGACACCTTCAAGAACGTCACCGAGTTCGATTTCGAGAAGCTCGAGCACCGCTACCGCGAGCTGGCATTCCTCAATTCGGGTGTGCGGATCAAACTGCGCGACCTGCGCCACGAGGAGCCGGTCGAGCACGACCTGTTCTACGAGGGCGGGATCGCCGCCTTCGTGAAATATCTCGATCGCAACAAGCAGGCGCTGATCCCCGAACCGATCGCGGTCGCCGCCGAAAAGGACGGGATCGGCATCGATGTCGCGCTCGAATGGAACGATTCCTATTACGAGAACGTGCTCGCCTTCACCAACAACATCCCGCAGCGCGACGGCGGCACGCACCTCGCCGCCTTCCGCGCCGCACTGACCCGCACCTTGAACAACTATGCCGAGCGTTCGGGGATGCTGAAAAAGGAGAAGGTCAGCCTTTCGGGCGAGGACATGCGCGAGGGCCTCACTGCGATCGTCAGCGTCAAGCTGCCCGACCCCAAGTTCTCCAGCCAGACCAAGGACAAGCTGGTCTCCAGCGAAGTCCGCTCGCCGCTCGAAACCCTGATGGGCGAGAAGATGACCGAGTGGCTGGAAGAAAACCCCAACGAGGCGCGCGCGATCATCCAGAAGATCATTGACGCCGCCGCCGCGCGCGAGGCCGCGCGCCGCGCCCGCGAGATGAGCCGCAAGGGCGCAATGAGCGTCGCTAGCCTGCCGGGCAAGCTCGCCGACTGCCAGGAGCGCGACCCGGCCAAGTCCGAACTGTTCCTCGTCGAAGGGGACTCCGCGGGCGGCTCGGCCAAGCAGGGGCGCGACCGCAAGACCCAGGCGATCCTGCCGCTGAAGGGCAAGATCTTGAATGTGGAGCGCGCGCGCTTCGACCGGATCATCTCCTCGAAGGAGGTCGGCACCCTGATTCAGGCGATGGGGACCGGCATCCGCGACGAATTCAACCTCGAGAAGCTGCGCTACCACAAGATCGTCATCATGACCGACGCGGACGTCGACGGGGCGCATATCCGCACACTGCTCTTGACCTTCTTCCACCGCCAGATGCCTGACATCATCAAGGCCGGGCACCTGTTCATCGCCCAGCCGCCGCTGTTCAAGGTCGCCAAGGGTCGCTCCGAGGTCTACCTCAAGGATCAGGCGGCGCTCGACCGCTACCTCGTCGATGCCGGCCTTCAGGGCCGGGTGCTGGAGACGCAGGGCGGGGCACGCGGGGGCGAGGACCTGCGGGCGATCGTGGAAAGCGCGCTCCGGCTCAAGAACCTGCTCGGCTTCGTGCCGCGGCGCTACGACATGGGGATCGTCGAGCAGATGGCGCTCGCCGGGGCGCTGCAGCCGGGCCTCTCGGGCGAAGCGCTGAAGGCCGCGCTTGACCGCGCCGCCGCGCGGCTCGGCGCGGGCGACCGCGAGGCGCGCTGGTCCGCCGCGCGCCGCGAGGACGGCACCGTGGTGTTCGAGCGCCTGTGGCGCGGCGTCACCGACGTGCACGAGATCGATGCACGCTTCCTGTCGAGCACCGAGGCGCACAAGCTCCACGGCCTCGCCGCCGCACAGGCGGAAACCTATGCCGCGCCCGTCAGCCTCGTGCGGGCGGGCGATGCGAGCGAGGAGCCCGAAGCCGAAGCGCCCGCTGGCGGCGATCCGCTCGCAGGCGAGGCCGAGGACACCCCGCCGGTCACCGCGATCCCGGTCGACGGGTCGATCAGCCGTCCGACGCAGCTTTTGGAGGCGATCTTCGCCGCGGGGCGCAAGGGGCTCTCGATTCAGCGTTACAAGGGCCTCGGCGAAATGAACGCCGAACAGCTGTGGGAGACCACGCTCGATCCGGAAAACCGCGCGCTGCTGCAGGTCAAGGTCGAGGATGCCGACGTCACCGACGAGATCTTCACCCGGCTGATGGGCGACGTGGTCGAACCGCGCCGCGAGTTCATCCAGGACAATGCGCTGAATGTCGCCAACCTCGATGTCTGACCCGGCGTAAGGGGGGAACGCCCGCGATGGCCCAGCAGCCGCACCGCACCGACGAATTGCAGCACGCGAGTTTCCTCCTGATCCTCGCGGTGGTCACGCTGATGATGGTGGTGATCGTGTGGCCCTATGCCACCGCGCTGCTGTGGGCGGCGCTCGCCGCGATCATGTTCCAGCCGCTTTACCGCTGGATGCTGCGCACCATGCGCGGGCGGCGCAATCCCGCCGCCTTCGGTTCGCTGCTGGTGATCTTCTTCGCGGTGCTGCTGCCCGCCGGCTGGCTGGCGACGCTGGTGGTGGAGGAAGCGGTGACGCTGGTCACCTCGCTGCAGTCCAACCCGGTCGATCTCGCCGCGGTGTTCGATACGGTCTACGGCGCGCTGCCGCGCATCGCGCAGGAGGCGGTCGACCGTTCGGGCTGGGCCGACCTGTCGAGCGCACAGGTGCGCCTCCAGGAATTGCTCACCCAGAGCGCCGGGCTGATCGCCGCCCAGGCGGTGTCGATCGGCAGCGGCGCGCTCGGCTTCGTGCTGGCTTTCGGCGTCGGGCTCTACGTCATGTTCTTCCTGCTGCGCGACGGCGAGCGGATCGGGCGCACCCTGCTGCGCACCATCCCGGTCGAACGCTCGATTTCCGAACGACTTGCGCAACGCTTTCTCGGCATCGTGCGCGCGACGATCAAGGGATCGGGCGTGGTCGGGCTCGTGCAGGGGGCGCTGGGGGCGATCACCTTCGTCATCGTCGGGCTCGAATCCGCGCTGCTGTTCGGGGTGCTCATGACGATCTTCGCGCTGGTCCCGGTGATCGGCGCGGGCGCGGTCTACGTCCCGGTCGGCCTGTGGCTGCTGATCGCGGGCGACGTGTGGCAGGGCGTGTTCGTGCTGGTGGTCGGCTTCGTGGTGATCTCCTCGGCCGACAACGTGCTGCGCCCGATCCTCGTCGGGCGCGACACCGGCATCCCCGACTGGATCATCCTTGTCACCACGCTGGGCGGCATCAGCCTGCTGGGCTTCTCGGGTATCGTGCTGGGGCCGCTGGTGGCCGGACTGTTCCTCGCCAGCTGGTCGATCCTTCAGGAATATCGCGATGAGGACGAGCGCGCACGCGAGCTCGGCGGCGACCTCAGGGTCGACGCCTCGGGTCACACCCCCGAGGCAGAGCGGCTGGGCTAAGGCGGCGCGCGGTGCGCTCGCTCACCCGCCCCGGCAGCCAGGCCGAACAGGCCGGACGGCTGGTGCTGGCGGGGCTGGTGGTGGTGATGCTGCCCGCGCTGCCTCTCGGCCAGTATCTCATCTATCCCTTCGTGATCCTCACCACCTGGTTCCACGAAATGGGCCACGGGCTGACCGCGCTGGCGGCGGGGCAGGATTTCCACCAGCTGATGATCTTCGCCAATGGTTCGGGCGTGGCCGAGAGCCGCCTTGCGCCCGATGCGCCGCGCCTTGCGAGGGCCGCGATCGCTGCCGGAGGCCCGCTCGCGCCGTGCCTCGTTGGGGCGCTGCTGATCCTCGCCAGCGCGCATGCGCGGCTGTGGCGCCCGGTGCTCTGGCTGGTCGCGGGCGCGATCCTCGCCAGCGTGGCGATCTGGGTGCGCTCGCCGGTGGGCTACACCATGCTGCCGCTGGTCGCCGGGGTGCTGGCACTCGCGGCGTGGCGCGCAGGGCCCGGGCTGGCGCGGTTCACCCTGCAGTTCCTCGGCGTTCTCGCGAGCATGAGCATGCTGCGCGATTTCCATTACCTGTTCACCCGCCAGGCGGTGATCGGCGGGCAGACGGTGCTGTCGGACACCGGCCAGATCGCTGCGGTGACGGGCTGGCCGCACTGGCTGTGGGCGGCGGCGATCCTGGCGGTGTCGGCCTTGATGGTGGGCGCGGCGCTCAAGTATGCGCTCGCCGAAAGGCGCCTGCGCAAGCCGCCGCGCAAACCGCCCGCCAACGTGCTGCAGTTCCGCAGGGATTAGCGCGCGATGGACCCCAGCGAAGTCGCCGACCGCCTTGCCATTGCCGAGACCCTCGCGCTCTATTGCCGCGCCATCGACCGCTGTGATGCCGCGCTGCTGGCGGAGGTGTTCAGCCCCGATGCACGGATCGACTATGGCGACGGTGCGAAATCGCCGGGCGAGACCATCCCCGGGCTCCTCGCCGCGCTGGGCGCGATGCGGCTGACGCAGCACACTATCGCCAACACCGTGATCAGGATAATCGGAGAGCGCGCCAAGGCCGAGACACACTGCGTGGCGCTGCACATCATCCCCGGCCCGGATGGCGACGAGGAGGTGGTGGTCGGCGGGCGCTATCTCGACCGGATGGTGAAGCGCGAAGGTCGCTGGCGTATCGCCGAGCGGCTTTACGTGATGGACTGGAACAGCACCCGCCCCACGACAATGCGGCTCGAAGGCGGACTGTTCGAGGGGCTCAGGCGGCGCGGAAGTCGCGGGAGCGCAGACCCATCGGCCGGTTGGTGGGACGAGGCCTGACCGCTTACGAGGCGACCTTGAGCGTGTTGACCCCCGCCGCGCCGCTGCCCGCCTCGCCCGACAGGCCGATGAACATGGTGTCGACGATCCGTGCCAGCTTCTGCTCGGTGAGCTTGGGCTCGATATAAATCAGCGCATCGGGCAGGGTGTAGGGCGAGACCATCTGGTTGATGAGCGAGAGCGCCTCGTCGATTTCCAGCCCGGCGAAAAAGCCCTCCGCCTGCGCCTCGGCGATCAGCTCGCACAGGTAATGGTCGGCGAGATCGACATAGGATCGCACCCGCTCGAAATTGGCCGCGCCCATCTCGCACAGAATGGTGAAGAACACGGGGTCCTCGCGGAACCGGTCGCGCGAGATCAGGAAGCGGCGGCGGAAGAACTCGTAGACCTTGCGCTGCGGGGGCAGGTTCGAGGCGAGCACTTCCTCCATCACCGCCATGTGCGGGGCGAACCAGGTCTGCGCGACGGCATCGAACAGGTCGTCGTAATCGGCGAAAAGCGCCTCGAACCGGGGCCGTGCGAGGCCGCTTTCGGCCATCGCCTCGCTCCACGGCACCTCGGCGCCGCGCTGCTTGACGAGGTCGAGGACGGCCTTCGCAACGCGCTCGCGCTCGGCCTCCCGCGCCGTTTCGGTCAATGCCATAGCCTGTGCGCCTCCTCGGTTGCCGGGCAACATAGGCGATGCGTCGACGGGCATAAAGGGTCGCTCGTCGAATTTTGTGCGTCGCAACAAGGAAAAACCGGCGCCCCTGCGGCCGGTCAGATGTCGTTCTTCCCCGCGATGATGTCGCGCGCCTGCTGTTCGAGCACCTTGAACCGCTCGTAATCGGGCAGCTTGGAACGGAACCATTCGGCGATGCGCAACAGGTCCTCGCCGTAATTGCCGGTGGGCACCAGCGGCTCGCCGAAGCTGATCACCATGTTGGTGTTGTCGGCAAAGGCGGGGACGATCGGCACGCCTGCGGCGCGCGCGATGTGGTAGAAGCCCGATTTCCACTTGCCGTCGGTCTTGCGCGTGCCCTCGGCGGCGATCACCAGCGCAAGCTCGTCGCGCACCGCGAATTCCTCGGCGATCTGCAGGGTGGCGTTGGCGCTCTTGCGGCGGTCGACGGGAATGCCCCCCATGTCGAGCATGAAGTTCTTCATCACGCCCTTGAACAGGGTGTGCTTGCCCATGAAGTTGGGGCGGATGCCCTCTTCGTGGGTGGCGCCGGTGAAGAACACGAAGTCCCAGTTCGAGGTGTGCGGGGCGCCTGCGATGACATATTTCCTGAGGTGCTTGGGCAACCCGCCGTCGATCTTCCAGCCCTTGAGGCGGTAGATGAACAGGATGATCCGCCGCACGAGGCGCGAGAGCAGTGTGGGCCGGCGCGGCGGCGCGGCGGTGATCTTTTCCTGAAGCAAGCGTGGCCCCTCCCAAGGCAGGCCCTTTGTGGCCTAACATGGGTTAGCTACGCAAGTGGGTGGGGGAGGGTTTCAGGCTACATCCGGAACACGCCAAAAGCCGGCCGCTCGGGGATGGGCGCTTCAAGGCAGGCGGCAAAGGCAAGCCCCAGCACATCGCGGGTCTGCACCGGGTCCACCACCCCGTCGTCCCACAGCCGGGCGGTGGCGTAGTAGGGGTTGCCCTCGTCCTCGTATTTCCGGCGGATCGGGGCCTTGAAGGCCTCGGCCTCCGCCTCGCTCCACTTGTCCGAATCGCGGTGGACGGTGGCGAGCACCGAAGCCGCCTGCTCCCCGCCCATCACCGAGATGCGCGCATTGGGCCAGGTGAACAGGAAGCGGGGCGAGTAGGCGCGGCCGCACATCCCGTAATTGCCCGCACCGAAGCTGCCGCCGATCACCACGGTGACCTTGGGAACGGTCGCGGTGGCGACCGCGGTGACGAGCTTCGCGCCGTGCTTGGCGATGCCCTCCGCCTCGTATTTCCCGCCGACCATGAAGCCCGAGATGTTCTGCAGGAACAGCAGCGGGATGCGGCGCTGGCAGGCGAGCTCGATGAAATGCGCGCCCTTCTGCGCGGACTCGGAGAACAGCACGCCGTTATTGGCGAGGATCGCGACCGGCATCCCCCAGATATGCGCGAAGCCGCAGACGAGGGTGGAGCCGTAGTGCGCCTTGAACTCGTGGAACTCGGAAGCATCGACGAGGCGCGCGATGACTTCGTGCACGTCATAGGGCGCGCGCACGTCCTCGGGGATGAGGGCGTAGAGGTCCTCGGCGTCGAACTTCGGCGGGCGCGGGTCCTTGAGCGCCACGTCCTGCGCCGCGCCCGTGTTCGCACCGAGGTGCGACACGATGTCGCGCACGATGGTGAGCGCGTGCTCGTCGTTCTCGGCGAGGTGATCGACCACGCCCGACTTCTTCGCGTGCAGATCGCCGCCGCCCAGATCCTCGGCGCTGATCTCCTCGCCCGTCGCGGCCTTCACCAATGGCGGTCCGGCGAGGAAGATCGTGCCCTGGTTGCGGACGATCACCGTCTCGTCGGACATGGCGGGGACGTAGGCTCCCCCCGCGGTGCAGGAACCCATCACGCAGGCGATCTGCGGGATGCCCAAGGCGCTCATGTTCGCCTGATTGAAGAAGATCCGCCCGAAGTGGTCGCGGTCGGGGAACACTTCCGCCTGATGCGGCAGGTTCGCCCCGCCGCTGTCGACGAGATAGATGCACGGCAGGCGGTTCTCCTGCGCGATCTCCTGCGCGCGCAGGTGCTTCTTCACCGTCATCGGGTAATAGGTGCCGCCCTTCACGGTCGCATCGTTGCACACGATCATGCACTGGCGGCCCGAGACGCGGCCCACGCCGCAGATGATCGAGGCGCCGTTGACGTCGCCCTCGTACATCCCGTTGGCGGCGAGCTGCCCGATCTCGAGGAGGGGCGAACCCGGATCGAGCAGCCGCTCCACCCGCTCGCGAGGGAGCAGCTTGCCGCGGGTTACATGGCGCTCGCGGTGCTTCTCCGGCCCGCCGAGCGCGGCCTCCGCGACCCGCGCGCGCAGTTCCTGCGCGAGGGCATGGTTGTGCGCGAAGCGGGCCTTGGCCTCCGGGCTCTCGCGGTCGAGTTTGGTGGTGAGGGTGGGGGCGGTCAAAGCAAATGCCCTCTAGCTTCGAGTTGATTTCTGCACGTCAGGCTTTTGATACGGTCCGCTGCAATCGGAAGCTGTTCTGTAGTGAATGCTGAACAAGGTCTTGCAGGAGCAGTTACAACGATCCCACACCATGAACATTCGTCAGGGTCGGTGACAGGCACCTCACTTCGAAATCGGTCGCCATCTGATTTGGTCTGTCGGCCCGGCAAGAACCAAATGGCTCGAACAAGATAGCCTAGGGACAAAAGCAAGACACCGAGACCAACGCCAAGGTTCGCCACGGCAAGACAGAGCCAAAACGCGGTTGGCGACTCCACATTTCCGACAAGAAATGCTGCCAGAACGCCGGCAATCACCAAGCACCAACCAATTACAGTGGCAGTTGAACCGTCGGGTCTCTCCATACTTTGTCTCCCTCCATTAGCTCATCACCCCGCCGCCCCGATCAGCTCGCGCCCGATCAGCATCCGGCGGATCTCGTTCGTCCCCGCGCCGATATCCAGCAGCTTGGCGTCCCTCATGTAGCGCTCGACCGGCCAGTCGGTGGTGTAGCCCGCCCCGCCCAGCGCCTGCACACTTTCGGCGGCGACCTTGAAGGCGTTTTCCGACGCCAGCAGGATCACCCCCGCCGCGTCAAAGCGGGTCGTCTGGCCCGCATCGCACGCCTTGGCGACCGCATAGGTGTAGGCGCGGGCCGATTGCAGGGCGACGTACATGTCGGCGACCTTGGCCTGCATCAGCTGGAAGCTGCCGATGGGTTTGCCGAACTGCTTCCTCTCGCGCAGATACGGAATCACCGTGTCGAGGCACGCCTGCATGATGCCGAGCTGCAAGCCGGCAAGCACCACGCGCTCGTAATCGAGCCCGCTCATCAGCACGCCCACGCCCCCGTTGACCGGCCCCATCACGCGGTCCTCGGGGATGAAGCAATCGGCGAACACCAGCTCGGCGGTGGGCGAGCCCTTCATGCCGACCTTCGAAATCTTCTGGCCGATCGAGAACCCCTCATCGCCCTTCTCGATCAGGAAGGCCGTGATGCCGCGTGATCCGGCGTGGCCATCGGTCTTGGCATAGACCACCAGCGTGTCGGCCTCGGGCGCATTGGTGATCCAGAACTTGGTGCCGTTCAGCACATAGCCGCCCTGAACCGCGTCGGCCTTCAGCTTCATCGAGACCACGTCGCTGCCCGCGCCCGCCTCGGACATCGCGAGGCTACCGACATGCTCGCCGGAAATCAGTTTCGGCAGATACCTGGCCTTCTGCTCGTCGTTCCCCCAGCGGCGGATCTGGTTCAAACAGAGGTTCGAATGCGCGCCGTAGCTGAGGCCCACGCTGGCGCTCGCGCGGCTCACTTCCTCGACCGCGATGACGTGTTCGAGATAGCCGAGGCCCAGCCCGCCCCATTCCTCTTCCACGGTGATGCCGTGGAGGCCGAGCGCGCCCATCGGCTCCCACAATTCGCGCGGGAAGCGGTCCTCGCGGTCGGTGCGCTCCGCGAGCGGCGCGATCTGCTCGTCGGCGAAGCGGGCCGTGCTCTCGCGGATCATCTCGGCGGCCTCGCCGAGGTGGAAGTCGAAATCGGGGGTCGCGCGCATTTTATGTCCTGCGATTGTAATGATCGTTCTGCGCCTCCGCATAGCAAGCGCCGCTGGAAAGGCCAATCGCCCGCGCTGGCCCTCGCGCGCTTTCGCGGCTAGTCCTTCGCGTATGACCTCTCCTCGACCCCTGCTCCGCTTTGAAGGCGCCGCGCGCGTCTATGGCAATGTGCAGGCGGTCGCCGGAGTGACCTGCGACATCGCGGGCGGCAGCTTCGTTGCGCTGGTGGGCGCCTCGGGATCGGGCAAGTCGACGCTGCTCAAGATGGTCAACACGCTGGTCGAACCCACCGCGGGACGCGTGCTGTTCGGCGGCGAGGATGTGACCGCGCTGCCGCCCGCCCGCCTGCGCCGCCGCGTGGGCTACGTGTTCCAGGGCATCGGGCTGTTCCCGCACATGAGCGTGGCGGAAAACATCGCGATCGGCCCCCGGCTGGCGGGCGAGAAGCTGCCCCCTTCGCGCATCGCCGAGCTGCTCGAACTGGTCGAGCTCGACCCCGCCATGGCGAGCCGGATGCCCGACGAACTCTCGGGCGGCCAGCGCCAGCGCGTCGGCGTGGCGCGCGCGCTGGCGGGGGAGCCCGAACTGCTTTTGATGGACGAACCCTTCGGCGCGCTCGACCCGCTCACCCGCGACGCGCTGGGCGAGAAGGTGCGCGAACTCCATGAACGGCTCGGCCTCACCACCGTGATGGTCACCCACGACATGGCCGAGGCGCTGCTGCTCGCCGACCGGGTGCTGGTGATGGATGCAGGGGCCATCGTCGCCGACGAAAGCCCGCGCGCGCTGCTCGCCGGCGAGGGCGGGGACATTGCGCAGGGCCTCGTCGCCGTCCCGCGCCAGCAGGCCGAACGGCTCGCCGCGATGGAGAGCCCGCGCTGATGGGCGATATCTGGGACATCCTCCCCGGCCTCGGCGACAAGCTTGCCGCCCATGTCGTGCTCTCGGCGAGCGCGATCGGCCTTGCGATCATCATCGCCCTGCCGCTGGCGGTGTGGGCGAGCCGCTCGGCCACGGTCTCGCGCATCGCGCTCGCGCTTGCGAGCCTCGTCCAGACCATCCCCGCGCTCGCACTGCTGGCGCTTTTCTTCCCGCTGCTGCTGAGCCTTCGGGCGGTGTTCGGCGAAGGGCTGCCGACGCTCGGGTTCCTCCCTGCGCTGCTGGCGCTGACGCTCTATGCGCTGCTGCCGATCCTCAGGAACGCGGTGACTGCGCAGGCCAATCTCGATCCCGGCGTGCTCGAGGCGGCGGACGGCGTGGGGATGACCAAGTGGCAGAAGCTGCGGCTGGTCGAGGCGCCGCTTTCGGCGCCCTTCGTGATGGCCGGCATCCGCACCGCGAGCGTGTGGACGATCGGCGCGGCGACGCTCGCCACCACCATCGGCCAGCCGAGCCTCGGCGACCCGATCTTTGCCGGCCTGCAGACCCAGAACTGGGCACTGGTGCTGGCCGGGTGCCTTGCCAGCGCGGGGCTGGCGCTGGCGGCGGACAACCTCCTCTGGGTGATCGAGGTCGGCCTCGCGCGGCGGCGGCGCTGGATGAGCCTCGGCGGCGTGGCGATCGTCGCGCTCGGCATCCTCGCCGCGCTCTGGGCCGGGCGCGCGGAAGAGGGCGAGCGCCCGATCGTGATCGCCTCCAAGCAGTTTTCCGAGCAATATATCCTCGCCAAGCTGATCGGCGCGCGGCTTCAGGCGGCGGGGTACCGGGTTGAATATCGCGACGGGCTGGGGAGCGCCGTGGTGCACTCGGCAGTCGCCAATTCGAGCATCGACATCTCGGTCGACTACACCGGCACCATCTGGACCAATTACCTGAAGCGCGACGACAATCCCGGCCGCGAGGCGATGTACGAGACGATCCGCGCATGGGAAGCGCGCGAGAACGGCGTCAAGGTGCTCGGCCGGCTCGGCTTCGAGAACGCCTATGCCTTCGCGATGCGCGCCGACCGGGCAAAGGAGCTGGGGGTGACCAGCCTCGCCGATCTTGCCGCGGTGGCCCCGCGCCTGACGGTGGGCGGCGACCCCGAGTTCTTCGAGCGGCCCGAATGGATCGCGGTGAAGGCCGCCTATGGCCTCGACTTCGCGAGCAAGCGCAATTTCGCGCCGACCTTCATGTACAACGCGCTCCAATCGGGCGAGGCCGACGTGATCAGCGCCTACACCTCCGACGGGCGGATCGCGGCGGACCGGCTGGTGGTGCTGGAGGACCCCAAGGGCGCGCTCCCCAGCTATGACGCGATGATCATGCTCTCCCCGCGCATCGCCGGGGATGCGGGGGTGATCGCCGCGCTGAAGCCGCTGGTGGGCGCGATTTCGGTCGAGGCGATGCGCGAGGCGAACCTCGCGGTCGACCGCGAGGATGCGCAGAAGATGACGCCGAAACAGGCGGCGCAGATGCTGGCAGCGAAGGCCGGACTTTAGGCCGGGGCGCGGCCGATCAGGACAGCCTGCGCCAGATCTGCGTCTGGCAGAACGGGCCGATGCAGCCCTTCACCTCGAGCACGTTCGGGCCCTTGCGGCGGATCACCGAGCGGTAGCTCTTGCCGCTCTTGGGATCGTAGATGCGTCCGCGCCACAGGTCCTCCTCCTCGGTGAAGCCGCTGAGCACCGGCATCCCGAGCAGCCGCCGGTTGCGCAGCGCGGGATCGGGATTGTTGACGTCGCGCTGGTCCACGCCCTGCGGCGGGGCGACGAGGAAGCGTTCGATCCTGCCGCACACCGTCTTGCCGCAGGGCCCGACGCGCACCACCGCGTCCTTCTTCTCGGTCACCCAGCGGCCTTCCACCGGATCGGCGGCGTGGGCGGGCGCGGCGACCGCGAAGGCGGCGGCAAGTGCGGCAAGAACCAGACGTTTCATCATGCGAATCCCACTCCAAAGGGCCAACGTCGCCCACAGATGCCGAGCACCTTGAACAGCGTGCCCATCTGGCTGTCCTCGACCAGCCGGTCGCGCTGGCGCTGCAGCTTGGCCGCCTCGCCCGGATTGCGCCGCTGGAGCGCCTCGAGCCGGGTGTCGATGCCCATCTGGCGCAGCCACTCGCCCTGGCATTGCAGCCCCATCACGTCCGCCCCGTGCTGCTGCGCGACATGGGCGAGCAGCTCGAAATCGACATGGGCGGTGATGTCGGCCTCGCCCGGATGAGCGAAGACATCGACCTTCTTGTGCGCCTTCAGCGCCTGCAGCGTGGTTCCGGAGGACAGCTCGCGGTGGCCGTAATCGATAACGAGCGCAGCGCCGCCTTGTTCCTTGAGCCGCCCCGCGATCTCGCTCATCATCGCCACCGCCGCCGGACTGGTCTCGATCGTCGCGCCCTGTGCGGCCCTCAACCAGCTCGGCGGAACGATGTGGTCCATCCGCTCCTTGCCGGTGACGTAGGCGAATTTGTCGCCTTCGAGCCCCACCATCCGCTCGAACCAGCCATCGGCAGAGCGCAGCAGCTGGTGGATCGGCAGCGCATCGAAGAATTCGTTGGCGACGATCAGCAGCGGCGCGTCGTCGGGCAGGGTGGTGAGGTCGTGGTGGTGGTGGCAATCGGGGAAGGCCTCGCGCTGGAGCTTGCGCAGCGCCGGCGAGGTCTCGACGAAATGGACCTGCGGCGCGAAGTCATAACGTGACGCGGCGCCGAGCGCGTCGCGCGCCAACGTCCCGCGCCCCGGGCCGAGCTCGACGTAATGGATGCGTTTGCGGCTGCCCATGCGCACCCACAGGTCGGCGAGCCACAGGCCGATCAGCTCGCCGAACATCTGGCTGACCTCGGGCGCGGTGATGAAGTCGCCCTGGTCGCCCAGCGGATCGCGGGTGGCATAGTAGCGCGCGTTGCTCTCGCCCATGAACTGCGCGAGGCTGATCGGACCGTTCTGCTTGATGAGCCGGCGGAAGGTCTTGGCAAGATCGACCTTGGCGCGCGCGGCGGCCTCGGCGTCCTTGCGGGCCTGTTCCTCGGCCTCGGCCTTGGCGCGGGCCTTGGCTTCGGCTTCCTCCCGGGCTTTCTTCTCGGCTTCGGCCTTCGCCCGCGCTTCTGCCTCGGCCTTCTTGCGGGCCTTCTCTTCCGCTTCGGCCTTGGCCTTGGCTTCGGCTTCGCGGCGCGCTTTCTCCTCGGCCTCCGCCTTGGCGCGCGCCTCGGCTTCAGCGCGGGCCTTTGCCTCCGCCTCGGCCTTGCGGCGCTCCTCGGCCTTGCGGCGCTCCTCGGCCTCGCGGCGCGCCTTTTCCTCGGCTTCGGCCTTGGCGCGGGCTTCCGCTTCGGCGCGGGCCTTGGCCTCGGCTTCCTCCCGGGCTTTCTTCTCGGCTTCGGCTTTCGCCCGCGCTTCCGCCTCCTTGCGAGCCTTCTCCTCCGCTTCGGCCTTGGCCTTGGCTTCGGCTTCGCGGCGCGCTTTCTCCGCGGCCTCCGCCTTGGCGCGCGCCTCGGCTTCGGCGCGGGCCTTTGCCTCCGCCTCGGCCTTGCGGCGCTCCTCGGCCTCGCGACGCGCCTTCGCCTCGGCTTCGGCCTTGGCGCGGGCTTCCGCCTCGGCGCGGGCTCTGGCCTCGGCTTCCTCCCGGGCTTTCTTCTCGGCTTCGGCCTTGGCGCGCGCTTCCGCCTCCTTGCGAGCCTTCTCTTCAGCTTCGGCCTTGGCCTTCGCCTCGGCTTCGCGGCGTGCTTTCTCCGCGGCCTCCGCCTTCGCCTTGGCCTCGGCCTCGCGACGGGCCTTCTCTTCGGCGAGCGCCTTTTCCTTGGCTTCCTTGCGCGCCCGCGCTTCCGCTTCGGCCTTGGCCTGCGCCTCGGCGGCGAGCCGCGCGCGTTCGGCGGCTTCGGCCTCGCGGCGCGCGCGCGCCTCGGCGGCAGCCCTTTCGCGGGCCTCGCGTTCGGCGGCGGCGCGGGCTTCGGCCTCGGCGCGGGCACGTTCGCGTTCCTCGCGCAGCGCCTTCGCGCGCGCTTCGGCTTCCGCCTTCGCGCGGGCGAGCGCCTCAGCCTTGGCGCGCGCCTCGGCCTCGCGCCCGGACTTCTCCTTGGCGGCGGGGTGCGGCTCGTCCCCCGGGTCGATCAGCCGGAGTGCGGGGCGCCACTCGGGCGCGCCGTTCAGGCCGGGTGCGTCGTCCCCGTCGCGGACGGCTTCCTCCGCAGCGCGAAGAAGACGACAATCAATCCAGTCAATATCAGCGGTATGGTCAGCCATTGGCCCATCGATAGCCCGGTCTGCCGGGCGAAGTCAGCCAGTTGTGCGTCGGGCTGCCGGAAAAATTCGTTAACGAAGCGCGCGATTCCCATGCCGAGCGTGAACACGCCCACCAGGAGACCGGGGCGATAGCGCGCGCGGGTCTTCCAGAACAGCAGCATCATGATGATGAGCAGCGCCAGTCCCTCGAGCCCGGCCTGGTAGAGCTGGCTGGGGTGGCGCGGGAGCTGGCTGGGGTCGCCCGGGAAGATCATCGCCCAGGGCACGTCTGTCACCCGGCCCCACAATTCGCCGTTGATGAAATTGGCGAGCCGGCCGAGCAGCATTCCCATCGGCACGCTGACCGAGACATAGTCGGCGACCCGGATGAAGCTCAGCTTCTCGCGCCACGATACCCACGCCATCGCCACCGCGACGCCGACGAGGCCGCCGTGAAAGCTCATGCCGCCGTCCCACAGCCGCAGCAGCTTCCACCTGACCCACCCGTCGCCGGAGAAATCGGTGAAGGCGCTGGGGATGCCGGTGTCGCCGCCGGTGTAGAACAGCGCATAGCCGAGCCGCCCGCCGATGATCACGCCGAGGGTGCAGTAGAAGAACAGGTCGTCGGCGTGGCGCTGCGCCATCGGCGCGCCGGGCGCCTTGAGCATCTTCGAGGTGTGCCACCAGGCGAAGATCACGCCCAGCAGGTAGGCCAGCGAATAGAAGCGCAGCTCGAACCAGCCGACCCGGAACAGGTAGGGCCGCAGCCCCAGGTCGGTCCAGTGGATCGGATCGGCGACGCCGCTTGCGGCAAGTAGTGACAGCACGGAGCGAACCCCTTAATGACGATGATATGCCGTATCGGCGGGCCTGACGGGCCGTGTCGCGGGTGCTTCTGGCACAGCGCGCGGGAGAGGGGAAGGGCGCAGGATCGCCGGCACGGCACGGGATCGGAAGACCGCAAGGAGGCGCGCGCGACGCGCCGGCGGCTTCGCGAAAAATGAGAGAGAGGAAAGGACACCGCATGCCCACCCAGCTGGACAATGCGCTCGAAGCGATCATCACCGGCCTGACGGCCCCGGGGCAGCCCTTCGCCACCGTGCCTTACATGCGCGACGGCGTGGAGATGCCCGCCTTCGCCGGCGCGCCGCCGAGCCTTGCGCACTACTTCGCGCATTTCTGCAACGAGCATCGCGACCTGCCCTTTCTCGTCGACGGCGAGGTGCGCCTGACCTTTGCCGAGGCCTATTCGGCGGCGACCTGCGTGGCGGAAAGCCTCGTGCGCGAACATGCCGTCCAGAAGGGCGACCGCATCGCCATCGCCGCCCGCAATTCGGCCAACTGGATGATCGCCTACATGGGCATCCTGATGGCGGGCGGCTGCGCGACGCTGCTCAACGGTTTTTCCTCCGGCGAGGAACTGGCCTACGGGATCGATCTTGCCGAGGCGAAGCTGGTGCTCGCCGACGCGGGCCGCGCCGCGCGGCTCGAAGGCCACGAACACGGCGCCAAGGTGGTGCTGTTCGACCACGGCAATGCACCGTCCGAAGGCCTTGCCGCGGTGTGGGCCGTGCCGCAGGGCACCAGCGTGGCGGCGGCGATGCTGGCCGAGATCGGCCCGGACGACATCGCCACGATCCTCTACACCTCGGGTTCGACCGGCAAGTCGAAGGGGGCCTGGTCGGACCACCGCGGCGTCGTCCACGGGGTGATGAACTACGTCGCGCAGAGCGCGATGGCCAAGGTCCACGTCGAGAGCCAGGACGGGCCGATGACCGAACAGCCCTGCGCGCTGGTGGCGGTGCCGCTGTTTCACGTGACGGGCGAGGTGCCACTGTTCCTGCAGAGCTTCGCGATCGGGCGCAAGCTGGTGCTGATGCCCAAGTGGGACGCCGGCCTCGCCATCCGGCTGATGGCGGAGGAAAAGGTCACCTATTTCGTCGGCGTGCCGCTGATGAGCTACGAGATCGCCAACCACCCCGACCGCGCCAAATACGACCTGTCGGCGTGCAAGAGCTTCGCGGCAGGCGGCGCGCCGCGCCCGGTCGAACACGTCACCCGCATCAAGGAGGCCTTCCCCGGCGGGTTCCCGCTGCTCGGCTACGGCCTCACCGAGACCAACGCGATCGGCTGCGGCAACTTCAACGAGAACTACCTTGCCAAGCCCGGCTCGACCGGACGCCCGTCGAAGCCGATGGTCGACATGGCGATCCTCGACGATGCCGGAAACCCGCTGCCGCACGGGCAGGTGGGTGAGGTGTGCATCCGCTCGGTCGCCAATTTCCGCGGCTACTGGAAGAACCCCGAGGCCACCAAGGCCGCCTTCACCGACAACGGCTATTTCCGCACCGGCGATCTCGGCTATCTCGACGCGGACGACTACCTGTTCATCGTCGACCGCAAGAAGGACATCATCATCCGCGGCGGCGAGAACATCTCGTGCATCGAGGTCGAGGATGCGATCTACGCGCATGACGACATCGGCGAATGTTCGGTGTTCGGCCTTCCCGACGAACGCTTCGGCGAGGTGCCCGCGGCGGTCTACCGGATGAAGGAGGGCCGCAGAGCCATCACTCCGGGCGAATTGCGCGCCTTCCTGCTCGAACGGATCGCGCCCTTCAAGGTGCCGCTCGAACACCAGATCTGGATGACCGAGGAGGCCCTGCCGCGGCTCGGCACGCAGAAGATCGACAAGCGCAGCGTCAAGGCGCGCTACGGCAGCGAGACTGTCGCCGCGTGAGCGTGACGTGAGCCCTGCCGCATGAGCCCAAGGCGCGTCCCCGGCCAGCGCGCGATCATCGACCGGCGCGCGCTGGCCGAGGAAATCGCCGCGCTGTTCGCCGCCGAGGGCGAGGCTGCGCGCGGGGCGATCGTCAAGGCGCTGCGGCTCGCGCTGGAAGAGGGGCGCGCCGAGCTCGAGCGGCGGCTCGCCGCGGCGCCGTCTGCCGGGCACGACGTGACGGGCGGCTATTCCTTCCTCACCGACCAGCTCCTGAGGGTGATCCACGATCACGTCACCACGCACCTTTATCCGGTGCCCAACCGTACCCAGGCAGAGCGGCTCGCGATCCTCGCGGTGGGGGGCTACGGGCGGGCCGAGATGGCTCCGCATTCGGACATCGACATCGCCTTCATCACCCCGATGAAACGCTCGCCATGGTGCGAGCAGGTGATCGAGGCGATGCTCTATCTGCTGTGGGACCTCGGGCTGAAGGTCGGCCATTCCTCGCGCACCGTCGCCGACACGATGCGGCAGGCGCGCGAGGACCTCACCATCCGCACCGCGCTGCTCGAAGGGCGGCTGGTGTGGGGCGACCAGCAGCTTTACGAGGAGCTGCGCGAGCGGTTCTGGCAGGAGGTCGCCAAGGGGAGCGAACGCCAGTTCCTCACCCAGAAACTCGCCGAGCGCGACGCGCGGCACAAGCGCATGGGCGACAGCCGTTACGTCGTCGAACCCAACGTCAAGGAGGGCAAGGGGGGCCTGCGCGACCTCCAGACGCTCTACTGGATCGGCAAATATGTCCACCGCGTCCAGAACGCCGCCGAACTGGTCGATGTCGGCCTGCTCACCCAGAGCGAATACAAGAGCTTCCGCCGCGCCGAGGGATTCCTGCTGGCGGTGCGCTGTCACATGCACATCATCACCGGGCGTGCCGAGGGCCGGCTGACCTTCGATCTCCAGCGCGCGGTGGCCGAGCGGATGCAGTTCGCGGACCGTCCGGGCAAGAGCGCGGTCGAACGCTTCATGCAGTACTACTTCCTGCAGGCGAAGCGGGTCGGCAGCCTCACGGGGGTGTTCCTCGCCCACCTCGACGAGGAATTCGCGAGGAAGCGCACCCGCAGCGGGTTCTTCGCCGGTTTCACCCAGCGTCCGCGCGCCTTCAAGGGCTATGTGGTCGAGGGCGGACGGCTGCGCGCACCGGGCGATGACTGGTTCCGCGCCGATCCGGTGCGGCTGATCGAGGTGTTCCGGCTCGCCGAGGCCGAAGGGCTCGAAATCCACCCGGAAACGATGCGCCAGGCGGGTCGCGACGCGAAGCTGATCGACGGCAAGCTGCGCCGCGACAAGCGTGCCAATGGGCTGTTCCTCGAGCTGCTGGCGGGGCGCAAGGACCCCGAGACGGCGCTCAGGTGGATGAACGAGGCGGGGGTGTTCGGGCGCTTCGTGCCCGATTTCGGCCGGGTCAACGCGCAGATGCAGTTCGACATGTATCACCACTACACGGTCGATGAACACACGATCCGCGCGATCGGGCTGCTCTCGCAGATCGAGCGCGGCCTCCTGTCCGCGGACCACCCGCGCGCCACCCGCGAATTGCCCAAGGTCGCCTCGCGCCGGGCGCTCTATGTCGCGGTGCTGCTCCACGATATCGCCAAGGGGCGGGGCGGCGATCACTCGGTGCTCGGCGCCGAGGTGGCGCGAAAGTTGGGCCCGCGCTTCGGGCTCGACGAGAAGGAAACCGATCTGGTCGCGTGGCTGGTGCTTCACCACCTCTTGATGAGCCGCACCGCGCAGAAGCGCGACCTCACCGACCCCAAGACCATCGAGGATTTCGTCGCCGAGGTGCAGAGCCTCGAACGCCTGCGCAACCTCGCGATCCTGACAGCGGTCGATATCCGCGCGGTCGGTCCCGGCACGTGGAACAGCTGGAAGGCGCAGCTGCTGGGCGAGCTGTTCGACGCCGCGCAGGAACGCCTCCGGCTCGGGCACAAGGGCACCGGCCGCGCGCAGCGGGTGGCGGCGAAGAAGGACGCGGTGGCGCGGCTGCTCGGCGACAAGGCGCAGCTCGTGGAAGAGGTCGGCGCGCTGCTGGCGGACGCCTACTGGATTGCCGAGCCCGAGGACATCATCGCCAGCAACCTCGTTCAATACGAAGCCGCGCGCGCCACCGAGGACCAGCTGTCGATCCATTGCGAGCCCGACGAGACCCGCGGCGCGACCCGGGTCAATGTCATCGCCGCGGACCATCCCGGGCTGTTCTACCGCATGGCCGGAGGCATCCACCTCGCCGGCGCGAACATCATCGACGCGCGCATCCACACCGCCAAATCGGGTTATGCCTTCGACAATTTCCTGGTGCAGGACCAGCACGGCCAGCCCTTCCGCGAGGCGGCGCAGATCGCGCGCATCCACAAGGGCATCCGCGACGCGCTGCTCGCCAAGGTCGAACTGGTGCCGAAACTCGCCGCCCGGCCGCTCGCCCACTCGCGCGCCAAGGCCTTCGACGTCGCCCCGCGGGTCGGCTTCGACAACGACGCCTCGAACCACTTCACCGTCGTCGAGGTGACCGCGCGCGACCGCCCGGCGCTGCTCAACCGGCTCGCCCATGCGCTCTACAAGGCGAACCTGATCGTCCATTCGGCGCACATCACCGCCTATGGCGAGGCGGCGGCGGACACCTTCTACGTCACCGACCTGACCGGCGCGAAGGTGAAGGCGCCCGAACGTCTCGCCGAGATCGAGGCGGCGCTGCTCGACGCGGCGAGCGACCGGCGCCAGCAGCAGCTCGAAAAGGCCTGAGAGCCGCCCGGCTGCCGCCCGGCTGCCGTCATCAACTTGCAACACTTCACCCGAGAACCGCCGCCGCCGTGCCCGCAGACGCTTGCGCAGCCTGTCGTTTTGGATAGGTAAGGGCCCAAATCACAAACGTGAACGGGAGAACAATTCATGAAATCCTTCGCTTCTCTGCGCGCGCTCGCCCTGCTGGGGGCTGGCATGGCGCTGGTTCCGCAGGCCGCCTTCGCGCAGGACACCGACCAGGATCAGGAGGCGACTGCCCCGGACGAGGGCAACGTCATCATCGTCACCGCGCAGGGCCGCAGCCAGGTGCTCGCCGACGTGCCGGTCGCGATCTCGGCGATCTCCGCCGACACGCTGCGCAACGCCGGCACCAACGATATTCGCGACCTCACCCAAGTGGCCCCCTCGCTGCTGGTCTCCTCGACCGGCAACGAGGCCAACGGTTCGGCGCGCATCCGCGGCATCGGCACGGTGGGCGACAACCCCGGCCTCGAAAGCTCGGTCGCGGTGTTCATCGACGGCGTCTATCGCTCGCGCTCGGGCAACGCGCTCAGCGAACTCGGCCCGATCGAGCGGATCGAGGTGCAGCGCGGCCCGCAGGGCACGCTCGGCGGGCGCAATGCCTCGGCGGGTATCATCAGCGTCTACACCGCCCCGCCGAGCTTCGACCTCGAAGCCTACGGCTCCTTCAGCTACGGCAATTACGACGCGATCCGCGTCGAGGCCGGGATCAACACCCCGCTCAGCGACACCATCGCGGCGCGGGTCGACGGCGTCTATTTCAAGCGTGACGGCTTCTACAACGACATCACCAACGGCGGCACGATCAACAACCGCGACCGCTATCTGGTGCGCGGGCAGCTGCTGTACGAGAACGAGAACCTCTCGTTCCGGCTCTCGGGCGACTATTCGAAGAAGGACGAGGCGTGCTGCGCGGCGACCTTCGTGCAGCCCGACTTCGCCCCCCTGGCGACCGTCTCGCCGGGCTTCGATCCCTTCACCCGGCCGAGCTCGGGCATCCCGCTGACCAGCACCTCCAACCCGATCGTGCCGGTGCTGCTCGGCCTCGGACAGGACCCGCGCGGGCTCACCCAGTCGACCTTCAATCGCGACATCTATCCGAGCGCGGGCCGTTCCTATGACGGCACCACCAAGGATTACGGCGTGTCGGGCACGCTCGACTGGGATCTCGGCGGCGCCTCGCTGACCTCGATCACCGCCTATCGCGAATATTCGAACACCCAGGGGTCGGACACCGACTACACCACGGTCGACATCCTCTATCGTGCTCCGGGCGACAATGCCGGCGCGCGCGAGTTCCAGACCTTCACCCAGGAACTGCGCCTCACCGGGACCGCCTTCGACGGCAAGCTCGACTGGCTGGTCGGCGGCTACTATGCGCACGAGGACCTGCAGGTCCGCGACAACCTGCGCTTCGGCACGCAGTACGGCACCTTCGTGAGCTGCCGCATCGCGATCGCGGTCAACCCGGCGCTGGTCAACCCGGCGGCGCAGGACTGCCTCGGCCCGACGGGCGTTGGCGCGCTGCAGGCCGCCAATGGCGGCGCGGGCGCGTTCGGCGCGGCGACCCCGGCGATCCTCGCGGGCATCACCAACCTGTCGAATGTCAACGACCTCGGCGGGACGGGTGATGTCTACAACCAGACGAGCGAGAACTTCGCCTTCTTCACCCACAACATCATCAAGGTGACCGACAAGCTCGATCTGACCCTTGGTCTGCGTTACACCAACGAAACCAAGACCTTCGATGCGACCTTCTCGAACGACAACACGATCTGCCCGCAGAACCGCGCGCTGCTCGGCTCGCTGCTCGCGGTGCCCTCGCTGGCCGGCCTCGCCGGCGGGTTGATCGCGCTGTCGTGCCAGGGCAACTCGACCGCCGAACTCGACGGTGTGTCGCTCAACGATGATCGCAAGGAAGACGAGTTCACCGGCACCGCGATCCTGAGCTACAAGGCGACCCCCGACCTGCTGCTCTACGGGTCCTACTCGCGTGGCTACAAGGCGGGCGGTTTCAACCTCGACCGCTCGGCGCTCGGCAACCCGGTCACGCTCGATGTCACCGCGCTCGATCCGGGCCGGCTGCAGTTCGGGCAGGAAACCGTCGACGCCTTCGAAGTGGGCGCCAAATACGCGACCCGCGCCTTCGGGGTGAGCATCGCCGGGTTCTATCAGGAGTTCTCGAACTTCCAGCTGAACACCTTCAACGGTTCGGTCTTCCTCGTCCAGAACGTCAACGCCTGCTCGACCGATCTCGGAGGCGCCGACCGCGATGGCAGCGCCGCGACCGGCGCCTGCTCGCCTTCGGACGTGGTCCCGGGCGTGATCGCCAAGGGCGTCGAGTTCGAAGCCTATGCGAACCCGGTGCGCGACGTGAACGTGACCCTCGGGATCACCTATGCCGACACCAGCTACGAGACCAACCTGATCGGCAACGATTCGGGCGCGCCGCTCGACCCGGCGCTGCGCCTGCTGCCGGGCGACAACCTGTCGAATGCCCCCGAAGCGGTGGTGACCTCGTCGCTGTCGTGGACCCCGGCGATCGGGGATTCGGGCATGAAGGGCCTGTTCTTCGTCAACGGCCGCCTGACCAGCGACTTCAACACCGGTTCGGACCTGCTCTACGGCAAGGAGCAGGACGGCTATGTCGTGGTCAACGGGCGCATCGGCCTCACCAATATCGGGGGCCACTTCGCGATCGAAGGCTGGGTCCAGAACCTGTTCAACGAGCAGTACACGCAGGTTGCGTTCAACACGCCCTTCATCGCGCCGCAGCAGACCTACTCGGCATTCCTCGCCGAGCCGCGGACCTATGGCGTGACGCTGCGCGGCGAGTTCTGACCGCGGGGCGGTGCCGCCGCGGGCGGCGCCGCTCGCGCACCGAAAGAGAGGGGGGCGCTCCGGCAACGGGGCACCCCTTTTTCGCGGGGACGTCAGCCCTTCCCGCGCTCGCCGAACAATGCGGTACCGACCCGCACATGGGTCGCGCCCAGCATCACCGCGGTCTCGTAGTCGCCGCTCATCCCCATGCTGAGGCCGGTGAGGCCGTGATCCGCCGCCAGCTTCGCCAGCAGCGCGAAGAAGGGGGCGGGCTCGATATCGGCGGGGGGAATGCACATGAGGCCGGCGAGCGGGATTTCCGCCGCCTGCACCTCGCCGAGAAAGCTGGGCAGGCCCGCAAGCGAGCACCCGCCCTTCTGCGCCTCGTTGCCGATATTGACCTGCACGAAGCACGGCACGCGCCTGCCCGCCTTGTCCATCGCCTTGGCGAGCGCCTTCAAGAGGCTCGGGCGGTCCAGCGAGTGGATGCAGTCGAACAGCGCCACCGCTTCCTCGGCCTTGTTCGATTGCAGCTGGCCGATGAGGTGGAGCGCGATATCGGAATATTCCTCTCGCAGGGCCGGCCACTTGCCTTCAGCCTCCTGCACGCGGTTCTCGCCGAAGACGCGCTGCCCTGCGTCCAGCAGGGGCCGGATCGCCTCGGAGGGATGGGTCTTGCTGACCGCGATCAGCGTGACGTCCCCAGGCTCGCGGCGGGCGGGTTTGCACACGCGGGCAATGTTGCTGCGGACTTCTGCGAGACAATCTGCTGCGCTTTTCATGAGGGCGCTCTATAGCGGCTGCGTGACCTGCGCAAAGACTCTCCCCGCCCTGTGGCTTCTGAGCGATGCGCGCAATGACGCGAGGCTCGAATGGGCGCTCGCCACCTTGCCGCGGGGAAATGCCCTCGTGTTCCGGCACTATCATCTGAAAGAGAAGGCACGCCGCACCCGGTTCGACACACTCGCCGCACTGGCGCGGGCGGGCGGGCACCTCGTCATCCTTGCCGGCCCCGCCGAACGGGCGCAGGCCTGGGGAGCGGACGGAATTTACGGCCCCCCGGGAAAGCTCGGCAAAGGGCCCGGCCTGCTGCGCCTCGCGACCGCGCACGATGCCCGCGAGATCTTCCTGGCAAACAGGGCCAGGGCGGACGGCGTGTTCCTTTCGCCAGTGTTCCCGACGCGCTCGCATCCGGGCGGCGGATGCCTCGGGATCGCCAACTTCCGCGAAATCGCAGCGCGGGCCGAGATGCCGGTCATCGCGCTCGGCGGCATGACCGCAGAGCGCGCGAAGGCGCTCGACTGGCCGCGCTGGGCGGCGATCGACGGGTTGAGCGCCTAGCAACGCCTCGTCGCTTGTTCCTTGACCGGGACCGCCCGAGGATTCATGATGTGTTCCGCTCGAGGAGACCCCCATGGCCAGCCGCGCCGTCACCCCCCGCAAAGCGCCCCCGCGCAGCAAGTCCGATGCCGAATGGCGCGCCGGGCTGCGGCGCGGGCTCAACCGGCTTGCGCAGATGACCGGCGCGGGCCTGCTGCTGGAGGCCTGCCTGTTCCTCGCGCTGGCGCTGGTCAGCTATACCCAGACCGATCCCAGCCCCTCGACCGCGGCCGATCCGGCCGAGGTCGCCAACTGGATGGGCCGCGCGGGCGCCTGGGCGGCGAACGGTGTCCTGCTGGTGTTCGGGATGACCGCCTACCTGCTGCTGCCGCTGCTCTACGTCTCGGCGCGCAAGCTGTGGCGCGATGTCGAGAACGGCGACGAGCCCGAGACCACCGCCTGGTGGATGCCGACGGCGCTGCTCCTGCTGGCGATGACCCTGCTGGCGACGGTGCTGAGCCTCGCCTTCCCCGGCCCCGGCGGCACCTTGCCCGCCGAAGCGGGAGGGCTGGCCGGCCTGCTCGGCGCGGGCGCGATCGAGGCGCTCGCGGCGCGGCTCGCCGGCGATGCGGCGGGCTGGGCGATCCTCGGCGCCGGGGTCGCGTGCCTCGCGGTGGGAGTGGCGCTGCTGACCCGCATCTTCGCGATCGACTGGCGGGTGCTGATGAGCCTGCCCGACTTCCTCGGTGGCGGCTCGCTCGGCGGCTTGCTGGCGCGCCTGCCCTTCCGCAAGCGCCGCCCGGCCTCCGCGCTGGCCTTTGCCGATGACGAGGAGGAAGAGGACGCAGCGCCCCGCCCGCGCCGCGCGCCGAGGCCCGAGCCCGCCCCCGCCGCCACCGAAGAGCGCCCCCGCCGCGCGCCGGAGATTTCCGATCCCTCCGCCCCGCCCAAGCGCGCGCTCCCGGCGAAAACCGCGCAGCGCGACATGTTCGCCGCCTACGACCTGCCGAGCCTCGACCTGCTCGCCGAGCCGCCCGCCGACAAGGCGCCCAAGCTCGACAGGGTGGCGCTCGAACGCAACGCCCGCCTGCTCGAAAACGTGCTCGACGACTTCAACGTCAAGGGCGAGATCACCGCGGTCCGCACCGGCCCGGTGGTGACCATGTACGAACTCGAACCCGCGCCGGGCATCAAGGCCAGCCGCGTGGTCGGCCTCGCCGAAGACATCGCCCGCAACATGAGCGCGATCAGCGCGCGCGTCTCGCCGATCCCGGGGCGCACCGTCATGGGCATCGAACTGCCCAACCAGGACCGCCAGACCGTGATGCTCAAGGAGCTTGCCGCCTGCGCCGATTTCGCCGAGGCCAAGGGCAGCCTCCCGATCATCCTCGGCAAGGACATCGCCGGCGAGCCGGTGATCGCCGATCTTGCCGCCATGCCGCACCTGCTGGTCGCGGGCACCACCGGGAGCGGCAAGTCGGTGGGACTGAACGTGATCCTGCTCTCGCTGCTCTACCGCTTCACGCCGTCCGAGCTGCGCCTGATCCTGATCGATCCCAAGGTGCTCGAACTCAAGACCTATGACGACATCCCGCACCTGCTCTCGCCGGTGGTGACAGAGCCGGCCAAGTCGGTGCGCGCGCTGAAATGGGCGGTCGAGGAGATGGAGCGGCGCTACCGGATGATGAGCGCGATTTCCTCGCGCAACATCCATTCCTTCAACGAGAAGGTCAGTGCCGCGATCGCCAAGGGCAAGCCGCTGGGGCGCCGGGTTCAGACCGGCTTCGACCCCGAGACCGGCGAGCAGCTGTTCGAGGAGGAACAGCTCGATTACCAGCCCTTGCCGCAGATCGTGCTGATCGTCGACGAACTGGCCGACCTGATGGTGACGGTCGGCAAGGAGATCGAGGTGCTGATCCAGCGGCTTTCGCAAAAGAGCCGCGCGGCGGGCATCCATCTCATCATGGCGACCCAGCGGCCCTCGGTCGATGTCATCACCGGGGTCATCAAGGCCAACTTGCCGACCCGCATCAGCTTCAAGGTGACCAGCCGGATCGACAGCCGCACGATCCTCGGCGAACAGGGCGCCGAACAGCTGCTCGGACGCGGCGACATGCTCTACAAGCCCAATACCGGGGCGATGGTGCGCGTGCACGGGCCCTTCGTGTCGGACGAGGAGGTCGAGGCCGTGGCCGATTTCTGGCGCGGACAGGGCGCGCCCGAATATGTCGATGCCGTGACCGAGGAACCCGAGGACGGCGGCTTCGGCTTCGAGGACGAGTTCACCGCGTCCGACAACCCGGAAGAGCGCAAATACCGCCAAGCCTGCCAGATCGTGATCGAGAACCAGAAGGCGAGCGGCAGCTGGCTCCAGCGCCAGATGGGGGTGGGCTACAACACCGCCGCCAAGTGGATCGAGCGGATGGAGGAGGACGGCCTCGTCGGCCCCGCCAACCACGTCGGCCGCCGTGAAATCTACCGCGACCGGGACGGCAATCCGCTGTAGTTTCGCGATCGCGCTGATGCGGGCGGGAGGTCTGCGCCAGCGAAGCCGGCTTCCTCAAAAGATGCATTTCGGCAACGTCGCAAAACTGTAAATCGGCTGTCACGCGTCCTTCATCGCATCGTCGCCGCGGCGTCATCGAGCGGTGCCACGGGCATGGCCTCTCTAGGCAATCAGGGAAGCCAAAGATGCTCCGCACTCCGTTCACGCGCGTCTCTCTCATCGCGCTCACCACCATGCTCGCCGCCGCTCCGCAGGTCGCCTTCGCGCAGGACGAGACCGCCGCCGACCAGCCGGAGGAGCAGCGTTCGGGCAACCAGATCATCGTCACCGCGCAGAAGGTCGAACAGCGCCTCCAGGACGTGCCGATCACCATCAGCGCGGTCAGCGGGGAGCGGATCCGCGACCTCGGGGTCAATGATCTCGACGAGCTTTCGAACTATGTCCCGGGCCTCAACATCCAGGAGCAGAGCGCCAACAACCCCGGCGTCGTGATCCGCGGGATCACCTCGGACAGCGGCTCGGCGCAGCAGGGCCCGCGCGTCACGCTCTATTACAACGGCGTCGACATCTCGCGCTCGCGCGGCTCCTACCAGGCGATCTACGATCTCGACCGCGTCGAGGTGATCAAGGGTCCGCAGGCGACCCTGTTCGGCACGGCCTCGGCGGTGGGTGCGATCAGCCTCATCTCGGCGCGTCCGCGCGAAGGGGTCTCGGCCCAGCTCACCGGCGGCTACGGCAATTACAACCAGACGCTGCTTTCGGGCTTCGTCAATGCCGGTTCGGACGTGCTCGCGGGCCGCGTCGCCTTCGAATGGCGCACGCGTGACGGCTATGTGAAGAACTTAAGCCCCAACCAGCGCAAGGACCTCTATGCGCAGGACCAGCTCGGGGTGCGCGCCTCGCTGCGCTACACGCCCACCAGCGACCTCACCGTCGACCTGATCGGCACCTATGACCAGCAGAGGAACGGCGGGACGCCGTTCATCTCGGGCACCTTCCCGGCCTTCGCCGGCGCGCCGGGCGGGGCGGCCAATGCCTTCCGCGACGCCAACCTCGGCGGCTATCCCGCGGGCGCGGCGGCGCTGGGCAGCGACCAGATCGGCCTCAACCGCGAGGTCTACGACCTCAACCTCACCGCCGCCTACGAGTTCGGCGACGGCTGGACCTTCACCACGGTCAACGGCTACCGCGAATTCGACAGCCGCGAGGTGTTCGACGCCGATGGCAGCGCCGCGCCCTTCCTCGAATTCACCGAAATCGCCAAGGGCTGGCAGGTCAGCCACGAGGGCCGCTTCAGCTATGCAGGCAAGACCTTCCGCGCCAACGCGGGCTGGAACCTGTTCATCGAGGACAGCATCCAGAACGTGCCCTTCGCGACCGAGGAAGGCACCTTCCTCCAGTGCCTCACCTCGCTGTTCGGTGCGCCGCTGATCCCGGGCCTCGCCTGCGTCGCGCCCGACGGCAGCGTGCCCGCCGCGGGCGCGACCGCGCTGCTGACCAGCGGCGCCTTCGACGCGATCCCCTACAGCGCGGTGCTGTTCGAGAACCAGGGCCGCAACGAGGCCTATTCGATCTTCGCCGATGCGACCTTCATGCCGACCGACGCGCTCGAGCTGACCGCCGGGGTGCGCCTGCTCGACGAATATCGCCGCTCGGGCTTCTTCAGCGACATCCCGAACAGCGTGCTGAGCGGTGCGCCGCTGATCCCCGGCGGGGTCGACACCGCCGGGCGCCTGCTGTCGGCACAGGAGGCGTTCTTCGCGGTGCTGCCGCGCTTCAACGCGCTCTACCGCATCACCGACGACGTCAACGTCTATGCCACGGTCTCGAAGGGCCGCCGCTCGCCGGTGGTGCAGGTCAGCGCGGGCCGCGACATCTCCGGGGGACTGCGAACCGCCGTCCAGGTCGTGCCGGAAGAAACCGTCTGGAACTACGAGGGCGGCATCAAGCTGGCGAGCGGCCCGGTCTCGGCTTCGCTCGGGGTCTATTACCAGGTCTATGACGGCTTCCAGGTGAGCGTGCAGGAGCTCGACGCCAACGGCAACCCGACCGGCCGGACCATCACCCAGAGCGCAGGGAAGGCCTCCAACCTCGGGGTCGAGGCGGAACTCGCGTTCGAGGTGTCCGACTGGCTCAACGTCTTCGGCAATGTCGGCTATATCGACGGCGGGATCGACAAGAACGACAGCTACGACCCGCGCTTCTCGGGCGCGCGCTTCCGGCTCCAGCCCGAATGGCAGGCCGCGGGCGGGTTCACCATCGACAAGGACCTCGGCAACGGCCTGCGGTTCTTCCTGACGCCGAGCGTGACCTATCGCAGCCGGATCTTCTTCGAGGTGCCCAACAACCCGCTGATCTCGCAGGGGCCGGTGACGCTGCTCAACGCGCGCGGCGGGATCGGCTTCGGCGACGGGCGCTACGAGATCGCCGGCTTCATCCGCAACGCCACCAACAAGGACTACCTGCTCGATGCGGGCAATACCGGCGGGGCCTTCACCATCCCGACCTTCATCCCGGCCGAGCCGCGGTTCTACGGCGTGCAGCTGACCGCGAAGTTCGGCGACTGACGCTCGCCTAGCGGGACATGATGGCGGGCGGTCCGGGTATCTCGGGCCGCCCGTTGTCGTTTTCGCGCGCGGCGCGCTCTTGCGGTGTGAGCGGGCGGAAGCGGATATCGACGGGCGTGAAGCTGCCGTCCTCGCGCTGGCGGATGGTCACGATCCCGCGCTGGTCGCGGTCGGCGAGCTGCGCCTGCAAGGCGCGGGCGCGGTCCTGCCCGACATAGAGCCGTCCGCGTTCGAGCCCCGTCACTCCATAGACACCATCCGGCGCCGCGCGCAGCGGATGGGGGCAGGCCGCCAGCGCGGCAGCGTCGGCGACCGGCGTGGCGCTCGCCAGTTTCGGCGGATCGCCCGCAAGGCACAGGAACTGCATCCCGCTCTCCACCGCCTCGCCGCTGATCGGCCAGTCAAAGGTGAACTCGACATAGTGCCCGCGCAGGACATCGCGCGGGTCGTAGCCCATGATCGGCACCTCCCACTCGGTGCCCTGATTGTAGGTGCGCTCGCTGGTTGCCCAGAGGCCCGCGAGGCCCGCCAGCGGGAGCGCCACCGCGACGAGGCGTGCGAGCCGGTTCATGCCGCGCGCTCCGGAGCGAAGGTCTTCGACACCCGCACCGCGCCCCAGGCGACGGCGAGGATCATCACGCCGGACAGGATCAGCCCGAAGCCGCTCGCCAGCAGGTCGCCCGCCAGTTCAAAGCTGAGGATGATGAGCCGCAGGGCGATTGCCGCCACCGCCAGCTGGAACACCCCGCGCCACTGCGCGAAGAGCGCGGCGGCGGCAATCCCGATCCACAGCAGCATGAACAGCAAGGCGGGCGGGAGGGTGAGGTTGTCGGCGGCAAAGGCGAAGGGCGGCACCACGCCTGCGCCCGCGATGATCGCGCCCGACATCTGCCCCGAGGTGCCGGGCCGCAGGAACGCGGTTGCCAGGCCCGCGAGAAGCGCCACCGCGCCGCTGGTCGCCATTGCGGCGCCTTCGCGGGTCAGACCCGGCTCGCCGAAGGCCCCCAGTGCGGCGAGCACCGTGGCGAAGGAGGCGCCCGTGACAGCGTAGGCGAGCGCGAGCTGTTCGAGCCGCCGCCAGAAGGCGGGCCGCGCGCTGCGGGCGCGCAGCCACGCCGCGAGCGGCGCGAAGCCGACAGGCAGCGCGGTGACGAAGGCGCACCACATCAGGAGCGGCAGGCCGGGCGGGGGCAGCGCGTCCCAGCGGGTCGCGGCCCCGGCATATTCCCAGGCGCACCAGGCCGCCCCGCCGATCAGCGCCAGCGCGGCGGGCCAGCTCCGACCCGCCAGCAGCAGCAGCGGCGCGAACAGCACCAGCCACGTGGCGAGCGGCTGCCACAGAGGCGCGGAGGTCTGGTAGACCTGCCCGAGATGGCCGAAGAAGGTGAGGCCCAAGGCGGCGGTGACGAACACCAGCGCCTCGACCGCCCACGGCGAGGCCCCCGCCAGCCGCTCCTCGCGCCAGAACAATGCGGCGAGCGCGCCCGCTACAGCCGCAAGGTGCACGCCGAGACGCAGCTGGCCCGGAATATCCTCCCAGTTGGCGGCAATCACCGAGACCAGCCCGAGCCCGATGGCGAGCGCGCCGATCCCGAACACCGCCCAAAGCGCCAGCGGCCGGGCGTGCGCCGCCTCGTGGGCGAGGAGCCGGTCGCGCGTGTCCGCGTCGATCAGTCCGGCATCATGCCAAGCAGCGATCTTGCGGGCGCTCATGCGCACTAGCTAGCCCGCCCGGCGATGCTCGGCAACGGTTCACCGTCCTCAAGTAGCGCAGCGGCAGGCCGTCAGGGACCGTCCTCAAGTAGCGTGGCGGCAGGACGAAAGGGTAACCCTACGCGCCGGCGAGGTCCTCGCGGGTCAGCACCGTCTGGTTCTGCACCTTGGCGGCGTTGGCCTGCATCGCCTCGGGGGTCATCGCGACCATCCCGATCTTGGCGAGCGGGCCGTCCTTGCCCCAGCTGTTGACCCACTCGTCGAGATAGGCCGAAAGGCCGGGAATCGCGCGCATATGCGCCTTCTTGACGTAGACGAACAGCGGGCGCGCGCCGGGATAGCGGAAGCTCGCGATGTTCTCGTAGGTCGGCTCGACCCCGTTCATCGTCAGGCCCTGCACCTTGTCGAGGTTTTCCTCCAGATAGGAATAGCCGAAGATGCCGATCGCCTTGGGATTGCTCTCGATCTTCTGGACGATGAGATTGTCCTGCTCGCCCTGGTCGACATAGGCGCCGTCATCGCGGATCTCGGTGCAGACCTGCGCGTACTTCGCCTCGTCGCTGTCCTTGAGCGCCTTCATCGCCGGATCGGTGTCGCAGCCGGTGTGCAGGATCAGCTCCTTGAGCGCATCGCGCGTGCCCGAGGTGCTGGGCGGGCCGTAGACGAGGATCGGCTCGGCCGGCAGCGCGGGATCGACATCCTTCCAGGTCTTGGCGGTCTGCGGCTTGCCGTAGGGGTTGGCGGCGAGCGCCTCGTAGACGATCTTCGGCGTCAGGTTCATGGTGATGCCGCCCTGCGCCGAGGCGAAGGCGATCCCGTCGAGCCCGACCTGGACTTCCATGATGTCCTTGACGTTGTTCTCGGCGCAGCGATCGAATTCGCTGACCTTCATGCGCCGCGAGGCGTCGGCGATGTCGGGGGTGTTGGCGCCAAGGCCCTTGCAGAACAGCTGGATGCCGTTGCCGGTGCCGGTCGATTCGATCAGCGGCGAGCGGTAATCGGGGTTCGAACGGGCAAAGTTCTCGGCCACCAGCTTGGCGAAGGGATAGACCGTCGATGAGCCGACCGCATGGACCGAGTTGCGCGCGCCGCCGCCGCCGCTGCTGTCGTCGCAGGCGGACAGGGCGAGCGTGGCGAGCGCCAGGACGGCGCCGGTGCGGGCGAGGGCGGAGAAACGGCGGGTCATAGGGAGCTTCCTGTCGAGGGGTTGCGTTGCCCGCGCTAGGACCGCTTGATGACAGCCCGGTGACACGCCGCCGCAGCGAATTGCCCGAGGCCGTTTGCGGCGCCCCGGCACCCTTGCGCGCGACGCAACCAAGCCCATGAGTTTCGTAAGGTTTCCTCCGAAATGGAGATAAGTGGCTTAACAGCATCGTAAGGCATTTCATGGTAGCTGCGCGCCCATGGCACCTGTGCGCCTCACGTTCTGGCTGTGGATGACCGCGGTGCTGCTGGCGCTGGGCCTCGCCGTGCCCGCTGCCGCCAAGGACTCGGCGCCCGCCCGCTTCCATCCGCTGTGCCATGCCGCCAGCGACGCCGACCGCGAGGTCTCGGCGATGCTCGACCGCGCCTCCTGGAACTGCACCGCGGGCGGCTGGAAGGCGAGCAAGCCCTCGGCCTGGCTGCGCTTCGAGGCGGAAGCCTGGGCGGGGCAGCCTGTCCCGCGCTTCTTCGTCACCCGCACCTCGCGCCACGAGCGGATCACGCTCTACGCGCTCGATGCCGGCGGCACCCTGCGCAGCCGCAGCTTCGCCGAGAGCGACGGAAGGGCCTTCGACGGCGGCCCGGTGTTCCGCCTGCCGCTGCCTCCCGTCACCTCCGCGACCGAGGCGGTGCTGGTGCGGATCGACCGCCCCCACTCGATTCCGCTGCTGACCGAAGCCGTGCTGGTCCACGATCTCGGTGATGCGGGCCGTTCGGTGAAGGAGATGATGCTGCTTGCGCTGGTGCTGGGGATGCTGGTGCTGCCGCTGCTGTTCGACGTGACCTTCTTCCTCGTGCTGCGCGAACGCTTCGTGCTGTTCCACGCCGGCATGGTGGTGGCGATGATGGGCTACGTGATGTTCGCGGGCGGCGCGATTTCGGTCGCGGTCGGCCTTCCGGTCGCGGTGCTGGCGGTGATGGCGCCGCTGTGCTGGGCGGCGGGCTGCGGCGCGGCGCTGCTGTTCCTGAGCACCTTCCTGGAACGCGGCGCGCTGTCGCGGGCGATGCGCCGCATCACCTTCTGGACCGGATGCTGGACCATCGCGGTGCCGGGCTTCTTCGCGCTCCAGCTGCACCGTACCCAAGCCTTCGACGACACCGCCTATTTCGTCACCATCACGCCGGCCGCGGTGGTGGTTTCGGTGGCGATCATCCACGCGATCCTGCGCGGCAGCCGCTCGGCCAAGTTCGTCGGGGCGGCGTGGTTCCCGCTGATCCTCGCCTCGCTCGAACGGCTGGTGCGCGGGCTCGGGGTCTATGCCGGCCCCTCGAGCCTCGACCTGATGATGTTCTTCGCGACCGGGATCGAGGTGGTGGTCATCAGCCTCGCCATCGCCGACCGGTTCCTCGCGATCCGCAACGAGCGCGACGCGGCGCTGACCGAGGCGCGGATGCTCGAGCAGATCTCGACCCGCGATTCGCTCACCGGGCTGATGAACCGCCGCGCGATCGAGGCGCGCTTCGACGAGCTGCTGGCGCAGGGCTTCGACACCTTCGCGCTGGTCGATCTCGACCGGTTCAAGGCGATCAACGACCTCCACGGCCACCAGGTCGGCGATGCCGCGCTGATCGCCTGCGCCAAGGCGATCCGGGGCAGCGGCGATCGCGATGCGATCGCGGTGCGGCTGGGCGGGGAGGAGTTCGTGGTGCTGCTGCGCGGCGAGGACACGCTCGAGCGCGCCGAGGCGCTGCGCCAGGCGATCCCGATCCGCATCGCGCAGGACGTTCCGGGGCTCGAACTGCCGGTGACCGCAAGCATGGGGGTGATCGTGCTCGCCCGGGCCGAGCGTTCGACGATGCAGTTCGCCGAGTTCTACGCCCGCGCCGATGCGCTGATGTACGAGGCCAAGGCCTCGGGCCGCAACCGTCTCGCTTATGAGCGCCTGACGGTGTTCAGCGAGCCGCCCGCGCCGCGCCGCCGCCGCGAGTCCCGCGCGGCCTAGCCCCGGGTATCCGCAAGGAACGGCGCGAGCACCTCGGGCCGCACCCGCGCCAGCCGCCCGCTCGCGCGGTCGAGCATCGCCCAGGTGGTCGCCGCGCTGACGAGCCGCTTGCCGGCAGCGTCCGTGAACTCGACCCGCCGCAGCGATTTCGCGCCCTGTGCGGGGCCTTCGATCCAGGTCTCGGCGGTGACGGTCTCGCCTTGCGACACGTTCCCGCGATAGTCGATCTCGTGCCGCACCACGACCCAGAAGAAGGCTTCGCGATCCTCGGGCCGCGCCACCGCGTCCCAGTGGGCGGTGGCCATGTCCTGGATCCACTGCACCCACACGGTATTGTTGACGTGGCCGAGTTCGTCGATGTGCTCGGGCAGCGCGGTGAAGGTGCGGGTGAAGCGGTTGGTCACACGCAGTCGCCTTGGAAACATGCGAGTAAAAGCAAGCCCACGACAAGCAGAGGCACGGCAATTGCCGGAAACATCAAAAGCCACCATCGGCTCGCGCCGCGGGCCAAGGTGACAATCAGAGCAATTACGCCAATGAGCGAAGCTGGCAGACCGACGGTGAACATAAGTTCGGACCGGTCGAACCACAGCAACACGCCCCCGATCGCCGCCGCGATCGCAAGAACGAGCGAGACGTCCCGGAGCGCGTCGCGTTCTGTCACTCGCCCTCGCTCTTCGGCGCCATGCCCATCTGCCACAGGATGAAGGCGTATTCCTCCGCCGTCTCCTTGAGGCTGTTCCAGCGGCCCGACTGCCCGCCGTGGCCCGCGCCCATGTTGGTCTTGAGCAGCAGCAGGTTGTCGTCGGTCTTCACGTCGCGCAGCTTGGCGACCCACTTGGCGGGTTCCCAATAGGTCACGCGGGGATCGTTGAGCCCGGCGGTCACCATCATCGGCGGGTAGTCCTGCGCGACCGTCTGGTCATAGGGCGAATAGGACAGCATGTAAGCGAAGGCCGCCTTGTCGGTGATCGGGTTGCCCCATTCCTGCCACTCGCCCGGGGTCAGCGGCAGTTTTGCGTTGAGCATGGTGTTGAGCACGTCGACGAAAGGCACGTGGGCCACCACCGCGCCATATTGCGCCGGATCCTGATTCACCACCGCCCCCATCAGCTCGCCGCCCGCCGAGCCGCCGCTCGCGGTGACCATGCCTTCCGCGGTGTAGCCCTTGGCGATCAGGCCCCGGCCCGCATCGACGAAATCGTTGAAGGTGTTGGTCCGCTCGAACAGCTTGCCCTGCAGATACCAGCGCCGCCCGAGATCGTCGCCGCCGCGGATATGCGCGATGGCATAGGCGAAGCCGCGGTCGACGAGGCTGAGGCGCGAGGTCGAGAAGCCCGGCGGGATGGCGTAGCCATAGGCGCCATAGGCATAAAGGTGGAGCGGCCCCGGCCCTTCGATGCCCTGCTTCTTGAGGATCTCGGCGCGGTCCTTCCTCATCAGCACGCTGACCGGCACCATCGTCCCGTCGCGCGCCTCGATCATCACCCGCTCGGTGACATATTGCGAGGCGTCGTAGCCGCTCGGGATTTCCTGGGTCTTGAGCGTCTCGAGCGCGCCGGTCTTGACGTGGTAGTCGTAGACCGTGCTCGGCGTCACCATCGACTGGTAGGACAGGCGCAGCGTGTCGACGTCATATTCAGGATTGTTCGAGAGGCCCGCGGTGTAGCTCGCCTCGGGGAAGGCGATGGGCTTGGCCAGCGTCGGATTGGCGTAGTCGCGCAGTTCGACCTGGTCGAGCCCATTGCGGCGCCCCTCGGTGACGAGGAAGTCCTTGAACAGCTCGAAGCCGGTCAGGTAGTAATCGTCCGAGCCCGCGATCACCGTCTGCCAGTCGCCCGGCTTGTCGAGCGTCGCCTTGGCGAGGCGGAAGTTGATGTGGTCGTCATTGGTCCACACCCACAAGGTTCCGTCGCGCACGTCCACCCCGTATTCGACGCCCTTCTGCCGCGGCTTGACGAGGATCGGGGTGGCGGTCGGGTCGGCGGCGGGGACGAGGCGCACTTCGCTGGTCTCGTTGTCGCCGGTCGAAATGATCAGCCAGTCCTCCTGCGCCGAGAGCGAGGCTCCGACGCCGAAGCTCTGGTCCTCCTCCTTGTAGAGCGTCTTGTCCTCGGATGTCGGCGTGCCGATCACGTGCAGCTTCGCCTCGAGCGTGCGCCATTCCTCGGTCGAGGGGCCGTAGACCAGCGCTGTGTCACCCGCGACCCAGACGAGGTCGGTGCGCACCTCCTCGATCGTGTCGGGCAGCAGCTCGCCGGTCTCGAGGTCCTTGATCCGCGCGACGTAGCGCTCCGAGCCGTTGGTGTCGGTCGAAAAAGCGAGATAGCGCCCGCTCTTGCTCACCGATGCGGTGCCGAGGCGGAAATATTCGTGGCCCTCGGCAAGCGCGTTCTCGTCGAGGATCAGCTGCGGCTCGCCCCCGGCGACGGGCTTGCGGTAATGCTTGCGATACTGCGCGCCTTCCTCGAACTCCGACCAGTAGAGGAAGTCGCCGTCCTTCTGCGGCACGGTGGAATCGTCTTCCTTGATGCGCGCGCGCATCTCCTTGAACAGCGCCTCGGTCAGCGGCTCCTGCGCGGCCATGTTGGCCTCGAAATAGGCGTTCTCGGCCTTGACGTAGTCGAGCACGTCCGCGTCATCGACCACCGGGTAGGACTTGTCGTAGAGCCAATCATAGGGGTCCTCGATGGTGATCCCGTGGTGGCTGTAGGAATGCGGGCGCTTCTCGGCGACCGGGGGCTTCATGTCACTGGCGGCGGGCTTTGCGGGTGTGGTCACGCGGGACTGGTCCTCACTGTTTTCCGCCACGGCGGCGGCGGGCAGGAACGTGGTGGCGGCGAGCGCGCTCGCAAGGGCGATGGCGCTGATACGGTCGTTCATCGGGTGGCATTCCTCTGGTGCGCCCGGGTGGAAAGGCGCGGGCTTTGGGCCTATGTTGTGCGCTTCTAGAGAACCATTCCCGCGCGGCAAGTGCCCCGCGCCGAAACCCGAGGAACGATGACATGCTGATGCAGACCCATGAAGCCCGCCTTGCCGCCCTGCGCGAGGAATTGAAGCGGCGCGGGGTGGACGGCTTCATCGTCCCGATCAGCGACGAGCACATGAGCGAATATGTCGGCGACTATGCCCAGCGATTGGGCTGGCTGACCGGCTTCGGCGGCTCGGCGGGTTTCGCCGCGGTGACGCTGACGAGCGCGGCGATCTTCGTCGACGGGCGTTACACCGTGCAGGTGAGGGAGCAGGTCGACGGGCAATTGTTCGACTACAAGTCCGTGCCCGCCGACAGCCTCGGCGGCTGGCTTGCCGAGGTTTGCGAGGCGGGCGCCAGGATCGCCTACGACCCGTGGCTCCACACCTGGGCCTTCGTCGAGGCGCTCGAAAAGCAGGTCGAGCCCAAGGGGATCGCGCTGGTCCCGGCGGACAGCAACCCGATCGACGCCGTATGGGCCGATCGCCCCGCGCCCTCGGGTGCGGCGGCGCTGGTCTACGAGAACGACCTCGCCGGCCAGACCTCGGCGGAAAAGCGCGCGGCGGTCGCCGACTGGCTGGAGCGCCACGGGCATGACGCGGTGGTGATCCCGGCGCTCGATTCGATCGCCTGGCTGCTCAACATCCGCGGCGCCGACGTGCCGCACACGCCGGTCGCCCTGTCCTACGTGATCGCGCATAAGGACGGCAGCGCCGAGCTGTTCATCGCGCCCGAGAAGGTGACGCCCGAACTGACCCGCCACCTCGGCAACGCGGTGACCATCCGCGAACGCAGCGCCTTCGAAGGCGCGCTGAAGGGCGAACTTGCGGGCAAGAGCGTCAGCCTCGATCCCGATTTCGCGGTGGTCGGCATCGCGCAGGGCCTGCGTGAAGGCGGCGCGAAGTTCGCCTTCCGGCAGGACCCGACGATCCTTGCCAAGGCGATCAAGAACCCCGCCGAACAACAGGGCCACCGCGACGCGCAGGCGCGCGACGGGGCGGCGGTGAGCCGCTTCCTGCGCTGGATCGAGAACGAAGCGCCGAAGGGCGGGGTGGACGAGCTGTCCGCGGCCGCCAAGCTTGCGGAGTTCCGGGCGCAGGACCCGGGCCTCAGGGACCTCAGCTTCGACACCATCTCCGCCGCCGCGGGCCACGCCGCGCTACCGCACTACAAGGTGGACGAGGACAGCAATATCGCGATCCCGCCCTCCTCGATCTACCTCGTCGATTCGGGCGGGCAATATCCGGGCGGCACCACCGACATCACCCGCACCGTGTGGGTCGGCCCGGGAGAGCCGACGCAGGAAATGCGCGACCGTTTCACCCGCGTGCTCAAGGGCCACATCCAGATCGACCGCGCGGTGTTCCCGCAGGGCACCTGCGGCGGGCAGCTCGACGTGCTGGCACGGCAATATCTGTGGGAAGCGGGCGTCGATTACGCCCACGGAACGGGGCACGGGGTGGGCAGCTTCCTCGGCGTCCACGAAGGCCCGCAGCGCATCGCCAAGCCGGGCGGCGGGCAGGCTGGCACCGCGCAGGAGCTGTTCGCCGGCATGATCCTCTCGAACGAGCCGGGCTATTACAAGCCGGGCGAATTCGGCATCCGGATCGAGAACCTCGTGCTGACCGAGGAACGGCAGATCGAGGGGATGGAGGGCCGCTGGCTCGGCTTCGAGACGCTGACCTTCGTGCCGATCGATAGGAAGCTGATCGACGTGAGCCTGCTGACGGCGGAGGAAATCGCGTGGCTCGACGCCTATCACGCGAAGGTGCGCGAAGTGCTGGCCCCGCAGCTCTCGGGCGAGGACCTCGCGTGGGTCGAGCGCGAGACGGCGCCGCTGTGATCTTCATAGCCGCCTCCCCGAGGGAAGGGGGGCGCTTGCTGGCGCGGGTTCGTTCCTGTAATGTTCCACCATTGGCGAGTCGCGTCGCGCGGCTCTGCCCAAGGGAGGAACCAAGATGATCGGCTACGTCACTCTCGGCACCAACGACCTGCCGCGCGCCGCCGCGTTCTATGATGCGATCGCGGCGCATTTCGGGCTCGGGCGGATGATGGAATTCGACCAGTTCATCGCCTGGGGCGAGATGGGCGGTGCACCCGGCATTGCCGCGACCAGGCCCTATGACGGCGGCGAGGCGACGGTCGGCAACGGGGTCATGGTCGCACTCGAGGCGAAGAGCCCCGAACAGGTCGACGCGATCTATGCGACTGCCATGGCCCACGGCGGCAGCGACGAGGGCGCGCCCGGCCCGCGCGGGGACGACGGCTTCTACGCCGCCTATTTCCGCGATCCCGATGGCAACAAGCTCAATGCCTTCTGCATGGTCGCCCCCGAGGGCGCGGGCGCATGAGCGCGCCGAAACTCGCGGAGCGGTTCATCCATCTCGGGCTCGGGGCCAAGGCGGTCGAGCAGCCGCCCTTCACCGGGCTCGATTGGTACGAAGGCTATGGCGCCCGCCATGGCGCGGACGGCGCGGAGGGGCGGCTGGTCTCGCAACACGCCTTCACCGAAAGCTGGACCTCGTGGGAGATGCACCCCGCTGGCGACGAGGTGGTGATCTGCACCGCCGGCGCGCTGGTGCTGGTGCAGGAACAGGCCGACGGCACGCACACACGCACCGCGCTGGCGGCGGGCGAATATACGATCAATCCGCCCGGCGTGTGGCACACCGCCGATGTGCCGGAGAGCGCCACCGCGATCTTCATCACCGCGGGCGAGGGCACGCAGCACCGCCCGCGCACCTGTCGAAACGGCGCCTGACGCACGATTGGCGCCCGGTTTCGCCCGGGTTAGACCCCATTTCGCGCGGGCTGGGCGGGTTTTGGCCCGACCTGGCGCGATGTTTCACGTGGAACATCGCACCCCGCGCCGCCCTTCAGCGCATCAGCCCGCCGAGCAGGTTGCGCACGAAGGCGGTCGCCCCGGTGCGCAGCGGATCGGCACTCGACTTCTTGCCGAGCACCGTCGCGACCGCGATCGAGGTCAGCGAGCCGGCTGCGGCGGTCATCGCGCTCTTGCCCGCCTTCTCCCACATGGACGGCGTGCGGCGCTCGCGCTTGGCGACCTCTTCCCTGCCCTTCTCGGCCACCTCGGTCGCCGTCGCCGCCGCATCGGCGGCCTTGGCGGCGAGCACTTCGGCTGCGCTCTCGCGGTCGACCCGGGCATCGTATTTCCCCTCGAGCGGGCTCACCGACTGGATGATCGCGCGCTCCTTGGGATTGACCGGCCCGAGGCGCGAGCGCGGCGGCTTGATCAGGGTGCGCTCCACCACCGTCGGCGCGCCATCGTCGTCGAGGGTCGAGACCAGCGCCTCGCCGACCTTCAATTCGGTGATCGCGGCCTCGACATCAAGCTTCGGGTTGATGCGGAAGGTCTCGGCGGCCGCCTTGATCGCGCGCTGGTCGCGCGGGGTGAAGGCCCTCAGTGCGTGCTGCACTCGGTTGCCCAGCTGGCCTGCGACCTCCTCGGGAATGTCGATCGGGTTCTGGGTGACGAAGAACACCCCCACGCCTTTCGACCGGATCAGGCGCACCACCTGTTCGATCGTGTCCTGCAGCGCCTTGGGTGCGTCGTCGAACAAGAGATGCGCCTCGTCGAAGAAGAACACCAGTTTCGGCTTTTCGGGATCGCCGACCTCGGGCAGGCTCTCGAACAATTCGGAGAGCAGCCATAAAAGGAAGGTCGCGTAAAGCTTGGGGCTGCGCATCAGCTTGTCGGCGGCGAGGACGTTGACATAGCCGCGCCCCTGATCGTCGACCTTGAGGAAGTCGTTGATCTCGAGCGCCGGCTCGCCGAAGAAATTGTCCGCTCCCTGCGCCTCGAAGGAGAGCAGCTGCCGCTGGATCGCCCCGACCGAGGGGCGCGAGACATTGCCGTATTTGCCCGAAAGTTCCGCGGCATTCTCGTTCGCCCAGGCGAGCAGCGCGGCGAGATCGGCGAAGTCGAGCAGCAGCAGCCCGTTCTCGTCGGCATGTCGGAAGACGATCTGCAGCACGCCTTCCTGCGTCTCGTTCAGATCGAGCAGGCGCGAGAGCAGCAGCGGCCCCATCTCCGACACCGTGGTGCGGATCGGGTGGCCCTGTTCGCCGTAGAGATCCCAGAAGATCACCGGATTGTCGGAATAGGCATAGTCCGCCATGCCCAGTTCCTTGGCGCGGCTCTCCAGCTTGTCGGCGTGCTTGAAGGTGGGCGATCCCGGCATGGCGATGCCCGACAGGTCGCCCTTCACATCGGCGACGAACACCGGCACCCCGGCGGCGGAGAAGCTCTCAGCGATGCCTTGCAGGGTCACGGTCTTGCCGGTCCCGGTGGCGCCGGCGATCAGCCCGTGGCGGTTGGAGCGGCCCAGCAGCAGCGCCTGCCGCGACCCGTCAGCACCGAGCCCCAGAAAGATGTCGCCCGCCGTTTCCGCCATGTGCCTGTCCCCTGTCGCGATTGCGCGTTCCTGCCGATGTGCAGGGGGCGGGCGCGGCGGTCAAGTTCTCGACTTGAACGCGAATTGGGTTATGGGTCGCGGCGATGGGTCACCAATCGCCATTCGTGCTGCTCGATGATGCCCGCGCCGGGGAGGCCGCCGCTGACGCGCTGCTCTACGAGGCGCCGCGGGCGCTGTTTGTCGCCACCCGTCCCGAACAGGTCGAAGCCGTGCTGGCCGAAGCCGATGCCGCGCGCCGCGAGCACGGCGGGTCGCTCGCCGGGGTGATCGCCTACGAGGCCGGGCTGGCGCTCGAGCCAAAGCTGGCGGGCCTTGCTGCAGCGCGTTCGGGCGCGGCGGGGCCGCTCGTGTGGCTCGGTCTGTTCGATGCCCCGCGCCGCATCCCGGCGGCCGAGGTGCCCGGCTGGCTCGCCGACCGCGCCGCCGGTCCCGGCACGCTCGGCCCCCTCGAACCGCAGCTTTCCCCCGGCGGCTATGCGCAGGGCTTCGCGGCGCTCAAGGAGGCGATCCGCGCGGGCGACATCTATCAGGCGAACTTCACCTACCCGCTCGCCGGCAGCTTCCGCGGCGATCCGGTCGGGCTCTATGCCGCTCTGCGCGGTGCGGCGGCGGCGGGCTATGGCGGGCTGTTGTTCGACGGGGCGCACTGGCTGCTCAGCTTCTCGCCCGAGCTGTTCGTCGCGCTCAATGGCGAGGAGGCCAAGGTCAAGCCGATGAAGGGCACCCGTCCGCGCCGGGCCGACCCCGAGGCCGACCGCGCCGTGGCCGAGGAGCTCGCAGGCTCCGAAAAGGACCGCGCCGAGAACCTGATGATCGTCGACCTGATGAGGAACGACCTCTCGCGCGTGGCCGAGGCCGGCAGCGTGCGGGTCGATGCGCCCTTCGCGGTCGAGACTTATCCGACGGTGCACCAGATGGTCTCGACCGTCCGCGCCCGGCTTGCGCCCGGCAAGGGGGCGATGGACCTGGTGCGCGCGCTGTTCCCCTGCGGATCGATCACCGGCGCGCCCAAGATCCGGGCGATGGAACTGCTGGGCGACATCGAGCGCGATGCGCGCGGGGCCTATTGCGGCGCGATCGGGCGGATCGATGCAGATGGGAACGCCGCCTTCAACGTCGCGATCCGCACCCTGCGCCTCACGCCCATCGAGAACGGGCAGGGGAGCGCGGTGCTCGGCATCGGCTCGGCGATCGTCGCCGACAGCGATGCGCTGGCCGAACGGCGCGAATGCGAGGTCAAGGCGGGCTTCCTGCGCCGCGCAGCGCCGGGCAGCCCCGCGCCGCAATGCGACCTGATCGAGACGATGCACTTCGCGCCCGAAAGCGGCATCGCGCTGCTCGAATTGCACCTCGCGCGGATGAAGGCGAGCGCCGCCGCGCTCGGCTTCGCCTTCGATCGCCATGCCTTGCGCAACCAGATCCAGGCGCTGTGCTTCGAACTCGAGGAACCGGCCAAGGTGCGCCTGCTGGTCGCGCGCTCCGGAGCCAGCGCGCTCGAGACCGCGCCGCTGCCTGCGCCCCTTGCGGAGACGGTGAAGGTCGCCGCGCTGCCGCACCCGCTCGATCCCTCCGACTGGCGGCTCATGCACAAGACCACCGACCGCGGCTTCTACGAGGATGCGCTGGCGGCCGCGCGCAGCCTCGGCGCGGAGGAGGCTGTGCTGGTCCGCGGTGATGGGTTGGTGACCGAGGGCAGCTGGACGAGCCTCTTCGTCGATGGCCCCGACGGCGTGCTCCTCACCCCGCCGCTCGGCCTCGGCCTGCTGCCGGGCGTGCTGCGCCAGCACCTCATCGCCGAGGGCAGGGCGCGCGAGGCGGAACTGACGCTCGATGATCTCGAGAACGGCTTCTGGCTCGGCAATGCCCTGCGCGGTCTGATGCGGGCGGAGCTGATATGAACATCCCCATCCTCTACGAAGACGGCGAGGCGCTGGTGATCGACAAGCCTGCAGGGCTGCCGGTCGACCGCCCGCGCAAGGGCGGGGCGAGCCTCGACGATTTTCTCGACCGGCTGAAACTGGGTTTCCAGCGTGCTCCGGTGGCGGTGCACCGGCTCGACACCGACACGAGCGGCTGCCTTCTGCTGGCCCGCAATCCCAAGGCGCTCGCCCGCTTCAACCGCGCCTTCGAGGAGCGGCTGGTGGGCAAGACCTACCTCGCGGTGCTTGCAGGCCGCCCGCCGGGCACCGAAGGGACGATCGAACTCGCGCTGTCGAAGATCAGCTCGGCGGAGAAGGGCTGGCGGATGATCGCGGCGAAGAAGGGCAAGCCCGCGGTCTCGCACTGGGAACTGGTCGGGGAGCTGGGCCCGCACAGCCTCATCCGCTTCCGCCCGGAGACGGGGCGCACCCACCAGCTCAGGGTCCATGCGCTCAAAGGTCTGGGCGCCCCGCTGCTGGGCGATCCGGTCTATGGCGCGGGGCCGGTCGCGGGGGCGCGGCGGACGATGCTCCATGCCGAGAGCCTGACGCTCACCCGCCCCGGCAAGACCCCGATCGCGGCGCGGGCGCCGCTGCCTGCGGATTTCGCCGCGCTCGGGGCCTGTGATGGATGACAACACGCCCGAACCGCTCGCCGATCGGGCGATAAGGCTCGCCGAGGAGAGCTTCCTTGCCGGGTCGGGGCCGGGCGGGCAGAACGCCAACAAGGTCGCGACCGAGGTGGAACTCAGGGTCAATGTCTATGCCCTGCGCCTGCCCCCGCCGGTGTTCGCGCGGCTGCGCAAGCTCGCCGGATCGAAGCTGGCGGGCAATGGCGACCTGATCGTCACCTCCAAGGCGCACCGCACGCAGGAGGCCAACCGCCAGGACGCCCGCGCCAAGCTTGCCGCGCTGATCGAGGAGGCGCAGCGCGAGCCCAAGAAGCGCGCCAAGACCCGGCTCAACCGGGTGGGCAAGACGGCGCGATTGAAGACCAAGAAGGCGCGCGGGACGGTCAAGGCGAACCGCGGCCGGCCGAGCGCCTCGGACTGGTGAGGCTGCTTGACTTTTCCCCGTGAATCGCCCAATGGCCCGCCCGTGTGCGGTGTGCCGGGCCATCCGGGCGCGCCGCGTTTGCTTTTTTGACGCCCGCGTTGAGCAGACTTCGGGCCGATCCATTCGACAGGAACCCGCCATGGCGAAGCCCACCACCGTCAAGATCCGCCTCGTCTCGAGCGAGGGCACCGGTTTCTTCTACGTGACCAAGAAGAACCCGCGCAACATCACCGAGAAGATGAGCTTCCGGAAGTATGATCCGGTTGCGCGCAAGCATGTCGAGTTCAAGGAAGCCAAGATCAAGTAAGGCCTCCCGCGCCTGCCTCCCGGTCGCGGGCGCGAAATTCATCGACAGTTCAAGCCTTCGCCCCTAGTCGGCACGGCATGAAAACCTTTCGCATCCCCGCGCGCACCCTGCTGCTCGGCCTCGGCGCCGGGGCGGCAGCCTCCGGGCTGGTTCCGGCCACGCCGGTGCCCTTCGCCCCGACCCCGCTTGCCGCGCAGTCCGCGAGCGAGATCGACCAGGTGGTCAACGCGCTGCGTTCGATCAGCACCATGCGCGCCGATTTCACCCAGACCGACCGCGAGGGCAACGTCACCTCGGGGGTGATGACGCTGAAGCGGCCGGGCAAGATCCGCTTCGATTACGGCAAGGATTCGGACTTCCTCGTCATCTCCAACGGCAAGTCGCTCTACGTCGTCGATTACGAGGTCAGCCAGGTCGAACGCTGGCCGATCAAGAACTCGCCGCTTGGCGCGCTGTTCGATCCCGAACGCGACGTGAAGCGCTATGGGAAGCTGGTGCCGACCGGCAATCGCGACGTCATCAGCGTCGAGGTGCGCGATCCCAAGAAGCCCGAATTCGGGATGATCAACCTGATCTTCGTGCGCAAGCCTTCCGCGCCGGGCGGATGGCAGCTCACCCACTGGGTCGCGCTCGATGCGGAGAACTACCGCACCCGGGTCGAGCTGACCAATCAGCGCTACGGCGTGAGCGTCCCCGACAGCACGTTCACCTTCCGCGATCCGCGCCGTTCGGCCCGTCGCCCGGGGTGAACGGGTCGGCGGCGAAAGGTTGTAGGAAAGCGACAGAATTGCGCCGCCGTTCATGTAGCTGAAAGCCGCCAGGGCGTAGATAATCAACACGAGGCAGGCCGAAGGGCGGTTTCCCCCCTGTTGCCCACCCTTCTGAAGGGCCCGCCTTGTACAAGCGTGACGAACGCTCAAACGAACCCTCGACCCATCGCCCCCGGGTCGAGGGTTTTTTGTTGTCCGGGCGGTTTATGCGAGCCTGCAAAGTGCTCCGCCCTGCGCTTCCGGTGCTCACGCACATTGCGTGCGCTCCGCTCCGGTTCCCGGTCGAAGCACGTTTCGGCGACGCCTGAACCACCCGGTCGTGTTTTTGTTGTTCCGCAGCCCCTCCGGACTGCGGCTTCCTCGCTCACGCAAGCTTCTTGTTGGCCTACCGCTTCGCTACATGAGGCCTGAAGGTCGGGTGTCCAGCCTGCGGCTGTTCAGCTTCGCTTCCGCTGCGTGCGCTGTTCCTCCTACTTCTCCCAGCCCAGCGCCTTGCGCATGATGTCGTAGACGCGGTTCTGCTCGATCACGCCGTGCGCTTCCGCGGCGCCCGGGCCGGTGGCGAACAGCGCCACATCCTCGCCGCCGTGGGTCTCGCTGCCGAGCGGCACCAGCGACTGCTGGTGCGCGGCGATGCCGGTTTCCGGCATCGGGCGCCCGCCGTCCTCCTCGTCGTCCACGTCCACCGCCGCCGGGCCATTGGCATAGCCGAGGGTGGTGTAGGGCTTGCCGTCCTCGGCCAGCGTCGGCGCGCCGTCGACGTCCGAGCCCGCATGGTCGCTGTCGCCGCCGCCGGCGGGCGGCACCACCAGCCCGAGAATGTCGTTGCCGCGCCGCGGATAGCCCGAGATGGTGAAGGTGTGGCTGTGATCGGCGGTGACGAGGATCAGGGTCTTTTCGGGATCGGTGTGGTCGACCGCCCATTGCACGGCACGGGCGAACTCGACCGTTTCCTCGAGCGCATAGCCCGCGCGGTTCTCGTGGTGCGCGTGGTCGATCCGCCCGCCCTCGACCATCAGGAAATAGCCGTCGGGATCGGCCTGAAGCCGGGCGATCGCCTGCGCGGTCATGTCGGTGAGGGTCGGCTCGGGCGAATCGGGCTTGCGCTCGGCCATGTAGGTCATGTGGCTGGGGCTGAAGAGCCCGAGCACCGGGCGGTCCATCGGCGCGGCACGCAGCGCGGCGAGGTCCTTGACCACGGTGCCGTGGTTCTTCGCCGCCCACTGCGCGGGCAGATCGGCGCCCGGCTGGCTGCGACGGCCGCCCTTCTGCGAACCGTAGAAGGCCGCCGTCCCGCCGCCGAGTGCGACGTCGAAATTCGCTTCGGCGAGCTGCAGCGCGATGTCCTTGCAGCCCTGCCCCTGCTGGTCGGCGGGGATCGCGCTGTCGGATTCCCAGTCGCGGTCGGCCGAGCGGGCATAGACCGCCGCCGGGGTGGCGTGGGTGATGCGGGTGGTGGTGACGATGCCGAGCGCGAGGCCGCGCTTCTTGGCTTCCTCGCCGATCAGCGGCAGCGGATGGGCGAGCGCCTCGCGGCACACCCCGCGGGTCGCCTCCGGCCCGATCCCGAGCACGCCGATGCGGGTCTTGACCCCGGTGTTGAGCGCGGTGGCGGTGCCCGCGCTGTCGGGCACCTGGGCGTTGGTGTTGTAGGTCTTGACCAGCGCGACGTCGGGGAATCGCTCGAAACTCAGGCTGTTTTCCTCACCGGTCTCCCCGCGCTTCTGGCCTTCGTAGATGCGCGCGGCGGTGATGGTCGAGATGCCCATGCCGTCGCCGATGAACAGGATGACGTTCTTGGCGTGCGGCTCCTGCGGCGCATCCTCGGCGAAGGCCGGGACAGCGGCGGTGGTGAACAGCAGGGCGGCGAGGATGGTGCGGGTCATGAGGGTCTCCGAAAGCTGTGCCCACGCCCTATCGCGCCTGAATGCGTCCTTAAAGTGAAAGGTGGAAGTTTGTTGCAGGTCGCCCTAAGTCCTGCGCCCATGCTGTCCGTTGCCACCTGGAACATCAACTCCGCGCGCCTGCGCGTGGGTCTCATCGAGAAGCTGCTGACCGAGTCCGCGCCGGACATCCTGTGCCTGCAGGAGATCAAGTGCGAGAGCCACCTGTTCCCCGCCGAGGCGCTGGCGGCATTGGGCTACACCCATCAGGCGGTGAGCGGGCAGAAGGGCTATCACGGCGTCGCCACCGTCAGCCGCGTGCCGATCCGCGAGGTCGCCCGCCACGACTGGCAGGACAATGGCGAGGCGCGGCACATCGGGGTCGAGGTGGTCGGCAGGGACCTGCTGATCGAGAACGTCTATGTCCCCGCCGGCGGCGACGTGTCCGACCGCGAGGTGAACCCCAAGTTCGGCCAGAAGCTCGATTTCCTCGGGCGGATGACGGCCTGGGCGGACAAGCTCGATGCTCCCACGCTGATCGTCGGCGATTTCAACATCGCCCCGCTCGAAAGCGACGTGTGGAGCCACAAGCAGCTCCTCAAGGTCGTCAGCCACACGCCGGTCGAGGTCGAGACGCTGGGCAAGTTCCGCGACGCGCACGGCTGGGTCGATATCGGGCGCGCGCACGTGCCGCACCCGGAGCGCTATTACTCCTGGTGGAGCTACCGCAATCCCAAGTGGCAGGAGAACGACAAGGGCCGGCGGCTCGACCACATGTGGGCCTCGCCCGAAGTGGCGAAACAGGCGACGGGCCACCGCGTGCTGGAGGAGGCGCGGGCGTGGGAGCAGCCCTCCGACCACGTGCCGCTGGTGACGGAGTTCGACATCTGAGCGCGGCCTCGCCTGCCCTGCGCGCCGCGCAGGCGGTGGACGCATTGCGGCACGGCTGGCCGCTCGCCTTCGACGGGGGGGCGGTTCTGCTGCCGGTCGAAACCGCCATCGCACAAGGAGCGAGCGCGCCGCGGATGCTGATCTCCGCCGCGCGCGCCGCCACCCTGAAACTCGCCAACCAGCGCGAGGCGGCGGTGCCGCATCATCCGGTGCTAATCGCGGGCGGGGAGGACTTCACCCTGCGCGATGCCCTGCCGATCGCCGATCCGGCGCTCGATCTCGGCAATCCGCTGAAAGGCCCGTTCAAGGCGGTGGCGCTCGACTGCGAGGAGACCGCCCGCGCCGCGCTCGAACTGGCGCGGATCGCGGGGATCCTGCCCGCCTTCCTCGTCGATCCGGCGGAGGCGGGCGAAGCGGTGCCGGTCGCCGCAAGCGACCTCGCCGCCTATTCCCATGCGGGAGCCCTGCGAATCGTCACCCGCGCGCGCCTGCCGGTCTCGGCCTGCGAGGATGCCGAGATCGTCGCCTTCCGCTCCGCCGCCGACCTGCGCGAACACGTCGCGCTCGTCATCGGCCGGCAGTCGGGCGACCGTCAGCCCCTGGTGCGGCTCCATTCGGAGTGCCTGACGGGCGACATTCTCGGCAGCCTCAAGTGCGACTGCGGCCCGCAATTGGACGCCGCGATCCATGCGATGGCGCATGAGGCGCAGGACAACGGCGGCTGGGGCGTGCTGCTCTACATGCGGCAGGAGGGGCGCGGGATCGGCCTCGTCAACAAGCTTCGCGCCTATCGCCTGCAGGATCAGGGCTTCGACACGGTGGAGGCGAATCAGCGCCTCGGCCTGCCGGATGAAGCGCGCGATTTCCCGGTGGCGGCGCGGATGCTCGAACTGCTCGGGGCGACCACGATCCGGCTGCTGACCAACAACCCGGCCAAGGTCGCTGCGCTCGAAGCGGCGGGGATCATGGTGAGCGAGCGGGTGCCGCACCAACTCCCCGAAAACCCCCACAACGCCCGCTATCTCGCCACCAAGCGGGATCGCTCGGGGCATCTCTTGATCTAGCGCGCCTCGTACTGGCGGATGCCGTCCGCGAGGCGGTTGCCCAGCATCACCACGCGCTCGCCCGTCCAATCGGCGAGAAAGACGCTCTGGCGGCTAAGGCCGGGGACGAAGCGGGCCTCGTTGTTCTCGATCCTGAGGCCCGCCGAGGGGTGGAGCAGATCTTCCGCGCCCAGCGCGATGAAGGCCGAATAGTTCTCCTTGTCGCGCCCCTGCACGAACCAGTTGCCCGCGATGCGGCCCCGGCTGCCGGCAGGCAGGTCGATCATGTAATTGGTGGCGCGCCCGTTCGCGTCGTCGAAGCTGTTGTCCTCGATCGTCACCTCGGCGGCGCGCGCCTTGAGATAGTGGCCGCCGGTGCCGCGTTCGAAGCGGCTCTCGCGCACGGTCAGCGCGCCGTAATTGCCGACATAGAGCGAATGGGCGCAGCCCGCGGAATTCTCGCAGGTGCCCAGCCCCGAGAAGGTCGAGCGGGTGATGTAGATGCGCGCCCCCGGATCATTGGCGGTGAGGATGCCCTGCTGGCTGTCCTCGAAGCGCGCATAGGCTACGTTGAGCGCGCCCGCCTCGAGCCGGATGCCTGCGCCGTTGCCATCGGGCACGGCGATGCCGGAGAAGGTCAGCCCGCGGATTTCCGCCCCCGTGCCGCGCAGCACCAGCGCCGCCTTGCCCTCGCAGGCCCTCCCCGAGAGCGTGACGCTGCCCGGCCCGGCGGCCTCGTAGACGATCACGCCGGCCTGCTGCACCGCGCATTGGCGGTATGTGCCGGGCGCGATGCGGATCGTTGCGCGGGCATTGCCGATCGCGTCCACCGCGGCCTGCAGGCTGGCGAAGCTGCGTCCGGTCTCGACGACGGTGAAGGCGCCTGCATCCGCCTGCGCGGTGGCAGCGGCGGCGAGCGGAAGGGCGAGGGCGGCGAGCGCGGCGGCAGACAGGCGGATCATGTCGGCGATCATAGGCCGCGATTGGTTAAGGGGCGATTTGCCGCTTGGCCTTGCCCCCAAGGCTTGGCTAAACCCTCGCGCATTGTCGCCGGGCGCGCGTCCGGCACCGCGAACCGATGAGAGGAGATATTTCGATGAACACCCGCGCCAGCCTGGCCGCCGCGCTCGGCGTCGCCACGCTCATGCTCGCCGCCTGCGGCAGCTCCGACGATGCCTCGACCGAGGCGAGCGCCGACACCGTGGAGATGCCTGCCGACGAGGCGCTCGAGGGGCTTTCGGACGAGCCGGTCGCCGATCCCGAGGCGACCGCGACCGAGGCACCCGAAACCGCGGCGACGCCTGCCGAAGTGAACGCCGAGAAGGCAGCCGATGCGGCCGCCGATGTCGCCGCCGAAGCCGCCGCCGCGGCGCAGGCGCCGAGCGAATAGGCCGCGCTGCGCCATGCCGCGCCTGCTGCTCCTCACCGCGCTCGCGGCGTTGCTCGCGGGCTGCGGCAGCGGCGCCGCCGCGCCGCCCGGCGGGGTCAGCAAGGGCGAGGCCGAGGCGCTCGACGATGCCGCCGCGATGCTCGATGCCCGCCGCCTGCCGGCGCAAGCGCTCCCTCCCGAGGCGACGCCGACGGTCCCCGCGCCTGCCGAAATGACAGGCGACAGCCCCGCGCAGCGCCGCCAGTGAACCTGTCGCACCGCGCCTGACCCGGCGCCGCCGCGCCGATCCCGAAGGACACCATCTGCCATGAATGCCCCCAGCACCCTTTCCGCGCCCGCCAATCCCGGTATGGACGAGGAGACCTTCGAACAATTCGCCGAGCAGCTCACCCGCTATGTCCGCGAGCGGCTGATCCCCGCCGAGCCGCAGGTGATCGCCGAGGACCGCATCCCCGACGACATCCTGAACGAGATGCGCGAGATGGGCCTGTTCGGCCTCTCGGTGCCCGAGGAATATGGCGGGGCGGGCCTCAACATGACGCAATATGCCCGCGTCGTGAACATCATGGCCTATGCCGCGCCCGCCTATCGCTCGATCTTCTCGATCAATGTCGGGATGTTTTCGAGCGCGCTCAAGAACGGCGCGACCGAGGCCCAGAAGGCCGAATGGTATCCCAGGATCGCGGAAGGCAGGATCGCCTGTTTCGGCCTCACCGAACCGGGCTCGGGCAGCGATTCCGCCGCCATGGCGACCACCGCCGTTCCCGACCCCGACGGCAACGGCTGGATCCTCAACGGCACCAAGCGCTACATCACCAACGCCCCCCACGCCGATGTCGCCCTCATCATGGCGCGCACCAGCAAGGAGGCGCTGCCCAAGAACGCCCATGTCAGCGCGTTCCTGGTGCCGATGGACACGCCCGGCGTCTCGACCGGATCGCCCGACCGCAAGATGGGCCAGTCGGGCAGCCACATCTCCGACATCATGCTCGACGACGTGCGCGTGCCGGGCGACGCGCTGCTCGGCGGGGAGACCGGCAAGGGCTTCGTCTTCGCGATGAAGAGCCTCGACAACGGGCGCATCTCGGTCGGCGCGGCGGCGACCGGCTATGCCCGCCGCGCGCTCGATTCCGCGCTGCGCTACGCCAACGAGCGCAAGGCCTTCGGCGAGCCGATCGCCAATTTCCAGCTGATCCAGCAGATGCTCGCCGACAGCGAGATCGAGATCTACGCCGCAGAGAGCATGATGAAGGATGTGACCGCCCGCGCCGACCGGGGCGAGAACATCCTTGTCAAGGCGGCGGCCTTCAAGGTGTTCGCCTCGGAAATGTGCGGCCGCGTGGTCGACCGGGTGGTGCAGGTCTATGGCGGGGCGGGCTACCTCGCCGAATACGACGCCGAGCGGTTCTTCCGCGATGCGCGCATCTACCGCATCTACGAGGGCACCACGCAGATCCTCCAGCTCCAGATCGCCAAGCACATGCTGCGCGAGTGGAGGGGGAATGTATAACCTCCTCAACGACCTCTCCATCGTCGAGGTTTCCAGCTTCGTCGCCTCCCCCACCGCCGGGCTCTACTGCGCGCAACTGGGTGCGGAGGTGATCCGCGTCGACCACAAGGCGGGCGGGCTCGACTATAACCGCTATATGCTTACCCGCGAGGGGCGCAGCCTCTCGTGGGAGAACCTCAACCGCGCCAAGAAGTCGGTCGCGCTCGACCTGCAGTCGGGCGAGGGGCGCGAACTGCTGGTCGAACTGGCGGCCAAGGTGGGCCAGTGCATCACCAACCTGCCGGAGCAGAGCTTCCTCTCCCACGCCGCGATGCAGGCGAAGCGGGCGGACATGATCAGCTTGCGCATCATGGGCTGGCACGACGGGCGGCAGGCGATGGATTTCACCGTGAACGCCGCCGCCGGCTACCCGCTGATGTGCGGCCCGGAGGAGTGGGACCCGGCAGAAGCGCCGCCGGTCAACCAGGTGCTACCCGCCTGGGACTTCATCACCGGTGCCTATAGCGCCTTCGCGATGCTTGCCGCGCTCCATCACCGCGACCGCACGGGCGAGGGCAGCGAGGTGCGCGTGCCGCTGGGCGACGTCGCCATCGGGACGCTCGCCAATTCGGGAACGATGGCCGAGATGCTCTATCGCGGGGCGGATCGCGAGCGGCTCGGCAATGCGATCTGGGGCGCCTTCGGGCGCGATTTCCGCAGCCGTGACGGGGTGCGCTTCATGGTCGCCGCGCTGACGCCCAAGCAGTGGAACGGGCTGGTGAAGGCCTTCGGGGTGGGCGAGGGCATGGCCGCGCTCGAGGCGGAGCTCGGCGTGCGCTTCGCCGACGGGGACACGCCGCGCTTCCAACACCGCCACCGCCTGTTCGACCTGTTCCAGCAGGCGGCGGACGCGCTGGACTACCAAAGCCTCGCCGCGCGCATGGGGGCCGAGGGCTGCACCTTCGAGCGTTACCGCACCGCCCACGAGGCCGCGCAGGACCCGGTGCTGGTCGCGGACAACCCGCTGTTCGGCCCCTCGCCCGCCAACCCCTCGGGCTTCGCCTATCCCGCCACCCGCAGCTTCGCCAACTTCCCCGGACGCGATGTCGGCGATCCCCGGCCCGCGCCCTATCTCGGGGAGCATTCCGAGGAGGTGCTCGCCGGAAAGCTCGGCCTGTCCTCGGGCACGATCGGCAAGCTGGTGGATGCGGGGACCGTCGCTCTTTCTGACAAGGATTCACGATGACCAGACGTGCCGCCATCGTTTCGCCGCTTCGCACCCCGGTGGGCAAGTTCCTCGGCGGGCTTTCCAGCATGAACGCGGGCCAGTTGGGTGCGGTGATCTTGAAGGCGCTGGTCGAGCGCAGCGGCATCGACCCCGAGCGGGTCGACGATGTCGTCTTCAGCCAAGGCTACGGCAATGGCGAGGCGCCCGCGATCGGCCACTGGAGCTGGCTCGCGGCCGGCCTGCCGCTCGAGGTGCCCGGGTTTCAGCTGGACCGCCGCTGCGGCTCAGGCGTGCAGGCGGTTGCCACGGCGGCGATGATGATCGAGACCGGCATGGCCGATGTCGTGGTCGCAGGCGGCGTGGAATCGATGTCGAACGTCGAGCACTACACCACCGACCTGCGCGGCGGCGTGCGGATGGGCGACATGAAGCTGCACGACCGCCTCACCCGCGGGCGGTTGATGAGCCAGCCGATCGAGCGGTTCGGGGTCATCACCGGCATGATCGAGACCGCCGAGAACCTCGCCAAGGATTACGGCATCACCCGCGAGGAAGCCGACGCCTTCGCGGTGCGCTCGCACCAGAACGCGGCCCGCGCTTGGGCGGAGGGCAAGTTCGCCGAGCAGCTCGTCCCCGTCGCCGTCCCGCAGCGGCGCGGCGATCCGGTGATCTTCGACCTTGACGAGGGCTACCGCGCCGATGCCAGCATGGAAACGCTCGGCAAGCTTGCCCCGATCGACGGCAGGCGCGATCCGGCAGCGATCGTCACTGCGGGCAATGCCAGCCAGCAGAACGATGCGGCGGCGGCGTGCCTCGTCGTCGCCGAGGACAAGCTAGAGGAGCTGGGCCTCACGCCGATGCTGTGGTTCGGCGGCTGGGCGGCGGCGGGCTGCGACCCTTCGCGCATGGGCATCGGCCCGGTGCCTGCCGTGGAACGCCTGTTCGCGCGTCGGGGCTATTCGTGGGACGACATCGGCCTCGTGGAACTCAACGAGGCCTTCGCCCCGCAGGTGCTCGCCGTGCTCAAGGGCTGGGGCTGGTCGGACGATGACAGCCGCCGCGAGATCCTCAACGTCAATGGTTCGGGCATCAGCCTCGGCCACCCGATCGGCGCGACCGGGGGCCGCATCCTTGCCGACATGGCCCACGAGATGCACCGGCGCGGGGTGCGCTACGGGCTGGAGACCATGTGCATCGGCGGCGGGCAGGGCATCGCCGCGGTGTTCGAGCGCGCGGCGTGAGCGACTTTTCGGCCTGGATCGGGCGCGAGACGCACGCCGCCGACCGGCTCGACGAGGGGCTTGCCAACCGCTGGCTCGCGACCTTCGACCGCGACAGGCCGCCGGCGAGGATCATGCCGCAGGGCATCCACTTCGCGCTCTGCACCCCGCAAGTTCCCACCGCCGCGCTGGGGCGCGACGGACACCCGGCGCGCGACGACAGCGCCGACAGCTTCCTCCCGCCCTTTCCCATGCCGCGGCGGATGTGGGCATCCTCGACAATGCAGTTCCTCGCTCCCATCGCCATCGGCGCGGCGATCGAACGCCGCAGCAAAGTGGCCTCGGTAAGCGAGAAAGAGGGCGGGTCGGGCCGCCTCGCCTTCGTCGATGTCGAGCACGTCACCAAGGCAAACGGCACCGTCGCGGTGATCGAGACCCAGACGCTGGTCTATCGCGAGGCGGCCGCGCCCGATGCGCCCCTGACCCCGCCCGAGCCGGGCAGCGCCCGTTTCGACAAGTCCGCATGGGAGGCGCACAGCGCGCTCACCCCCTCGCCGGTGCTGCTGTTCCGCTTCTCCGCGCTGACCTTCAACAGCCACCGCATCCATTACGATGCGCCCTATGCCCGCGGCGAGGAACGCTATCGCGGGCTGGTGGTGCACGGGCCGCTGACCGCCAGCCTGCTGCTTGGGCTCACCGCGCGCGAACTGGGCGAGAACCGGCTGCGCAGCTTTGCCTTTCGCGGGCTCTCCCCGGCAATTGCGGGCGATCTGCTGCACCTCGTCATGCGGCAGGGCGAAGAAGGCTTTGAACTCGGCGCCTTCGCGGCCGACGGGCGGCAGGTGATGGCGGCGAGCGCCGCGATCTAGTCCTTCACGGGGAAATCGGGGATCGGCTTCAGCACCGCGAAGCGTTCGGCGAGCGGCGGGTGACCGAGCGCGGGGAAGTCCATTTCGGGCGGCTCCACGCGGGTGTCGGGAATGCGGCTCAAGAGGTCGCGGATCAGGGTCAGCCGCCCCCGCTTCTGGTCGTTGAAATCGACCAGCGTCCACGGCGCATGGGGCGTGTGGGTCGCCGCCAGCATCGCCTCGCGCGCGCGGGTGTATTCCTCGTATTTGTCGCGCGCGGCGAGATCGACCGGCGACAGCTTCCAGCGCTTCAGCGGATCATCAAGCCGTTCGCGCAGGCGTTCTTCCTGGCGGTTCTGATCGGTGGTCAGCCAGTACTTGAACAGCAGGATGCCGTCGTCGACCAGCAGCTTCTCGAACACCGGGACCTGGCGCAGGAAGGCCTCGGCCTCGTCCTCGCTGCAATAGCCCATCACCCGCTCCACGCCGGCGCGGTTGTACCACGATCGGTCGAACAGCACGATCTCGCCCGCGCTCGGCAGGTGCGCGACATAGCGCTGGAAATACCACTGGGTCTGTTCCGCCTCGCTCGGCTTGGCGAGCGCCACGGTGCGGCACTGGCGCGGATTGAGCCGGTCGCGCACCGCGCCGATCGCGCCGCCCTTGCCCGCGGTGTCGCGGCCCTCGAACAGCACCACGATCCGCGCCCCCGTCGCCCGCGCCCAGCGCGCCATGCTGACGAGGTCGAGCGTCAGCGGTTCGAGCGCTTCCTCGTATTCGCCGCGTTTCATGCCCATTGCGCCACCTCCCCGTTTGTCCTTGTCGCACGCGGGTGATAGTATCATCTGCAACGACATGGCCAGCATCGCAGACCCCCAGCCCGATTTTTCCACCCTGCCGCAAATGTCGGCGGATGTCTTCACCGCGCCGCTCGCCCGGCCCGCGCATGTCGGCGAGGACTGGCTCGAACCGGCGCAGACCGATTACACGGCCGAGGATCACGCGGTGTGGGACGATCTCTTCGCCCGCCAGATGGAGGTGCTTCCGGGCCGCGCGGCGAGCGCCTTCATGGCGGGGCTCGAGAAGCTCGATCTTGGGCGCGGCGGGGTGCCCGAATTCGGCCAGCTGTCCGCGGAACTGGGTGCGCTCACCGGCTGGTCGGTGGTGCCGGTGCCGATGCTGATCCCCGATCACGTGTTCTTCTGGCACCTCGCCAACCGGCGCTTTCCGGCGGGCAATTTCATCCGCACCCGCGAGACCTTCGACTACATCGAGGAACCCGACGTGTTCCACGACGTGTTCGGCCACGTCCCGATGCTCACCGATCCGGTGTTCGCCGACTACATGCAGGAATATGGCCGCGCCGGGTGGAAGGCGATGCGCTACAACCGCCTGAAGGCGCTGGGCGCGCTCTACTGGTACACGGTCGAGTTCGGGCTGATCGAGGAAGAGGACGGCGTTCGTGCCTACGGGGCGGGAATCCTCTCGGGCCCGAGGGAGGCGCGCTTCGCGGTCGAAGGGCAGAGCCCCAACCGCATCATGCTCAACGTCGACCGGGTGATGCGCACCGACTACGTGATCAGCGACCTGCAGCCGACCTATTTCGTGATCGAGAGCTTCGAGGATCTCTACCGCCAGACGGTCGAGCGCGATTTCGACCGGCTCTACCGCAGCCTTCCGGCAGGCTTCACCTATGCCAACGCGGCGGTGATCGACGTCGACAACGTGCTGCACCGGGGCACCCAGGAATACCACCTGCGCGGCGGGCGCGGCAGCGGGGCGAACCCGGTCTAGGAAGCGTCTGGAGCGGTCCGGGAAGGGTCCGGAGGCGGTCTAGGCGAGGACCTTGCGCACCACCGCGTGGTAGAGCACCAGCGCGACGAGCGTTGCAGCCAGCGCAATGCCGAGCGCGGCGAAGGACAGGCTGCCGAGCATCGTCCCGCCATTGGCAAAGCCGCCCGCCGCCAGCGACACCGCCACGCCGAGCCCGATCTGGCGCAGGATCGCGCCCGGCGCCTCGGTGCGCGCGAGGATCGAGGCGAGCCACCCCAGCGTCGCTCCCAGCACGATCAGCACCAGCAAGGCCATGTTGCGTCTTCGTCTCCTCGGGGGCGACGGAATGCCGCCCTGACTCTCCAACCGACGGGCGCGCCGCTGGTTCCGGGACAGTTGCACCTATCGCAAGGTCAGCCAGGCAAGGCCCGCGGCGCCGATCACGATGCGGTACCATGCGAAGGGCGCGAAGCCGATGCGGGTCACCACCGCGACGAACAGCTTCACCACCACCAGCGCAGTGAGGAAACCGACCACCGATCCGATCGCGATCAGTTCGAGATCGTGCGGCGTCATCGCCGCCCCGTGCTTGGCGAGCTGGTAAACCGTCGCCCCGCTGAGCGTCGGGACGGCGAGGAAGAAGCTGAACTCTGCCGCGGTCTTGCGGTCCACCCCGAAGGCCATCGCGCCGAGGATCGTCGCGCCCGAACGGCTCACCCCCGGGATCATCGCGAGGCACTGGACCAGCCCGACCAGCACCGAAGTGCGCAGCGGCACGCCCGCCACGCCTGCGCCGGTCGCGGGCGGATTGGCCCAGCGCTCGATGGCGAGGATCGCGACGCCGCCGACGATCAGCGACCAGCACACCAGCACCGCATTGCCGAGCATGGTCTCGATCACGTCGCCGAAGGCGAGGCCGAGGATCACCGCCGGGAAGAAGGCGACCAGCAGGTTGCGCACGAAGGCGAGCGCGCCCCTCTCGAAGCCGAGCAGCCCCTTGGCCACGTCCCAGAAGGTGCGCCAGTAGAGCACCACGATCGCGAGGATCGCCGCGGGCTGGATGGCGATGTTGAACACCTCCCAGTCGTTCTGGTCGAAGCCCAAGAGCTCGGTGGCGAGGATCAGGTGCCCGGTCGAGGAAACCGGCAGGAACTCGGTCAGCCCCTCGAGGATGCCCAGCAGGATCGCGGCGATGATGTCGGTCATGGGCGAGGCGCTTTGCCGAGAGCGCGCGAGGTGTCAAACCGAAAAGGCCCGCCCGGATCATCGGGCGGGCCTCGGAGGGGGCTTACCAGATGCGCACGCGCTTTTCCGGCGGGATGTAGAGCGCATCGCCCGGCTTGACGTTGAAGGCCTTGTACCATTCGTCGAGGTTGCGGACGACGCCGTTGACCCGGTATTCCTCGGGGCTGTGCGGGTCGGTGCGCAGGCGGGTGCGGTAGTTCTCCTCGCGCTGCGCCGAGCGCCACACCTGCGCCCAGGCGATGAAGAAGCGCTGGTCGCCGCTCAGTCCGTCGATCACCGGCACATCCTTGCCCTGGGTGGCGATCTTGTAGGCGCGGTAGGCCATGCTGAGGCCGCCGAGGTCGCCGATGTTCTCGCCCAGCGTCAGGCGGCCGTTGACGCAGGTCTTGCCCTCGTCGAGCGGGCAGAAGGCGTTGTACTGCGCGACCACCGCGTCGCCGAGCTTGTCGAAGGCCTTGCGGTCGGCGTCGGTCCACCAGTTCCTGAGCGCGCCGGTGGCATCCGATTTCGATCCCTGGTCGTCGAAGCCGTGACCCATCTCGTGACCGATGACGGCGCCGATCGCGCCGTAATTGACCGCGACGTCGTTGGTGAGCGCGAAGAAGGGCTGCTGCAGGATCGCGGCGGGGAAGACGATCTCGTTCTTCACCGAGTTGTAATAGGCGTTCACCGTCTGCGGCAGCATCCCCCATTCGGTGCGGTCGATCGGCTGGCCGAGCTTGGCGACATTGTCGGCCTGTTCCCACTTGGCCGAGGCCATGCGGTTGGCGATCGGATCGTCCGCGTCGATGGCAAGACCATCATAGGTCTCGAGATTGGGGCGGTAGCCGATCTTGGGATCGAAGCTGTCGAGCTTGGCGTGCGCCTGCTTCTTGGTTTCCTCGCTCATCCAGTCGATCTCGTCGATCGACTGGCCGAGCGCGACGCGCAGGTTGGCGACCAGCTTGTCCATCGCTTCCTTGTTCTCGGGCGGGAAGTAGCGCGCGACATATTCCTTGCCGATCAGCTCGCCGAGCAGCCCCTCGGCCTCGCCGATCGCGCGCTTCCAGCGCGGGCGCTGTTCGGGGGTGCCGCGCAGGGTCTTGCCGTAGAAGTCGAAGCTTGCCTCGTCGAAGCGGCTGGGCAGGACCGCCGCGTTGTCCGACAGGAACTCCTTGATCGTCCACGCCTGCAGCGTCGCCACCGGGGTTTCGCCGAGCAGCTCGAACATGCCCGGCAGGCCCTTGCCGATCTTGGCGAGGGTCGCGGCGTCGAGGCCGAGCGCCTTCACCTCCTCGGGCGTCGGCGGCATCAGGCTGACGACATAGGTCGGGCTCTTGTCGAGGCCGATCGCCGAAAGCATCTCGAGCACGGGCACCTTGCCCGCCATCGCCGCCATCTCCTCGGACGAGACGCGGTTATAGGTGAGGTCGCGGTTGCGACGCACCGCGCGGTCCCACGCGACGGTGCGCGCGATGCGGTCCTCGAAGGCATAGACCGCCTCGGCCGCGGCCCTGGGGTCCTGGTAGCCCGCCTCGCCGAGCAGGAAGGCGAGGTAGTCCTTGTACTTGGCCTGGATCTCGCGGCCCTTTTCCGAGGTGTCGAGATAGTAGTCGCGGTCGGGCAGGCCGAGCCCGCCGAAGCCGACATAGGCGACATAGCGGTCGGGCTCCTTGGCATCGACGCTCACCGCGCCGCCGATCGGGCTGGCGTAGCCGGGCTTGGCCCACAGCTGCGCGAGCTGGTCGAGCGTGGTCGCGCCGACGATCGCGTCGAGATAGGGGCGCGCCGGGGCGAGCCCGGCGGCATCGATCGCATCGGTGTCGAGATAGGCCTGGTAGGCGGACAGGATCCGGCGCTCGTCGTTCGACAGCGTCGCGGGGTCCTTGGCGGCGAGATCGTCCAGCAGCGCCTTGACGTCGGTGGTGCTCTTCTCGCTCAGCAGGGTGAAGGCGCCGAAGCGGCTGTATTCGGGCGGCAGCGGGTTGGCATCGAGCCAGCGCTGGTTGACGTATGCGAAGAAGTCGTCGCCCGGATCGATGTCCTGGTCGAGCATCGTGGTGTCGACGCCCCAGGTGCCGAAGCTCATGGTCGGGGTGGCGGAGGCCGCGTCGCCGCTGTCGTCCTGGAGGCGGGCGATGCCGGCGGCGGGCCGGTCGGCGTCGGTGTCGGCCCCGGCGGCGATGGCGGGTGCGGCGAGGCACAGCGCAGCGAGGCTGGCGCCGAGAAGGGCGGTCTTGCGGATCATGTCTGGAGTCCCCGGGAAGTAAGTCATTCGGATGACTGTCCCTAACGCGCGGGCGCGCGAAAGGTTGCCCTTGGTCAGGCTGACATGGTCATTCGTCGAAAAGCGCCCCAGTTCCGGCCCGTTCAAGCCGCGTCGGCGGCGAATTGCAGCCGGGCGAGGCGCGCGTAGAGCCCGCCCGCGCGGGTCAGCGCATCATGCGTGCCCTGTTCGACGATCCGGCCCTCGTCGAGCACCACGATCCGGTCGGCGGCGCGCACCGTGGCGAGGCGGTGGGCGATGACCAGCGTGGTGCGGTCCTTCATCAGCCCGTCGAGCGCCTGCTGGACGAGCTGCTCGCTCTCGGCGTCCAGGGCGCTGGTCGCCTCGTCGAGCAGCAGGATCGGCGCATCGCGCAGCAGCGCGCGGGCGATCGCGACGCGTTGCTGCTGGCCGCCCGAAAGCTGTGTCCCGCCTTCACCGAGATAGGTGTCGAGCCCCTGCGGCAGGCCCTTGAGGAAGTTCTCCGCATTGGCGGCGCGGGCCGCCTGCCAGATATCCGCATCGCTCGCGTCCCAGCGTCCGTAGCGCAGGTTGTCGCGGGCATTGGCGCTGAACAGCACCCCGTCCTGCGGCACCAGCGCGATCCGCGCGCGCACATCGGCCGGGTCGGCCTTGGTGAGCGGCACGCCGTCGAGGCGGATCGTCCCGCCCTGCGGATCGTAGAAGCGTTCGACCAGCTGGAAGATCGTCGACTTGCCCGCGCCCGAGGGGCCGACGATGGCGACGGTTTCGCCCGGCTCGATCTCGAGCGTGAAATCCTTCAAGGCCGCGACCTCGGGCCGTGCCGGGTAGCGGAAGGTGACGTTGCGGAACGACAGGCTCCCGCGCGGCGGCTCGGGCAGGCGTTCGGGGCGCGCCGGGGGTGCGACCTCGGGCCGCGCCTCGAGCAGTTCGGCAAGCCGGCTCGCCGCGCCCGCACCGCGCAGCAGATCGCCATAGACCTCGGTGAGCGAGCCGAGCGCGCCCGCCACCAGCCCGCCGGTGAGCACGAAGCCGGCGATGGTGCCGCCGCTGATGTCGCCCGAGGCGACCGCCAGCGCGCCGCGCCACATCACCAGCGTCACCCCGCCGAACACCAGCACGATCACCACCGAGGTCATCGCCGCGCGCAGCAGGATGCGCTTCTTGGCGGTGGCGAAGGTGTTCTCCACCACCGTGCCGAAGCGTTCGCCCTCGCGCCGCTCCTGCCCGAAGCTCTGCACGATCTTCATCGCCGAGAGCACTTCGGTGACATAGGCGCCGACATCGGCGATGCGGTCCTGGCTGGAGCGCGAGACGCTGCGGATGCGGCGGCCGAAGAACACGATCGGCGCGATCACCAGCGGGATGCCCACCAGCAGCCCGATCGTCAGCGTCGGCGCGAGATAAAGCAGCAGGCCGATGCCGCCGATCGCCGTCAGCGTGTTCCTGAGCGCCACCGACACCGTGGTGCCCACCACGTTTTCGATGATCGCGGTGTCCGAGGTCATCCGGCTGGAGATCTCCTTGGGGCTGTTGACCTCGTAGAAGCCGGGCGAGAGGCGCAACAGGTTCTTCTGCACCGCGAGCCTCAGGTCGGCGACCACCCGTTCGCCCAGCCAGCTCACGAAATAGAACCTGAGCGCCGTGCCAAAGCCGAGCACCACCACGATCATCAGCAGGTATTCGAAAGCGCGGGCGATCTCCGCGGTCGAGGCACCGCCGGAGAAGGCGCCGTCGACGATCACCTTGAAGCGCCACGGGATCGCCAGCGTCGCCGCCGAGGTGATCACCAGCGCGGCTAGCGCGAAGGCGATCTGGCGCGGATATCGGAGCGCGATGCCGTAGATCATCCGCAGCGGGGCGAGCGAGCGGGACTTGGGCGGCTTGTCCCCGCCTTCGGAGCCGGTTTCGGCCGTGTCCTCGCCCGCGCCGGGGAGAACCGGCAGCGCGGCTCCGTCCTCGGCATCCTGCGCCGCGCCCGCGGCCTGGGGTGTATCGCCCTGCATCACGGAGCCGATCTAGCCACGCCGGCGGCGAATTTCACGTGCAAAAAGCAACAAAGCCGACGCACGGCGTCGATCTGCGGCAATATTGTGCATTGCACAAAGGGCCGCGAAGGCCCATCTGTGGTCCCCAGGCGCCCGGGAGAGAGGCGCCGCAAACGTTCGTCGCCGGAGGGGCCTGCCCGATGCTTTACCATGCCTATGAACTGCAACGCAGCTGGATGAACAGCGCCAGCGCGCTGGCCTCGATCGGCGCGGGCATGCTGTCCAACCCGGCCAATCCCCTGGGCTATCTCGGCATGGGGCCGATGGCCGCGAGCGCACTCGACGTGTTCGCCCATGCCACCGCGCATTACGGCAAGCCCGATTTCGGCATCACCGAGGTCCCCATCGCGGGCGCGCCGCACAAGGTGGTGCAATCGACCGTCCTGTCGCGCCCCTTCGGCGATCTCGTCCGCTTCCGGGTCGAGGGCGCCGGGGAAGACCGTCCGCGCCTGCTGATCGTCGCGCCGATGAGCGGCCACTATGCCACGCTCCTGCGCGGCACGGTGGAGCGGATGCTCGAAAGTGCCGAGGTGTTCATCACCGACTGGGCCGACGCCAAGATGGTGCCGCAGGACGCGGGCAAGTTCGATCTCGACGACTATATCGACTACCTGATCGACTTCGCCGAGCACGTCCATGGCGAGGCCAGCGGCGCGCGCATCCACATGATGGCGGTGTGCCAGCCGAGCGTCCCGGCCTTCGCCGCAACGGCGCTGATGAACCTCCGCAAATCCCCCGCGACACCGGCCACGCTGACGATGATGGGCGGGCCGATCGACACCCGCGAATGCCCCACCGTGGTCAACAACATGGCGATGCAGCGGCCGATCGAATGGTTCCGCCAGAGCGTGATCGCGACCGTCCCGATGAAATATGCCGGTGCGGGGCGGCGGGTCTATCCCGGCTTCATGCAGCTTTCCGCCTTCATGAGCATGAACCTGTCGAGCCACATGATGAGCCACTACGAGATGTTCAAGCATCTCACCCTCGGCGACGAGGCGAGCGCGCAGGCGACCAAGGATTTCTACGACGAATATCGCTCGGTCTGCGACATGACCGCCGAGTTCTACCTCCAGACTGTCGAGGAGGTGTTCCAGAAGCACTCGATCCCCAAGGGCGAGTTCCGCCACAAGGGCGAGCTCGTGGACATCACCCGGATCACCGACACGGCGCTGCTCGCAATCGAGGGCGAGCGCGACGATATCTCCGGCCTCGGCCAGACCAGGGCGGCCTTGAAGCTCACCCCGAACCTGCCCGAGGCGAAGAAGCGGTATTATATGGCCGAGGGCGCGGGCCATTACGGCATCTTCAACGGCAGCCGCTGGCGCACCAAGGTCGCGCCGGTGGTCGAGGAATGGATCGCCGCCCACGCGGGTTGAGCGCGCTGGAAGGTGCAGGCGGCGATCCTGCCATTTCCGCCCTTCTTCTGCGGAGAAGCTGCACACGGCGCTTGCGCTGCCGCGCTGCGGAGAGGACATAGGAGCCCGTCGCCCGCTAGCGAAGGAAGGAGCCCGCCCATGATCCCATGTTCCGCACCATCGCTCGCGGAGTTCCGGCCATGAACGCGGCGGACCGGCGCTACAACCTCGGCGCGCGGGCGCTGCACTGGACGATCGCGGTGCTGGTGATCGCCAATCTGGCGATCGGGCTGCTTCACGAGCCGCTCGAGGACAGCATCGACCTGATCCCCGTCCACGAGGCGATCGGCATCACCGTGCTGGGGCTGACCCTGGTGCGGATCGCATGGCGCTTCACCTGGAAGCGTCCGCCGTTTCCCGGCAGCGTCGCTCCGGTCGAGGCATGGGCCGCGCGCGCGGTGCAGGGGCTGTTCTACGTGCTGACCCTCGCGCTGCCGCTGTCCGGGTGGGTATTCGCCTCCGCGGGCAAGTATCCGATTTCGTGGTTCGGCATCTTCACCGTGCCCAAGTTCGCCGTGACCCGGCAGGACCCGATCTTCGGCATCGCCCACGAAGGCCACGAGATCATGGGCTGGGTGACGATCGCGCTGGTGGTGCTGCATGTCGGGGCGGCGCTGCGCCACCATTTCCTGCTCAAGGATAATGTCCTGCGCCGGATGATGTGATGCTCCCCCGCGCGGGGACCCGCTGCGAGTTTTCAAGAGTAACCGATGCACCTTGCCTTCCGCCTCTCCGCCTGCGCCCTTGCGCTGGCGCTGACCGCACCGCTCGCGGCGCAGGACGCGGACGCGCCGCCCGATGAGGCGAAGCCCGAGATCATCGTCACCGGTCGCGGTCTCGAACCGGCACTCTCGACCGGGATCTACGCCACCACCACGATCGATCGCGACGCCATCGTCACCGCGCCCTCGGGCCGGATCGAGGACGTGCTGAGGAATGTCGCGGGCTTCCAGCAGTTTCGCCGTTCGGACAGCCGTTCCTCGAACCCCAGCGCGCAAGGGGTGACGCTGCGCGCGCTGGGCGGCAATGCCACGAGCCGCGCGCTGGTGCTGCTCGACGGGGTGCCGATTGCCGATCCCTTCTTCGGCTACATCCCGCTCTCGTCGATCCCGCCCGAGACGCTGGGCGCGGTGAGGGTCACGCGCGGCGGCGGGTCCGGGCCGTTCGGCGCGGGGGCGCTGGCGGGCACGATCGAGCTGGAGAGCGCCGATCCCGGCCAGACCGGGCCGCTCCTCGCCAGCGCGGCGATCAACCAGCGCGAGGAGACCGAGGCGAGCGGGGTGCTGACCCAGCGGCTCGGCGCCGGCTTTGCCGTGGCGAGCGGGCGCTGGGACCGCGGGCGCGGCTTCTTCACCACCCCCGCCGACCAGCGCGTCCCCGCCAGCGCGCGCGCCGGTTTCGACAGCTGGAGCGCCGCCGTGCGCGGGGTCGCGCCGCTCGCCCCGGACATCGAGCTGCAGGCCCGCGTCGCCGCCTTCCGCGACACGCGCACGCTGCGCTTCGAGGGGGCGGATTCGCTCAGCGAGGGGCAGGAGGCGTCCTTGCGGATCGTCGGGCGCGGACCATGGCAGTTCGATGCGCTCGCCTATGTCCAGGCGCGCGATTTCGGCAACGTGGTGATCTCCTCGAGCCGCTTCACCCCGGTGCTCGACCAGCGCCGCACCCCGTCGACCGGCACGGGCGGCAAGTTCGAGCTGCGCCCGCCGATCGCCGAGGGCCATGATGTGCGCATCGGCGTCGACTGGCGCCGCGCCGAGGGGGAGTTGCAGGAGGACGCGATCAGCGCCCTTTCCGGCTCGATCACCGAGCGGCGCCGCGCCGGGGGCGCGACCGCCGATCTCGGCATCTTCATCGAGGACGACTGGCAGATCGGGCCGCTCATCATCAACGGCGGGCTGCGCGCCGACCGCAGCAGCGTGACCGGCGGCTTCTACCGCGCGCGCGATCCGGACGGCGCGGTGGTGAGCGAGCTGATCGCGCCCGACCGTTCCGACTGGGCGCTGAGCTGGCGCGCGGGGGCGCTCTTCTACGCCACGCGGCGGCTCGACCTGCGCGCGGCGGCCTATACCGGCTTGCGCCTGCCGACCTTGAACGAGCTCTACCGCCCCTTCGTGGTGTTCCCGGTGGTGACCGAGGCCAATGCCGCGCTTGCCAACGAGCGCCTGCGCGGGTTCGAGGTCGGGTTCGACTGGCAGCCGGTCAACGCCATCGTCCTCTCGCTCACCGCCTTCGACAACCGGGTGAAGGACGCCATCGCCAACGTCACCATCGCCCCCAACCTGCGCCAGCGGCGCAACCTGCCGGCGATCGCGGCGCAGGGCGTGGAGGCGAGCGTGGCGGCGAAGTTCGGGCAGGTGAGCCTCGACGGCTCGCTCGCCTGGACCGACGCGAAGGTCGAGGGCGAGGGGGATTCGCGCGCGCTCGACGGCAAGCGTCCCTCGCAGACCCCCGCATTCTCCGCCAGCCTGACGCTCGGCTGGCGACCCGCCGAGGGCTGGCAGCTGGCGGGCGTGCTGCGCCACGTCTCGGCGCAGTTCGAGGACGATCTCGAAACCTACGTGCTCCCGGCCGCGACCACGCTCGACGCCTTCCTCGCCGCGCCGCTCGCGGGCAAGCTGTCGCTGGTGCTGCGGGGGGAGAACCTCACCGGCGAGACGATCGTCACCCGCAACCAGGGCGGATCGATCGACCTCGGCGTGCCGCGCACCTTATGGCTGGGGGTGCGCTACGGGTTCTGAGGCGCGTCGGCGGGCGCTTCGGAGGTCACCGGGCGCAGCGGGAACAGCCATTGCTCGGGGATCGACAGGCGGCGCCGGTCGCCCTGCCCGACGATCGCGGATTCGCCCTCGCGATAGGTGCCGAACACGCGGTCCCAGAAGATTGCACTATTGCCGTAGTTGCAGCGCGTGTCCTCGTAGCTCGTCGCGGTGTGGTGCAGCGAGTGGTTGCGGATGGTTGTGAAGAAGAACCCGTACCAGATCGGCGGGTCGGCGCGGACGTTGGCGTGGGCGTAGGTGGCGATCGCCCCGCCCACGGTGAAGCTGGCGAACAGGGCGTTCAGATCGACATCGAGCAGCGCGATCACCCCGAGGCTGATCAGGAACAGCTCGATCGGATTGCCGATGAAGCCCTTCATCGCGTTCAATTGCGTGAGGTGGTGATGCGGCGCGTGGGTCAGCCACAGCGGATGCCAGTTGTGCATCGCGCGGTGCATCCAGTACTGGCCGAACTCGAAGATAAACAGCACCACCATCGCCTGCACCAGGAAGGGCAGTTCGGCGAGCCACGGGGTGCCGATGCCCCAGGCCTGCTTGAGCTGCACGAGCGGGCCGTTGACCAGCGTGTCCGAGAGCCAGCCGATGACGATGTAGTAGAAGGCGGTGTAGAACACGTCGGTGGCGAATTCGCGCCAGTTCATCCGCCAGCCCGCGTGCCGCTCGAACAGGAACTCGAGACCCTGCACGAAGGCCAGCGTCCCGAGGCCCACGGCGAGCAGCGCCCAGGGGCCTTCGACCCATTCCTGCGGCGCATAGGCCCAGAAGGCGAGAATGCCTGCGAGGGTGGCAGGCGGGATCAGGTTGATGAGGCTCTGTTTCACGGCACGTTCCCCCGGCGCGAAGCGGTCAGACCGCTTTAGGCTCGCACGACCGGCGGACAACATACGCCATCCTGCCCACCCGGTCGAGCCGGGCGGCCTGCGACAGCCGCCGGCTGTTCATCTGCGCGCCTGTTGGAGACACATGAGACACTGTCCAGAAGCGGAAAGCCCGGCCCCGCCGCAGCATCGGCCAGCGGGCCGGTTTTCGGGCAGGGCGAGCGCGGATCGATCATGCCGGCACACTGCCGCTCCAAGGCGATGTAGGAAAGCGGCAGGGGCAGCTTTGCCCCGCTTCCGGAAAATTGCTGCCGTGCCGGAAACGACCCCGAAGTGGTCACGCCCGGCCGACAATCAGTCGCGCTTCAATCGCATTGCAGACCAATCTCTATTGACCGCAATCTGGCTGACGATCTTCACTCCGTGATCCGATGCAATGCTCCGGATGGTCTCACGGTCGAGATCGCCTGCAAGTGGTGAACTCAGCTTGGGGTAAGCGACCCAAAGGATTGCCGACGGGGTGGTAGACGTCAGCAACTCTGAAAGCTTCGTCTTCAATGCTGCACGATCCAGAGCAAAGAGAACTGTGACATCGGCCACTTCGACTTCCGCGCGGCGATCAGTCACGCAGATCATCTGATCCACGTGCTCGGGCGCATTAAGCAACGCCAACCGCCGCTCGCGCTTGACTTCGAGGCGCTCGGCTATGGTTTTCTCTGACATACGCGAGCCCTCAGTGTCTTGAAGACAAGACGAAGCGATTGCCTTCCGAGTCCACCATCACTGCGAAGGTTCCCCATGGCTGGCTGGTCGGCGGCGCCTCGAATGAGACCCCACGTTCGCTCAATCGCCGGTACGTCGCCTCAACATCGTCGCAGGCAAGCGCTCCGCTGAATGTCTGGCCTACCTTGTCCTCCTCACCATCCTGCGTGAACAAAACAAAGCGCGTGTCGGAATTGCCGATCCGCAGCTCGATCCACCGCTGCTCCGGGCTGAACGGCTGATCGGTGATAAGCCGGAATCCCAGCTTTTCTGTGTAGAACCTGAGCGCGCGGTCCTGATCCTTGCTGGGTATGCTGACAAATTTGACGCCTATGATCATGGAACGCTTCCCTTCTGTTGCACCAGCCATGAGCAGGCGGGTTGCACAGCGCAACGGTTCCATGATTACTATAGTCACGATGAAAAGCAGCCCCGTCATGCTCGACGCCTACGTGATCGACACCTTGATGGCAGATTTGGTCGGCCATGACCGCAAGCCATCGGCCTATATCGCCTACCTGGCACTGTTGCGCCTTGGAGGGGCGTCGGGTGAAACGGCGATCAGCTTGCAAGGGCTCGCGACCGCAACTGGCCTGTCCAAGTCGGCGGTCCAACGGTCGATCGGTCATCTTATCGGGAGAGGTTTGCTCAGCATCCAGCGGGGCTCGCCAACAGATGTGCCGCGTTACCGTTGTCTCTCGCCGTGGCGGCGATAAGACAACGCAGAACTAGAACAGCCGCCATTCGCCTTTCCACCCACTTCCCGACATTCGGCCTCACGACAAAGGACCCCGAAAGCTGCCGTTTGGCGATGCACCCGCCCGATACGAAAACGGCGCGGGAGTCGCCCCCCGCGCCGCCTTCATTTCGCAAAATGCGAGGGGCGTTGTCAGAACACCTCGAACAGCCCCGCTGCGCCCATGCCGCCGCCGACGCACATGGTGACGACCACATACTTCGCCCCGCGGCGCTTGCCTTCGATCAGCGCATGGCCGGTGCAGCGCGCGCCGGTCATGCCGTAGGGGTGGCCGATCGAGATCGAGCCGCCGTTGACGTTGAGGATGTCGTTGTCGATCCCGAGCTTGTCGCGGCAGTAGAGCACCTGCACCGCGAAAGCCTCGTTGAGTTCCCACAGCCCGATGTCGTCCATCTTGAGCCCGGTTGCCTTGAGCAGCTTGGGGATCGCGAAGACCGGGCCGATGCCCATCTCGTCGGGCTCGGTGCCCGCCACCGCCATGCCGACATAGCGGCCGAGCGGCTCGAGGCCCTTCTGGGCGGCGATCTTGGCTTCCATCAACACCGCCGCCGAGGAACCGTCCGACAGCTGCGAGGCGTTGCCCGCAGTGATGTTCATGCCGGGGCCCATCACCGGTTGGAGGCTCTGGAGGCCTTCGAGCGTGGTCGAGGGGCGGTTGCCCTCGTCCTTCGACAGGGTCACTTCCTGCTGGCTGACCTCGCCGGTCTCCTTGTCCTTGACCGCCATGGTCGCGGTGACGGGCACGATCTCGGCGTCGAAGCGCCCGGCTTCCTGCGCGGCCGCGGTGCGCTGCTGCGACTGCAGGGCGTATTCGTCCTGCGCCTCGCGGCTGATGTTGTAGCGCTTGGCGACCGTCTCGGCGGTGCCGAGCATCGGCATGTAGACGTCCTTGTGCATCGCGATCAGCGAGCGGTCGGGCGACACGCGCATTTCCGGCGTCTGCACCATCGAGATCGAATCCTGACCCCCGCCGACGACGATATCCATGTTGTCGACGATGATCTGCTTGGCAGCCGTTGCAATCGCCATCAGGCCGCTCGAGCACTGGCGGTCGATGGTCTGGGCGGCGACGGTCACCGGGCAACCGGCGCGCAGCGCGACCTGGCGGCCGATATTGCCCGACTGGGTGCCCTGGGTGAGCACGCAGCCCCACACCACGTCGTCGATCTCGCCCGCGTCGATCCTGGCGCGCTCGATCGCGGGGGTCAGCGACAGCGCGCCGAGGGTCGCGCCGGGGGTGGCGTTGAAGGCGCCCTTGTAGGCACGGCCGATCGGCGTGCGGGCGGTGGAGACGATAACGGCGTCACGGGCCATGGTGGGGGTATCCTTTGTTCGGGAGGTGCGCCCCCGCGCGGCGGCGGGGGCGTGTGTCTATGTCGCTTGCGGCTGCGTCAGCAGAAGTAGAGCGTCATCCACTCGCAGATGAGGGCGGGCTTGTCCTCGCCCTCGATCTCGATGGTGATCTCGACGGTCTGCTGCCACTGGCCGGGGCGCTTCTCGGCCATTTCAACGAGCTTCCAGTGGCCGCGGATGCGCTTGCCCGAGCGGACCGGGGCGATGAACCGGGTCTTGTTGCCGCCGTAGTTGACCGCCATCTTGATCCCGTCGACGCGCGGCATGTCGCTGTTGGCCGAAAGATAGGGGATCATCGAGAGCGTCAGGAAGCCGTGGGCGATGGTCCCGCCGAACGGGGTCATCTTGGCCGCTTCCTCGTTGACATGGATGAACTGGTGATCGCCGGTGGCATCGGCGAACTGGTTGATGCGCTCCTGGCTCATCTCCACCCATTCGCTGGTGGCGAATTGTTCGCCGACCTTGGCGGCTATTTCCTGCGGGGTCATCGGCTCCTCCTTGTGGTCTCGCGCCGACGGGGTCCCGTGCCCGCCGCACGCGCTTTGCGCCGGGCTTCATGGCGCATCGCCAAGGGGAGCGCAACACGCCGGGTTATGCCGCTACGGCACCGCCGATCTTGTCCATCAGCGCGGCGCGCCGCTGCAGGCTGCGGGCGTTGAGGTCGCGCGCCGAATCGATGCGGGCGCAGTAGGAGGCAAGCCCGATCTGCAGGCCCACCAGCATCAGCATCACCGGCTGGTAGCCGATCCCCTGGAACAGCGCGCCGACCAGGTAGATCAGCGTGCTCATCTGCAGCGCGGCGGCGAAGGGGGCGATCCAGCGCTCCTCCTCGCCCGTCTTGCCCTTCCAGCGGCGATAGATGCGCTCCATCTGCCACAGGCCGAGCGCGTGCAGCGCCAGCCACATGAACAATCCGGGCCAGCCCTGTTCGCCGAGCAGTTCGAAGATCGAGGAGTGGAAGGCGCGGCCTTCGTCGACCACCTCCTGATAACGGATCGTGGTGGTGTTCCCGACGACCTCCTCGACCGGCATCACGTAGGAGAAGCGGTTCGAGCGATAGGCGTCGAACCCGCCGCCGAAGGGCTTTTCGGCGACGTAGTCGAGCGTCCATTCCCACACCGCCACGCGGGTCGAGGCGCTTTCGTCCTCGCCCGGGTCGGCGAGCGTCGCCATGCGCTCGTAGTAGCTGTGCGGCAGGAAGGGCAGCGCGGCAAGCCCGAGCAGCCCCGCCCCGGCGACGAACAGCACGCGCCGTCTGGTGTAGCGCAGCAGCAGCACGCCCAATGCGGCGATGCAGAGCAGGCCGGTGCGCGCCTCGGTGCCCACCGGCACCAGCAGGCAGGCGAAGGTCAGCGCCGCGGCGAATCCGGTCACCAGCCAGTGCCGGCGGAACACCGTGCCGTGGCGGGCGAGCCACCAGATCATCGGGACGAGGCCGATCGCCACCGTCGCGAGGGTCGAACTCTCGTAGACGCCGCTGTTGTCGTTGACGAAGAACTTGAGGTTCTCGTAGCCGCCGCCGCCCAGCAGGGTCTTCATCCCCGTGCCGATCACGATGGTCGCGATTGCCAGCACCAGCATCAATGCCAGCGCCTCGATGCGCGCGCGGGTGGTGAGGGTGAAGGGCAGGAAGATCGCGAAGAGCAGCGCCTTCCACACCCAGTCCCACTTGGTCGCCGCCTCGACCGGGAAATCGGCGTGCGCGGTCGTCCACCAGCACCACGCGAGCAGCGCCAGCATCAGCCCCTGCCTCAGCGAGAAGCGCGCGCCCTCCTTGCGGTCGAACACCAGCCACCCGCCGAAGGCGGCCGCGAAGGCGATCAGCGAAACCGGCAGGGTGGTGATCAGCGTGTAGCCGATCCGCTGCGGCGCGAGGATGTCGATGTAGACATAGAGCAGCACCCACAGGAACGGGCGTTTCAGGCCGAGCAGCAGCACGGTCCCGATGAAGGCGAGGAAGGCGAGGTCGAGCATGTTCGTCGCGGTGCCGCTGCGCTAGGTGAGCGCGGGCGGCTCCGTGTCCTGCGCGGGCGCTTCGAGCGACGCGCTGCGCACCCGCCGCGCCGCGGCACGCCCGGCGGCGCTCGCGGCCATGCGGTTTTCGGCGGTGTCCTTCTTGAGCCGGGCGAGCAGCGGGTCGATGTCGAGATCCTCGCGCAGCACCAGTCGCAGCAGCGCGATCGCCATGAGACCATGGCCGAGGCCGAGCGCGAAATGGTCGATCATCGTGTTGCGTGCTCCAGGTGGCGGGGCCTCCGCGCAGCATTACCGCCGCGCAGTTGACGGCGCGTTAAGCACGCCCGGGCTAAGCCCGCTTGCGATGACCCGCGTGCTCCACGTCCTCGACCATTCGCTGCCGCTCCACAGCGGCTACACCTTCCGCACCCGCGCAATCCTCAAGGCGCAGCAGGGCCACGGGCTGGAGGTGCGCGGGATCACCGGCCAGCGCCACAATTGCGAGGCGGCGGTCAACGCGCCTTGCGAGGAAGCCGACGGGCTCACCTTCCATCGCACGCCCGGCCTGCCTGAGGGCCCCGCGCCCTTGCGCGAGATGGGCGAGATCGCGGCGCTGACCGCGGCGATCCAGGCGCTCGCGCGGGAATGGCGGCCGGACATCATCCATGCCCACAGCCCGGCCCTGTGCGGAGCCGCGGCGCAGCGCGCGGCGCGCGCGCTCGGCGTCCCCTTCGTCTACGAGATCCGCGCCTTCTGGGAGGACGCGGCGGTCGGCAATCTTGCGAGCACCGAGGGCAGCCTCAAATACCGACTGACCCGAGCGCTCGAGACGCGGGTGGTGAAGCAGGCGGACGCGGTGTTCACCATCTGCCGCGGTCTCAAGGACGATCTGGTCGCCCGGGGCATTGCGCCGGGCCGGATCGGCATCATGCCCAACGGGGTCGACCTGACGCTGTTCGGCACCCCGGTGCCGCGCGATGCGGACCTTGCCGGATCGCTCGGCATTGCCCCCGGTGCGCCGGTGATCGGCTATATCGGCAGCTTCTACGCCTACGAGGGGGTCGAGGATCTCATCGCCGCCATGCCGTTGCTGCGCCGCAGCCATCCGGATGCGCGGCTGCTGCTGGTGGGCGCGGGGCCGATGGACGCAAGCTGGCGCGCCGCCGCGGCGGCACTGCCCGAACCGCAAGCCGTGATCTTCGTCGGCCGGGTGCCGCATGGCGATGTCGAACGCTATTACTCGCTGGTCGACGTGCTCGCCTATCCGCGCAAGCGTCAGCGGCTCACCGATCTGGTCACGCCGCTGAAGCCGCTGGAGGCGATGGCGCAGCGCCGGCTGGTCGCCGCCTCGAGCGTGGGCGGGCACCGCGCACTCATCGCCGACGGCGAGACCGGCACGCTGTTCGCGCCCGACGATCCCGCCGCCTGCGCCGCGGCGCTCGGCCGGCTGCTCGCCTCGCGCAGCGGCTGGGACGCGGTGCGCGACCGCGCGCAGGCCCATGTCCGCGCCCGCCACGACTGGGCGGAGAACGCGCGCGATTATCTGTCCGTTTACCACCTTTTGCTAGCCGGGAAGCGCCCGGGCGCCGCGGGTTCCGACCGCGCCGTTGCCGGGCCTGAGCGAAAGGCGGGGTGAGCCGGACATGACACGCGGGCGCAGGAAAAAGGCACAGGTGCGCGAGGGCAGGCAGCCGCGGCCGCGGCTCGCCGCGCAGGGTTTTTTCGCGCCGGTGCTGGGCATCTGGGGCGCGGCGCTCGGCGCTGCGGTGATTCTCGTGCTTCCGCAGGCGAGCGCGACGGCGCTTGCCGCCGCGGCCGGCCTTGGCGGGTTGGGCGGTTTCGCGCCGCAGCTTCTCGCGTTGCTTGCCGCGCTGGTTCTCGGCGGGGCGATGTTCGCCCTGGCGCGGATCGCTGCGCGCAGGGTGCGGCCCGCGGTCGACGCGCCGTCGCTCGCGGCGGTCGCGATGCGCCGCGTGCGCACCATCGATCCGGCGACCGAACTCGGCAGCCAGCGGCTCGACGATCCGGTCGAGACGCCGCCCTTCGCGGTGCCCGCGGACGAGCCCGGTGAAGACCCGCCGGCGCCGCGCTCGCTCGATCTCGAGGAATTCGGCGCCTTGCCGGGCCGCAATGCCGTGTGGGTCGAGGAGCCGGCGGTCGCAGCGCAGGACGCCGCGCCCGCGCCGGCGCCCGCCGACGAAACGGCTCCGGCCCGCCCGCGCCCCTCCCGCCCGAGCGCCATCGAACGCCTGCGCGCCGTTCCGCCGAGCGAACTCAGCCTCATCCAGATGGTCGAACGCTTCGCCGCCGCGGTCCACGAACACCAGGCGGCCGCCGCGCGCGGCGAGCGGCGCCCCGATCCCGCCGGGCGCGAGGCGGCGCTGGCCGAGGCGCTCAAGGCGCTCGCAACACTGAGCGGCGAGATGCGCGAGGAGGCCGATGACGAGCCGCTGCGCAAAGCGCTCGCCCGATTGCAGGAATTGCGCGGGGCGGCGTGAAGGCCGCGTGATTGTCGCGAATCCTGCAACCCGCTGCCCGGAAAGATGCAGGCCGCGCAATCAAACTAAAGCTTGAATACCTCTGCGAGAAATTTTGCTTCGCGCAAACCCATTGCCAAACCCGCTTCCTGTCGGCATGAGGGGTCCGAAACCGGGCACGGGCGATCGCCCGCGGTCAGACGTGCCTCATGAACCTGCCGGTGAGCGCAGTATCTTCGCGAGCAATGCTGCTCGCAAGGCGCACCCGCCGGCATCTGACAGATCGGACTTGTGCCATGGGATACCCCGTCTCCCAGGGTCTTTATGACCCCCGTAACGAACACGATGCCTGCGGCGTCGGGATGGTCGCGCACATCAAGGGCGAGAAGAGCCACGCGATCATCGCCCAGGCGCTCGAAATCCTCGAGAAGCTCGACCATCGCGGCGCGGTCGGGGCCGACCCGCTGCTGGGCGACGGGGCGGGGATTCTCATCCAGATTCCCGATCCGCTGATCCGCCGCTGGGCCGAGGAGCACGGCCACGACCTGCCCGCGCCGGGCGACTACGCCGTGGCGATGTGCTTCCTGCCGCAGGACGACGCGGCGCGCGCCTTCGTCAAGGAGCGGATGGAGACCTTCACCGCCAAGGAGGGCCAGCGTTTCGTCGGCTGGCGCGACGTGCCGACCACGCGGGACGGGCTCGGCGCGGCGGTGATCGCCTCGATGCCGGTCATTGAGATGGCGGTGGTCGCGCGCGGTCCCGGCTGCGCCGACCAGGATGCCTTCGAGCGCAAGCTGCTCACCATCCGCAAGCAGGTGCAGAACCCGCTCGCCCAGCTCGCCGAGCGTCACGGGCTGCCGGGCCTCGTCGAGACCTACCTGCCGAGTTTCTCCAGCCGCACCATCGTCTACAAGGGGCTGCTGCTGGCGACCCAGGTGGGCAGCTTCTACGACGACCTGCGCGATCCCGCCTGCGTCTCGGCGCTGGGCCTCGTCCACCAGCGGTTCTCGACCAACACCTTCCCCAGCTGGCGGCTTGCCCACCCCTTCCGGCTGATCGCGCACAACGGCGAGATCAACACGGTGCGCGGCAACGTCAACTGGATGAACGCCCGCCGCCGGACGATGGAAAGCGAGCTGCTCGGCCCCGATCTCGACAAGATGTGGCCGATCATCCCGCACGGGCAATCGGACACCGCCTGCCTCGACAACGCGCTCGAACTGCTGATCGCGGGCGGATACAGCCTCGCCCATGCGATGATGATGCTGATTCCCGAGGCCTGGGCGGGCAATCCGCTGATGGACCCCGACCGGCGCGCCTTCTACGAATATCATGCCGCGCTGATGGAGCCGTGGGACGGCCCGGCGGCGGTGTGCTTCACCGACGGGCGCCAGATCGGCGCGACGCTCGACCGCAACGGCCTGCGGCCCGCGCGCTATTGCGTGACCAGGGACGACATCGTCTGCCTCGCCTCGGAAAGCGGGGTGCTGCCCTTCGCCGAGGAGGACATCGTGCGCAAGTGGCGGCTCCAGCCGGGCAAGATGCTGCTGATCGACCTCGAACAGGGCCGCATCATCGAGGACGACGAGCTGAAGGCCGACCTCGCCGGGGCCGAGCCCTATGCCAAGTGGCTCGAACAGGCGCAGTACAAGCTCGCGGACATCACCGACATCATCCCCGAGCTCGCGGCGATCCCGCCTGAGGAGACCACCCTGCTCGAACGCCAGCAGGCCTTCGGCTACACGCAGGAGGATATCTCCCGCTTCCTTGAGCCGATGGCGGTGGACGGGGACGATCCGGTCGGCTCGATGGGCACCGACACGCCGCTCGCCGTGCTCTCGAACCGCTCGCGCCTGCTCTACGACTACTTCAAGCAGAACTTCGCGCAGGTCACCAACCCGCCGATCGACCCGATCCGCGAGGAACTGGTGATGAGCCTCACCTCCATGATCGGCCCGCGCCCCAACCTGCTCGGCCATGACGCGGGCACGCACAAGCGTCTGGAAGTCGACCAGCCGATCCTCACCAACGAGGATCTCGCCAAGATTCGCTCGGTCGAGGAGGCGCTCGACGGCGCCTTCCGCTGCGCCACCATCGACATCACCTGGGACGCATCGACCGGTGCCGAGGGCATCGCGCTCGCGATCAAGGAAATGTGCTGGGCCGCGACCGAGGCGGTGCTGCAGGATCACAACATCCTCGTCCTGTCCGACCGCACGCAGAGCGAAAGCCGCGTGCCCATGCCCGCGCTGCTCGCCACCGCGGCGGTGCACCACCACCTCGTGCGGCAGGGCCTGAGGATGCAGACCGGGCTCGTGGTCGAGACCGGCGAAGCACGCGAGGTGCACCATTTCTGCGTACTGGCGGGCTACGGCGCGGAGGCGATCAACCCCTATCTCGCCTTCGAGACGATCGAGGCCCTGCGCGCCAAGCGCCACCCCGACCTCTCGCCCGAGAAGGTGCGGCAGAACTACATCAAGGGCGTCGGCAAGGGCATCCGCAAGGTCATGTCCAAGATGGGCATCTCGACCTACCAGTCCTATTGCGGCGCGCAGATTTTCGACGCGGTGGGGCTGTCCTCGGCCTTCGTCGAGCAGTTCTTCACCGGCACCGCGACCACCATCGAGGGCATCGGCCTCACCGAAGTTGCCGAGGAAGCGCTGCGCCGCCATGGGCAGGCCTATGGCGACAACCCGGTCTATGACGGGATGCTCGATGTCGGCGGCATCTACCAGTACCGCCTGCGCGGCGAGGAGCACGCCTGGACCCCGCAGAACGTCGCGGCGCTCCAGCACGCGGTGCGCGGCAACAATCCGAAGAACTACGAGGAGTTCGCAGCCTCGATCAACGAGCAGTCCGAACGGCTGCTGACGATCCGCGGGCTGCTCGAGTTCAGAAAGGCGAAGAAGCCCGTGCCGCTCGAGGAGGTCGAGCCGGCCTCGGAGATCGTCAAGCGCTTCTCGACCGGCGCGATGAGCCTCGGCTCGATCAGCCACGAGGCGCACTCGACCATGGCGATCGCGATGAACCGCATCGGCGGGCGCTCGAACACCGGCGAGGGCGGGGAGGAGCCGTTCCGCTTCAAGCCGCTGGGCAACGGCGATTCGATGCGCAGCCGGATCAAGCAGGTCGCCTCCGGACGCTTCGGCGTGACGACCGAATATCTCGTCAATTCGGACGACATCCAGATCAAGATGGCGCAGGGCGCGAAGCCCGGCGAGGGCGGGCAGCTTCCGGGCCACAAGGTCGACAAGCGCATCGGCGCGGTGCGGCACTCGACCCCGGGCGTGGGCCTCATCAGCCCGCCGCCGCACCACGACATCTATTCGATCGAGGATCTCGCGCAGCTGATCCACGACCTCAAGAACGTGAACCCGGCGGCGCGCATTTCGGTGAAGCTGGTGTCCGAAGTCGGCGTCGGCACGGTCGCGGCGGGCGTGTCCAAGGCGCGCGCGGATCACGTGACCATTGCGGGCTATGACGGGGGCACCGGCGCCTCGCCGCTGACCTCGCTCACCCATGCCGGTTCCCCGTGGGAAATCGGGCTGGCGGAAACCCAGCAGACGCTACTGCTCAACGACCTGCGCAGCCGCATCGCCGTGCAGGTCGACGGGGGCCTACGAACGGGCCGCGACGTCGCCATCGGCGCGCTGCTGGGCGCGGACGAGTTCGGTTTCGCCACCGCGCCGCTGATCGCCGCGGGCTGCATCATGATGAGGAAGTGCCACCTCAACACCTGCCCCGTCGGCGTCGCCACGCAGGACCCGGTGCTGCGCGCGCGCTTCACCGGCCAGCCTGAGCACGTCATCAACTACTTCTTCTTCGTCGCCGAGGAACTGCGGGCGATCATGGCGGAGATGGGCTTCCGCACCGTCGAGGAGATGGTCGGCCGCGTCGACCGGCTCGACACCCGCCGGATGGAGCGCCACTGGAAGGCGCGCGGGATCGACCTGTCACGCATTCTCCACCGCGTGAAGGTCAGGGAAGGGGCGCCGCTGCGCAACACCGAGTTGCAGGATCACGGGCTCGGACAGGCGATGGACGTCGAACTCATCGCCGCATGCCGCGAGGCCATCGAGACGCGGCAGCCGGTGCAGATCTCGCGCGAGATCCGCAACGTCCACCGCACGGTTGGCGCGATGCTCTCGGGCGAGATCGCCAAGGCGCACGGTCACGAGGGCCTGCCGACCGACACGATCCGCATCAACCTGACGGGTGTGGCCGGGCAGAGCTTCGGCGCGTGGCTCGCCCACGGGGTGACGCTCGACCTCGTCGGGGACGCCAACGACTATGTCGGCAAGGGACTTTCCGGGGGGCGCATCATCGTGCGCCAGCCGGAGGGCGCGCCGCGCGCCTCGGACGAGAACATCATCGTCGGCAACACCGTGCTCTACGGCGCGATCGCGGGCGAGGCCTATCTGGGCGGCGTCGCGGGCGAGCGGTTCGCGGTCAGGAACTCGGGCGCCATCGCGGTGGTCGAAGGCGCGGGCGATCATGCCTGCGAATACATGACCGGCGGCGTGGTCGTGGTGCTGGGCAAGACCGGGCGCAACTTCGCGGCCGGGATGAGCGGCGGGGTCGCCTATGTCTACGACCCCGAAGGCGCGTTCACCGACCTCGTCAACCACGCGCAGGTCGATCTGCTGCCGATTTCGGCGGGCCCGGATGCCGAGGAAGGCACCGGCCGCCCGTCGCAGCGTCCGCGCAGCGTCGACGATTTCGGCATGGGCGACATGCTGCGCCACGATGCCGAGCGGCTGCGCATCCTGGTCGAGCGGCACCAGCTCCACACCGGCAGCAAGCTGGCGGGCGCGTTGCTGGCCGACTGGGACGCGGCGCTGACCCGCTTCGTCAAGGTGATGCCGCGCGACTACGCGGCGGCGCTCAAGCGGCTCGAAGCCGAGCGCGAGGAAGCCGCCAGCGTGGCGGCGGAATAGAACTTCAGGAACGAGACTGACAGATGGGCAAGGAAACCGGATTTCTCGAGCTGGATCGCCGCGAGCGCGACTATCTCGATCCCAGGGAGCGGGTGAAGAACTACCGCGAGTTCGTCGTCCAGCCGGACGATGCGACGCTGGGCGCGCAGGCCTCGCGCTGCATGAATTGCGGCATCCCCTATTGTCACAACGGCTGTCCGGTGAACAACCTGATTCCGGACTGGAACCACCTCGTTTACGAATCCGACTGGAAGCGTGCGCTCGACATGCTCCATTCGACCAACAATTTCCCCGAGTTCACCGGGCGCATCTGCCCCGCCCCGTGCGAGGCGGCGTGCACATTGAACATCATCGACCAGCCGGTGACCATCAAGTCGATCGAATGCGCGATCGTCGACCGCGGGTGGAAGGAAGGCTGGATCACGCCCAAGGTGCCCGCGACGAAGACCGGAAAGTCGGTCGCCGTTGTCGGTTCCGGCCCCGCAGGGCTCGCCTGCGCGCAGCAGCTGGCGCGCGCGGGCCATTCGGTCACCGTGTTCGAGAAGAACGACCGGGTCGGCGGGTTGCTGCGTTACGGCATCCCCGACTTCAAGATGGAAAAGCACCTCATCAACCGCCGCTGCGTGCAGATGGAGGCCGAGGGGGTGACGTTCAAAACCTCCAAGGAGGTGGGCGTCGACATCTCGTTCAAGACCCTGCAGGAAAACTATGACGCGGTGGTGCTGGCGGGCGGCGCGGAGGATGCGCGGCCGCTGTCGATCCCCGGTGCGGAGATGCCCGGCGTGCGCCTGGCGATGGAGTTCCTGACCCAGCAGAACAAGCGCGTCGCGGGTGACGACGAGCTGCGCGCCGCGCCGCGCGGCAGCCTCACCGCCACCGGCAAGCACGTGGTGGTGATCGGCGGCGGCGATACCGGGAGCGACTGTGTCGGCACCTCGAACCGGCAGGGCGCCAAGAGCGTCACCCAGCTCGAGATCATGCCCAAGCCGCCCGAGAAAGAGGACAAGGCACTGACCTGGCCCGACTGGCCGCTCAAGCTGCGCACCTCCTCGAGCCACCAGGAAGGCGTCGAGCGCGACTGGGCGGTGCTCGCCAAGCGCGTGCTCGGCGACGGGGAGACCGTGACCGGCCTCGAATGCGTGCGCGTCGAATGGCAGGGCGGGCAGATGCAGGAGATTGCGGGCAGCGAATTCACCATCCCCGCCGACCTCATCCTGCTGGCGATGGGCTTCGTCGGACCCAAGAAGGCAGGCCTCCTCGAACAGGCGGGCGTGGCGCTGAGCCCTCGTGGCAATGTCGATGCCGATACCGAAAGCTACGCCACCAGCGTGCCGGGCGTCTTCGCCTGCGGCGACATGCGGCGCGGGCAAAGCCTCGTCGTCTGGGCGATCCGCGAAGGCCGCCAGGCCGCGCGCGCGGTCGACGAGGCGCTGATGGGGGCGAGCGAACTGCCGCGGTAAGCGCGGGGCGCTAGTCGTCCACCCGTTCGATGTCCGCGCCCACCAGCTGGAGCTTTTCCTCCAGCCGCTCGTAGCCGCGGTCGAGGTGGTAGAGGCGGCGCACGGTCGTCTCGCCTTCCGCCGCCAGCGCGGCGATGACGAGGCTCATCGAGGCCCTGAGGTCGGTCGCCATCACTTCGGCGCCGGTCAGCCGCTCGACCCCGCGCACGATCGCGGTGCGGCCTTCGGTGGTGATGTCCGCCCCCATGCGCGCGAGCTCGGGCACGTGCATGAAGCGGTTCTCGAAGATCGTCTCCTTGAGCACGCTCGCGCCTTGCGCCTTGCACAAGAGCGCCATCAGCTGCGCCTGCATGTCGGTGGCGAGCCCCGGATAGGGCGCGGTGGTGAGGTTGGTGGCCTTGAGCGCGCCGCTCGCCCCCACGGTGACGCTCTTGGCGTCCCACGACACGTCGCAGCCGATCGCCTGCAGCGCGTGGATCGTTGCCATCATCTCGTCCGCGCGCGCGCCTTCGAGCCGTACCTCGCCTCCGGTGATCGCCGCCGCGCAGGCGTAGGAGCCAGCCTCGATCCGGTCGGGCATGACCCGGTAGGTCGCGCCGTGCAGGCGCTTGACGCCGTGGATGGTGAGGTTCGAGGTGCCGATCCCCTCGATCTCCGCGCCCATCGCGACCAGCATGTTGCACAGGTCGACGATCTCGGGCTCGCGCGCGGCGTTGAACAGCCGGCTGGTGCCGTTGGCCAGCACGGCGGCCATCAGTGCGTTCTCGGTCGCGCCGACGCTCACCACCGGGAAGTCGAAATCGCCGCCCGGCATCCCCCCGTCGGGTTGGGAGGCCTTCACGTAACCCGCCGCCAGTTCGATATGCGCGCCGAAGGCTTCCAATGCCTTCAGGTGCAGGTCGATCGGGCGATTGCCGATCGCGCAGCCGCCGGGCATCGACACGGTCGCCTCTCCGCTGCGGGCCAGCATGGGCCCGAGCACGAGGATCGAGGCGCGCATCTTGCGCACCAGATCATAGGGCGCGACCGTGGAGGTGATGCGGGTCGCCTCCATGCTCATCACCCGGCCGAAATCCTCGGGCCGTGTGCCCTGGATCACGGTGGTGACGCCGAACTGGTTCATCAGGTGCTGGAACCCGTCGATGTCCGCCAGCCGCGGCAGGTTGCGCAGCGTCAGCGGCTCCTCGGTCAGCAGCGCACAGGGAATGAGCGTGAGCGCGGCGTTCTTCGCACCGGAAATCGGGATGCTGCCGGAAAGGCGGTTGCCGCCGCGGATGATGAGCTTGTCCATGTTCACCGCCTTAGCGAAAAGCGCCTTTCGTGCAACTCGCCGGCGCGGATCAGCGATTGACCTGGGTTATGGCGCAAGGCACGGGGGCAAGGGACGCGGGGCCATCCCAAAGCAGCAAAGAGGGCATTCATGTCTCCCAAGCCGATCCGCAAAGCCGTGTTTCCCGTCGCCGGCCTCGGCACGCGCTTCCTGCCGGCCACCAAGGTGGTGCCCAAGGAGCTCCTGCCGGTGGTCGACCGTCCGCTGATCCAGTACGCGGTGGACGAGGCGCGCGAGGCGGGGATCGAGCAGATGATCTTCGTCACCGGGCGCGGCAAGACCGGGATCGTCGAACATTTCGACATCGCCTTCGAACTCGAGCAGACCATGTCCGAACGCGGCAAGGACCTTTCCGTGCTCGAACCGACCCGCGCCACGCCGGGCGATGTCATCGCGGTGCGCCAGCAGGTGCCGCTGGGCCTCGGCCACGCGATCTGGTGCGCCCGCGCGATCGTCGGCGACGAGCCCTTCGCGATCTTCCTGCCCGACGAGCTGATGGTCGCGCGTGAAGGCGGCAGCGGCTGCATGAAGCAGATGGTCGATGCCTATAATGAAGTCGGCGGCAACCTCATTTCGGTGCTGGAGGTGCCGATGGAGCAGGTCTCCGCCTACGGCGTGATCGAGCCCGGCGAAAGCAGCGGGGCGCTGACCGAGGTGCGCGGGCTGGTCGAAAAGCCCCCCGTGGCCGAAGCGCCGTCGAACAAGATCGTCTCGGGCCGCTACATCCTCCAGCCCGAGGTGATGCGGGTGCTGGAAAACCAGGGCAAGGGTGCGGGCGGCGAGATCCAGCTGACCGACGCGATGGCGAAGATGATCGGCACCCAGCCGTTCCACGCCGTGACCTTCGACGGCAACCGCTACGACTGTGGCAGCAAGACCGGTTTCGTCGAGGCGACGCTGGCGCTTGCGCTGGCGCGGGCCGACATGGGGGCCGAGGTGCGCAAGATCGCGCAGCGCCTGCTGGGATGACGGGAGCGGCCGCCGGGCCGCCCCCGCTCCCCCGGGCCTATTCGGCCGCTTCGTTGCTGGCGATGTCCTCGCCGTCATTGTCCTGCGCGATGGCGGGCTTGGCGGGCGCGGGAGGCGCCGCTTCGACCGCCTCTGCCGCGCCCTTGGCGAGGCCCGAGAGCGAGGAGCCGTCGAGCCCCAATTCCTTCATCAGCCCGTCGAGGACCGGCGCCTGCGCGCGGTAGGCGAGCGCGGCCGACACGGCATCGCTGGCGAGATTGCCCGAGCCGGCACCGCCGCCCGAACCGCCCGCACCGGCATCGTTCGCCGCGCGCCCGCCATTGGTGAGCCCGTCGACCTGCACGATCTTGATCGAATCGATCGCCTCCATCGGCTTGGCGCTCTCGCGGATGACCTCGGGCAGCACCTTGAGCAGCGCCATCTTGGTCTGGAGGCTGATCTGCTCCATCGACAGGATGTTGGCGGCCTCGTTGATCGCGCGCTGACCCGCGGCTTCGACCTCGAAGCGCACCCGTGCGGCCTCGGCGCGCAGCTTTTCGGCCTCGGCCTCGCCCTCGGCCTCGCGGCGGGCGGCTTCGGCGCGGTTGAGCGCCGCGTCACGCTCGGCCTCGGCATCGACGCGGATCTTGATCGCGTCGCGCTCGGCCTGCTTGGCGGCCTCGATCAGCTCGATCTTCTTCTGGCGCTCGGCGATCTCGCTTTCGCGCGCGGTAGCGACGCGTTCCTCGGCTTCGACCGCCTTGGCGCGGGCATCGTCGGCCTCGGCTTTGGCCTGGCTTTCCTCGCGGGACTTGTTCTGCACCGCGATCTGCTGTTCCTGCCGGGCGATCTCGAGCGCACGCTGCTGGTCGATGCGGGCTTCCTCGACAAGGCGGTCGGCCTCGATCTGCTGGGCATCGACCTGCTTCTTGGCCTCGATCCGCGCGGCATCGGCCTCGCGCTGGCGCTCGGCCTGTTCGCGGGCGATTTCCGACGTCTGCGCGGCGCGGCGCACCTCGACCTCGCGCTCCTGTTCGAGCCGGGCATATTCCTCGTCACGCGCGATCTCGAAGCTGCGCTTGTTGGCCTCGAGGTTCTTGGTCTCCATCTGGACGCGGGTGTCCTGCTCGATGTCGTTCCTGAGCTTCTTGCGCGCCTCGATCTGTTCGGTCAGCTTGGTGAGACCTTCCGCGTCGAAGGCATTGTTGGCGTTGAAGTGCTCGATCGAGGTCTGGTCGAGCCCGGTCAGCGAGACCGATTCCAGTTCCAGCCCGTTCATCGCGAGGTCGTTGGACGAGACCTGCTGCACCTTCTGCACGAAATCGGCGCGCTGTTCGTGCAGCTCGTTCATGGTCATTCCGGCCGCGACCGAGCGCAGCGCGTCGACGAACTTGCCCTCGACGAGGTCCTTCAGCGCATCGGGCTGCATGGTGCGCTGGCCGAGCGTCTGCGCGGCCATCGCGATCGCCTCGGCATCGGGGCGCACGCGGACGTAGAACTCCGCCTTCACGTCGATCCGCAGCCGGTCCAAGGTGATCAGCGCCTCGCTGTCCTTGCGCACCACGCTCAGCACCAGCGTGTTCATGTTCACCGGCATGGTTTCGTGCAGCACCGGGAAGACCAGCGCCCCGCCGTTCATCACCACCTTTTCGCCGCCGAGGCCCGTGCGCACGAAGGCGGTTTCCTTGGTCGCGCGGCGATAGAGCGTCGTCAGGAAGGCGATGAAGATCACGAAGACGAGCAGTCCGCTCCCCCCGATGACCGCGATAGTGACCCAATCCATTTGCATTCCCCTTAGGTGTCGAGCCCAAGCAGCGGGCTTTCGTAGTGTACGCCGAAGAAGGTCTGGCCTTCGCGGCGGACCAGCAGGACGGTGTCACCCGCCCGCAATTCGGTGGAAGCATCATGGGGTTCGACCATGACGAAATGCGCCTGTCCGTGAACGTCGACCACCCGCGCGCGCGCCGGTGAGCCGACCCGTGCGGTGCCGATCTGGATCTCGGCATCGCGGCGCACCAGTTCATCGAGCGTGACCGCCGTGGTCTCGTCCCTCGGCATGATCGCGGCGAGCGGTCGCACGGTGAGCCCGTTGAACGGCAGCGCCGCCGCACCTGCCGCGAGCGCGGCCCATCCGGCGGAAAGCGGTGCGCCCAGCGTCGCGTCGAGCGCCGCCTGGCCGATCACCCCGAGCGTGCCGAAGGTGAACAGCAGGCAGGCGAGCCACACCATCACCGGCACGCGGCCCAGCCCGAGAAGGCTGGTCAGCCCTTCGCCGATGTCGCCCGCCTCGAGCCCGTCGGGCACATCGAAATCGCCCGCGCCCTCGATCGCGTCGGCGACGCCGGTGACCTGCACCACGGTAAGCACCGCCAGCGCGATGAAAGCCAGCAGGAACGGCAAGTTATGCGGCGCAAGCAGGCTCATGTCGCCCGCCCCGCAAGATCAAGGCGAAAGCAGAATCCCATGCCCGGAAATCTAGGGCAAACCGCGTTGGAACAACAGGAAAATCGGACGGACCGATGCCGATTTTCAGGCCGGGGTGACCCTCAGCGGCAGGGTCTTCAAGCCGCCCACGAAGGTGCTGCTCGCGCGCTTCGCCTCGCCCGCCGGTTCGACCGCCGCCACCCGGTCGAGCAGCGCCTCGAACAGAATGCGCATCTCCAGCCGGGCAAGGTGCAGCCCCAGGCACTGGTGCGCCCCCGCGCCGAAAGCGAGGTGCCGGTTGGGCGAGCGGGCGGCGTCGAAGCGGCGCGGGTCGGGGAATTGCGCGGGGTCGTGGTTGGCGGCGACATAGTTGATCATCAGCCAGTCGCCCTTCTTCACCTGCTGTCCGCCCAGCTCGACGTCCGCTGCGGCGGTGCGCATGAAGTGCTGCACCGGACTGGTCCAGCGGATCGCCTCCTCGACGATGCCGGGGAGCAGCGACCGGTCGGCGCGCACGCGGGCATATTGCTCGGGATCGAGGCTCAGCGCCTGCATCGCGCCCGCGGTGCTCGCGCTGGTGGTGTCATGGCCCGCGGTGGCGACGATGATGTAATAGCCCGCCATGTCGCGCGGCGGCAGTGGCTGGCCGTCGACGAGCGCATTGGCGATCACGCTGGCGACATCCTCGGTGGGGTTGCGGCGGCGGTCCTCTGCGATCTGCGCGAAATAATCCTCGAAGGTCTTCACCGCGCCTGCGACGATCTGCACCACCTGTTCGGGCGTCATCTGGTCCATGCCGCTGCCCGACAGGTCCTTGTCCTGCCCGCCGAACAATTGCTGGGTGAGCATCTGCATCCGCGGCTCGTCCTCGGGCGGCACGCCGAGGATCTGCATGACGACGCGCAAGGGGTAGGGGCCGGAGACCTCCTTGACGAAGTCCACTTCCGGGCCCTGCGCGATCATCCGGTCGACCGTCCGCGCCGCCAGCGCGCGCAGCTCGCCTTCGAGCCGCGCGAGGTTCCTCGGCATGAACCATTCCTGCGTCAGCTTGCGGTACTTGGGGTGGATCGGCGCGTCGAACACCACCAGCGAATCGACCAGCATGTTCGATCCCGTCGCGGCGCGGCTGAATGCGATCGCCTCATTGAAGCTGAACACCACCGGCCGCGGGTTGTTGAGGAAGGTCGCGTTGTCCTTCGAGATGCGCATCACGTCGTCGTAGCGGGTGACGAGCCAGAACGGATCGTAGAGCCCCGGCGTGTCGGGCTGCACCTTCACCACCGGCGTTTCGGCGCGGATGGCATCGAAAGTGTCGAGCAGCCCGTCCCACTCGGCATAGGCGTGCGGGTCGATCACCGCCCGGGCAAGGTCGCTTGGCAGGACAGCTGCGCCGCTCGCGCCCCCGTTCGGCCCTCCGTTCATTGGGCCGCTTCCTGCGCCTTCGCGGCGAACTCGTCGCGCAGCTCGCGCTTGTAGAGCTTGCCATTGGCCTCGCGCGGGAGATCGGGGCGGAAATCGAACAGCTTGGGCATCTTGATCTTCGACAGGCTCACGCTGAGGAAATCGCGCAGCTCCGCCTCCAGCCCCGGCCCGGCGTCGGCCATGTCCCTGGGCTGCACCACCGCCACCACCTTCTCGCCGAGATCCGGGCAGGGCGCACCGATCACCGCCGCGTCCATCACCTTCGCATGGGTGACCAGCAGGTTCTCGATTTCCTGCGGGTAGATGTTGACCCCGCCGGAGATGATCATGTGGCTCTTGCGGTCGGTGAGATAGAGGAACCCTTCCGCATCGACGTGCCCGATGTCGCCCAGCGTCATCCAGCCCTTGGGATGCATCGCCTCGCGGGTCTTGTCGGGATCGTTGTGATAGGTCGGCAGCAGCGCGTTCTCGAAATAGATGAGCCCGTCCTCGCCCGCGGGGAGTTCCTCGCCGTCCGGCCCGCAGATGTGCAGCGTGCCGTAGATCGCGCGGCCGACGCTGCCCGGGTGGGTGAGCCATTCGGGGCTGCGAATCATGGTCATGCCGATGCTTTCGCTGCCGGCGTAGTATTCGTTCACGATCGGGCCCCACCATTCGATCATCTCGCGCTTGATCGGCACCGGGCAGGGCGCAGCGGCGTGGAGTGCGCGCTGGTGGCTGGACAGATCGTAGCGGGTGCGCACCGCCGGATCGAGCTTGAGGAAGCGCACGAAGTGGGTCGGCACCCACTGGCTGTCGGTGACTTTGTGCGCCTCGATCGCCCTCAGCGCCTCCTCGGGGTCGAACTTCTCCATCATCACCACCGTCCCGCCGAGCCGGTGCACCACCGAGCACCAGCCGATCGGCGCGGCGTGGTAGAGCGGGGCGGGGGAGAGATAGACCATCGACCCGTCGGTCGGCATGCCGGCGCCCATTACCGCGAGGCCGACCAGCGGAACCGCCGCCTGCGGATCGGGGTCCTCGGGCGGGGCGGGGCGAATGCCCTTGGGGCGGCCGGTGGTGCCCGAGGAATAGAGCATCACCATCCCGGCGCTCTGATCGGGGATCGGTGCAGGGTCTTGCGCGGCGAGCGCGGCGGCGAAGTCCTCGGCGCCCTCACCGTCCATCACCAGCACATCGAGCCCCGGGCACTCTGCGCGGACATCGCCGAGCATATCGGCAAAATAGCCGCTCGTGACGAGCAGCTTCGCCCCGGCGTCGCGGATGATGTAGGCGGCCTCGGGCGCCGTCAGCCGCGAGGAGATCGGCACCAGCATCGTGCCGGCGCGCTGCGAACCCCAGATCAGGGTGAAATATTCGATGCGGTTCTCCAGCAGCACCGCGAAGGCATCGCCCTTGCCGATCCCGCGCGCGCGCAGCAGGTGGGCGAAGCGGTTCGCCTCCGCGTCCATTTCGCCATAGGTGATCCGCTTCCCCGAGCCGGTCATGATGACGGCGGGGTGATCGGGGCGGCTCGCGGCGTGCGCGATCGGATGCATCGACATTTTACTCTCTCCCTTGCCCCGTCTCGCGTTCAGCGGCGGCGGCTTGGAGAGGAAATTACGCGAGGCGCACGGCCCCGCAAGCGAAAACGGTATGGGATATGCTACCGATCGGCGGGAGCGGGGCGCCGCGAGGCGGGCAAGAAAAAAGGCGGCGGGATAACCCGCCGCCATGTTCGGACACCCTCTCCAATGTCCGGCCCGCTTACAGCGGGCAATTCCGGTGTGTCACTCGCCACCCTGACCGGTCAGTCCTTCGTCGCGGTCATAGGCGAGCTGTGCCTCGCTCTCCACCATATACGGAATCGGATTGACTGCAAGCCCGTCGATGCGGACCTCGTAATGGAGGTGCGGACCGGTGGAACGGCCGGTCGAACCGACATAGCCGATCAGGTCGCCCTTCTTGACGTTGTCGCCAGCGGCCACCGCGAGGCGCGACAGGTGGGCGTAGCGGGTTTCCATGTCGGCGCCATGATCGATGCTGATGAACAGCCCGTAGCTCGAGAACCAATCGGCGCGGCCGACGATCCCGTCGGCGGTGGCGTAGACCGGCGTGCCCGACGGTGCGGCGAGATCGATCCCGGTGTGCTTGCGGCGGCCGCCGAGCACCGGGTGGGTGCGCATCCCGTAGCCGCTGGTCAGATGCGAACCTTCGAGCGGCATGCGCGAGGGCACCGAGACGGTCGGCTGGGCGAAGGGCGCCGAATAGGCCGCCTTGGCGCCGTTGCCTGCGGTCGGGCTGGTGCGCTCGATCGCGGTCCAGTTGGCGAACAGCGACTTGAAGCGCTGGTCGCCTCCGGCAAGCGGATCGGCCTGCTTCTCGCGGACCGGCTCGACGATGTCGGCGCTGGCGCTCGCACTGGCGGCGGAATTGGCGGTGTTGGCGAAGGCAGGCGCGGCGCCGGCGGAAAGGGCAAACGCGGCGCAACACAGCGCAGCGAGCTTCGACATCTGGCGCACGGCAAATTTCATGACTGACCCGGTCCCCGATTTCGGCTGGTGCGCCGTTGGACTGTGAAGCACGTCTGCTGCGCGCCTTGCTGGAGGGTGGTTATCCGGGCGAGTCGTTAATGTGCAATCTCTGCATAAAACTGACGCGATAAACCGGCTGCAAGACGCGCCGAATCGTTGAACGGTGGCTTAATCGCTCCGCGAAAGTGCCGTTTTACGAGGGTCTGCCAGTAGGAATCGGCTGGCTCATGCGCCGTTTCGGCACAGCGCAGGAAGTGCTTGGTGCCGAATCCGACATGCGCGATCTCATCGTCAAGAATGCGTGCGAGAATCTTCGCACCATGCGCATCGCCCGCCGCCGCGACCCGTTCCAGCGTCGCCGGCGTGACGTCGAGCCCGCGTGCCTCGAGCACCATCGGCACCACCGCCAGCCGCGCCGCGACATCGTGGCGGGTGGCGGCGGCGGCCTCCCACAGTCCGGCATGGGCAGGCAGCGCACCGTAGTGGCTGCCGAGGCTTTCGAGCTTCCGGGCGAGCAGCGCGAAGTGCATCGCCTCGTCGGCGGCGACGGCGAGGAAGTCGCTCACGAACTCCTCGCCCATCGGCTCCCCGAACCGCCCCGCCATGTCGAGCGCGAGGTCGATCGCCACGAACTCGATATGCGCGAGGCTGTGCCACAAGGCGATCCGCGCCCGCTCCGATCCGAACTTGCCGCGCTTGGGCATCCGCGCCGGGGGGAGCAGCTCGGGCGCCTCGGGCCACGCGGGCCGGTCGGGCATCGCGACATCGAAGCGCCATGCGAGCGCCCCCTTGCGCCATGCGCGCGCCACCGCGCGGGCGGCGAAGCACTTGGCGCGCGGCTCGGGCGTGAGCAGCGCGGCGCGGATCGCGGCGGCGACGGATTGCATGGGAAACGTCAGAGCGCCTTCGCTGCGGCGAGGACTTCCTCGGCGTGGCCCTTGACCCTCACCTTGTCCCAGACCTGCGCGATGCGGCCTTCGGCATCGACGAGATAGGTCGAGCGGACCATGCCCATGTAGGTCTTGCCGTACATCTGCTTCTCCGCCCACACGCCGAGCGCGTCGGAAAGCCCGCCTTCCTCCGGATCGCTGGCGAGCGGGGCGGTGAGACCGTGCTTGGCGATGAACTTCTGGTGCTTCTTCGCCGGGTCCTTGCTGACCCCGAGCAGCTTCGTGCCCGCCGCCGCGAACTGGTCCTTGAGCGCGGAGAAATCCTTGTTCTCGGTGGTGCAGCCGGGGGTGTCGTCCTTGGGGTAGAAGAAGATCACCAGCTTGGAGCCGCGGAAGTCCGACGGCTTCACGCTGCCGCCTTCGGGGGTTTCCATCGCGATGTCGGGGATGGCGTCACCGACGCCGGGAAAGTCGCTCATTGGGGTGCCTCCTGTTCGCCTTCGAGAATGTCCGTGCCGAGAATTGGTTTCCAGACCTGCGCGACCCTTTGCCGCGCCTCGGCAAAAGCCTGCAAGAGCGCTTCGTAGCTTGCGCAGTCGCAGGCCCGCGCCAGCGCGCGGGCGCCGCCCGGCGGGGGTTCGCGCCCGTCGGGGGCGAGCAGGCGCCCGGCGACCAGCATCCGGCTCATCAGGTCGTAGGGCTGTGCGAAGTCCGCCGGCAGCAGCCCGGCAGCGGCCAGCCCCTTCAGCGCCACCGCGAGATCCGGGTCGAGCGCCTCGGGGAAATGCCGCCCGAGCGGCCGTCCGTCCGCCGCCTCGCCCTTCAGTTGCAGGTAGTGGACGAGGAACTCGCAATCGACCAGCCCGCCGCGCAGCAGCTTGGCATCGAGGGGCCCGCCCGGGTGCTTGTGCCTTGCCATCTCGGCGCGCATGTCGAGCACCGCCTCGCGCAGCGCGGTGCGATCGCGCGGGGCGTGGAGCACCTGCGCGAGCACGCCCTCGAGCTCGGCGCGCGCCTCGCCCGAACCGAACAGCACCCGCGCGCGGGCGAGCGCCATGTGCTCCCAGGTCCACGCCGCCTCGCGCTGATACTTGCCGAAAGCCTCGCAGCTCACCGCCAGCGGGCCCTGGTTGCCCTGCGGCCGCAGCCGCGTGTCGACCTCGTAGAGCGCGCCCTGCGCGGTCGGCACCGACAGCGCGGCGGAAACCCGGCTGGCGAGGCGGTTGTAATAGGTGGTCGCGCCGAGCGGCCGCGGCCCATCGGATTGCGCGGCGAAATCGCCGGTGAACAGGTAGACGATATCGAGGTCCGAGGCATGGGTCAGCGCCCCGCCGCCGAGCCGCCCGAGCCCGAGGATCACCAGCTCGCTGCCGGGCACCCGGCCGTGCTTGGCGGCGAACTCCTCGACCGTCGCCTGCGCCGCCAGCCGCAGCGCCGCCTCGGCGGTGCGCGACAGCGCGGCGGCGATGGCGAGCGGATCGGCAAGCCCTTCGATCAGCTGGATGCCGAGCGTGAAGCGGATCTCGCTGGTGACCACCCGGATCGCGTCGAGCAGCGCCTCGTAATCCTCGCGGATCGCAGCGCCGCGCATCCGCTCGGCGATTTCCGGGATGCTGCCGGGAAGGTCAAGCGCGTCGCGATCGAGCAGCGTGTCGAGCAGTTCGGGCTTGCGCGCCAGCTCGTCCGAGAGGACCGGCGCCAGCGTCAGTGCGGCGACCAGCCGCGCGATGAGGTGCGGGCGCGCGGCGAGCAGGCGGAAGGTGGTGATCGCCGACGGCACGCTTTCGAGGATGCGCTCCCAGCGCGTGAGCGCGCGCGGCGGATCGTCGCTCTCGGCGATCGCCTTGAGCAGCGCCGGGGCGAGCCGGTCCCACGCCGCCACCGCCTGCGGCGAGCGGATCGCCGCGTGCCGCCCGTCGCGCCAGGTCTCGATGCGCTCGGCGAGGCTTTCCGGCTCCTCGAAGCCGAGCGCGTCGAGCTCCTGTGCAAGGTCGCTCGCCTCCACCTTCGGCGCCGGCGCGGGGTCCGGCGTGCCGATCAGCTCTTCGTAGATGCCCGCGGTGCGCCGCGTCAGCGCGGTCAGCTCCCCGATCAGCGCAGCGCCGTCCGCCAGTCCGTCGAGCCGCGCGACATTGTCCAGCGCCTCGCCCGCGGGCAGGCTGTGGGTCTGACGGTCATGGACCATCTGCAGCCGGTGTTCGAGCGCGCGCAGCCGGTCGTAGCTCTCGCCCAGCACCGCGGCGTGATCGGCGCTGATCCGGCCGGCTTTGGCGAGCGCGTCGAGCGCGGCGCGGGTGCCGCGCACCCTCAGCGACAGGTCGCGCCCGCCGTGGATCAGCTGGAGCGTCTGGGCGTGGAACTCGATCTCGCGGATGCCGCCGCGCCCGCGCTTGAGGTCGAAGCCCGGACCGGGAGCAGCCGGCCCCTCGTGGCTGTCGCGGATGCGCTGGGTGAGCGCGCGGATTTCCTCGATCGCGCCGAAATCGAGCTGGCTGCGCCACACGAAGGGGCGGATCTGGGCGAGGAACCGCTCGCCCGCCGCGATGTCGCCGGCCGCGGCGCGGGCGCGGGTGAAGGCGGCGCGCTCCCACGCCAGCGCCTGCCCCTGGTAATGCGCCAGCGCGGTGCCGAGCGGCACGGCGAGTGGACTGATCTCGCTCGCGGGCCTCAGCCTGAGATCGACCCGCAGCGCATAGCCCTCGTCGGTGTTGGCCGAGAGCAGCTGGACCACCCGCCGCGCATAGCGCTGCGCCGCCTCGCCCGGATCGTCGGAAGTCCGGCGCGGCAGCGTTTCGCGGTCGAACAGGAAGATCGGGTCGATGTCGGAGGAATAGTTGAGCTCGCCCGCGCCCTGCTTTCCGAGCGCGAGCGCGATGAAGCCCGCGGCGCTGCCCTCTCCGCAGCGCTCGGCAATCGCGGTGCGGATCGCGCGGTCGAGCGCGCGGTCGGCGAAGCCGGTGAGTTCGGCGACCACCCGTGCCAGCGGGAAGGCCCCGGCAAGGTCGGCGATTGCCACCGCGGTCGCCAGCGCCAGCCGCTCGCGCCGCAGGGCGAGTTCGGGTTCATCGTGGTAACCCTGTTCGCGCGCCCACAGCAGCGCTTCCTCGACCTCGCCGCGCGCCAGCAGGCGGGCAAGGTCCGGCTGGCGATCGAGCGCCCGCGCGAGAAAGGGCGCGTGCGCGCGTGCACGGCGCAGCGCGTCGTCCCAATCGGCCTGTGCGTTCTCTCCCATCGCCGCCTGTGTGGCCGCACGCGCTTCCGGCTGCAAGGCCGCGCGCTTGCGCCTTCGGTCCCGCTCTGCAATTGAGGCGCCCGTATCATCGGCAGAAATCGACGAGGGATGAGGATCATGACGAAATATCTTGCAGGCCTGGGCACGGTGCTGGCGGCCGCCTTGGCGCTGACCGCCTGCGACAGCCTGCCCGGCAGCGGCGGCGGGGAGGCCGCGCTCGACATTCCCGATGTCGCCGCGGGCGAATTGTCCGAGGCGACCATGAAGGAGGTGACCCGCGTCCTCTCGAGCGACGAGTTCGAAGGCCGGATGCCCGGCAGCGTGGGCGAGGAAAAGACCATCGCCTACCTCACCGAGCGCTTCAAGGCGGCGGGCCTCAAGCCCGGCAACGGCGATTCGTGGACGCAGGAAGTCCCGCTGGTCGAGATCACCGGCAAGAACTACGCCCCGCTCTCGATCACCGGCAAGGACACCGATCTCAGCTTCGATTTCGGCGACCAGTGGGTCGGCGTGACCTATCGCGAGGATGCCGCGACCACGCTCAAGGACAGCGAGCTGGTGTTCGTCGGCTATGGCATCAACGCGCCCGAGAAGGGGTGGAACGACTACGCGGGCGTCGACGTCAAGGGCAAGACGGTGGTGATCCTCGTCAATGATCCCGACTGGCAGAACGCGGCGCTCGAAGGGCCGTTCAACGGCAAGGCCATGACCTATTACGGGCGCTGGACCTACAAGTACGAAGAGGCCGCAAGGCAGGGCGCGGCGGGTGCGCTGATCATCCACGAAACCGCGCCTGCAAGCTATGGCTGGAATGTCGTCGAAAGCTCGTGGACCGGTCCGCAGGCCTATCCGCAATATGGCGACAATCCCCCGGCGACCACGCAGATGAACGGCTGGATCCAGCAGGACGTCGCGCGCGAGATCATGAAGGCCGCGGGGCAGGACCTCGATGCGCTGACCAAGGCCGCGCAGCAAAAGGGCTTCAAGGCGGTGCCGCTGGGGCTCAAGGCCTCGACCAGCTTCGCCAGTGACGTGCGCCGCTTCACCTCGCACAACATCATCGGCATCCTGCCGGGCACCGAGGCGCCCGACGAATACGTGATGCACACCGCGCACTGGGATCACCTGGGCCATTGCAAGCCCGCACCCGACGGGGACGACATCTGCAACGGCGCGGTCGACAATGCCACCGGCACCGCCGCGCTGGTCGCGCTCGCCGAGGCGCATGCCAAGGCCGGGCCGGCGCGCCGCAGCCTGGTGTTCATGGCGGTGACCGCGGAGGAATCGGGCCTGCTCGGCGCGACCTACTACGCCGCCAACCCGGTCTACCCGCTCGACAAGACGGTGGGCGGCATCAACATGGATGCCTTCCAGGTCGCCGGCCCGGCCAAGGACGTGACCGTGGTCGGCCCGGGCAAGTCGCAGCTCGACCAGTTCCTCGATGCCGCATTGAAGGCTGACGGGCGGGTCGCCACGCCCAACCCCAAGCCGGAAGCGGGCTACTACTACCGTTCGGACCACTTCGCCTTCGCCAAGCGCGGCGTGCCGATGCTCTATATCGACGGCGGCGAGGACCTTGTCGACGGCGGGCGCGAGGCCGGGGCGAAGGTTGCCGCGGACTACACCGAGAACCGCTATCACGGCCCAAAGGACGAATATGATCCCAACTGGGACTGGTCGGGCGTGATGAGCGACCTGCAGCTGTTCTACCGCATCGGCCGGATGATGGCGATGAGCACCAGCTGGCCGAACTGGAACGAGGGCGACGAGTTCCGCGGCATCCGCGACGAAAGCTGCGCCGCCTCGGACAGCGGCTGCTGAGCGCAGGCAGGGGAGCCGATGCCATGACCGCGCTGATGCCGCCCGAATGGGCGCCGCAGGACTGGCTGTGGATCGGCTTCCCGCACCTCGCCGAGGAGTGGCCCGGCTGGCTCGAGCGGGCGCAGGAGCAGATGGCCGCCTTCGCCAATGCGGTCGCCGAGAGCGGACAAGTGGTGCGTCTGCTGGTGCGCGACGCGGCCAACGAGGCGCGCGCGCGAGAGCTGGTGTCCGGCAAGGTGACGCTCGAGCGGCGTGCCTATGGCGATGTCTGGCTGCGCGACACCGGGCCACTGGTGGTGTTCGAGCCGGGCGGCGAGCGCGCTGCGCGGCGCTTCGGCTTCAACGGCTGGGGCGGGAAGTACGTGATGCCGGGCGATACCGAGATCGGCGCCGAGCTGGCGCGCGATGCGGGCCTGCCGCTGCGCGAGGCGCCGATGATCCTCGAAGGCGGCGCGGTGGACGGGGACGGCACCGGCCTTGTCGCCACCACCGAACAGTGCTTGCTCCACCCCAATCGCAACCCGGCGATGGCACGCGCGGACATCGAAGCGGAACTGGCCGCGAACCTCGGCTTCACCCGGGTGCTGTGGCTCGGCGAGGGCCTCGTCAACGACCACACCGACGGGCACGTCGACAACCTCGCGCGGTTCGTCGCGCCCAACCGGCTGGTGGTGCCCGAGGCCACCGGCAAGGACGATCCCAACGCCGCGATCTATGCCGATGCGGCTGCGCGTGCCGAGGCTTCCGGCGTCGAGGTGGCGCGCATCCCCTCGCCCGGGCGGATCGAGCGCGACGGGGTGGTGGAGCCGGCGAGCTACGTGAACTTCGCGATCACCTCGCACCTCGTGGTGGTGCCGACCTTCGGCAGTCCTCACGATGCCGAGGGCGTCGCCGCGATCGCCGCGCTGTTCCCCGACCGCGAGACCATCGGCCTGCCAGGCGAGGCGGTGCTGGCGGGCGGCGGGGGCTTCCACTGCGCCAGCCAGCAGATGCCCGCCGCGCCGCGCGCTTAACCTTTCGTTAGGGCTTTGGCGCGACACTTCGCGTCATGACCCGCGCCATCGCCCTTGCCGCGCCCGCCACGGCCCGCCTCGCCCGCATCGACATGATCGACGCGCTGCGCAGCCTTATCGTGCTCGGCTGCGCGGCGGCGCTGATCCTCGCGCGCCAGCCGCTGCCGTTCTGACCCGGAGCGCGGCGGACCCGCCGAGGGCCTCCCAACCTGCTACTGCGCTGCGTTCTTGACGATCAACGCGACCGTCACCGCATGGAAGGCAGCGATGGCGAGGTTGCTCGCCACCACCGGATTGGCGAGGGTGCCAACGGTGAACGGGGTGAGCAGCTTGTAGGCGATCTGCACCAGCAGCAGCACCGCGACCATCTCCGGGACAGGGCGCCACAGCAGCGCCACCGATCCGGCAAGGATCGCCAGGTAGACCGCCAGCACGATCCCCCGGGCGGGCGAAGGCGGGCCATAGGCGGCGAGGGTCCAGCCCGCATTGCCGATGATGCTCCCCGTCACCGGCACCAGCACCGCGAGGTTGAGCAGCAGTGAGAGGGTGATCATCGTCGGCATGGCGGCGCGGGCCTTCACGCGAGGTCGGGCGGGGTGCCTTCTGCCTTCAGCATCGCGATGGCTTCGGCGAGCGGCATGACCTTCTGGTGCTCTGCGCCCAGCGTGCGCACCGCGACGGTGCCCTCCTCGGCCTCGCGCTTGCCGACCACCAAGAGGTGCGGGACCTTGGCGAGCGAGTGTTCGCGCACCTTGTAGTTGATCTTCTCGTTGCGCGTGTCGGTCTCGACCCGGATGCCCGCCGCCTTGAGCTGGTCGGCGACCTCGTTCGCATAGCCATCGGCGTCCGAAACGATGGTTGCCACCACCGCCTGCACCGGGGCCAGCCATGCCGGCAGCTTGCCGGCGAAGTGTTCGATCAGGATGCCGATGAAGCGCTCATACGAGCCGAAGATCGCGCGGTGGAGCATCACCGGGCGGTGCTTCTCGCCGTCCTCGCCGATGTAGTGCGCATCGAGCCGCTCGGGCAGCACCCGGTCCGACTGGATCGTGCCGACCTGCCAGGTCCGCCCGATCGCGTCGGTGAGGTGCCATTCGAGCTTGGGGGCGTAGAAGGCGCCTTCGCCGGGCAGTTCCTCCCATTCGAGGCCATTCGCCGTCAAGGCGTCGCGCAGTTCCTGCTCGGCCTTGTCCCAGTCGGCATCGCTGCCGAATCTTTGCTCGGGGCGCAGCGCCAGCTTGATGTCATAGGTGAAGCCGAAGTCGCGATAGACCTGGTCCGCCAGCGCGATGAAGGCCTGCACCTCGGACACCACCTGGCCTTCCGTGCAGAAGATATGCGCATCGTCCTGCGTGAACTGGCGCACCCGCATCAGCCCGTGGAGCGCGCCGTGGGGTTCGTTGCGGTGGCAACAGCCCATCTCGCCCAGCCGGATCGGCAGGTCGCGGTAGGAGGTGATGCCCTGCTTGAACACCAGCACGTGCGCCGGGCAGTTCATCGGCTTCAGGGCCATCCATTCGGCCTCGCCCGAGATCACCGGGCCTTCGTCCTCGGTGTTGGGCACCTCGTCGGGGATGACGAACATGTTCTCGCGATACTTGCCCCAGTGGCCCGACTGCTCCCACTGGCGCGCATCCATGACCTGCGGGGTCTTGATCTCGCGGTAGCCGGCGGCGTCCATCTTGCGGCGCATGTAAGCCTCGAGCTCGCGCCAGATGCGGTAGCCCTTGGGGTGCCAGAAGACGCTGCCGTGCGCTTCTTCCTGCAAGTGGAACAGGTCCATCTCGCGGCCGAGCTTGCGGTGGTCGCGCTTGGCGGCTTCCTCGAGCCGGGTGAGGTGGGCGTTCAGCTGCTTCTTGTTGAGCCAGCCGGTGCCGTAGATGCGCGTCAGCTGCGCGTTCTTCTGGTCGCCACGCCAATAGGCCCCGGCGACACGCATCAGCTTGAAGGCTTCCGGGTCGAGCCGGCCGGTGGAGGGCAGGTGCGGGCCGCGGCACATGTCGAGCCAGTCCTCGCCGCTCCAGTAGACCGTGAGTTCCTCGTTCTCGGGGAGTTCCTTTGCCCATTCGGCCTTGAACACCTCGCCCTCGGCCTCCCACTTGTCGATCAGCTGCTGGCGGGTCCAGACCTCGCGGCGCAAGGGTTTGTCGGCGCGGATGATCTCGCGCATCTTCTCCTCGATCGCCGGGAGATCATCCATGCCGAAGGGCTCGCGGCCCTCGGGCGCCTTGACGTCGTAGTAGAAGCCGTCGTCGGTGGCGGGTCCGAAGGTGATCTGGGTGCCGGGCCACAGCGCCTGCACCGCCTCTGCAAGGACGTGCGCATAGTCGTGGCGGGCGAGTTCGAGCGCATCGGCCTCATCGCGCGCCGTCACCAACGCGAGTTCGGCGTCTCCGTCGAAAGGCCGCACAAGGTCGCGCAGCTCGCCATTCACCCGCGCGGCTATCGCCGCCTTGGCAAGGCCGGGGCCGATCGCGGCGGCGATGTCGGCGGGGGTGGAGCCGGGCGGCACCTCGCGCACCGATCCGTCGGGCAGGCTGATCTTGAGCAGTTCGGTCATGGCTTGTCGCAGTCCATCTCGTTTGCGGCTCGCCCTGCCACAAGCAGGCGCGCACCGGAAGAGCGGTGTTTGGCGAAAACCGGTTCGGGAAGGACACCGCGCCGCCCCGATCCGGGCGGCGGGCCGCGTGCCTAGCGCACAGCCCTCCGCCCCCGGATAGTCCGGGTCGTGGTGGCGGTGGTGGCAAGCGTCATGGCCATGCCCCGCGAGATAGGCCGCCAACCGCGCAAAGTCACGCGCAAGTTGATGAAAGACCCCAGCGACTTGCCGCTCTCGGCGGACGGGTGGAAAGTGTGCTTGACAAGTCAGTGCCAGAATGACAAGTATGCTTTCCATAAGTGAAAGGAAGCTTGTCTCATGTTCCAACACCTCAACGCCGTCCTCTGGGCGCTTTCCATCCTCTTCGTCGCGGTTCTCGCGGAGGAGCGGGCCATCCCCGGCGATAGCGCCGCGACCCTGCTGGTCGTGCTCCCGCTGCTCGCCGCACTCTCGCTGCGCAGCGGAGCAGGCTGTTCGCGCCGCCGTCGCCGGGAGCCGCAATCGTGAGCGCCCGCAGCTTCGATCCCGGGAAGCTCTCCCTCACCCTCGCCGGCTCCTCGGTGGCGAGCGCGATGGGGGTGCTGCTGCTGTGGAAGTCGGGCGGGATCGAGACCGTCCCCGCCTACCTGCTCACCTGCCTGCCGGTGGCGCTGATCATCGCCAGCTTCGCGACCGGCTGGCGGCGCGGGGAGGAGCGCAAGCGGGCCTCGCGGCGCTATCTCGCGCGGCTGGCGATGGTGATGGCCTTCTATCTCGTCACCCTGTTCCTCGCCGAACACTGGATCGAGGATCGCGGGGTCACCGGCTGGCTGGCGGTGGTGCTCGCCGTGCTGCCGGGCCTGTCCTTTGCCGGCGTGGTGTGGATCTTCGGCGGCCTGATCGTCGAGGAAGAGGACGAGTTCCAGCGCCTGCTCTATGTGCGCCAGGGGCTGATCGCGACCGCGATTTCCTTCACCCTCGCGGCGGTCTGGGGGTTTCTCGAGACCTATCACATCGTCGATCACGTCGCGGCCTTCTGGTGGCCGACGATCTGGTGCTTCGGCATGGGCATCGGCGGCATCGCCAACAAGTTCAAATACGGCACTTTCGGCGAGATGCGGTGAGCGGGGGGTGCGAGCGATGAACAACCGATTGAAGGTGCTGCGCGCCGAGCGTGACTGGTCGCAGCAGGACCTCGCCGACCGCCTCGGCGTCAGCCGCCAGAGCGTCAACGCCATCGAAAAGGGCCGCTACGATCCCTCCCTGCCCCTCGCTTTCCGGATCGCCGAGGTGTTCGACCTGCCGATCGAGGCGATTTTCAGCCGGGATTAAATATCCAGCGTGCCCGAGCCGCTGGCGGTGGCGATCATCTTCGTCCCCGCCAGCTGCGCCGAATGCTGCCTGACGTTGCCGGTGAAGCGGTATTCGGTGACCGCGCGGGTCGGGGTGAGTTCGACCAGCATGTAGCCGCGCTGCGCGGTGTCGGCCCACTTCAATTGCGTGTTCTCGGCCACCAGCGCATTCGCCAGCACCGCGGGCGGAACGAAGGTGAGGTAGCTTTCGAAGCCCGGCGAGGAGACGCTCTGCCCGCCCATCTCGACCCCGACCTTCTCGCCCTCGTGGGTCAGCTCGAAGGCCCAGCCATTGTGCGAATCGCCCGCCAGCACCAGCAGGTTGGCATCGGCGGCGAGCGCGGCCTCGAACACCCGGGCGCGGGCGGCGGGATAGCCGTCCCACGAATCCATGTTGGAGGGCAGACCGACCTCGCTCGCCATGCTCGCCGCGGTGAGGCGCTGGCGGATGTAATCGGGCATCCCGTCGCCGATCTGGCCGACCAGCGCGCGCGGGGTCTTGAGATTGCCCATCAGCACCTGCTGGACCAGCACCTGCCAGGTCGTCCCCGCCCCGCTCGAGGCGGCGAGGCCCTCGGCCAGCCATTGTTCCTGCGCCTTGCCGAGCAATTGCCGCGCAGGGTCCGCCCAGGCGCCGTCGCGGAACGCCTCCAGCGCGGCGACGATCGCTTGCGGATCGCTCTTGCCGGCCAGCACCTTCTCGAGGCTGAACTGCTCGTCGCGCCCTTCCAGCCGGGTGTCGAGCTTGAACAGCGTGGCAAGGTCGCCGATCTGGTAGGTGGTGTAGACCTCCTCCCCGACCGGCATCCATTCGCGGTAGACCCGCTTGGCGATCGCCTTGCGGGTCGCCCAGTCGCCTTCGGTATCCGGCTGGTGGTTCTGCGCCCCGTTCTTCCAGCTGTCGTTCGCGCTCTCGTGGTCGTCCCACACCGCGATCATCGGCAGCACCTGGTGGAGCCGCTGGAGATCGGGGTCGGCGCGGTAGGTGGCGTAGCGCAGGCGGTAATCGGTGAGAGTGACGATCTCGTTCGACGGTTCGAGCACCCGCGCAGGGTCCGCCGCCTTGGGATCGGGATAGGTGCCCGCGCCATACTCGTAGATGTAGTCGCCAAGGTGCACCGCGAGATCGGCATCGTTGGCCTCGGCGGCGTGGCCATAGGCGTTGAACCAGCCGAAGCCGAAGTTCGAGCAGGAGAACACCGCGAGCTTGAAGTTCGGCACGCCGGCTTCGGGCAGGGTGCGGGTCCGGCCGACCGGCGACATGGCCCCGTCCGGCGCGATGAAGCGGTAGAAATACCAGCGGCCCGGTTCGAGGCCGGTGGCGATCCCCTTGGCGCACCAGTCGCGCTCGGGCGCGGCGGCGATGCTGCCTTCGGCGACCGGCTTCGAGAAGTCCTCGCTGGCGCTCACCTGCCAGGTCAGCGCGGTTTCGGCATCGCCGACATAGCGCGTCCACAGCAGGACGCTCTGCGCGGCAGGCTCGCCGCTCGCCACCCCGTGGGTGAAGCCGCTGCCGAAGCTGCGCGCCGCGAGCGGGCTGGCCGCCAGCGCCGCCGAGGCGCCTGCGAGAGTGAAGAGGCTGCGACGGGTGAGCGCAGTGGTCGAGCGGGCCGGCTGGGCGGCGGAGTCGGTCTTGAACATGGCGGCTGCGCTATCCCTCTCCCGTTGCGCTTGCGTGACAGTGGCACGGGGCCACGCGAATTGACAGCGGTTGCCTTGTTCCCCGCCCGCGGGGCATGGTGGCGGCATGAACGCCATCATGCACCACACGCTCTACGACGGTCGCCGCGTCGCCTTCCGCTTCACCCCGGGAGAAGGCCCGTGCCTCGTGTTCCTGCCGGGCTACATGTCGGACATGAGCGGCAGCAAGGCGACCGCGCTGTTCGCCGAGGCCGAGGCACGGAGGCGCGCCTGCCTGCTGCTCGACTATTCGGGCTGCGGCGAGAGCGCAGGCGATTTCGCCGACGGCACGCTCAGCGGCTGGCGCGACGAGGTGCTCGCGCTCGTCGAAAACTATGTGGAAGGGCCGGTGCTGCTAGTCGGCTCCTCGATGGGCGGGTGGCTGATGCTGCTGGTTGCCGACAAGCTGCCGCACCGCCTCGCCGGGATGATCGGCATCGCGCCCGCGCCCGACTTCACCCGCTGGGGCTACAGCGAGGAACAGCGCGCACGGCTGGCGGCGGGGGAGACCATCCTCGAGCCCAATCCCTATGGCCCCGAACCGACCCCGACCCACCCCGGCTTCTTCGCCGATGCCGAGTGCCACCTCAGACTCGAACGCGCGATCGATATCACCTGCCCGGTGCGGCTGATCCACGGCAAGCGGGACGCCGACGTGCCGTGGGAGATCAGCCTGCGCCTCGAGACGATGCTGCGGTCGGACGACGTTCAGGTGACGCTGGTAGAAGACGGTGACCATCGCCTGTCGCGGCCCGAGGACATCGCGCTCCTGAAGTCCGTCGTCGCCGCGTTCTATCCCTAGGAGACCCGCTTGTCCCTGCTTCTTGCCCTGATGCTCCAGGCCGGCCCCGATCCCACGCGCGGCGGGCTGCCGGGCGACGACCTGATGCGCGATCGGCCGCCGCGTGCCGAAGCCACGATCGAGGCGCCGGTCGATCCGGCGAGCGCGTGGCTCCAGTCGTGCCTCGACATCCTCGAGGAAGACCCGGCGCGCGCGGATTCGATGGCGCAGATCCGGCGCAGCGAGACCACCGGGCCCGCGCGGGTGCTCGCCAACCATTGCCTCGGCACCGCGGCGACCCGGCTGGGGCTGTGGGAGGACGCGCGCACCGCCTTCGTGGCCGCGCGCGACGAGACTCCGGCGAACGAGACCCGCGCCCGGGCGCGCTTCGGGGCGATGGCCGGCAATGCCGCGCTCGCCGGCGGCGATGCGACCGGCGCGCTCGCGCTGCTCGAACAGGCCGAGGCCGATGCCCGCGCCGCCGCCTCGGCCCCGCTCGAGGCGATCGCCGCGACCGACCGCGCGCGGGCGCTAGTCGCGCTGGGACGCGGCGCCGAGGCGCTCGCCCCGCTCGACACCGCGACCACGCTCACGCCGCAGAACGGCGAGGCCTGGCTGCTGAAGGCGACCCTGCTGCGCCGGCTTGAACGGTTCGCCGAGGCGCAGACCGCCATCGAGCAGGCCGCGCGCCTCGCCCCGTCCAATCCCCAAGTCGGGCTCGAGGCCGGGGTGATCGCGGTGCTCGGCGGACGTCCGGAGGCAGCGCGGGCGAGCTGGCAGTCGGTGATCGAACTGGCCCCCGACACGCCCTTCGCCGCGACCGCCAAGGATTATCTCGCGCAGCTCGGCCCCGATCCGGCACCCGCGCCGCAGCCCGCCCCGACGCCCGCACCCGCTTCCCAGGACCCGTCCGCATGACCAGTTTCTCCGTTCTCGATCTCGTCCCCGTGCGCGAAGGCGGCACGCTGCCCGAGGCCTTCGCCGCCAGCGCCGCTCTTGCCCGCGCCGCGGAACGCGCCGGTTGCAAGCGCTTCTGGGTCGCCGAGCATCACGCGATGGAGGGGATCGCGGGCGGCGCCACCGCGGTCGTGCTCGCGCATATCGGCAACGCGACGAGCACCATCCGCATCGGATCGGGCGGGATCATGCTGCCCAACCACACCCCGTTCCAGATCGCCGAGCAGTTCGGCACATTGGATGCGCTGTTTCCGGGCCGGGTCGATCTCGGCCTGGGCCGCGCCCCGGGGGCGGGGCCGGAATTGCAGCGCGCGCTGCGCAAGAACCTCCACCAGGCCGCCGAATATTTCCCGCAGGACGTGGTCGAGCTGCGCGCGCTCCTGACGGGCGACATCGACTTGGCCGTTACCGCCACCCCCGGCCTCGGCGCCAAGGTGGAGCTGTGGATACTGGGCTCGAGCCTGTTCGGCGCGAGCCTCGCCGCGAAACTCGGCCTGCCCTATGCCTTCGCCGCGCATTTCGCGCCCGACCACCTCGATACAGCGCTCGAACTCTATCGCCGCGACTTCCAGCCCTCCTCCGCGCTCGAAAAGCCGCACGTGATGGTCGCGATGAACGTCTTTGCCGCCGAGACCGAAAGCGAAGCCCGGCTGATCGCCTCGAGCCAGCAGCAGAGCTTCGTGCGCCTCAGAACCGGCAATCCCGGCAAGCTGCCGCCGCCGGTCGAGGGCTATGCAGACACGCTCCCGGCGAGCGCGCAGGCGATGCTTGCCCATGTCGGGCAGGCCGCGGCAGTCGGCACTCCGGCGCAGGTGCGCGAGCAGATCGAAGCCTTCGTCGCGCGCACCGGGGCGGACGAGATCATGCTGTCCGGTGCGACCTACGATCCCGCAGCGCGCATCCGCAGCCTCGAATTGACGATGGAGGCCTGCGAAAAGGCTGTGGCGGCGTAGAATCCGCAATCATCGCGCTTGCGCGGGATGGGGGGAAAGGCGTAACGCGAGCCAACACGATAACAACAAGCCGGCACAATTTTGTTGCGCGACGATGATGCCGGAACCGCAGGAAAGCGCGAGGAGCCGTCGATGGGATCCCGAACCGCTGGCAAGGCGCCGGAACAGCAATTGCATGCTGCGCTGAAGGCGCATCTCGAAGCCTCGCTGCTGCCCGGCGAGACCCCGCTCGATCCCGAGGCGCTGAGCGAAGCCGCCGACCACCTGCTCGCCGCCGCCGAGACCCGCGCGCCGGGCGCGGCGGTGGTGCAGATCGCCTCTGCCGGCGGAGAGCGGCGTCACCTGCGGATCGCGGTGATCAATGACGACATGCCCTTCCTCGTCGATTCGGTGGCCGCGGCGATCGCCGCGCAGGGCCTCGCGATCGACCGGTTGCTGCATCCCGTCCTGCCGGTCGCGCGCGATGCCGAGGGACGGATTACCGGCTTCGGCAAGGTCGAGGGCGCGACGCCCGAATCGCTGATCTACGTCGAGACCCCGCGGGTCGATGCCCGCCAGCGCCGCGAGTTGCTCGAGGCGCTGCAGGTCACGCTCGCCGATGTCCACGCCGCGGTCGCCGACTGGCCGCGGATGCAGGAGGCGATGGCCGAGGACGCCGCGCTCGCCGGTGCGCAGGACGAGGAGGCCGCGGCGCTGCTCGCCTGGCTCAATTCGGGGATGCTGACCCAGCTTGGCCATCTCACCCGCCACCGCGACCGCCGCGAGGAAGCCGTGCTCGGCATCTGCCGCGGCTCGGCGCGCGAACTGCTGGCCGAGGCCTCGCTCGAGCGCGCCTTCGAATGGTTCGACCGCCACGAGGATGCCGGGAACCCCCGCTCGCTGCTGGTGATCAAGTCCAACGTCCATGCGCGCGTCCACCGTGCCAGCCCGCTCGACCTGTTCATCGTGCCGCAGCGCGAGGTCGAGGGCGGACGGGTCACCGCGCTGTCGATCCATGCCGGGCTGTGGACCAGCGCGGCGCTGGCCGCGCGCCCTTCCGAAGTGCCGGTGCTGCGCGCCGCGCTCGCCACGCTCACCGCGCAGCTCGGCTTCGACAAGGCCGGGCACAACGGCAAGGCGCTGGTGCACGCCTTCACCTCGCTCCCCAACGACCTGCTGATCGGTTTCGGCCAGTCGCGCATCGCCGAGCTCGCCACCACCAAGATGGCGCTGATCGACCGCCCGCGCCCGCGGCTGGTGCTGCTGCGCTCGACGCTCGAGCGGCATCTGTTCGCCTTCGTCTGGCTGCCGCGCGACCAGCTTTCGACCGATGTCAGGATGCAGATCCAGGCGATGCTGCTGGCGGTGCCGGGCGCCGGCCTGCTCGACTGGAGCCTCGAGGTCGAGGGCTCGACCCTCGCGCTGCTGCGCTTTCTCGTCGACGTGCGCACCTGCGAGACCCTGCCCGATGCGGCGACCATCGAAGCGCAGCTGGTCGACATGCTGCGCGGCTGGAACGAGGCGGTCGCCAACCACCTGTCCGGAGAGGGGGACGCGGGCCGCGCCGCGGCGCTCGCCGCGCGCTACGCCCCGGCCTTCCCGACCGGATACCGCCTGACCTACGGCCCGGCCGAAGCGGCGCGCGACATCGCGCGGCTGCGCAGCCTGGCGCATGGCGAGGGCGGCGACGCCCACGACGCCGCCGCCCCGCGCCCCGACCGCGCGGCGCGGCTCTACCGGCTCGACAGCGACCCGGCGGACAGCCTCAGGCTCAAGATCTACTCGGTGGGCGGGCGGCTGGCGCTGTCCGACGCGGTGCCGGCGCTCGAGAACTTCGGCTTCCGCGTCGCCGCCGAGGTGCCGACCTTCCTCACCGACCCCTCGCTCGGCTCGATCCACGATTTCATCCTCACCGTGCCCGCCGGGCTCGATGCAGGCGCGCTGCTGGGGCGCGCGGGGCTGATCGAGGAGGCGATGGCCGACGTGTCGAACGCGGTCGCCGAGGACGATCCCTTCAACCGCCTCGTCGCCGCGACCGGCCTGTTCCCGCGCGAGGCCAACTGGATGCGGGCGATCTACCGCTACCTGCGCCAGACCGGGGTGAGCTACACCATCTACACCGTGGTCGATGCGCTGGTCGGCGCGCCGCAGGCAACGCGCGCGATGATCGACCTGTTCACCGCGCGTCACGATCCGGCCTTTGCCGGCAACCGCGAGGAGGCCATCGCCGCGGCGCAGAGCGCCTTCACCCGCGCGCTGGCGAAGGTCACCGCGATCAACGACGACCGGCTACTGAGGCTCTACCGCGCGGTGATCGACGCGGTGCTGCGCACCAACGCCTTCGCCCCGGCGGCGGCCGAGGCGCTCGCCTTCAAGCTCGATTCGCACCGGGTTCCGGGCTTGCCCAAGCCGCTGCCGTGGCGCGAGATCTTCGTCTATTCGACCCGCGTCGAGGGCATCCACCTGCGCGCCGGGGCAGTGGCGCGCGGCGGGCTGCGCTGGTCCGACCGCCGCGACGACTTCCGCACCGAGGTGCTCGGGCTGATGAAGGCGCAGCGCGTCAAGAACGCGGTGATCGTGCCGACCGGCGCCAAGGGCGGCTTCTATCCCAAGCAGCTGCCGTCCCCCGCATTGGACCGCGAGGGCTGGGCCGCCGAGGGCCGCGCATCCTACGAGATCTTCATCCGCACCCTGCTGTCGGTCACCGACAACATCGTCGACGGCAAGGTGGTGCATCCCCGCTGCGTCGAGGTGCTCGACGGGGAGGACCCCTATTTCGTGGTCGCCGCGGACAAGGGCACCGCGACCTTCTCCGACATCGCCAACGGCATTGCGCAAAGCCGCGACTTCTGGCTCGACGATGCCTTCGCCAGCGGCGGTTCGCACGGCTACGACCACAAGGCGATGGGCATCACCGCGCGCGGCGCCTGGGTGAGCGTGCAGCGCCACTTCCGCGAAATGGGGATCGATGTGCAGTCGGACCCGATCACCGTCGCGGGCTGCGGCGACATGTCGGGTGACGTGTTCGGCAACGGGATGCTGCTGTCCAAGACGATCAAGCTGGTCGCCGCCTTCGATCACCGCGACATCTTCATCGACCCCACCCCCGATCCGCTGGCCAGCTGGAAGGAACGAAAGCGCCTGTTCGAACTGCCGCGTTCGAGCTGGCAGGATTACGATGCTTCGCTCATTTCCAAGGGCGGCGGGGTGTTCAGCCGCGCCTCCAAGCGGATCAAGCTGTCCAAGCAGGCGCGCGCGGCGCTCGGCATCGAGGACAAGGAGCTGGATCCCGAAACCCTGATCTCGGCGATCCTGCGCAGCCCCGTCGACCTGATGTGGTTCGGCGGCATCGGCACCTATGTGAAGGCCCCGCAGGAGAACAATATCCAGGTCGGCGATCCGGCCAATGATGCTTTGCGCGTCGATGCCGACATGGTGCGCGCGAAAGTGATCGGCGAGGGCGCGAACCTCGGCGTGACCCAGGCCGGGCGCATCGCCTTCGCGCTCGGTGGCGGGCGGATCAACACCGACTTCATCGACAATTCCGCTGGGGTCGATTGCTCGGACAACGAGGTCAACATCAAGATCGCGCTCGCCGCCGCGATGCGCGAGGGCAAGCTCACCGAGAAGAAGCGCAACACGCTGCTCGCCGCGATGACCGACGAGGTCGCCGCGATCGTGCTCGAGGACAACCGCTTGCAGGCGCTCGCGCTGTCGGTGGCCGAGACCGGCGGGGCCGAGGCGATCCCCGCCTATGTCCGGCTGATCGAGCGGCTCGAGGACCTCGGCGGCTTCGACCGCCGCACCGAGGGGCTGGCCGACGGGGAGACCCTGATGCGCCGTGCCGCCGACGGGCAGGGGCTGACCCGCCCCGAGCTCGCGGTGCTGCTGTCCTCGGCCAAGCTCGCGCTTCAGGACGCGATCGAGGCGAGCGGCCTGGTCGATGACCCGGTGCTCGAGCCGGTGCTGCTGGCGCGCTTCCCTTCGGCGATGCGCAAGAACTATGCGGTGCAGATCCGCCATCACCGGCTGCGGCGCGAGCTGATCGCCACCAGCCTGTCGAACCGGATGATCAACCGGCTCGGCATGGTCCACCCCTTCGAACTCGCCGAGGAGGAGGGCGTGGGCCTCGCCGAGGTGGCGGCGGCGTTTGTTGTCGCCGAGCGTCTGTTCGGGCTCGACGCGCTGTGGCGCGATCTCGACGAGGCGGCGATCCCCGAGGCCGCGCGCCTCGTGCTGTTCGACCGACTCGCCGCCGCGATCGGCAACCTCATGTCCGACGTGCTGCGCACCGCCTCGGGCAAGGTTGCCGCAGGGGCGATGGTTCACGAGCTCGGCGACGGGGTGGCGGTGCTGTCCGCGGCGCGCGAGGAACTGCTCGCCGCCGAACCGCGCGCGCGCTCGCTCGAATTGCGCGCCGGCTTCGTCGCCGCCGGGGCGAGCGAGGCGCTCGCCGCGCGGGTCGCAAACCTGTTCGACTTCGATGGCGCGGTCGGGCTTTCCCGACTTGCACTCGACACCGGGATCGACGCCAAGCAGCTCACCCATGCCTTCACCAGCATCGGCGGGCGGTTGGGCCTCGACTGGGCGCAGGGCATCGCCGCGCACATGCGCCCCTCGGACGTGTGGGACCGCCTGCTCGTCTCGGGATTGGCGCGCGATTTCCAGCAGATGCGGATCGAGTTCCTGCGGCGCCTGATGAAGCGCAAGAACGGCAAGGCCGATCCTCTCGGCGCGGTCGACGACTGGGCCGGGCGCAACCTCCAGGCGGTGGCGCAGTTCCGGGCGATGGTCGCCCGCGCGCAGGCGCGCCCGCCGGTCAGCCCGGCGATGCTCGCCCAGATCGCCAGCCAGGCGCGCAATCTGCTGGAGAGATAGGCGTGTCCGGCTCACAATCATCAGGTTGACGGTGCGGCGATTTGCGCCACATCAAGGGCCGCACGCCAGCGGAGGGGCATTAGCGAGGCCATGACATCATCCACCCCCGATCACGCCGATGTCGTCATCGTCGGCACCGGCCACGGCGGGGCGCAGGCGGCCATCGCGCTGCGCCAGCACGGGCACGAAGGCACGATCCTGATGATCGGCCGCGATGCCGCGCCGCCTTACGAGCGTCCGCCGCTCTCGAAGGAATATCTGGCAGGCGACAAGGGGTTCGAGCGGATCATGATCCGGCCCGAGAAGTTCTGGGCGGACAAGGGCATCGACCTCAAACTCGGCGCGGCGGTGACCGCGATCGACCCGCACGCGCACCGCGTCGCCCTGTCGGACGGGTCGAGCGTCACCTATCGCAAGCTGATCTGGTCGGGCGGGGGCGATCCGCGCCGCCTGCCGGTGCCCGGCGCGGTGCTGCCCGGCGTGTTCTACGTGCGCGACAAGGCTGATGCCGACGCGATGATGCGCGCGCTCGACGACGGGGCGAGCCGTGCGGTGGTGATCGGCGGGGGCTATATCGGGCTCGAGGCGGCCGCGGTGCTGAGGAAGCTCGGCTGCGAGGTGGTGCTGGTCGAGATGCTGCCGCGCCTTCTGGCACGCGTGGCGGGCGAGGAATTGTCCGCCTTCTACGCCGAGGAGCATCGTCGCCAGGGCGTCGACGTCCGCCTCGCGGAGGGGGTTCAAGCGGTGCTCGGCGAGGATGCCGGGCGGGTCACCGGGGTGCGGCTCGCAAGCGGCCAGGAAGTCGCCTGCGACATGGTGGTGGTCGGCATCGGCATCGTCCCTGCCGTCGCGCCGCTGATCGCCGCCGGCGCCGCCGGCACCAACGGGGTCGACGTCGACGAGTTCTGCCGCACCACCTTGGACGACATCTACGCCATCGGCGACTGCGCCGCCCACGCCAACCCTTACGCCGACAACGCCGTGATCCGGCTGGAGTCGGTCCAGAACGCGCACGACATGGCGAACACCGTGGCCAAGGCGATCATGGGCGACAAGGAGCCCTACAACGCGCTGCCGTGGTTCTGGTCGAACCAGTATGACCTCAAGCTGCAGACCGCAGGCCTTAGCCTCGGCTTCGACGAGACCGTGCTGCGCGGCGATCCGGAGATACGCAAGTTTACCGTGGTCTACCTCAGGTCCGGCGTGCCGATCGCCTTCGACTGCGTGGGGACGATGAAGGACTACGTGCAGGCGAGGAAGCTGCTCGAAAGCCGCCCGGGGCGGATCGATCCCGCGCTGCTGGCGGACCCCGAGGTGGCGCTCAAGGACCTTATCTGAGCCGCCCGAGCGCCCACTGCGCCGCATCGGCCACCACCGGTTCGGGATCGCGGGTCAGTTCCTCCACCTGCGGCAACAAGGCCCGGTTGCCGCTGTTGCCCGCCGCATAGAGGCAGTTCCTCACGAAGCGGTTCCGCCCGATGCGCTTGATCGGCGAGCCCGAGAACAGCGCGCGGAAGCCCGCATCGTCCAGTGCCAGCAGTTCATCGAGGCGCGGGGCGACCAGTTCGGCGCGGGGGAGGAACTCCTTCATCGCCTGCGCCTCGGAAGCGAACTTGTTCCACGGGCACACCGCGAGGCAATCGTCGCAGCCGTAGATGCGGTTGCCGAGGGCTTCGCGCAATTCCTCCGCCACCGGCCCCTTGTGCTCGATCGTGAGGTAGGAAATGCAGCGCCGCGCATCGAGGCGATAGGGTGCGGGGAAGGCATTCGTCGGGCAGGCGTCGAGGCAGGCGCGGCAACTCCCGCACTGGTCGCGGTGCGGGTCTGCCGGTGCGAGGTAGAGCGTGGTGTAGATCGCGCCGAGGAACAGCCAGCTGCCGTGGGTGGGGCTGACGAGGTTGGTGTGCTTGCCCTGCCAGCCGATCCCCGCCGCCTCGCCCAAGGGTTTTTCCATCACGGGCGCGGTGTCGACGAAGACCTTGACCTCTGCCCCCGGCACCTCGGCCACCAGCCAGCGGGCGAGCGCCTTCAGCCGCTTTTTGACCACATCGTGATAGTCCTTGCCTTGGGCATAGACCGAGATCCGCGCACGTTCGGGGTAGCCCTCCAGCGCCAGCGGGTCGTGGGCCGGGGCGTAGCTCATGCCGAGTGCGATGACGCTCCGCGCCTCCGGCCACAGCCCCTGCGGCGAGCGGCGATGGTCGAGGCGCGTCTCCATCCACTCCATCGTGCCGTGGTGGCCCTCGCCGAGCCATTGCTCGAGCCTATTGCCGCGCAGCGGGTCCTCGCCTGCGCCCGCGATCCCGCAGGCGGCAAAGCCCAGCGCGCGCGCCTCGGCGGCGATCCGCTCTGTTAGACTTGCGGGGGCGTTAACCATGCTTGGAGAGGCTCCCGTTTAATCCTGCCGCGTAACCGCGTAAGCCATGGACATGGCGGTAGGCGAACACAACCGGGCGGGCAATCACGGGCAGGGCTTCAGCGCCGCTCCCGCCGATGCGCGGCCCCTGGCGATCGAGGCCCGCGGGCTGGTCAAGAGTTTCGACGGCACGCGCGCGGTTGACGGGGTCGACATCGCCGTGCCCGAAGGCGCGATCTACGGCATTCTCGGCCCCAACGGCGCAGGGAAAACCACGACGCTCAGGATGCTGCTCGGCATCATCGACCCCGACGAAGGCGTCCGCCGCGTATTCGGCCACGACCGCCCGCACGATATCGGCCGGCTGATCGGCTACCTGCCCGAGGAGCGCGGGCTCTACCCGGCGATGAAGGCGGTGGAGGCAATCGCCTTCATGGGCGCGCTGCGCGGGTTGCCATTGAAGGAAGGGCGCAGGCGCGGGCTCGAACTGCTCGAGCGCCACGGCCTCGGCCATGCCGCGACACGCCAGATCCGCCAGTTGTCCAAGGGCATGGCGCAGACCGTTCAGCTGCTCGGCACGCTGGTCCACCGCCCGCGGCTGGTGGTGCTCGACGAGCCCTTCTCGGGGCTCGACGCGATCAACCAGGGCAAGCTCGAAATGATGATCCGCGCGCTCGCGGACGAGGGCGTGACGGTGATCTTCTCGACCCACGTGATCCACCATGCCGAACGCCTGTGCGAGGGCGTCGCGATCATCGCCGGGGGCAAGGTGCCCTATGCCGGGAGCGTCGAGGAAGCGCGCGACCGCATCCCGGCGCAGGTGCGGCTGGAGACCCGGGCGCGCGAGGGGGCGTGGCTTTCGTTCCTGCCGCCCGAGACCCGCCGCAACGGCGATTTCTTCCACTTTCCGCTCCCCGACAGCGGGATCGAGCCGCTATTGAAGGGCCTGATCGAGGGCGAGGCCGGGATCCTCTCGCTCTCGATCGAGCGTGCCGGGCTGCACGATGCCTTCGTCGCGATTGCCGGCGAGGCCGCCGCGCGCCAACTCGCCGCCGACAACGCAGGAGACCGCGCATGAGCGAGGCCACCGCCCCCGTCCGTCCGCGCCTCTCCGCGTTTCAGGCCGCCTCGGTCATCGCCCGTCGCGATTTCCTCGCGGTGCTGCTGAGCCGCGCCTTCCTGTTCTTCCTGCTGGGGCCGCTGTTCCCGATCATCGTCGGCGGGCTGGCCGGCGCCATCGGCGGCGAGGTGCAACGCGAGGCGGTCAGCGTCGAGATCGGGCTCGCGATGAGCCCCGCCGACAATGCCGCGATGATCGGGGCCGCACGCCGCCTCGCTCCGCAACTGGGCAGCGCCCTGCCGGTCCTGCGCCCGGTTCCCGAGGCGGCGGCCAATCCCGCGTTCGACGCGCGCAGCTTCATGGAGGCGCGGCGCGGGAACTACGCGGCGATTGCCACCGGCACGCTCGATGCGCCGCAGCTGGTCGGCACCGAAGGGCAGTTGCGCCGCTGGCAGGGGCCGGTCGCGCTGCTCGCAGGGCAGGCGCAGGACGCTTCGCCCACGGCCACGCCGCGGGTCGCGCAGCAGGTGGTCGCCACCAGCGCCGCCGCCGAGCGGTCGAGCCGCATCCAGACCGCGCAGATCGCGCAGATGATCCTGTTCCTGTTGACCATGCTGCTCGCCGGGATGGTGCTGTCCAATCTCGTCGAGGAGAAGGCCAACAAGATCATCGAGATCCTTGCCGCCGCGATCCCGATGGATGCGGTGTTCATGGGCAAGCTGTTCGCCATGCTGGCGGTGTCCTTCGTCGGTATCGCTGTCTGGGGGCTGGCGGCTTCGGGGCTGTGGCTCGCAGCCGGCGAGGCGATCACCCAGGTGTTCGGCTTCGATCCCGCGCACCTGCCCGCACCCGCGGTCGGCTGGCCGCTGTTCGCGGTGCTGGGGGTGATCTATTTCGCGATGGCCTACCTGCTGCTCGGCGCGCTGTTCCTGACCATCGGCGCGATGGCCAACACCGTGCGCGAGGTGCAGACGCTTTCCATGCCGGTCACCATGATGCAGCTGATGGTGTTCTTCCTCGCCGCCTACACGATCAAGCAGCCCGGTTCCGGGCTGGAGCTCGCGGCGGTGGTCTTCCCGCTGTCCTCGCCCTTCGCGATGCTGGCGCGCGCGGCGATGGAGCCGGAATTGTGGACCCATGCGCTGGCGCTGGCGTGGCAGGCGCTCGCGGTGCTGGCGATCGTCAAGGGCGGCTCGCAGCTGTTCCGCAAGCGGGTCATGAAGTCGGGGAATGCCGGGCGCGCAGTGCGCAAACGGCGCTGGCGGAGCGCGCGCGCGGAAGCCGAACCCGCGCAATAGGTTCGGTTTCGAAACCGACTATTGACATCCCTGTCAGTTAAGGCACCATGCGACTCGGACAGGAGCGGCCCGCCACGAGGCCGCCTGACGGGAGAGAGACATGGCGACGATTGCCCCCACCCCCGCGCAGGGCATCCAGCGCCCCCAGGTGCGCCGCGAACCCACCGCTTACGATGCGCTGAAGGCGCATTTCGCGGCGCATCCCGAACAGCGGCTCGAACACACCCATCCTTGGGACGTGAGCCGCTCGGACATCTATTTCGAGGACCGCTGGCAGCCGATCTTCGCGGAGATGCGCGCCGCGGGCCCGCTCCACTACATTCCCGAAAGCCCGCTCGGCCCCTATTGGGCGGTGGTCGGCCACAAGGCGATCCAGCACATCGAGGCGCTGCCCGAAACCTTCTCGTCGAGCTGGGAATATGGAGGCATCACGATCCTCAATCGCCTGACCGAGGAAGAGGCCGCGGCCTCGGGCGTCGACACGCGCGAACTGCCGATGTTCATCGCCATGGACCGGCCGCAGCACACCGGCCAGCGCCGCACGGTTGCCCCCAAGTTCACGCCGAGCGCAATGGCCGACATGGAGGCGGAAATCCGGCAGCGCACCGGCGAAGTGCTCGATTCGCTGCCGCGCGGCGAGGTGTTCGACTGGGTCGACAAGGTCTCGATCGAACTGACCACGGGCATGCTCGCGATCCTCTTCGGCTTCCCGTGGGAAGACCGCCGCCTGCTGACCCTGTGGTCCGACTGGGCAGGGGATACCGAACTCGCCACGGTGCGCGAGATGGACCAGATCCGCTGGAGCTTCCTCCAGGAAATGGGCGCCTATTTCCAGTCGCTGTGGATCGAGCGCACCATGGACAAGGAACCGGGCGACGATCTGATCTCGATGATGATCCATTCCGAGGCCATGAACCAGATGCGCCCCGAGGAGTTCATGGGCAACCTCGTGCTGCTGATCGTCGGCGGCAACGACACCACCCGCAACACCATGAGCGGCATCATCCACGGACTCGACAAGTTCCCCGACCAGCGCAAGGCCTTCGAGGAGCATCCCGAACTGATCCCCAACGCGGTGCAGGAAATCCTGCGCTACCAGACCCCGCTCGCGCACATGCGCCGCACCTGCACCGAGGATACCGAGGTGTTCGGGCAGACCATCAGGAAGGGCGACAAGGTGGTGCTGTGGTACATCAGCGCCAACCGCGACGAGGAGGTGTTCGAGGATCCCGACCGGATCGACCTCTCCCGCGAGAACGCCCGGCGCCACCTCGCCTTCGGCTACGGCATCCACCGCTGCGTGGGCGCGCGGCTCGCGGAACTGCAACTGCGGGTGCTGCTGGAAGAGATGCACAAGCGCCGGATGCGCGTCCACGTGGCGGGCGATGTCGAGCGGGTGCGCGCCAATTTCGTCCACGGCTTCCGCAAGCTCGAGGTCGAGATCACCAGCTTCTGAGACGGGCGGAACGAGCCCGTGAAACCACCGGGGGTATAGCGTTCACCCGCGCAATGCCGCTAACTGACCACAGTTGCTATGTCCCACCATACGGTAGCTGTCCGGCGTCAGTCACCACGCGGTAGTCGACACCCAAGGCATCACGAAAATGCTTCCGTCCGCAAAGTACCTTGCGGCGCTCAGCCGGGTTAAGGTCCGGGATGTGAATTGTGCCCTTGGTCTCGCGCACAAGGTAGAGGTGCTCTTCTGCACCGTCGTCGAATACTATAGCCCAATCAGGGTTATAGGTGCCGATCGGGGTCGGCACTTTGAACCACTCAGGCAGCTTCACATAAAGCTTAATACGGTCATCTTTTTCTAGGGCTTCCGCGAACGGACGTTCGACTGTCTCGGAGTCGGCGATCACGCCGTCATAGAGATGCGTACCGCCGGACCCTCCAACCTCGATGCTTGGCACTACATTGTCAGCGAAGTCTTCGATCAGGTCGTCGAACTGGCGCTGGTCATACCAAGTACCGTCTCGTTCGTAAGTGATCCCGTCCACAAGCTGGTCAGCCAGCCTCGTTTTTATGGCTCTCACCATCGCTGCGGCAAATTCATGAGGATTGGCCAGTACCCGTTCTGGGGCAGGCAGCTTCTTAAGTATGGCCAAGATTGTCCTGCGCCCGATCCGCATCGGCGGAGTCGTCGCTTCCATCAGGTTTTCGATCACCGCGACAATGTTTGGCAACGGAAAGCGCCCTTCAAGGTCGATAGCCACGCTAGCATCAGCGGTACGGATCGCCTCGAACACATCTTCGTCCGCTTCCGCCCTAACCCGTCCTACCTGAACAACTACGCGGGGGCGGCGCACCTCCACGTCGGACAAGTCGCCTGCAACGTCATCAATCAGCTTCACGCTGTCGATGGAAACAGCATAGCGGGTCCGGTGACTTATCTTCTTCCAAAGTTCCTGAATGAAGCGGCCCCCAAAATGACCGGACAGTTCCTCACACTTATGTAAGAGTGAGGCATATGACCGACAGTAATCCCAGGAGCTACGTGCATGCGGAGGTTCTCGGAGGGGTTCAGCGCCGTAGGCGCTGGACCCCGGAAGA
>WGLN01000007.1 GCA_016125555.1 Porphyrobacter sp.
CTACGGCGCTGAACCCCTCCGAGAACCTCCGCATGCACGTAGCTCCTGGGATTACTGTCGGTCATATGCCTCACTCTTACATAAGTGTGAGGAACTGTCCGGTCATTTTGGGGGCCGCTTCACTACCTAATCAAGTTAGTCGATCAGATTGATAGCCTTTCTCATCTGACTACACAGATTAAGACCCACATTCACGATATTCTCCGAGCATTTCAGGCCCAAGGGTTGGCTGGAAATTGGCGTAACACCGCTCCAAGCCATCTAAACTCTGGGAATATCAATCCTATCAGCATGCTCTCTGCGGCAATTCGTCCTCACGTGAGCTACCCTGAAATTTCGGATGAGGAGAGAGAGGAAATTCTCTCCGAGGTGGCGCAGCTACGCGAGTGGCTTGAACAGCATCAAGTCGCTGATCAGGACTTTCTCCGGCAAGCAATGATTGATGGATTGCGTCAATTTGAGTTCAGGCTTAGCCGAGTCCGCTGGTTTGGGTATGGTTATGCGCTGAATAGCCTAAAGGATGTAATCGGTGCTTATTTTGCGCTTGAGCGAGGATATCTAGATGATGGTAGTATGCCGATCATCGGCGCTACTCTACAGAAAGTTGGAGAGGGGCTAAAATCAATCTATCAAAAAGCCGGGTTCGCAAAAGATGCGGTTGAACGGACCGATTTCATCATAAGGGCTTATGGTGCAGCGTCTATCTACATGAACGCACACAGTGGTGGGGTCACTGGCCTGCTTACGTTTTCAGGTTAGTGTCCCATTCACCGCACCCAGTCCAGCCCGATTTCCTCGAAGATCTCCTTGTCCTCGGCCCAGTTCTCCGAGACCTTGACGTGGAGGAAAAGGTGGACCTTCACCCCCAGCACCTCGGACAACTCCTTCCTCGCCGCCTCGCCGATCGCCTTGATGCGTGAGCCGCCCTTGCCGAGCACGATCGCGCGCTGGTTGTCGCGGGTCACCACGATCTGCTGGTGGATTTCGATGCTGCCGTCCTTGCGCACCTCGTATTTCTCGGGCCGCACCGCGCTGTCGTAGGGCAGTTCCTCGTGGAGCTGCTGGTAGAGCTGTTCGCGGGTGATCTCGGCGGCGAGCAGGCGTTCGGAGGCGTCGGAGACCTGGTCTTCCGGATACATCCACACGCCCTCGGGCATCATCCTGGCCAGCGTCTCCTTCATCTCGGGCACGCCCTCGCCGGTGAGGGCGGAGACGAAGAATACCTCGGCAAAATCGACCTTGCCGGTGAGTTCCTGCGCCAGCGCCAGCAGCGGCTCCTTCTTCGCGCGGTCGACCTTGTTGAGGACGAGGATCTTGCGCTCCGGACGGGTCGCCAGTGTCTCCAGCAGCGGTTCAAGTTCATGCCGGCGCTGCTTGATCGGATCGACCAGCAGCAGCACCGCGTCCGCGGCCTCCGCGCCTTCCCACGCGGCGCTCACCATCGCCCGGTCGAGCCGGCGGCGCGGGGCGAAGATGCCCGGCGTGTCGACCAGGATCATCTGCACCGGCGTGCCGTCGGCAAGGTCATGCAACGCTATGCCCAGCATCCTTGCGCGGGTGGTCTGCGCCTTGGCGCTGGTGATCGCGACCTTCTGGCCGACAAGGCTGTTCACCAGCGTCGATTTGCCCGCGTTGGGGGCGCCGAGCACGGCGACGACGCCGCAGCGGGTGGGGGGAGTGTCACTCATGCATCATCCATTGGCGCGCGCGCGGCGGGGCGCAAGTGTTTCACGTGGAACATCACGAAAACAGCCCCAAGTCGGGCGAAATCGGGCCTAACTCGGGCGTAACTCACCCGAAGCGTTCAAGGAAGGCCTTGGCGGCGAGGCGCTCGGCCTCGCCCTTGCTGTTCGCGGTCGCCTCGGCCTCGCCGACATTGCGGATGCTGACGCGGACGGTGAAGCGCGCCGCGTGGTCGGGGCCGGAGCGGTCCACCACTTCGTAGCTCGGCATCTGGCGCTTGTTGCCCGCGGCCCATTCCTGCAGCGCGCTCTTGGGATGCTTGGCCTTGCCGACATCGCCTTCCAGCTCGCGCGCCCACAGGCGATAGACCATCGCCTGCGCGGCATCGAAACCGCTTTCGATGAAGCAGGCGCCGATCAGCGCCTCCATCACGTCGCCGAGGATCTTGTCGCTGTCCGCCCCGCCATCGTCGCGCGCCTGCTTGCCGAGGCGGATGTGGGCGGGCAGGCCGATATTGCGGGCAATCCGCGCACAGGTGGCGCCGCTGACGAGGGCATTCAGCCGCTGCGACAGCCTGCCCTCGGGCGCGTCGCCCGCGCGGTACAGCCAGCTCGCCACCGACAGGCCGAGCACCCGGTCGCCGAGGAACTCGAGCCGCTGGTAATCGCGCGCGCCGCCTCCTGCGCCGTTGAAACTGCCGTGGGTCAGCGCCTCGAGCCACGGCGCCTCGTTGCCGACGGCAAAGCCCTGCGCTTCCAGCCAGTCGCGGGTCGCCGGGTCGAGGCCGCTCACAGCGTCTCTCCGATCCGTTCCCAGCGTGCCGCGGAAAACCACGTCCAGGGCTTCAGCCATTCGGCGCTGCCATCGGTCGACCAGACGACCAGCATCGCGCGGCCCACCAGCAGACTTTCGGGCACCATCCCCACCGCATCCCCCGCCGCGGCCGGCCAGCGGCTGTCGCGCGAATTGTCGCGGTTGTCGCCCATCACGAAGATCATGCCTTGGGGCACGGTGCGCGGCGCGATGTCGTCGCCCGCGGTGGTGCCGAAATCGAGCACGTCGTAGCTCTTGCCGCCGGGCAGCGTCTCGCGCAGGCGGTGATAGACGCAGGCCTCGCGCCCGTCCGCCGCGCGGCCCGGATCGCCGCCCCACGCGCAGCCGGTATTGGGCGAAAGCGGGACGAGGAAATCGCTGGTTGGGCGCTGGGGCAGCGGCTTGCCGTTGAGCACCACCCGTCCGCCCGCCGTCCCCACACTGTCACCCGGCAGGCCGATCACCCGCTTGATGTAGTCTCGCCCGTCGACCGGATGCTTGAAGATCACGATGTCGCCGCGCTGCGGCGCGTGGCCGAGCAGGCGCCCTTCGGGCAGCGGCAGGCGAAAGGGCAGGGATTCGCGCGACCAGCCATAGGGCCACTTCGCCGCGAGCAGGTAATCGCCGTTCATCAGCCGCGGCAGCATCGATTCCGACGGGATCGAGAAGGGCGAGAACACCAGCGTGCGGAACACCAGCACCAGCACCAGCAGCTTGACGATGAACCACGCGAAGCTGCCCCAGCCATCGCGGGCGGCCTCGCGCGGCAGCGGCGCTTCGTCCCGCCCGGCAGGCGGCGCATCGCCGCCGGAAGATTGGCTCTTAACATCCATTGCTCATGGCCTTAGTCGCAGCCGCGGACATGCGCAAAGGGGAACGGTGATGAGCGGACGGGGCGGAACACGGGACGAGGGCGGGATCGCGGCAGCGTGGGAGCGGCTGCGGGCGCTCGAAACGCCCCGGCTGGCGGCGCTGTTCGCCGGGGACGATGCCCGCGTCGCGGCGATGACCCGGCGCATTGTCTGGCACGCCGGGCCGGACAGCGACGCCGAGGCGGGGATGCGCATCGATTTTTCCAAGACGCATCTCGGCGACAACGAGCTCGCCGCCTTCGAGGCGCTGGCCGAGGCATCGGGCTTCGCCGCCGCGCGCGAGGCGCTGTTTTCCGGCGGGATCGTCAACCCCACCGAGGGGCGCGCGGCCACCCACGGCGCGCTGCGGGGCAGCGGCACGCCCGCCCAGGTCGAGGAGGCCGAGGCGCTGCTCGCCCGCATGGGGATGCTGGTCGAGGCGATCCACGAGGGCGCGCTGGGCGAGATCCGCCACTGCATCGCGATCGGCATCGGCGGATCGGCGCTGGGCCCCGCGCTCGCCGTCGACGCGCTGACCCGCGACCTCGCGCTGGTCGATGTGCACGTCGTCTCCAACATCGACGGGCTGGCGCTCGAACAGGCGTTTGCCGCCTGCGATCCGGCGAGGACGCTGATCGCGGTCGCCTCCAAGACCTTCACCACGATCGAGACCATGACCAACGCCGACAGCGCGCTGAAATGGCTCGCGGAAAGCGGCGTCGCGGACCCGGGCGGGCGCGTGGTGGCGCTGACCGCCTCGCCCGAGAAGGCGGTCGAATGGGGGGTGGACGAGACCCGCGTTCTGCCCTTCCCCGAAAGCGTCGGCGGGCGCTATTCGCTGTTCTCCAGCATCGGCTTCCCGGTCGCGCTGGCGGTGGGGATGGAAGAATTCGCCGCGATGCTCGCCGGGGCCAAGGCGGTCGACGATCATTTCCGTTCCGCCGAAGGCCGCGCCAACGCCCCGCTGCTCGCCGCCTTCGCCGACCAGTTCTACACGCGGCTGAAGGGCTGCCAGACGCGGGCGGTGTTCGCCTATGACGAACGCCTCGCGCTGCTGCCCGACTATCTCCAGCAGCTCGAGATGGAATCGAACGGCAAGTCCGTGACGGTGGAGGGCGCACCCGTGGACGGGCCGACCGCGCCGGTCACCTGGGGCGGGGTGGGCACCGATGCGCAGCACGCGGTGTTCCAGCTGCTCCACCAGGGCACGCACCTTGTCCCGGTGGACTTCATCGCTGCAATCGCGCCCGGCGACGATCTCGATCCCGCGCATCACCGCACGCTGCTGATGAACTGCCTTGCACAAGGCGCGGCGCTGATGGCGGGCAAGGCCTCGGAGGACCCGGCGCGCGCCTATCCCGGCGACCGGCCCTCGACCACCTTCCTGCTCGACGATTGCGACGCCGCGGCGCTGGGCGCGCTGATCGCCTTCCACGAACACCGCACCTTCGCCAATGCGGTGCTGATGGGGATCAACCCCTTCGACCAGTTCGGGGTCGAACTCGGCAAGGCGATCGCCAAGCAGATCGACGCGGGCGAGGGCGATTTCGACCCGTCAACCCGCGCGCTCATGATGGCGGCGGGGCTGACCTAGGTCTCTAAGCTCCCCACGGGGAAGGGCTTCACGGTCGGGCGCCGGCCAAGAACAAAGCGCCTATTCGATTGACTTTTGGCGCGCGCTTCCCCATCTGGCCGCCATCGAAGCGCGCATGCCAGCGTGAAGCGGCGGACATCATGACATCGTCCGCCCCGGCCGCGCCTCGGTCTTTCCCAAGGACTTCCCTTTTCACGCGGGCGGTTTGAACCCCCGCGCCGCGCGCCCCTGATGGGCCTGCGCGTCGCAGATTATTTGCGAGTTTCAACACTATGACCACTTTCGCCGATCTCGGGCTGTCGCAGCCCGTTCTCCAGGCCCTCGACATGAAGGGCTATTCCACCCCGACCCCGATCCAGGAACAGGCCATCCCGCCCGTTCTCAAGGGCCGCGACCTGCTCGGCATCGCGCAGACCGGCACCGGCAAGACCGCCGCCTTCATGCTGCCCAGCATCGACCGGCTGCGCGAGGCGGACAGGCAGATCCCGTTCAAGTCGTGCCGCATGCTGGTGCTCGCCCCGACCCGCGAACTCGCGGTCCAGATCGGCCAGAGCGCCAAGGACTATGGCGCGCTCGCGGGCCTCAAGGTGCAGGTGATCGTCGGCGGCACGTCTGTCGGCAAGGATCGCAACAAGCTGCACCGTGGCACCGACATCCTCGTCGCCACCCCGGGCCGCCTGCTCGACCTCGTCGACCAGAAGGCGTTCAACCTGTCTGGCATCGAGGTTCTGGTGCTTGACGAGGCCGACCAGATGCTCGACCTCGGCTTCATCCACGCGCTGCGCAAGATCCGCGAACTGGCGCCCAAGGAGCGCCAGACGCTGTTCTTCAGCGCCACCATGCCCAAGGCGATCAAGGAGTTGGTGAGCGGCTTCTGCAACAATCCCGTGCAGGTTTCGGTCACTCCCGAAAGCACCACCGCCGAACGCATCGACCAGTACCTGTTCATGGTCCAGCAGGACGAGAAGCTGGCCCTGCTCGAAATGATCCTGAAGGGCCGCCATGCGGTGCCCGGCGAGTTCGAGCGGGTGCTGATCTTCACCCGCACCAAGCACGGCGCGGACCGCGTGGTGAAGAAGCTGGCGCAAGGCGGCATCGAATCGAACGCGATCCACGGCAACAAGTCGCAGCCGCAGCGCCAGCGCGCCCTGGACGAGTTCCGCAAGGCGCGTGTGCCGGTGCTGATCGCGACCGACGTCGCCGCGCGCGGGATCGACATCCCGGGCGTTAGCCACGTCATCAATTACGAGCTGCCCAACGTGCCCGAGCAATATGTCCACCGCATCGGCCGCACCGCGCGCGCGGGGCGTGACGGGGTGGCGATTGCGTTCTGCGCCGAGGACGAGCGCGCCTATCTCAAGGACATCCGCAAGACCACGGGTGCGGAGCTCGAACGCCTGCCGCTGCCGGACAATTTCCGTGCGGTGGTGGAAGGCGTCGGCCCCGACAAGCCCGCGCCCCGCCAGCCGCAAAAGCGCGTCCAGCCTCGCCCGGTGGGCCAGCGTGGGGGCGCCAAGGGCGAACAGCGCGGTGAGCGCCGGCCCCAGCAGGGCGAAGCGCGCCGCGGCGAGGGCGAACGCCGTCCGCAGCAGGGCAAGCCCGGCGGCGGCCAGCGCCACGCCGGGGGCGGTCGCCCTTCGGCAGAGGGCCAGAGCCGCGGCGGCAACGGCGGCGGCCAGAACCGCGGCGGGCGCGGCCGGGGTCGCGGTCGCTCGGGCGGCGGCGGACGTTCGCGTTCGGCCAGCGCCTGAGGCGTAACCGGAAAGCCCCGCGCGGCGAACCTCCCGTAGCGGGAGGCGCGCCTCGCGGTTGGCATCCCCGTCGCCATCGGCCATAGCGCGCCCAACCGACAGGAGGACGCGCGCGCATGGCCGATACATATGACTATGATCTCTTCACCATCGGTGCGGGCTCGGGCGGGGTGCGCGCCAGCCGCGTCGCCGCCGCGCACGGTGCGCGGGTCGCGGTGGCCGAGGAATACCGGGTCGGCGGCACCTGCGTGATCCGCGGCTGCGTGCCCAAGAAGATGCTCGTCTACGGCGCCCATTTCGCCGAGGACCTCGAGGACGCCAAGAGCTTCGGCTGGACCATCGGCGAGAAGCGCTTCGACTGGGCGACCCTGCGCGATCATGTGCAGAATGACGTGACCCGGCTCGAAGGGCTCTACGGCCAGACGCTCTCCAACCATGATGTCACCGTCTTTCCCGAGCGCGCCACGATCACCGGCGATCACCAGATCACGCTGGCGAGCGGCAAGGTCGTGACCGCAAAGACCATCCTCATCGCCACCGGCGCGCGCCCGCACGTGCCCGACTTCCCCGGCAACGAGCACGCCATCACCTCGAACGAGGCGTTCCACCTCGCGGAAATCCCGCGCCGCATCCTGATCGTCGGCGGGGGCTATATCGCCAATGAATTCGCCGGCATCTTCAACGAGTTCGGCAGCAAGGTGACGATCGCGAACCGTTCCGACACGATCCTGCGCGGCTATGACGAGAGCCTGCGCGACCGGCTGCTCCAGATCTCGATGGTGAAGGGCATCGAGTTCTGCTTCAACGCCGAGTTCGAGCGGGTCGAGAAGACCGCCGAGGGGTGTCTCAGGGTCAAGCTGACCGGGCAGGAGGAGCGCGAGTTCGACGTCGTGATGCTCGCCACCGGCCGGGTGCCGAACATCGAGGGGCTGGGGCTGGAAACCGTCGGGGTGGAATGCGGCAAGCGCGGCCAGATCGTGGTCGACGCATACAGCCGCACCAATGTCGATTACATCTATGCCGTGGGCGACGTGACCGACCGCGTGCAGCTCACCCCGGTCGCGATCCGCGAAGGCCAGGCCTTCGCCGATTCCGTCTTCGGCCCCGGCGAGCCCTATGCGGTCGACCATTCCTGCGTGCCGAGCGCCGTGTTCAGCCACCCGCCCATCGCCGCGGTCGGCATGACCGAGGGACAGGCCCGCAACACGCTCGGCTCGGTCAAGGTCTACCAAGCCGATTTCCGCCCGATGAAGAACGTCGTCGCCGGGCGCAACGAGCGCAGCCTCTACAAGATGATCGTCGATGCCGCGAACGACCGGATCGTCGGCATCCACATGATCGGCCCCGAAGCGCCCGAAATCATGCAGGCCGCCGCGGTCGCGGTGAAGGCGGGGCTGACCAAGGCCGATTTCGACGCGACGGTCGCGATCCACCCGACCATGGCCGAGGAGCTGGTGCTCTTCAAATAGGTTGCGATGCGAAACCTATCTGCTATGAGGGGGTGAAGGCGCAAATTGGGGAGCAGGCGCATGGCAGGCACGGTTCTGGTGACGGGGGCGACCGGCTACATCGCCGGAGAGCTGATCCGGCAGTTGCTGGCGAAGGGCTGGACGGTCCACGGCACGGTGCGCAATGTCGCCAAGAGCGAGGCGGGCCTGCGCGTCCGGCTCGGCAATCCTTCGGCGAGCGCCTTCCGCCTGTTCGAGGCGGAACTCATGTCCGATAAGGGCTGGGCCGAGGCGGTCGCCGGCTGCACCCATGTCGCCCACGTCGCCTCGCCGATCCCCGCACAGGCCCCGAAGCACGAGGACGAGCTGATCGTCCCCGCGCGCGAAGGCACGCTGCGCGCCCTGCGCTTCGCGCGCGATGCGGGCGTCAGGCGCTTTGTCCAGACCTCCTCGACCGCGGCGGTCGTCTACGGGGTCGACCGCGGCACCTACACCTTCACCGAGGCGGACTGGACCAATATCGACCACCCCGACGCCTATCCCTATGTGAAATCCAAGACCATCGCCGAGCGCGCCGCGCGCGAATGGGTGGCGGCCGAGGGCGGCGCGATGGAGTTCGTCTCGGTCAACCCCGGCATGGTGCTGGGTCCGGTCGATAGCGGGGACTTCTCGGCCTCGGTCGAACTGGTCCAGCAATTGCTGTCCGGCGCGATGCCGATGGCGCCCGACCTCGGCTTCCCGATCGTCGACGTGCGCGACATCGCGGCGCTGCACGTGCTGGCGCTCGAGGTGCCGGGGCTGGCGGGCGAGCGGTTCCTCGGAGCCGGCAAGTTCCTCACCGCGCTCGAGGTGGCAGGCGTGCTGCGCGCAAGGCTCGGGGACAAGGCGCGCAAGGCCCCCACCCGGCGGATGCCCGACTGGCTGGTGAGCGTGCTCGCGCTGTTCAACGCCGAGGTTCGCGGGGTGAAGACCGAGATCGGCAAGGTCCGCCATGTCGATTCCTCCCACGCGAGGGAGCGGCTCGGCTGGACCATGCGTGCCGTCGAGGATACCATCGCCGACTGCGGGGAAAGCCTGATCGCGCACGGGGTGGTGAAAGCCTGATGGATGTGAACGGCAAGGTGGTGCTGCTGACCGGCGGCAGTGCGGGCATCGGGCGCGAACTCGCGCGGAAGCTCAAGGCGAAGGGCGCGGAGGTGATCCTGACGGGACGCGATGCGGCGCGGCTCGAAGCGATGCGCAGCGAGGGTTTCGCGGTGCTCGCCGCCGACCTGTCCAACGCGGAGGGCGTCGATGCGCTGGTGGCGGCGCTCGGCGAGCGCGACATCGACATCCTGATCAACAATGCCGGGCAGGGCGTCGCCCACGATTTCCGCGAGGGGGCGCCCGATCCTGATGCGGCCGACGCCTGCATCTACGCCAACCTGAACGCCCCGATCCGCCTCACCGCCGCGCTGCTGCCGCGGCTGCGAGCAAGACCGGAGGCCGCGATCGTCAACGTCACCAGCGGCCTCGCCATCGCCCCGCGCGCGGGCAGCCCGGTCTATTGCGCCACCAAGGCTGCCTTACGGAGCTACACGCTCGCGCTGCGCGCGCAGCTTGCGGGCGAGCGGGTGCTGGTGGTGGAGGCGCTGCCGCCGGTGGTCGACACGCAGATGACCGCCGACCGCCCCAAGGGCAAGATGCCACCGCAAGAATGCGCGCGCCAGATCCTCGCCGCGCTCGAGGGCGGGCGGAGCGAGGCGAACGTGGGACTGACCAAGGTGCTGCGCGCGGTCTATTCGGTTTCCCCCGCGCTCGCCCGGGCGGTGATGATCCGCTACTAGGCGCCCGGCCGCATGGGCGCGGCCGTGTCGCGGCGCGCTTCCTCCCCGCTCGCCACTTTGGCACGTTGACGCTCGGGACGCGCTCGGGCAACGCATCGGACAAAGCCAATCGAGAGGGATGCCAGTGTCCGCCAACATCGCCGAAATGGAACGCCGCCGCGAAGCCGCCCGCATGGGAGGCGGGCAGAAGCGCATCGACGCCCAGCACGCCAAGGGCAAGCTGACCGCGCGCGAGCGATTGGACGTGCTGCTCGACGAAAGCAGCTTCGAGGAGCTCGACACCTATGTCGAGCATGATTGCCAAGACTTCGGCATGGAAAGCCAGCGAATCCCGGGCGACGGGGTGGTGACCGGCAGCGGCACGATCAACGGGCGGCTGGTCTACGTCTTCAGCCAGGACTTCACCGTCTTCGGCGGCTCGCTGTCGAAGCGCCATGCCGAGAAGATCTGCAAGGTGATGGACACCGCGATGAAGGTCGGCGCGCCCGTCATCGGCCTCAACGATTCGGGCGGGGCGCGCATCCAGGAGGGCGTGGCGAGCCTCGGCGGCTATGCCGAGGTGTTCCAGAGGAACGTGCTGGCGAGCGGCGTGGTGCCGCAGATCAGCCTCATCATGGGGCCCTGCGCGGGCGGGGCGGTCTATTCCCCCGCGATGACCGACTTCATCTTCATGGTGAAGGATTCGAGCTACATGTTCGTCACCGGGCCGGACGTGGTGAAGACCGTCACCAACGAGGTCGTGACGCAGGAGGAATTGGGCGGGGCGGTGACCCACACCACCAAGACCAGCGTCGCGGACTTGGCCTATGAGAACGATGTCGAGGCGCTGCTGGCGACCCGCCGTTTCATGGACTTCCTGCCGCTGTCGAACCGCGAGGACGTGCCGACGCTTCCGACCAGCGACCCGTGGGACCGTCTGGAAAACAGCCTCGACACGCTGATCCCCGACAACGCCAACCAGCCATACGACATGCACGAGGTGATTTCGAAGGTGCTCGACGAGGGCGATTTCTTCGAAATCCAGCCGGCCCACGCCGCCAACATCATCTGCGGTTTCGGCCGCATCGAGGGCCGCACCGTGGGGGTGGTGGCGAACCAGCCGATGGTCCTCGCCGGCGTGCTCGACATCAATTCCTCGAAGAAGGCCGCGCGCTTCGTGCGGTTCTGCGATGCCTTCGAGATCCCCATCCTTACCTTCGTCGACGTCCCCGGCTTCCTCCCCGGCACCGCGCAGGAGCTGGGCGGGATTATCAAGCACGGCGCCAAGCTGCTCTTCGCCTATGCCGAGGCGACCGTGCCCAAGATCACCGTCATCACCCGCAAGGCATACGGCGGGGCCTATGACGTGATGGCGAGCAAGCACCTGCGCGGCGATCTCAACTACGCCTGGCCCACCGCCGAAATCGCGGTGATGGGCGCGAAGGGCGCGGTGGAGATCATCTTCCGGCAGGATCGCGACAACCCCGAGAAAATCGCCGAGAAGACCAAGGAATACGAAGACCGCTTCGCCAACCCCTTCGTGGCGGCGCAACGCGGCTATATCGACGAGGTGATCCATCCGCACTCGACCCGGCGGCGGATTGCCTTGGGGCTACGCAAGCTGCGGACGAAGCAGTTGGAGAACCCGTGGAAGAAGCATGACAACATTCCGCTGTGATAGCTGAACTCGAAAAGCTGAAGGCTCTTCTGTGGGAAGAATGGGACCCCATCGGTCTCAATGACACCGATTGTCCCAGAGACGAGTACGATAGCTATGCTCTCAGGCTATACTCGATCTTGAAGTCCAACGCCTCCCGCGACGAGGTTCTGAACTACCTGGTTTGGGTGCGAACCGAGTACATCGGCATAGGGGAGAAGGGCGACCCAGCTATTGAAGCAGATCGGATAGTCGCAGACAAAGCAATGCAAATTCACAAGGATGCGCAATGAAACTCGGCCGCTTGAACCACATCGGGGTCGCCACGCCCTCCATCGCGGACTCGATCGCGTTCTACCGCGACGTCATGGGCGCGACGAAGATCCATGACCCCTTCGACCTCGAGGAACAGGGCGTGAAGGTCTGCTTCGTCGACACGCCCGGTGCGGAGGGGGCGATGAACGGGACGCAGATCGAGCTGATCGAGCCGCTGGAGCCGGACTCCACCCTCGCAGGCTTCCTCGCCAAGAACCCCTTGGGCGGCCAGCATCACCTGTGCTTCGAGGTGCCCGACATCGCCGAGGCGCGCGCCGAGTTCGAGAGCCTCGGCAAGCGCATCCTCGGCCCCACCCGCATCGGCGCGCACGGCACCCCTATCTTTTTCGTCCATCCCAAGGACATGGGCGGCATGCTTACCGAGATCATGGAGACGCCCAAAGAGGGCACGCACTGGTCGAACTGAACCCTTCGGAGAGAAGAATGTCCTACGAAACCATCCGCGTCGAGCGCGAAGGCCCGCTCACCACCATCACCCTCAACCGCCCCGAGCGCCTCAATGCCATGCCCCCGCAGATGGCGGACGAGCTGGGGCAGGCGTTCTACGACCTGGGCGATGCGCGCGCGGTGCTGATCACGGGCGAGGGCAAGGGCTTCTGCTCGGGCGCGGACCTCTCGGCGCGCGGGAGCGGCTCGGCGCTCGGCGGCAAGGGCGGCAGCCACGAGGCGCTGATCAATCACTACAACCCGGCCATAAGCCAGCTGATCCGCGCGAGTGTGCCGGTGATCTGCGCGGTCAACGGCCCGGCGGCGGGCGTCGGGTGCAGCCTCGCGCTGGCGGCGGATTTCACCATCGCCGCCAAGAGCGCCTATTTCCTCCAGGCCTTCGTCAATATCGGCCTCGTGCCCGACGGCGGCTCGACCTGGCTGCTCACCCGCGCCATCGGCCGCGCGCGTGCCACCCGCATGATGATGCTGGGCGAGAAGATTTCGGGGCAGCAGGCCGAGGAATGGGGCCTCGTCTACAAGTGTGTCGAGGACGCCGAGCTGATGACCGAGGCCCGCGCGCTGGCCGAGAAGCTGGCGAACGGCCCGACCGTGGCCTACGCGACAATGAAGCGCAACATCGCCACCGCATTGGACCAGAACCTCCAGATGGTGCTGCTCGCCGAGGCCGAGGGCCAGCGCATCGCGGGCGCCACCAAGGACGCGATGGAGGGCGGCATGGCCTTCCTCCAGAAGCGGAAAGCCGAATTCAAGGGTCAATAGTCGGCCCGACTATTGACCCGCAGCCCCCGCGAAGGCGGGGGCCCAGCTAAGTATTGCGCTATGGATGCTGGAACGGAAGTCACCACAGGTGAAACAAGTTCAGCATGACGGAATTGTATAGGCATGACCCACAAACCCACCCCCGCAGACTGGAAAGCCCTCGCCGACAAGGAGGTGAAGGGGCGCGACCTGACGTGGCAAACGCCCGAAGGTTTCGACATCAAGCCCCTGTATACGCAGGAAGATCACGCGGACTTCGACCCCGGCCTGCCCGGCTTCGCGCCTTTCACCCGAGGGGTGAAAGCCTCGATGTATGCGGGCCGCCCCTGGACCATCCGGCAATATGCGGGCTTCTCCACCGCCGAGGAATCGAACGCCTTCTACCGCCGCAACCTCGCGATGGGGCAGAAGGGGCTGTCGGTCGCTTTCGACCTCGCCACCCACCGCGGCTATGATTCCGATCACCCGCGCGTCGTTGGCGATGTCGGCAAGGCGGGGGTGGCGATCGACACGGTCGCGGACATGGAGATCCTGTTCGACCAGATTCCCCTGGATGCCATGAGCGTCTCGATGACGATGAACGGCGCGGTGATCCCGGTGCTGGCCTTCTTCATCGTCGCCGCCGAGCGTCAGGGTGTCGCCCAGGAGAAGCTCGAAGGGACCATCCAGAACGACATCCTCAAGGAGTTCATGGTCCGCAACACCTATATCTACCCGCCCGAACCGAGCATGCGGATCATCTCGGACATCATCGCATATACCTCGGCCAACATGCCGAAATTCAACAGCATTTCAATCTCGGGCTACCACATGCACGAGGCGGGCGCCACGGCGGTGCAGGAGCTTGCCTTCACCATCGCCGATGGCAAGGAATATGCCACCCGCGCGATGGCGGCGGGGCTGGACATCGACAAGTTCGCCGGCCGCCTCAGCTTCTTCTTCGGCATCGGCATGAACTTCTTCATGGAGATCGCCAAGCTGCGCGCCGCGCGCACCTTGTGGTACCGGGTGATGGACGGACTGGGCGCCAAGGACGAACGCTCCAAGATGCTGCGCACCCATTGCCAGACGTCCGGTGTGTCGTTGCAGGAGCAGGACCCCTACAACAACGTCATTCGCACCACGATAGAGGCGATGGCGGCGGTGCTGGGCGGCACCCAGTCGCTCCACACCAACGCGCTCGACGAGGCGATTGCGCTCCCCACCGACTTCTCGGCGCGGATTGCCCGCAACACCCAGCTGGTGCTGCAGGAGGAAAGCGGCATCTGCAACGTCGTCGATCCGCTCGGCGGCTCGCACTATATCGAGACGCTCACCGCGACCCTTGTCGAGGAGGCCGAGAAGCTGATCGCCGAGGTCGACGCGGCAGGCGGGATGACCGCCTATGTCGGCTCGGGCGCGCCCAAGGCCGCGATCGAGCGCGCGGCGGCGGAAAAGCAGACCAAGGTGGATAAAGCCGAGACGGTGATCGTCGGGGTCAACAAGTACCGCAAGCCACACGAAGACCCGATCGAGACGCTCGACATCGACAACCAGAAGGTCCGCGCCGGGCAGATCGCGCGGATCGAGAAGGTGCGTGCGAACCGCGACGAGGCGGCCTGCCGCGCGGCGCTGGCGGCGCTGACCGAGGGCTGCTCGACCGGCGGCAACCTGCTGGCGCTGGCGGTCGAGGCCGCGCGCCACGATGCGACGCTCGGCGAGATTTCCGCCGCGATGGAGGAGGTCTTCGGTCGCCACGATGCGACGCCCGCACCGGTCACGGGCGTCTACAGGAGCGCCTATGAATTCGACCGCCGCTGGGCGCAGGTGACGGACGGGGTCGAGGCCGTGGGCCGCCGTTTGGGCCGCAAGCCGCGGATCATGGTCGCCAAGATGGGCCAGGACGGCCACGACCGCGGCGCGAATGTGATCGCGAGCGCGTTCAGCGACATGGGCTTTGAGGTCATTTCCGGCCCGCTGTTCCAGACCCCTGAGGAAAGCGCCAGAATGGCGCTAGCGCACGACGTCGACGTGGTCGGCGCCTCGAGCCTTGCCGCGGGTCACAAGACCCTGATCCCCGAGCTGATCCGGCGCCTGCGCGAGGCCGGTCGCGGCGACATCAAGGTCACCGCAGGCGGCGTCATCCCCCCGCAGGACTACGATTTCCTGCGCGAGGCGGGGGTGCAGGGGATCTACGGCCCGGGCTCGAACGTGGTGGAATGCGCGGCGGATATTCTGGTGCTGCTCGGCCACAACATGCCGCCGCTGGGCGAGGGACTGGACGAGGCGGCGGAGTAGCCATGCCGACGGTGATGCGGCTCGGCGCGTTTCGGTTCTACTTCTACAGCCACGAACCGAACGAGCCGCCGCATATCCATATCGACAAGGGCGAAGCGACGATCAAGGTCTGGCTCGGCAGCCTCGAGGTCGCCCGCAGCCGGGGCTTTCGCGCGCACGAGATCAATGGCATTGTGGCGATGGTCGCCGAACATCAGGCGGCGCTGACGGAGGCATGGCATGAATATTTCGGCTAAAGTGACCGACGAGCGCGTGCTCGACGTGCGCTTCGACGAGGCCAGCCTGATCGTCGATCTGATGGACGGGCGGACGATCGCGGTGCCCCTCGCATGGTATCCGCGCTTGCTCCATGCGACGCCTGAGCAGAGGGCGAAGTGGGAGAAGGCCGGGGCGGGCTATGGCATCCACTGGCCCGAGATCGACGAAGACCTCAGCACCGAAGGTCTGCTGCGAGGTGCGCCTGCGCCCAAGGCGGCTTGATGCCGGGAGGTCGATGAATGCGCGGCTTTCGGTTATTCATCCTTGCGATGGTGACGGCGGTCGCCACCATGCTCCTATTGGTTTCCTATTTCACTTGGGGCATGGCTGATTTCGACTGTTTCGACGGTTATCTCGAGTGTCGGCACAACTGGTGGAGCAACGGCGGCCTGATGGCCTTAGGTGCCATTCTTGGCTGGCTGGCGGCGTTCGCATGGTTCTCCAAAACTCGAAAAAAGTGATTTCCTAATGACCAACCCCCGCACCGACTGGACCCGCGCCGAAATCGCAGGGCTCTTCGACCTGCCCTTCACCGAGCTGCTGTTCCAGGCCGCCTCGGTCCACCGAGCATACCACCCCGCGACCGAAGTCCAGCTGTGCACCCTGCTCAGCATCAAGACCGGCGGGTGTCCGGAGGATTGCGGCTATTGCTCGCAGTCGGTTCATGCCGACAGCGGCGTCGAGGCGACCAAGCTGATGGACGTGCAGGCCGTGCTCCAGCGCGCGGCGCAGGCGAAGGATGCGGGCTCGCAGCGCTTCTGCATGGGCGCGGCGTGGCGCAATCCCAAGGACCGCGACATGCCCGCGATCGTCGAGATCGTGAAGGGCGTGCGCGCCATGGGCCTCGAGACCTGCATGACGCTGGGGATGCTCGAACCGCATCAGGCAGACCAGCTGGCCGAGGCGGGCCTCGATTACTACAACCACAATATCGACAGCTCGCCCGAATATTACGAGCGCGTCATTTCTACCCGCGACTTCCAGTGCCGGCTCGACACGCTCGATCACGTCCGCAAGGCGGGGATCAACGTCTGCTCCGGCGGGATCGTCGGGATGGGCGAGACGCGTGAGGATCGGGTGGGCTTCGTCCACACCCTCGCCACCCTGCCGCAGCATCCCGAGAGCGTGCCGGTCAACGCGCTGGTGCCGGTCAAGGGCACGGTGCTGGGCAACATGCTGGCCGACACGCCGCTCGCCAAGATCGACGATATCGAGTTCGTCCGCACGGTCGCGGTCGCGCGCATCACCATGCCGCGCTCGATGGTGCGGCTCTCGGCGGGGCGCGAATCGATGTCCGAGGCGACGCAGGCGCTGTGCTTCCTCGCGGGGGCCAACAGCATCTTCACCGGCGACAAGCTGCTGACCGCGCCCAATGCGGGCGACGACAGTGACGGCGCGCTGTTCGCGAAGCTGGGACTGACGGCGCTCAAGGGTGAGGAACCCGCGCGCGCCTGCAAGAGCGCGGTGGCGGCGGAGTGATCGCGCTCCTCGCCGCAGCGGCGCTGGCGGCGGCGCCCGCGCCCGAGCCGCAGCCGCTGATCATCGGCGAGACGGTGAGGCTCGAATCGGTGGGGGCCGAGCGCAGCGTCAACATCGTCCTCCCGCCCGATTACGCCGCCGACCCGGACCGGCGCTGGCCGGTGATCTACCAGCTCGACGGGGCGCTGAAGCAGGACCTGATGATGGGCGCCGGGCTGATGCGCTGGGGCGCGCTGTGGGGGCGCAGCGCGGATGCGATCATCGTTGGCATCGAGACCAAGGACCGCCAGCGCGAACTGCTTCCGCCCACCTCCGACAAGGCCGAGGCGAAGCGCTGGCCCACCGCGGGCGAAAGCGCCGCGTTCCGGGCGTGGATCGCGGATACGGTCAAGCCGATGGTCGAGGCGCGCTACCGCACCGATGGGCGCGCCTTCCTCGTCGGCGAGAGCGCGGCGGGGCATTTCGTGGTCGAGACGTGGGAGGAAACGCCCGGCCTGTTCACCGGCTACGCCGCGATCTCCCCCAGCCTGCAATGGGACTTCGAGGCATTGAGCCGCCATCCCTTGGGCGATGAGAAACGCCCGCCCATCTATCTCAGCCTCGCCAACGAGGGCGGGGCGACCGAAGCGGGCATGATGCGCCTGCTGGAGAGCCTGCCTGCCAAGCAGCCCTTCTGCTTTTCCGACCGGCGCAGGCAGTTGCTCCATTCCAACAGCCTCCACGGCCTGCTGCCCGAGGCGCTGCAATATCTGCTGCCGACCAAGGCGGACTGGCTCGACGAATACGGCTTCACGCTGCGATGCGAGCGGCGGGGCGGCTGAATGAGCCTGGGCTTCGCGGTCGACACGCTGCTCCCCAAGGCGCGTGGGGGCGGGCAGCTCAGGATGGGGCTGGTGAAGCTGGAGGAGCGCGAGTGGCTCCAACCCGCGCCTGATCTGGCGTCCCGCGCCGAGGGCTTCGACGAGTGGCCGGAAGGCGTGCAACTGACGCCCGAGGTGGGCGCACCGGGCCGCGAACTGGCGACGATGCTGGGTGTCGACGGCGCGCTCCCCGAGGCGGCGCGCGCTGTCCACGAGGACCTCTGCCTGCTCACGAAACGCGAGGGCGAGGAGGTCTACCGCCTGATCGGCGCGGCGGTGGCATGGCCTTCGGACTGGCGCCCGGCGCAGAAAATCGGACTGCCCCTGCGCGCGCTCCATGCGCCGATTGCGGGCTATGAGGAGCAGCTTGCCACCGGCGTCGACCGCTTCATGGCGACGCTGCGCCCCGGCCTCATCTACGGGCGCTGCAACTGGTTCATCGCGGCGACCGGAGAGCGCAGATGGCTGCCCGACAAGCCGCCGCAGGAAGCCTTCGCCCACGTCACGCCCGGCAACGCCGGCGAGACCCTGTTCGTGCGCTCCGAACGCCAGACGCTGCGGCGGCTTCCGCAGACAGGGGCGATCCTGTTCACCATCGGGATTTACGTCGAGCCGCTCGGCAAGCTCTCCGCCGCCAACATCGCCATGCTCGGCAAGGCCGTGCAAACCCTCGTCAGTGGCGAGGGCGACCGGCGAGGCGCACCCGCCTATGCGAAAAGCCTGACCGCCTACGCCGCGACAAAATAAAATACCTTCCTGAAACCAGATCCTTGGTCATAGCCTGTCGCATTCCGACAAATGGCCGAATTGCCAATACGCGCCGCAGGCGTAGGATAGTGGCCGCGCAACCCAGCAAGGGGCGTGAGGAAACGGGGTCGCAAATTCTTGGAGGGGAAGAATTATGCGTAAATCACTTCTTTTGGCCGCCGCTTTTGCTTTGCCGTTCTCGGCTTTTTCGGTGCCCGCAGGCGCCCAGGACTCGCCCGAGATGAAGGCCGAGCGCATGGAGGGGGTCACTTGGGCCCGCGTCGTGATGACCAAGTTCAAGCAGGGCAAGCGCGAGCGGGCGCTCGACATCATCAAGAACTATTTCGCCAAGGCGGATGCCATGACAGGGAGGGACTCGGGCATCCACGGCATCCACCTCAACACCGGCGAGTGGGACACCATCTACGTGTTCCCGATGAAGGGCGGACCGAGCGACATGACATGGGTAACCTCGCCCGAGGACGTCGCGTGGATGACCGCGATGATCAAGCTGGTCGGCAGCCAGGACAAGGCGATGGAACTCATCAACGAGTTCGACACGCTGATCGCCAACCAGACCAGCTATGTGGGCCACGCCCACGCGGATCACTGATGCGCCTGCGGACAAATCTGTCAGGTTGATAGACGGCTCCGGGGGCGGCATAGGCATTGCGTCGTCTGACGCCCCCGGAGGTAGCCTTTGTTCTCGAAAATCCTGATTGCCAACCGCGGCGAGATCGCCTGCCGGGTCATCACCACGGCCCGCAAGATGGGCATCGCGACCGTCGCGGTCTATTCCGATGCCGATGCCCGCGCGCCCTTCGTGAAGATGGCTGACGAGGCGGTGCATATCGGCCCCTCGCCCGCAGCGGAAAGCTACCTCGTCCCGGAAAAGATCATCGCCGCCTGCAAGCAGACCGGGGCCGAGGCGGTGCATCCGGGCTATGGCTTCCTGTCCGAACGCGCGAGTTTCGTCGAGGCGCTCGACGCCGAGGGCATCGCCTTCATCGGCCCGCCGGCGGGTGCGATTGCCGCGATGGGCGACAAGATCGAGAGCAAGAAGCTGGCGAAGGAGGCGGGCGTCAATGTCGTCCCCGGCTTCGTCGGCGAGATCGAGGATACCGACCACGCGGTGCGCATCGCGAATGAGATCGGCTATCCGGTGATGATGAAGGCCAGCGCCGGGGGCGGGGGCAAGGGGATGCGCCTTGCCTATGGCGAGGCCGACGTGCGCGAGGGTTTCGAGAGCGTGAAGCGCGAAGGGCTCAACTCCTTCGGCGATGACCGCGTGTTCATCGAGAAGTTCATCCTCAACCCGCGCCACATCGAGATCCAGATCCTCGGCGACCAGCACGGCAACATCCTCTATCTGAACGAGCGCGAATGCTCGATCCAGCGCCGCCACCAGAAGGTGGTCGAGGAAGCGCCGTCGCCCTTCGTCACGCCCAAAATGAGGAAGGCGATGGGCGAACAGTGCGTCGCGCTGGCGCGGGCGGTCGGCTATTACAGCGCGGGCACGGTCGAACTGATCGTCTCGGGCGCGGACCCGACGGGGGAGAGCTTCTACTTCCTCGAAATGAACACCCGTCTGCAGGTCGAACACCCGGTGACCGAGGCGATCACCGGCATCGATCTCGTCGAGCAGATGATCCGCGTCGCTGCGGGCGAGAAGCTCAGCATGACGCAGGACGACATCGGGATCGACGGCTGGGCGATCGAAAACCGCGTCTATGCCGAGGACCCCTATCGCGGCTTCCTGCCCTCGACCGGGCGGCTGGTGCATTACAGCCCGCCGATCCCGGGCTGGAGCGAGGATGAGGCCGTCGCCGGCAAGCCCCGGCGCGGCGTGGCGCGCGGCACGGGCAGCGTGCGGATCGACGACGGTGTTTTCGAAGGCGGCGAGGTGTCGATGTTCTACGACCCGATGATCGCCAAGCTCGTCACCTGGGCGCCGACCCGCGAGGAGGCGGCCGACCTGCAGATCGCGGCGCTCGACAATTTCCGGATCACGGGGCTGGGGCACAATGTCGATTTCCTCTCCGCGATCATGCAGCACCCGCGCTTCCGCTCGGGCGAGCTGACGACGGGCTTCATCGCCGAGGAATATCCCGAAGGCTTCGAAGGCGCAGCGACCTCGGACGAGGTGAAGCGCATCCTCGCCGCGATCTGTGCGGGCAACGAGTTCACGCTGCAATCGCGCGCACGGACCATCAGTGGCCAGCTCGACGGGCCGCTGCCGGTCACGTCCGAATGGCTGGTGAAGCTGGGCGAGGACCGCTTCGAGGTGGTGCTCGGCGCTGGCCATGCGACGGTCGACGGCGTGCGCGTCGAGGGCACGTGCGACTGGCAGCCCGGCATGGCTGTGGCCGAGGCGACCGGCAGGGTCGGTGGGGGGGAGGAGCTGCGGCTCGGCCTCGTCGTCGAACGGCAGGGCAACCGCTGGAGGGTGACCACCCGCGGCGCCTCGCACAGCGCGCTGGTGCTGCCGCTGCGGCTGGCGCGGCACGAATCGCTGATGCTCGAAAAGGTCCCGCCCGACCTCTCCAAGCTGCTGATCTGCCCGATGCCGGGGATGCTGGTGAAGCTCCACGTGGCGGAGGGCGATGCCGTCCAGCCCGGCCAGCCGCTCGCCACGGTCGAGGCGATGAAGATGGAAAACATCCTGCGCGCCGAGAAGGAGGGCACGATCGCCAAGATCAACGCCGCCGAGGGCGAAAGCCTCGCGGTCGACGCGGTGATCCTCGAGCTGGAGTAGCGAGCGCGAAGAATCCCCTGATTTCAGGCGGTCGGCGATTCAGGCCCGAGAGTGGTGCGGACGGGAATTGCGCAGCTGCGCAATGAACCTGTTCACTGCCGCCTTTATCTTGCGCGACACCATGATGAAATGTCCCAGATTAGTGCTTTGAGGCACAAAATCGCTGGCGGGTCTATCCTACAAGACTTCCGTTGAGCGACAATCCGTTTCGCCGAGTCGCGGGGCCTCTCCTGCGCGCGGATTGAATCTCTGTGGGAGGATTTGATCATGGCACATACGGGTACCGGGTTCTTCGATCGCAAGGGGAACTTCTTCAAGACTGCGCGCGACGCAACCGTCAGCGATCTCGCGGGGTTGCTCGGGCAGATCGGCGAGGGCGAAAGCCTTGCGCCGGGGATCGCCTACATGCTCCTCGAACGCCGCGCCGAGATCGAGCGCCTGTTCGCCGAACACGACCGCATGCTCGAGGAGGAGGCCGCGGTCAAAGCCGCGCGCGAGGAGATCGAAAACGGCAAGATCGCCAAGCTGCCGAGCCGCCCGGTCGGCTGACCGGCGCGCTCAGTCGAGCGCGAGGTGCAGGCACTGGTTGAAGTCGCTGAGCGTGTAGTCGGCGAAAGCCTCGCCATTGACGAAACCCCGCCTGCGGTAGAGCGCCAGCGCCGCTTCGAATGCCGGGCCGCTGCCGGTCTCGAGGCTCAGCACCTTGAGCCCCTCGCCACGCGCCGCCGCGATGATCGTCTCGAGCAGCGCGGCGGCGATGCCGCGGCGCAAGAAATCGGGATGGGTGCGCATCGACTTCACCTCGGCGCGCCCTTCGCCCAGCCGCTTCAGCGCCCCGATCGCCGCCACGCGCTCCCCGACATGCGCCGCCCAGACGGTGACGTCCTCCCGCTGCAATCCCGACAGGTCGAGCGCGAAGCTGTGCCCCGGCGGCGAGCCTGCAAGCATCGCGCGCTGGTGGAAGGCAATGAGTTCGCGGACCTGAGGGTCGGCAAGGTCGGCGGGCGCGATCCGCACGCCTAAACCTCCAGGATCGCCACCGCGCGGATCCAGCCGGCGCTCGCGCGTTCGATCTTGACCGGAAAGCAGCTGACCGTGAAGCCGTGCGGGGGCAGGGCGGCGAGGTTGGTCAGTTTCTCGATCTGGTAATAGGGCCGGATGCGGCCCGCCTTGTGGCCTTCCCAGATGATCGACGGATCGCGGGTCTCGGCCCAGCGCCGCGCGGTGTGGCTGAAGGGCGCGTCCCAGCTCCAGGCATCGGTGCCCACCACCTCGATACCCCTTTTGGTGAGCCACAAGGTCGCCTCCGCGCCGAGCCCGACACCCTGATCGGTGAAGTTCTCCGTGCCATAGACCGCCCCCGACTGCACCAGCACGATATCGAGCGGTTGCAGATCGTGCCCGATCCGCGCCAGCTCCGCCGCGACCTCGGCAGCGCTGACGACATGGCCGTGGGGGAGGCCTGAGAAATCGAGCTTCACCCCGGGGCGCAGAAAGCGGTCGAGCGGCGCCTCGTCGATGCTGGGGGCGGCGCGCGCCCCGTCATCGGTGGTCGAATGGTAGTGCCACGGCGCGTCCATGTGGGTGCCGTTGTGGGTCGAGAGCTCGACCATCTCCACCGCCCAGCCTTCGCCGTCGGGCAGGTCTTCGCGGGTGAGGCCGGGGAAGAACATCGCGATCTGCTCCCACGTGCTCTCGTGGGTCATGTAGGTGACCCGGGGCCGCATCACCGCGGGATCGGAGATCACGTCGTTGGTGATCGGGATCGACAGGTCGACGAAGCGGGTCATGGGCGAAGCTCCTCGTCGAGGAAGGCGGCCACGTCGGCAAGCGCCACGTCGCGCGCGACATAGGCTTCGCCGAGCCCCCGCAGCAGCAGGAAGGGGAGGGTGGTGCCTTCGGCCTTCTTGTCGTGGCGCATGTGATCGACCAGCGCGGCGCCGTCGCAGGTCAGACCGAGGTCGGCGAGGCGCGCCGGAAGGCCGGCAGCGGCAATCGCGCGCGTGGCCCTTTGGGCATCGTCAGCCGAAATCTCCCCGCGCCGCGCCGAATAGCGTGCCGCCAGCACCATGCCCAGCGCCACCGCCTCGCCGTGGAGCAGCCGGTCGGAAAAGCCGGTCTCGGCCTCGAGCGCATGGCCGAAGGTGTGGCCGAGATTGAGCAGCGCGCGCCGGTCCAGCGTCTCGCGCTCGTCCTCGGCGACGATCCGGGCCTTCATCGCGATGCTGGTGGCGATGGCGTGTTCGAGCGCCGCCGGTTCGCGTGCCAGCACCCGCTCGCCGTTCGCCTCCAGCCAGGCGAAGAACGCCGCATCGCCGAGCAGGCCATACTTGAGCACCTCGGCGTAACCGGCCCGCATCTCGCGCTCCGGCAACGTCGCCAGCACCAGCGGGTCGATCAGCACGAGGCTCGGCTGGTGAAAGGCGCCGATCAGGTTCTTGCCGGCGGCCGTGTTGATCGCGGTCTTGCCGCCGACCGAGGAATCGACCTGTGCCAGCAGCGTCGTCGGCAGCTGGGCGAAGCCGCAGCCGCGCTTCAGGATCGCGCAGGCGAAGCCGACAAGGTCGCCCACCACCCCGCCGCCGAGCGCGAAGACATGGTCCGACCGCGTGACGCCCAGCGCCAGCAGCCAGTCGGTGAGCCGCTCGAGCACGGCCCAGCTTTTCGCGTCCTCCCCGGGTTCGACGACGAACCATTCGGCCTTGAGGCCCACACATGCCAGCCGATCGTCCAGATCCTCGGCGAAAACCGCATGGGTGTTGGTGTCGGCGACAAAGGGCACGGTTCGACCGGAGCGGCTGTAACGCGCCAGAAAGGGCTCGGCCCGTTCGGCGATCCGGTCGAGCAGCCCTTCCTCGATCACCACTTCATAGGCGCGGCCGGCGAGCGCGACGGGGATTACAGCCATTGATCGATCGCCTCGATGATGGCGCGGGCGGTGTCGGCGTGGGGGCCGTTCTCGCTCACCACGCGGATGGGGGCCTCGGCATAGAACGGCCTGCGTTCGCCGGCGAGCCGGGTGAGGATTTCCTTCGGGTCGCCGTTCCTGAGCAGCGGGCGGGTGTTGCGCCTGGCGGTGCGCTCGACCAGCGTGTCGACATCGGCATCGATCCACACCGCGATGGCCTTGTCGAGGATCAGCGCGCGGGTGGCGGGATCGATGAAGGCGCCGCCGCCGGTGGCGATCACCCCGTGGCCTTCCTCGATCAGCCGGGCAATCACGCGCCGCTCTCCGTCGCGGAAATAGGCCTCGCCGAACTGCGCGAAAATCTCGGGGATCGAAAGCTGCGCGGCCTCGGCGATGGCATCGTCGGCATCGACGAAGTCGCACGCCAGCAGCTTTGCGAGCTTGCGCCCGACCGTCGACTTGCCCGCGCCCATCAGCCCGACCAGCACCACCGGACGCTCGATCCGCGCCGCGAGGGCGGCGAAGGCAGCGGGAGCCGGATCGGGTGATGCAGGCGCGGCGGACATTGCCGCATGGCCTATAGATGGGCTAGGGCGCGTGCAATATGGCAAACCTCTCGCGACCGACCCGTTCTTCCCTGGCGGGGTCCCGGCAGATTCCCGCGCGCGAACCCGCGCGGCGTCCGCGTGCAGGCGCGCGCGTTGCAGTGATCGTGACGGTGCTGGTCGCGGCGCTGGCGGTCGTCGCATGGATCGACGGCGGAGAGGAACCGCTCCATCCGATCGCGCAGCCGGTCGTTCTGCCCGGAGCCGCCGCGTGAACCGCGCGCGCCCTTCGCTGGCGCTTGCGGCGAGTGTGGTGGCGCTCGGCCTCGCCGGCGCGCTCGGCGGGGCAGGGCTGGCCGGCATGGCCGGGGCGCAGGGCAAGCCCGAATCGATCCTTCCTCCGGGCTTCGACGATCCCGCGCCTTCGCCGACCCCGTCGGCGCGCCCGGCGCCCGCGCCCTCCGCCGCGCCGCCGCCGATCGCGCGGCCCGCACCGGGCGATGCCGGCCCGGGCGCAGCGCCGCTCGGACCGCCGCCGCCGCTGCCCTCGATCACCCGCGACGAGCTCGCGCGTCTTCCCAGCATGGATGCGCTCGAGAGCATGTCGACCGAGGAGCTCGACCAGCTGCTCGGCCTGAAGCCGAAGTTCGACATTCCCCCCGGCGCGCGGCGCGCGATGACCCGCGTGGGCGTGCTGGGAACCGGCGAGGGGGGATTGCCGCCGCTGGCGCTTGCCAAGCAGTCGCCCGCGCTGGTGCGCGCCGCGCTCGCCGGCAACAAGGGGCCGCTGGTCTCGCGCTGGGGCCACATCCTGCTGCGGCGCGCGCTCGCCAGCCGTCTCGCCGCGCCCGAAGGCATGGACCCCGCGGAGTTCGCCGCGCTGCGTGTCGGCCTGCTCAACCGGATCGGGGAGTTCGCCGTCGCGCGCGCGGTGGTGCAGGATGTCGACGCGGCCAATTGGTCGCCCGCGCTCACCGATCAGGGGCTCAAGGCCTATCTCGGCGCGGGCGACATCACCGGCGCCTGCCCGGCGGTGCGTCTGCAGGGCTCGGCCCGCGAGGACGGCGAGTGGCAGATGTGGCAGGCGATCTGCAATGCCTATGCGGGCGAAACCGCGCTCGCCGCCTCGCAGCTCGACCGGGCGCTCTATCGCGGGGTGGCGCCGCGCATCGACGTGCTGCTGGCGCGGCGCTTTGCCGGGGCCGCGGGGCGCGGGCAGCGTGCGGTCGCGATCGAGTGGGACGGGGTTGAGGACCTCAATCCCTGGCGCTTTGGCCTTGCCACCGCGCTCGGCGAACCCGTGCCCGAGGCGCTGCTCGACGGGGCGCTCGCGGCGCGTGGCGGTGCCTATTACGCCCGTGCCGGCGCCCTGCTGCCGATGCTGCCGGCGAGCGACCGGGCGCCCTTCGCGGCGCGCGCGGCGCGCGAGGGGATTCTCTCGGCGCAGGCGCTGGTCGATCTCTACAGCGAAATCTACGCCGACCAGGCGACGAACAGCGACGTCGCGACCCGCGCCGCCACCGTGCGCGAAGCCTATCTCGCCGCCGACCCGTCCGACCGTATCGCGGCGATGCAGCGCCTGTGGGAAGCGGGCGAGGCGATCGGCGGGGGTGATGGCTATGCCGCACGGGTGCTGACCGCCTATGCCGCGGCGCGCATCCCGGCCGATGCCGCCCACGCGGATGCGGCGGGCGGACTGATCGCGGCGATGCTCACCGCCGGGCTCGATCGCGATGCGCTGGCATGGCGCGGCGTGGTGGAGGAAGGCTCGCTCGGCTGGGCGCTGGTGGCGCTTGCCGCACCGCGCGGTGGCAACGTGGGTCAGGGGGCGGTCGACGCCTTCCGCGACGATGATGCCAGCGCGGGCAAGCGCAAGTCGGCGTTCCTCGTCGCCGGGCTGGCGGGCCTCGGCAGGCTTTCCTCGGGCGACGCTGCGGAGCTTGCCCAGAAGGCCGGCTTCGACCTCGCGCGGCAAACCCGCTGGACCCGCGCCATGTCCCGCGCGGCGGAGGTCGGCAACCCCGCGCTGGTCGCGCTGCTCGCCGGGCTGGGGATGCAGGGTTCGCGCTGGGAGCAGATGACCCCGCTCCACCTCTACCACATCACCGCCGCGCTCAGCCGCGTCGGCATGGAGGCCGAGGCCCGGATGATCGCCGCCGAGGCGGTGGCGCGGGGCTGAGCGCGGCCTGTGTCCGCCGCGACGGACGCCTTTCTCGCGATGCTCGCCGCCGAACGCGGCGCGGCGGCCAACACGCTCGCCGCCTATCGCCGTGATCTCGAGGGGGCGGAAGAGGCGATCGGCGACCTCGCCGCCGCGCCGCGCGATGCGGTGGCGCGGCTTGCGCAGGTCTGGGCGCCGCTCGCCCCGGCCAGCGTCGCGCGCAAGGCGTCGGCGCTGCGGCAGTTTTTTGGCTTCGCACTGGACGAGGGCTGGCGGGGCGACGATCCCTCGGGCGCGCTGCCGTCGCCGCGGCTGCGGCGCCCGCTCCCCAAGGTGCTCGGCCATGAACAGATCGCCGCGCTGTTCGAACGCGCCGAGTTCGAGGCGGCGGGCGACGAGCCGCGCGCGGTGCGCAGTCTCGCGCTGATCGAGCTGCTCTACGGATCGGGTCTGCGGGCGAGCGAGCTGGTGAGCCTGCCGCTGGTCGCGGTGCCGCGCGATGCGCCCTTCCTCACCGTCACCGGCAAGGGCGGGACGAGCCGGCTGGTGCCGGTCGGCGCGCGTGCGCTCGATGCTCTGGGGCGCTGGGTGGCAGTGCGGCCGGGCCTGCCGGCCTCGCGCTACCTGTTCCCCTCGAAGGACGGCAAGCCGCTCACCCGGGTGCGACTGTTCCAGCTCTTGAAGAGCCTCGCCGCGCGTGCCGGGCTCGATCCGGCGGGGATCAGCCCGCACGTGCTGCGTCACGCTTTCGCCACCCACCTGCTCGAGGGCGGAGCGGACCTGCGCGTGCTTCAGACCCTGCTCGGCCATGCCGACATCGCCACCACCCAGATCTACACCCATGTCGAGCCTGCGCGGCTGGTGGCGCTGGTCAATTCGCGCCATCCGCTTGCCACACGCGCAACATCGGACTAGCGCCGCGCAATGATTTCCTACCTCGATTTCGAGAAGCCGGTCGCCCAGCTGGAAGAGCGCATCGCGCAGCTGCGCAATGTCAACGCGCTGCACGACGTCGATGTCGCGCAGGAGATCGCGCGGCTCGAGGCCAAGAGCACCGAACTCATCGCCAGCACCTATGCCTCGCTCACCCCGTGGCAAAAGACCCAGGTCGCCCGGCACCCGCAGCGCCCCCATTTTCGCGACTACGTGGCCCACGCCTTCAGCGACTTCATGCCCTTGGGCGGCGACCGGCTCTATGCCGACGACCTTGCGATCATGGGCGGTTTCGCGACGCTCGGCGGGCGGCGGGTGATGCTGATCGGCCACGAGAAGGGCCACGACACGCAGAGCCGCATCCGCCACAACTTCGGCATGGGCAAGCCCGAGGGCTATCGCAAGGCGATCCGCCTGATGGAACTCGCCGGGCGATTCGGCCTGCCGGTGGTGACGCTGGTCGACACCTCGGGCGCCTTTCCCGGCATCGAGGCCGAGGAACGCGGTCAGGCCGAGGCGATCGCCCGCGCGACCGAGGCGTGCCTTGCGCTCGAAGTGCCGATGGTCGCCGCGATCGTCGGCGAGGGCGGATCGGGCGGCGCGGTGGCGCTCGCCAGCGCCAATCGGGTGCTGATGCTGGAGCACGCGGTCTATTCGGTGATCTCGCCCGAAGGCTGTGCCTCGATCCTGTGGCGCACCTCGGAGAAAGCCGCCGACGCGGCGCAGGCGATGAAGGTCACCGCGCAGGATCTGAAACGAATCAACGTGATCGACCGCATCGTCAAGGAACCGGTCGGCGGGGCGCAGCGCGATCCGCAGGCGGCGGCTCGGCTGCTCGGTGCGGCGCTCGGAGAGGAACTCGACGGGCTTTCGGGCCAGACGGGCGAGCAACTGGTCGCCGCGCGTGAGCAACGCTTCCTCTCGATCGGCGGCTAGGCCCGCCAACCCAGGTTAGGCTTCTTCTTGCCAACGCTTTGAGGCCGGCCGCTTTGCCGATAGGCTGGCGGCACAGCAACGAAGCGGGAGAACAGGCCTTGGCACATTTCGCACGCAAGATCCTCCTCGTCGGCGCGGCGCCGCTGGCGCTCGCCGGGTGCGCAGGGATGGGGGGTCCCATTCCCTCCGCCTCCACCCCGATCACCGCGCAGGAAGCGCAGATGGGGGCGAAATATCACCCCCAGTTCCTCGAGGAGTTCGGCGGCGCGATGTCGGGGCCGCAGGCGGGCTATGTCGAACAGATCGGCAAGAATGTCGCGGTGCAATCGGGGCTCGGCAATGCGCGCGAAAGCTTCACCGTGAGCCTGCTCAACTCGCCGGTGAACAATGCCTTCGCGGTGCCGGGCGGCTATATCTACGCCACCCGCCAGCTGGTGACGCTGATGAACAACGAGGCGGAGCTCGCCGCGGTGCTCGGTCACGAGGTCGGCCATGTTGCCGCGCGCCATTCGCAGCGGCGCCAGCAGGCGGCGCAGCGCAATTCGATCCTCGGCGTGCTGGGGGCGATCGGGTCCTCGATCCTGCTCGGCAATTCAGGGCTGGGCGACACCTTCGCCAAAGGTTTCCTGCAAGGTTCGCAACTGCTGACCTTGAAGTTCTCGCGCGATCAGGAGCTGCAGGCCGATGGCCTCGGCATCACCTATCTCAACCGCGCCGGTTACGATCCGCGTGCGATGGCGACGGTGCTGGCCAGCCTCGCGGCGCAGAACGCGCTCGACGCGCGGTTGCAGGGCCGCGATGCGCGAGTGCCGGAGTGGGCCTCGACCCACCCCGATCCGGCAAGCCGCGTGCAGAACGCGCTCGCCAAGGCCGGGGCGGGGGCGACGGGTGTCACAAATCGCGACACCTTCCTCACCCGCATCGACGGGCTGCTCTACGGGGACGACCCATCGCAGGGGGTGATCGAGGGAAGCCGGTTCATTCATCCCGAACTTCGCCTCGCCTTCACCGCGCCCCAGGGCTTCTACATGGCGAACGGGCCCCAGGCGGTGAGCATCAATGGCCAGGCCGGGCAGGCGGAGATGCGGCAAGCGCCCTATAACGGCGATCTCGAAGCCTATGTGCGCCAGCAATTCACCGCGCTCGGGGGGCAGAACAGTCAGCTCGCGCCGCAGCGCATCCAGCGAACCACTGTCAACGGCCTGCCCGCGATGGTCGGGGAAGCGCGGGTCAACGGCGGCAACGGACAGGTCGACGTGGTGGTGTTCGCCTACGAATTCGCGCGCGACCGGGCCTATCACTTCACCGCCATCGCGCCGGCGGGCAAGGCGGGCGTGTTCAATCCGATGTTCCAGTCGATGCAGCGGATCGACGCGCGCGAGGCAGCCTCGGTGGTGCCGCGCAAGCTGCAGGTGGTGACGGTGCAGCGCGGCGACACGGTGGCGAGCCTCTCGCGGCGGATGGCCTATACCGATGCGCAGGAACAGCGGTTCCGGGTGCTCAACGCGCTGGGCGGCAACGAGAGCGTGGTTCCGGGTCAGAGGGTCAAGCTGGTGGTCCGCGCCCGCTGAGGCCGGGGCGCAACCTTCTCGCGCACAAAAGAAAAGCGGCGGAGGTTGCCCTCCGCCGCCTCGCTTTTGCGATGTGATCGCGAAATTACGCGATGTTGTTGTTGGAGTCGAGCTTGGTGCTGACGTTGCTGAAGGTTTCGTTCAGCGTGCCACCCAGCGCCTGCATGCCGACGATGGCGGCCACGGCGATGAGAGCGGCGATCAGGCCGTATTCGATGGCGGTCGCGCCCTGCTCGTCACGAAGAAGCTTGTTGATGAAGGTCATGTGTCGTCTCCTGGTTTTCGGTCTTCGGTACCCTTGCCGTGCCTGTTGCCTTGGCGCGGTGTCTGGATGATTAAGAGGCAGCTATTGAGAAATTCCTAATTCCCGTGTCGTTTTTGAAATCAGGTTCCCATCACCTCCTGGACCCTGTCCTTCACGTTCGTCCACATCTCGATTGTCGAGTCTGCAACGAGTTGCAGCGAGACGAGCATCCCGAGAACGATCAGGGCCGTGATCAGGCCATACTCGATGGCGGTCGCCGCGGTATTGTCGTCCTTCATGGTCCTGAGAAAGGTCGTCAACATTGCGGAAAATCCACCTTCTGGTCGTGGTCTGACATCCACGAGAATCGGTGTTGCGCGTTAAGAAAAGGTTGATGGGCGGCTCATGGTTGGAAAAAATCCCGACGCGAACGCGCAATGGATGGCGGTGGTGGCCGGGGCCCTGCAAGGCGCGGAGGGGCGCTGGCTGATGCACCGCCGCCCGCACGACAAGCACCACGGCGGCCTTTGGGAGTTCCCCGGCGGCAAGGTGGAAGCCACGGAAATGCCTAAGGAAGCTCTCGTTCGCGAATTGGCGGAAGAGCTCGGGATCGCCTGCGTGGAGGGGGCTTTGACGCCGGTGGCCTTCGAAGAAACCCGCGGCGAGGCGGGTGGCCCGGCGATTGTCATCCTGCTTTACACCATCACCGATTGGACCGGCGAAGCGGCGGCGCTGGAAGGCGGCGCGGTCGGCTGGTTCACGCCCGAGGAGATCGCGGCGCTCGCCATGCCGCCGCTCGACGCGCGGCTTGCCGCGCAACTCTTCGCGAAATCGCGATTCGGGTGAAAGGGCCCTTGCCAAGCCCGAAAGGCGCCCCTATGTGCCGCCCTCCAGAGCGCACCCGTAGCTCAGCTGGATAGAGCACCAGACTACGAATCTGGGGGTCAGAGGTTCGAATCCTTTCGGGTGCGCCAAAAAAGCCCGTCTCCGCAAGGAGGCGGGCTTTTTTGGTGTTCCATGACAGGGAGCGAACTTTCGGAATCGGAGCGCCAAAGGCGCGAAGATGACGGAGCTGCGCAGCGGCGGAGTAATCCTTTCGGGTGCGCCAACACCGCCCGCTCCTCGGCAGAGGGGCGGGCGTTGTCGGTTCCGGCGTCCGGATCAATCCTCGACGCTGTCCTCGAGTGCGTGCATGTCCTCGTCAGAGAAGCCGAAGTGGTGGCCCGCCTCGTGGATCACCACGTGGCGCACCAGTTCGGCAAAGCCCACGCCGGTCTCGCGCATCTCGGCGAGCAGCGGCTGGCGGAACAGGCTGATGACCGGCGGCATGCGCTCGTGGTCCCACAGCGACTGTTCGGGCAGGGCGACGCCTTCATAAAGGCCGGTCAGTTCCCAGCGGTCCTCCATGCCCACCGCGGCGAGCTGTTCGCGGCTGGCGAATTCCTCGATCCGCAGCACCACGTCGGCGAGGTGTTCGCGAAACGGGCGCGGCAGGCGGTCGAGAACCCTGCGCGCGGCGCTTTCGAATTCGGCGGGGCTGGGATCGGGCACGGGCGCAGTCCTTGCGAGGGGGAAGGGGGATGAATTGCGGCAAAACCCGCCTACATTAGGATATGGGGCGCAGGCCTCTCGGCGCAACCGGGCAGCCGTGTCACTCTGGCGAGGAACGTCAGGCGGCTTGGACGGTTGATGTCTCGCGGGATCGACAGGACTGGGGGAGGGGCGCAGGCGCGCTCCGCCAAATCGGAAGAAAGACCATCACGATGAATTATCTTTGTGCCCACGAGGACGAGTTCGACCCGGACAATCCGCTGGGCAAGCCCGAAGTGCCCGAACACGTCCAGGCGGCGATCCGCACCCTGATCGAATGGGCGGGTGATGATCCCGCGCGCGAAGGGCTGCTCGACACCCCCAAGCGGGTGGGCCGCGCGTGGCTCGAATATTGCGAGGGCTACAAGGAGGACCCGGCGATCCACCTCACCCGCCAGTTCTCCGAGGTGGGCGGCTATGACGAGATCGTGCTGCTGAAGGACATCCCCTTCCAGTCGCATTGCGAACACCACATGGCGCCGATCACCGGCAAGGCCGCGATTGCCTATCTTCCCAACCAGAAGGTGGTCGGCATCTCCAAGCTCGCGCGGGTGCTGCACGGCTTTGCGCACCGCCTCCAGATCCAGGAGCGCCTCACCGCCGAGGTCGCGCAATGCATCTGGGACAATCTCGAACCGCAGGGCGTCGCGGTGGTGATCGAGGCGCAGCACGGCTGCATGACCGGGCGCGGGGTCAAGACCCATGGGGTCGAGATGGTCACCAGCCGGATCCTCGGCTGCTTCCTCGAGGACCATCGCAGCCGCAAGGAAGTGATGAGCCTGATGGGCTACTGAGCCGCGCGCGAATGCGTCGATCGCGCGATTGACGCATGGCCGCAATGCGGCATAGCGTGACACACGGGGTCTGTCCGATCGCCTTTCCAAGGAGCTAGATGATGGTTCGCACGATTACGTCCCGAATGCTTCTCGCTGCCGCGCTGGTCGCGGGTCTCGCCGCCTGCGGGAACGAGACTCCCGCCGAGCAGGCACCGGCAGACGCCGTTCCCGCCGCCGGTGCGCCGTCTGCGATCAAGGAGCGGCAGGACAACTTCAAGGCAATCGGCAAGGCCTTCAAGGCGGTGCGCGCCGAACTGGAGAAGGACACCCCCGACTTCGGCGTGATTTCCACCAACGCGAACGAGATCAACACGCTCGGCGCCAAGATCGAAGGCTATTTCCCGGCCGGCACCAGCGTCGAGGACGGCTACAAGACCGAAGCCCTCCCGGCGATCTGGGCCAAGCCCGAGGAGTTCAAGGCCGCCAACCAGAAGCTGCTCGACGAAAGCGCCAAGCTTTCCACCGTCGCTGCGGACGGCGACAAGGCCGCCGTGACCGCGCAGGTCATGGCCCTGGGCGGCGCGTGCAAGGGCTGTCACGAGAAGTTCCGGGTCGACGACGAGAAGTAGGCGCGGATGAGCGAGACGCGCGCCCCGGGGGCCAGGGCGGCGCCCGATATCAGGGTGTGGGACCCGCTGCTGCGGCTCAGCCACTGGAGTTTCGCGCTGCTGGTGCCGATCCTGTGGTGGACGGCGGAGAACAAGGTGTGGGCGTGGCACCGGCGACTGGGGCTGGTGCTGCTCGGCATCCTCGTGTTCCGCATCCTGTGGGGCTTCGTCGGAACCCGGACCGCGCTGTTCGCCGATTTCGTGAAGGGTCCGGGCACCGTGCTCGCCTATCTGCGCGGCGCGTTGCCGGGCGCGGCGACCCGGATCGGCCATTCGCCGCTTGCCGGGTGGAGCACACTTGCGCTGCTCGCCGCGATGCTCGTGCAGGTCGGCATGGGGCTGTTCGCGGGCGATCCTTTCGACGGGATGACCGGCCCGCTCAACCCGCTGGTGGGCGTGATGACCGCTGACACGCTGACCGAGTGGCACGAGACCTTCTTCTACGTGGTCGCGGGTCTTGCGGTCCTGCATCTCGCGGCGATCGTCTACTACGCCTCGTTCAAGGGGCAGGACCTCGTCAGCCCGATGCTGAGCGGGGAGCGCCCCGCGAGCGAAGGCGTGGAGGGCAACGGGCCGATGCCGTGGCTGCGCGGGCTTGCTGCGGTCGCGGTGGCGGCGGGCTTCGCCTGGTGGATCACCTTGGGCGCACCGCCGCTGACCTGACACGAAAAAGGGGCGCGTCCCGATGGGAAGCGCCCCTTTTCACATTTGCTGGCGGTGCCTCAGAGCTGGCCGAGCATGTGCTCCGCGCTCGAGACCTTGAAGTCGCCCGGCTCCTCGACATTGAGCTGCTCGACCACGCCGTCGTTGACCACCATCGAGAAGCGCTGCCCGCGCTTGCCCATGCCGAAGCCCGAGCCGTCCATGGTGAGGCCGATCGCCTCGACGAAATCGGCATTGCCATCGGCCAGCATGGTGATGTCGTCCGACCCTTGCGCCTTGTTCCACGCGCCCATCACGAAGGCATCGTTGACGGCGGTGCCGACGATCTCGTCGATGCCCTTGGACTTGAGGTCGTCCGCCTTGTCGACGAAGCCCGGCAGGTGCTTGGCCGAGCAGGTCGGAGTGAAGGCACCCGGGACCGAGAACAGCGCGACCCGCTTGCCGGCGAAATATTCGGAGGACTTGACCGCCTCGGGGCCGTTCTCGGTCGCCTTGACCAGGGTGACATCGGGGAGCTTGTCGCCAACGGAAATCGTCATGTGTGCCTCGTCCTTTGCGAGCTTGGGGAAGGGTTCGCGCAGCCATAGCACGCGGGCATGCCGGGGCAACAATTAGACATATAAAGATAAGTTTATATTTGCCCTCGCGCGGTTAGGCCGCTAGGGGCGTGTTTCATCACTCCCCCCTCTAAGCGCCCCTGCGCAGGAGACACACACATGGCCACCCTCTCCGCCGCCCCGACCCACGAATATGTCATCAAGGACATCGCGCTGGCCCGTTTCGGCCGCGACGAAATCCAGATCGCCGAAACCGAAATGCCCGGCCTGATGGCGCTGCGCGAGGAATACGGCGCCTCGCAGCCGCTCAAGGGCGCGCGCATCACCGGCTCGCTCCACATGACCATCCAGACCGCCGTTCTCATCGAGACGCTGGTGGCGCTCGGCGCCGAGGTGCGCTGGGCGACCTGCAACATCTTCTCGACCCAGGACCACGCCGCCGCCGCAATCGCCGCGCAGGGCATCCCCGTCTTCGCGATCAAGGGCGAAAGCCTCGGCGATTACTGGGACTATGTCGCGCGCATCTTCGACTGGTCGACCGAAGCCGATCCCGATCGCACCGCCAACATGATCCTCGACGACGGCGGCGATGCCACCATGTTCGCGCTGTGGGGCGCGCGCATCGAGGCGGGCGAGGAACTGCCCGCGCCCGGCAATGCCGAGGAAATCGAGTTCCAGCGTGCCCTCAAGGCCTTCGTGGCCGCCAAGCCGGGCTACCTCACCAAGAGCGTCAAGACCATCAAGGGCGTCTCGGAGGAGACCACCACCGGCGTCATGCGGCTCTACCAGATCGCCAAGCAGGGCAAGCTGCCCTTCCCGGCGATCAACGTGAACGATTCGGTCACCAAGTCGAAGTTCGACAACCTCTATGGCTGCAAGGAATCGCTGGTCGACGCGATCCGCCGCGCGACCGACGTGATGCTGGCCGGCAAGGTTGCCTGCGTCGCGGGCTACGGCGATGTCGGCAAGGGCTCGGCCGCCAGCTTGCGTGACGGCGGGGCGCGCGTGATGGTCACCGAGATCGACCCGATCTGCGCGCTGCAGGCGGCGATGGACGGGTTCGAGGTCGTGACCATGGAGGACGCGGTCAAGCGCGCCGACATCTTCGTCACCGCCACCGGCAACGAGGACGTGATCACCGCCGAGCACATGGAGAACATGAAGCCGATGGCGATCGTGTGCAACATCGGCCACTTCGACAGCGAGATCCAGATTTCCGCGCTTTCCAACTACGAATGGAAGGAAATCAAGGAAGGCACCGATCTCGTCACCTTCCCCGATGGCAAGTCGATCCTGATCCTCGCCAAGGGCCGCCTCGTGAACCTCGGCTGCGCCACCGGCCACCCGAGCTTCGTGATGAGCGCAAGCTTCACCAACCAGACCCTCGCCCAGATCGAGCTGTTCACCAAGTCGGACGAATACGACAACGACGTCTACGTCCTGCCCAAGCATCTCGACGAGAAGGTCGCCGCGCTGCACCTCGAAAAGCTGGGCGTTAAGCTGACCCAGCTTTCGGCCAAGCAGGCGAGCTACATCGGGGTGCCGCAGGAAGGCCCGTTCAAGCCCGACCACTACCGCTACTGATCGGCTGAAATCGCCCGCCCCGCCCCGTTTCGCAACGGGGCTGGGGGCGGGCGCTTGCATCACCGTTGCCTTGCCGCGCGCGCGCGCATAGCGGTGGCGCGATGGACATCTCTCCGCTTTCGCTCGTGCTCATCGCGCTGGTGCTCGCCGCCTGGACGGCGGGTGCCGCGCTGGTGGTGCTGCGGGCCAGCAGGAGCGTGAAGCGCGCCCGCGCCCTGAAGGGCAGCGTCAAGCGGATGCAGACCCTGCTCGACGTCGCCCCCGCGGTGCCGCTGCTGGTGCGGGTCGACGGGCGGATCGAGGCGCCCGACAAGCTGGCGCGGTTGCTCGGGCTTGCCGCCATGCCCAAATACCTCAGCGAACTCGCCGCCGTGCCCGGCGACCCGAAGAGTGGCGGGCTCGCGCAGGACCAGCTCGACCAGTTGTGGAGCCGCATCCAGGCCACGCAGAAGACCGCCGCATCGTTTCGCATGGCATTGAACCCGCCGGGTTCGCGCCGCAGCCTCGCGCTCTACGGGACGCTCGCCGATCCGCAGGTCTCGCCGGGCGGGGCGGCGCTGGTGTGGGTGTTCGACTTCACCGAGAGCCATGCCGAGATGGCGCGCCTGCGCGCCGCCGCCGCGCGCGCCACCGGCGATTTCGCCGCACTGGTCGGGCTGATCGAGGCCGCGCCCATGCCGATGTGGTTCCGGAACAGCGACCTGACGTTGCAGCTCGTCAATCAGGCCTATGTCGACGCGGTCGGGGCGAGCAGCGCGGCCGAGGTGGTGCAGGGCCAGATCGAGCTGCTCGAGCCCGAGGACGGCCGCTCGCCCGCGGAGATCGCCGGGGTCTCGCTCGAACGCCAGGAGAAGTTCGAGCGCAACGTCCCCGCCACCGTCCATGGCGCGCGCCGCACGCTGCGGGTCAGCGACCTGCCGCTCGGGCAGGAGGGGGTCGCGGGCTATGCGATCGACATCGAGGAGCAGCAGCAGGTCGCGCGCGAATTCCGCGCCTTCCGCGATGCGCAGCTTGCCTTGCTCGACCAGCTTTCGGTGGGCGTGGCGCTCTTCGACGCGGGCGAGCAACTGGTCTTCGCCAACCGCCCGATGCGGCGGCTGTTCGTGCTTTCGGACGAGGCGATCGAGGCGCGCACCCCCTTCGAGCGCTTCCTCGCCGAGGCGCGCGAGCGCGGGCGCACGCCCGAAGTGCGCGACTTTCCCGAATGGCGCCGCGAACGGGCCGGCTGGTTCGAGGCCAATGCCACGCTCGAGGAGGCCTGGCCGCTGCCGGGCGGCACGCACCTGCGCATCGTCGCCCAGCCGCTGCCCGACGGCGGGCTGGTGCTGATCGCGGAGGACCGCACCGAACAGCTCGCGCTCTCGGCGGTGCGCGACACGCTGCTGCGCACCCGCACCGCCACGCTCGACAGCCTGTTCGAGGCGCTGGCGATCTTCGCGCCCGACGGTTCGGTGCAGCTCTGGAACCGCAGCTTCGCGGGCACCTGGGGCCTCACTCCCGAACTGCTCGACGCGCACCCGAGCGCCGATGAACTGCTCGGGGCGATCGGGCGCAACCTGGTGCGGCCCGAGGAGGCGGGACTGATCGGTGCGGCGGTGCGCGCGGCAACGCTCGACCGGCGCGAAAAGGGCGGGCAGGTGGACCTCGCCGATGGGCGCACCCTGCGCTTTGCCGGGGTGCCGCTGCCCGACGGTAACGGGCTGCTCACCGTGCTCGACATCACCGCCTCGCAGAAGGCCGAACAGGCGCTGCGCGAACGCGCCGAGGCGCTCGACGAGGCCAATGCGGTCAAGGCGCGATTCCTCGCCAACATGTCCTACGAATTCCGCACGCCGCTGACCACGATCGGCGGCTATGCCGAAATGCTCAAGGCAGGGATCGCCAGCGATCCCGAGGCCGCGGGCGAATATGTCGACGCGATCCTCTCCGCGGTCGAACGGCTGACCGAGCAGGTCGAGAACGTGCTCGACCTGTCGCAGAGCGAGGCGGGGCTGCTGCCGATCCGCAAGGAGCGCGTGGACCTGCTCGAATTCCTCACCGCGCTGGTGCGCGAGCGCGAGGCGGCGATCATCGAGGGCGGCCTCAGCCTCGATCTCAAGGGGCGCCGCGGACGGGTGATCGACGCCGATCCGCGCCAGCTCGGCCGGGCGCTGGGCAACCTCATCGACAATGCCGTCGCCGGCACGCCTGAGGGCGGGCGCATCGTCATCGAGATCAGGAAGGCCCCCGAAGGCGCGAGTTGGGGCATGGAGATCGGCATCGCCGACAATGGGCGCGGCATGACGGCGCAGGAACTCGCCCGCGCGCTGGGCGGGCTCAAGCCGGACAAGGAGGGGGCGCCCGAACGCCGCACCGGGCTGGGCATTCCGCTCGCGCGCCAGTTGGTCGAAGCCCATGACGGCACGCTGGAGATCGTGAGCCGTAAGGGCGCGGGCACCACCGCGACGATCCGCCTGCCGTGAGCGAGGCGCGCGAGACCCTGCCCGACCTCGCGGCGATGGCGGAATATGGCGCGCGCATCGCGGCGGCGCTGCGGCCGGGCGACGTGGTCGCGCTCGAAGGCGGGCTCGGGGCGGGCAAGACGACCCTGGCGCGCGCGATCCTCGCCGCGCTCGGTCATGAAGGCGAGGTGCCTTCGCCGACCTTCACCATCATCGAGACCTATGCCGCCCCGCCGCTGCGCGTCGCCGTCGTGCACGCCGATTTCTACCGGCTCGAGGACCCTTCCGAACTCGCCGAAATCGGCCTCGACGACTATCGCGAGGGCGCGGTGCTGATCGCCGAGTGGCCCGATCATGCCGGCGGTTTCGCGCAGGAAGCGGGGTGCCTTGCGATCACCCTCGAAGGCGCGGGACAAAGCGGGGAAGGCGGGCGGATTGCGATTGCCCGCGGGGGCGCGGATTGGGTAGGGCGGATGCCATGAATCAGCTCCCCCACGGCCTCGCCGAATTCGTCGCCCGCGCAGGATGGTCCGGGGCGCGGGTCGAGCCGCTGCCGGGCGATGCCTCCTTCCGCCGCTATTTCCGGTTGCTGCGGGGGAGCGGCGAGAGCGCGATGCTGATGCACGCGCCCCCGCCGCACGAGGACCCGGCGCCCTTTCTCGATGTCGCGCAATGGCTGGGCGACAACGCGATGCGCGCGCCCGCGATTCTCGCCGCCGAGCCGCAGGCGGGCTGGGTGCTGACCGAGGATTTCGGCAATGACCGAATGCGCGATTGGCTGGAAGCCCACCCGCAGGCCGAGCGTGAGGCCTATGAAGCCGCGGTCGAGGCGCTGGTCGCGCTCCACCGTCTGCCGCCCGGGCCCTTCGCCCCCTACGACATGGCGACCTACCTGCGCGAGGCGGCGCTGCTGACCGAATGGTATTGCCCGGCGCAGGGGCTCGATGTCGATGCGAAGGGTTACGCGGCGGCGTGGGAGGAGGTGCTCGCGCCGCTGATCGCCCGCCAGAGCCCCGGCGTGACCGTGCTGCGCGACTACCATGCCGAGAACATCATGCTGCTCGGCGGCCGGCCGGGCGCGCCGCAGGGGCTGATCGATTTTCAGGACGCGCTGGTCGGCCACCCGGCCTATGACCTCGTCTCGCTGCTGCAGGACGCGCGGCGCGACGTGGTTGAGGATCTCGAGACCGCGATGCTGCTGCATTACGCGCACCACGCGGGCCGGGCGGACGAGGATTTCCTCGCCGACTATGCGCGGCTCGGCGCGCAGAGGAACGCCAAGATCGTCGGCATCTTCACGCGCCTCAACGTGCGCGACGGCAAGCCGCGCTACCTCGCGATGATCCCGCGGGTGTGGGCCGCGCTCGAGCGCGATCTGGCGCATCCCGCGCTCGCCCCCGTGGCGCGCTGGTTCGATGCCAACATCCCGCAGACCCTGCGTTTCGCCCACGGAGCCTTCGCCGCATGAGCCTTGCATCCGACACCGCGATGGTGCTCGCCGCCGGGCTGGGCAAGCGGATGCGCCCGCTCACCGCCAGCCAGCCCAAGCCGCTGGTGCGGGTCGCGGGGCGGCCGCTGATCGATCATGCGCTCGACCGGCTGGCCGAGGCGGGCGTGGCGCGCGCGGTGGTCAATGTCCACTATCTCGCCGACGCGCTCGAGGCGCATCTCGCCGCGCGCAAGGTACCGGCGGTGACCATCTCCGACGAGCGTGCGCAGCTGCTCGAGACCGGCGGCGGGCTCATCAAGGCCCGCGGCGAGCTTCCCGATCCCTTCTTCGCGCTCAACGCCGACAATATCTGGCTGGACGGGCCGGCCAATGCTTTCGCCGAACTGTCGCGCCGCTGGAACCCGGCAGAGATGGACGCGCTGCTGCTGGTCGTCAGCCACGCGCGGGCGGCCAATTTCAACGGGCCGGGCGATTTCCACATGGACCCGCTCGGGCGCCTGACCCGACGCCGGGACGGGCGGATCGCGCCCTTCATCTTTACCGGTATCCAGCTCGTCAGCCACCGGCTGCTGGAGGATGCGCCCGAGGGGCCGTTCTCGACCAACATCCTGTGGGACCGCGCCATCGCCGAGGGGCGGCTTTACGGCCTCAGCTTCTCGGGGCTGTGGTTCGAGGTCGGCACGCCGCAGGCGATCCGCCCGACCGAGGAGGCCCTGCTGGGTGGCTGAGCCGCGGCGCACCGGACCGCTCGTCTATTCGATCGCCGCGCATCGCGGTTTCGCCGATGCGCTGGTCGCAGGGCTGGTGCCGCGTTACCGCGAGGAGGGTTTCGGCCTCGCCCGGTTGACCCTGCTGGTGCCCTCGAGCCGCGCTGCGCGAACCCTGTCGGAAGCCTTCATCCGCCATGCCGGGGAAACCGGCGAGGGCGGCCTGCTGATGCCGCGCATGATCGCGGTCGGCGATCTCGACCTCGACGAGAAGCTGGGCGCGGCGCTCGACCCGCTGGGCGCGGCGGACATCCCTCCCGCCTGCGATCCGGTGCGCCGCTGGCTGGCGCTCGACCGGCTGATCGCCGAGGAGCGCGCCGAAGGGGGAATGGAACCGCTGCCGGGGCGGGCGCGGCTCAACCTCGCGCGCGAGATGGCGCGCACGATCGATCGCCTGCTGGTCGAGGAAAAGCGCCCCGAGGACCTGCTGGGCGAGGCGGTTCTGGACCAGCTCGGCAACCTTGCAGAGCACTGGCAGCATGCGATCCGCCTGTTCGCGCGGGTCAATGCCCGGTGGCAGGCGGACCTGGCGGCGCGCGGCGAGGTCGATGCCGCGACACGGCGCAACCTCCTGTTCGACCGCGCGGCGAAGACCTGGAAGGACAGCCCGCCGGCGCATCCGGTGGTTGCCGCCGGGGTCACCAGCGCCGCCCCTGCGCTCGCGCGGCTGCTGCGGGTGATCGCCGAACTGCCCGAAGGCGCGGTGGTGCTGCCCGATCTCGACCTCGCGATGGACGACGAGGCGTGGGACGAGCTTGGCCGCGCGGGCGCTTCCGAGGAACCGGGCGGCACGACCTTCGGGGCCGAGGACGCGCTCACCCACCCGCAGTATCACCTCAAGCTGCTCCTCCACCGCATGGGGGTAAACCGCGCGGAGGTGCAGCCGTGGCACCGCCGCGGGATGGCCGCTGCCGAACCGGCCCGCAGCCGGGCGATCTCCTCGCTGTTCCTGCCGCCGCAGGCGAGCCGCGCCTGGGCCGGGCTTGGCCCCGACAGGCGGCGCCTGTCCGGCGTGCGGCTGCTTGCCGCGGCCAATATCGAGGAGGAGGCGCAGGCCATCGCGCTGCTGGTGCGCGAGGCGCTGGAGGTGCCGGCCAAGCGCATCGCGGTGGTCACCGCCGACCGCGGCCTGGCGCGGCGGGTGGTGCAGCATCTTGAACGCTGGAACATCGCCGCCGACGATTCGGCGGGGCGGCCGCTGTCGCTCACCCCGGCGGGCCGGCTGTTCGGCCTGATCGCCGAGATTGCCGCGCACGGGGTCGATCCCGCCAACCTGATCGCCGCCTTCGCGCATCCGCTGGTGCGCGGGGGTGAAGCGGGGGCGCGGCGCGATTGGCTGAGGGGCCTGCGGGCGTTCGACCGGGCGCTTCGCGGCCCTTCGCCCGCGCCGGGGATGGAGCCGCTGCGCAAGCTGGCGGCCAAGGCCAAGGTCGCGGCGTGGTGGGCCGAGGCCGAGGCGCTCGTCGCACCGCTGTGCAGCTGGCCGCAGGACATCGCGCTCGCCGAGGCGCTCGACCGGCTCGCCGCCGCCGCGGAGGCCTTTGCCGGGACCGCCGCCTGGGAGCGTGAGGACGGGCGCGCGCTCGGTGCGCTGATCGAGGAGCTGCGCGCGCCTGCCGAGGCGCTCGGCACGATGGTCGAGACCCGCGACCTCGCAGGCACGCTGCGCGACGCGATGGATGAGGTCGCGGTGCGCCCGGGCTATGGCGGTCATCCGCGCATCGCCATCTACGGCCTCCTCGAAGCGCGCATGGCCCGCGCCGATCTCGTCATCTGCGGCGGGCTCAACGAAGGCTCATGGCCGCAGCCACCCGGCGCCGACGCGCTGCTCGCGCCCGCGATCCTGCGCGCACTGGGGGTGCCGGGGGCGGGGTTCCGGATCGGCCTCGCCGCGCACGATCTCGCCGGCGCGATGGGCGCGCCCGAGGTGGTGCTGACCCGTGCCTTGCGCGATGCCGATGGGCCGACGCTGCCGTCGCGCTTCCTGCTGCGCGTCGAGGCGCTGCTGGGCGAGGACCTCGCGCGAGAACACCGCGAGACCCGCATCCCCGCGTTGCTGCCGCATCTCGACCGGCAGCGTCCGGCCGCGCCCGAATATCCCCGACCCGCGCCCGACCCTTCGGCGAAGCTTCGCGACGTGCCGATCAAGGTCACCGCGCTCGACCGGCTGCTGGGCGATCCCTACCAGTTCTACGCTCAGGCGATCCTCGACCTGCGCCAGCTTCAGCCGCTCGCCGCCGATCCCTTCTCCGACCCGGCGCTGCGCGGCACGCTGGTGCACGACATCCTCGACAAGTGGCACAAGGCGCGGCGTGCGGACCCGGGGCTCGCGATCGCGCCCTTCGCCGCGGCCCATTTCGCCGCAAGCCGCGTGCACCCGCTGTTCCGTGCGCTGTGGCAGCCGCGCCTCGTCGCCGCGCTCAAGCGCTTCGAAGAGTGGGTTCGCGCGGGCGAGGCGGAAGGGCGCGAAGTGCTGGCGAGCGAGATTTCGGGCGAGATGATCTTCGACGGGGTCAAGGTGCTGGGCCGCGCCGACCGCATCGACCGGCTGGCCGACGGCAGCCTTGCGATTGTCGATTACAAGACCGGCGCGCCGCCGGCCAAGAAGCAGGTGCTGGCGGGCTACGCACTGCAACTGGGGCTGCTCGGCCTGATTGCCGAGGGCGGCCGCTTCGCCGACAAGGACAGCGGACAGGTCGTCACCGGCACGCCAACGCGGTTCGAATACTGGTCGCTCGGCAAGGCGAAGAAGGAAGAGGGCTTCGGTTACTGCGAGACCCCGATGAAGGAGGGCAAGGCGAAGACGGGCCTGGAGCCCGAAAAATATCTCCCCTTCCACGCCGACCGGCTGGCCGAGGCAATCGCGAAATACATCAAGGGCACCACCCCGTTCCGCGCCCGCGAAAACCCCGACTACGTGGGTTACAACGAATATGATCAGCTGATGCGGCTCGAAGAGTGGATTTTGCGCGCCCAGGACGGGGAGGCCGCACCATGAGCGGGGGAGGGGAGGTCTACCCGCTGCAGGGCAACCAGCTGCTTGCCGCGGGGCCCGAGGACAATGTCTGGCTGTCCGCCTCGGCGGGAACCGGCAAGACCCAGGTCCTCTCCGCCCGCGTGCTCAGGCTGCTGCTGCGCGAGGAGGTGGCGCCCTCGCAGATCCTGTGCCTGACCTTCACTAAAGCGGGCGCGGCGGAGATGGCGAACCGCATCAACGCCGTGCTGGCGCGCTGGGTGCGCCTGCCTGCGGCAAGCCTTGCGAAAGAGCTCCGCGACCTCGGGGCGGACTACGATCCGGCGACGCAGGAACGCGCGCGCAGCCTGTTCGCCAGCGTCCTCGACTGCCCCGGCGGGGGCCTCCGGATCGATACGATCCACGCCTTCGCGCAGTTCCTGATCGGCAACTTTCCCGAGGAAGCGGGCCTCGCCCCCGGCGCCCGCGTGATGGACGACCGCAGCCGCGAACTGCTCGCGCGCGAAGTGCTGACCGAGCTCGTCGAGGAGGCCGAGCGGTCTCACGACGTGGCGGTGCTGGACGGGCTCGAACGCTTCACCATCCGCAAGGACCCGGGCGCGCTTCACAAGTGGCTGATGCGCGCCGCCGATGCGCAGGACCTGTGGGACGGGCCTTCTGGTTGGCAACCGCCGATGGCGGCGCGGGTCCGGCGCTTGCTGGATATTCCCGCCGATGCGCACGATGCCTGGGCCTGCGAGACGCTTCACCCGGACCTGTTCCCCGACGACCACCTGCTCGCGATGATCCCCGCGCTCGAGGCCTGGGGCACCGCCACGGGCGACAAGTGCCTCGCCTTCCTGCGCGATTGGCTGCAAAGCGATCTCCCGGCGCGTGTTGCGGCGATGCAGGGCTTTCGCGGCACCCTGCTCAAGGCAGACGGGACGCCGAGCCTCATGCTCAAGAAGCCGCGCGAAACGGTGCCCGGGTTCAGCGAAGGGCAGGACCGGATCGCCGAGGCGCTCGCAATCGTCGAGGAACGCCGCGCGCTGCTCGAATGCGCCGAGATCGTCACCTCCGCGCTCGAAATCGGCCGTGCTTTCGCGCTGCGGTGGGGGGAGCGCAAGGCCCGCGAGGGGCTGCTCGATTTCGGCGACCTGATCCGCAAGGCCGCCGCGCTGCTTTCCAACCGCGAGGCATCGGACTGGATCCGCTACAAGCTTGATCGCCATTTCGACCACATCCTGATCGACGAGGCGCAGGACACCAACCGCAGCCAGTGGGACATCGTCGAGGCGCTGATCGACGACTTCTTCGCGGGCGAGGGCGCGCGCGGCGATCGCCTGCGCACGATCTTCACCGTCGGTGATTACAAGCAGGCGATTTTCGGCTTCCAGGGCACCAGCCCCGAGAACTTCGCCCGCGCCAAGGAGCGGGTGCACGCACGCATCCGCGCCGCGCAGGAGGGCATCCGCGCCAGCCGCGTCAATCGCCGCGAACCGGGCTGGCGCGATCTCGACCTCGGCAATTCCTTCCGCACCGCCAACGTGGTGCTCGGCTTCGTCAACCGCATGATTTCCGCGCTGGGCCATGCCGCCTTCGGGCTCGACAAGCCGCCCGCCGAGCACAAGGGGACCGAGCGGGCGGGCCTTGTCGCGCTCTGGCCCCCCGTGGTGCCCGAGAGCGGCGCGGAGCAGGATGACGAGGCCGAGGCGGGCGAGGGTTCCGCGGCGCAGGACTGGCTGCCGCGGCACGAAACCATCCTCGCGGAGAAGATCGCCGACCAGGTGCATCGCTGGATCAGCCATACGGAACCTTTCGTGCTGGAGAAGGGCGGGCGGCGCCACGCGCAGGCGGGCGACATCATGGTGCTGGTGCGCCAGCGCAAGGAGCTCGCCGCGCAGATCGTCGCCAAGCTGCACGCGCGCGGGGTGCCGGTGGCGGGCGTCGACCGGCTGCGTCTCGGCGCGCCGCTGGCGGTCAAGGATGTGCTCGCCGCGCTGCGCTTCGCCGCGCAGCCGCAGGACGATCTCAGTCTTGCCAACCTGCTCGCCTCACCGCTGCTCGGCTGGTCGCAGGAGGACATCCTCGCTCACGTTCCGCGCGACAAGGGCGTGCGCCTGTGGGATCACCTGCGCCGCAAGGACGCGCCGGGTTTCGTGGCAGAATCCGCCGAGCGGCTGCGCGACCTGCTGCGCCGCGCCGATTACCAGACGCCGCAGGCGCTCATCGCGTGGATCCTCACCGGGCCTTGGCAAGGCCGGGCGCGGCTGGTCGAGCGGCTCGGGTCGGAGGCCAATGATCCGCTCGACGAACTGCTCAACACCGCCTTCGCATACGAAGCGGAGCACTGGCCGAGCCTCGCCGGCTTTCTCGCGTGGTTCGATGCCGGCTCGGGCGAATTGAAGCGCGATGCCGACGGCGCCAGCGGACAGGTGCGGGTGATGACCGTGCACGGGTCGAAGGGCCTGCAGGCGCCGATCGTGATCCTCGCCGATGCCGCCGGCGCGCCGGGCGAGGCGGGCGACCTCGCGCTTGCCGACGATCCGCTCGGGCTGGGGGAGGCGGATGCGCGTGCGGTGCCGCTGCCGCCGCTCTCCAAGGAGGAGCGCAAGGGTCCGATCGCCGCGGCCGAGGAGGCGAAGAAGGCCGCCGTGCTGCAGGAGCACTGGCGGCTGCTCTATGTCGCGCTGACCCGCGCGGAGGAGGCGCTGTTCATCGGCGGATCGCTCAACAAGAACGAGGCGAAGAAGGGCGTTCCTCACGAAGACAGTTGGTACGCGCGGCTGCTCCCGCTGTTCGAGGGCGAGCCGCTCGCCGATCCGGTCTGGGAATGGCGCAAGGAATGGGGCCACCGCGCCGAACCGCTGGTGCCCGACGACAGCGCGGGCCGCGCGGCCGCCGCGCCGGAGCTGCCGCGATGGATGCTCACCCCGATCGGCCCCGAGCCGCGCCCGCCGCGCCCGCTCGCGCCCTCTGCCGCGGGCGAGGAGGCCGGAGCCGCGCCGCCGCTCCCGCCCGAGGTGGCGCGCGATGCCGCCCGGCGCGGCAGCCTCATCCACAAGCTGCTCGAACGCCTGCCCGAAGTGCCGCCCGAGACCCGCGCCGAGGTGGCGTGGCGCTGGCTCGAACGGCAGGCGGGCGATCTCGAGGCAACGGTGCGCGAGGAGATGCTGGCGGCGGCTCTCGGGGTCCTCGATCACCCCGATTTCGCCCCGATCTTTTCTGAGCAGGCGCTCGCCGAGGTGCCGCTTGCCGCGACCGTCGGCGGCGTGGTTGTGGCGGGCACCGCCGACCGCCTGCTGGTCGAGGAGCGCCGCATCACCGTGGTCGATTTCAAGACCACACGCCGCCCGCCTGCCGGTCTTTCCGACATCCCGCTCGCGACGCTGCGCCAGATGGCGGCCTATGTGGCGGCGCTCGAGGCGATCTACCCGGATCGCGAGGTCCGCGCCGGTGTGCTCTACACCCATGCCCCGGTGCTCTATCCCTTGGCGGGCGATGTGCTGGACCTGCACAAGCAGGCGTTGCAGGACGCGCAGCAATCCTTGCCGCTACCCGATATTGAGTGAACAGCGCCGCGCACTAGATTGCAATGCGAACCCCGCCGCCCCTATGCTGGCGGGCAAAAGGAGATTTGAACATGGCCACCGTCACCGTCACCGACAGCAGCTTCAAGAGCGACGTGCTCGACAGCGACACCCCCGTGCTGGTCGATTTCTGGGCCGACTGGTGCGGCCCGTGCAAGATGATCGCCCCGGCGCTCGAGGAGATCAGCGAGGAACTCGCCGGCAAGATCAAGATCGCCAAGATCGACATCATGGAGAACACCGACATCGCCGCGCAAATGGGCGTGCAGTCGATCCCGCTGATGGTGCTGTTCAAGAACGGCGAAGCGGTCGCCCGCAAGGTCGGCGCGGCGCCCAAGAGCCAGCTCAAGGGCTGGATCGAGAGCGAACTGTAAGCCTCAGCCCATCACCCGCGCCACGAAGGTGTCCCAGATTGCCGGGCTCGAGGCGCCGACGAGGCCCGGTTTGCCGTGCTCGTCGACCCGGTAGTCGCTCCCGTCGAGCCGCGCCGCCTTGCCGCCGGCCTCGTTGAGCCAAAGCACCCCCGCGGCGTGGTCCCAGGCGAAGGTGCGCTTGAAGCTCGATATGTCGTTCTCGCCCAGCGCGAGCCGCGGATATTGCTCGGCGGCGCAGCGCGGGATGTCGACCAGCGTGTAGTGCGGTGCGAGCTTGGCATCGACCATTGCCGATTGCTCCGGGGTGAGGAAGATGCGGCTGACGGCGGTGACCGGCGGCTCCTGACCCGTGGTGCGCGCGGCGATCCTCTCGCCGTTCACGAAAGCGCCTTGCCCCGCGCGGGCGTGGCAGAAGCGGTCCTTGACGGGATCGTAGATCCACCCCGCCACCGCCCGCCCGGCGTCGGCGAGCGCGACGATGATGCCGAAGGGCTCCTTGCCTTCCGCGAAGTTCGCGGTGCCGTCGAGCGGGTCGATGATCCAGCACTGTCCCGAGAGATGCGCGAGCACGCCCTCGTCCGCGTGGGCCGCTTCCTCGCCCACCACCGCGACACCCGGCGCGAGGCGGGTGAGGGCCTCGGCGAGGAAGGCCTCGACCTCGCGATCGACGATGGTGACGGGATCGTCCGCACCCTTCATCTCGACCTCGTGGCTCTCCAGCTGGCGGAAGCGCGGCAGCATCGAGCGCTGCGCGGCGAAGCGCATCAGATCGCGGATTTCGTCGTCGAGCGCGCTCACGAGCGGTAATCCGCGTTGATCGCGATGTAGCCGTGGGTGAGGTCGCAGGTCCAAACGGTGGCGCGACCTTCCCCGAGCCCGAGATCGACCGCGATGTCGATGTCCTCACCCTTGAGATGCGCGGCAACGGGGGCTTCGTCATAGCCTTCGACCGGCAGGCCGTTCTTCGCGGTCCAGATGCCGCCGAAGGCGATCGAAAGCGTGTCGCGGTCGGCGGGTTCCCCTGCCTTGCCGACCGCCATGACCACGCGGCCCCAATTGGCGTCCTCGCCGGCGATGGCGGTCTTGACCAGCGGGGAGTTGGCGATGGCGAGGCCGATGCGGCGTGCGCTGTCGTCGCTCGCCGCCCCGCTCACCCGGATGGTGACGAACTTGCGCGCCCCCTCGCCGTCGCGCACGACGAGGTGCGCAAGGTTGCGGCAGACGTCGGCGAGCGCCGCTGCGAAGGCGTCCGCGCCGGGGCTGTCCCATCCCTCGATCCGCGCATTGCCCGCCTTCCCGGTGGCGAAGACCATCACGGTGTCGCTGGTCGAGGTGTCGCCGTCGACCGTGATGCAGGAGAAGGTCTGCGCATTGGCGCGTTCGAGCGCCTCCTGCAGGAAGGCGGGCGCGACGGCGGCGTCAGTGAAGATGTAGCCGAGCATCGTCGCCATGTCCGGGGCGATCATGCCCGAACCCTTGATGATCCCGGCGAGTTCGACGCGGGTCTCGCCCACCATCGCGCTCGCGCCCGCGCCTTTCGCGAAGGTGTCTGTGGTGCCGATCGCGTTCGCCGCTTCCTCCCAGCCGCAGGGCTCGGCTGCGAGCGCGGCGGCGATCCCGGCGCGGGCCTTGTCCTTGGGCAGCGGCACGCCGATGACGCCGGTGGAGGAGACGAACACCTGCTCCTGCGGGCAGCCGAGCGCCTCGGACACCTGCACCATGATCGCCTCGACCGCTTCGCGCCCGCGCCAGCCGGTGAAGGCGTTGGAATTGCCGGCGTTGACCACCAAAGCCCGCGCGCGGCCCTGCCTGACGTTGGCTCGGCCCAGCTCGACCTCGGAAGAGGCGCAGGCGCTCTTCGTGAACACGCCCGCCACGCTGGTCCCTTCCGCCAACTCGGCGAAGGTCAGGTCGCAGCGGTCCCACGTCTTGTAGTGCGCCCGCGCGACGCGCAGGCTCAGGCCCGCGATGGCGGGCAGGGCGGGGAAGGGGCGGGCGAGCGGCGAGGTGTCGATCTGCATGGCCAGACGCCTCTAGGCGGGGGAGGAAGCGCAGTAAATCGGCAAAGCTGGTGGACGAACGCGGCGCAAATGCCTATCTGCGAGCGTCATGACCCGGCATTTCTTCGCCCTTCTGGCCCTGCTTACCGGCCTTGCTGCGATCGGCAGCCCGGCGCAGGCGTCGCTGGTCGAGGCGCTGGCGAGTGATTGCAGCATCGCCGCGGCCGCCGGGGACGAGGCTTCGGGCAGCGAGCATGCGCCCGCCCAGCCGGTTCCGGCGACCATCCGTGCAAGCCGCGCGGGCGAAGTGCCCGCCGCGCGCCCGGCGCATCCGGAGGCGCTGCGCCTGCCGGTGCTGATGGGAATCGAACGCGCCTACGAATAGGCACGCTCGCGCTTTCTCCCGATGCACTGCCGCGCCGCCCTCGGGCGTGCGCAACCCCACCGCACAGATTTTCGGCCCCGCTGGAGGGCCGCACCCGTTCAGAAGGCTCGCCCGACCCATGTTCAATGCCATCGTCAAGTCCGTGTTCGGCTCGTCCAACGACCGTTACGTGAAGCAGCTGCGCAAGATCGTTGCCCAGATCAATGCGCTCGAACCCGAAATCCAGGCCCTGTCCGACGCCGACCTCAAGGCCCAGACCGCCAAGCTGCGCGGGCTGGTCGATGGCGGCGCGAAGCTCGACGACGTGCTGCCCGAAGCCTTCGCCACGGTGCGCGAGGCATCGGTGCGGGTCTTCGGGATGCGCCACTTCGACGTGCAGCTGATCGGCGGCATCGTGCTCCACCGCGGCGAGATCGCCGAGATGCGCACCGGCGAGGGCAAGACCCTGATGGCGACGCTCGCGGTCTATCTCAACGCGATCGAGGGCAAGGGCGTCCACGTGGTGACGGTCAATGATTACCTCGCGCGGCGCGACGCGGCCGAGATGGGTCGGCTCTACAACTGGCTCGGCCTGACGGTCGGCGTGATCGTTCCCGGCATGAACGAGGAAATGAAGCGCGAGGCCTACAACGCCGACATCACCTACGGCACCAACAACGAGTTCGGCTTCGATTACCTGCGCGACAACATGAAGCACGAACGCTCGGCGATGTGCCAGCGGCCCTTCAATTTCGCGATCGTCGACGAGGTCGACTCGATCCTCATCGACGAGGCGCGCACGCCGCTGATCATCTCCGGGCCGACCGAGGACAAGTCCGATCTCTACATCGCGCTCGATCAGGTGGCGCGCGACATTCCCGAGGAATGGCTCGACATCGACGAGAAGGTGAAGCGCGTCCAGCTCACCGAAGAAGGCCTCGAGGAGGTCGAGAAGATCCTCATCGACAAGGGCCTGCTCGCCACAAGCAACCTCTACGACGTCGAGAACACCCAGGTCGTCCACCACCTCGACCAGGCGCTGGTCGCCAATTTCGCCCGCAAGCGCGACACCGACTACATCGTCAAGGACGGCAAGGTCATCATCATCGACGAGTTCACCGGCCGCATGATGGACGGGCGGCGCTGGTCGAACGGGCTTCACCAGGCGGTCGAGGCGAAGGAGGGCGTCAAGATCGAGCCCGAGAACCAGACCATGGCCTCGATCACCTTCCAGAACTATTTCCGCATGTATCCCAAGCTGTCCGGCATGACCGGAACCGCCGCGACCGAGGCGGCGGAGTTCTGGGACATCTACAAGGTCGGGGTGGTCGAAATCCCCACCAACCTGCCCGTCGCGCGGATCGACGAGGAGGACGAGTTCTACAAGAACACCACCGACAAGTTCCAGGCGATCGCCAGGGCGATCAAGGAGAAGCAGGGCATCGGCCAGCCGGTGCTGGTCGGCACGGTGTCGATCGAGAAGTCGGAGCTGCTCAGCCAGTATCTCGACAAGGAAGGCGTCAAGCACTCGGTTCTCAACGCCCGTTTCCACGAACAGGAAGCGCACATCGTCGCGCAGGCGGGGCGGTTCGGGGCGGTCACCATCGCCACCAACATGGCGGGGCGCGGCACCGACATCCAGCTCGGCGGCAATGTCGAGTTCCGCATCAACGACGAGCTTTCCGAAATGCCCGAGGGGCCGGAGCGCGATGAAGCCGTCGCCCGCATCCGTGCCGAAGTTGCCGAGGAGAAGAAGCGGGTCATCGAGGCGGGCGGCCTGTTCGTGCTCGGCACCGAACGGCACGAATCGCGGCGCATCGACAACCAGCTGCGCGGCCGTTCTGGCCGTCAGGGCGACCCGGGCCTGTCGCGCTTCTACCTGTGCCTAGAGGACGACCTGCTGCGCATCTTCGGCCCCGACACGCTGTTCTCCAAGATGATGAAGTCGAACCTCGCCGACGGCGAGGCGATCGGCTCCAAGTGGCTGTCGAAGGCGATCGAGACCGCGCAGAAGAAGGTCGAGGCGCGCAACTACGACATGCGCAAGCAGGTGGTGCAGTACGACGACGTGATGAACGACCAGCGCAAGGTGGTCTACGAACAGCGCGCCGAGATCATGGACAGCGAGACGGTCGACGACGTGGTGATCGACATGCGCCACGACACCATCAACACCATCGTCGGCAGCGCCTGCCCTCCGGGCTCCTATCCCGAACAGTGGGACATGGACGGCCTCAGGACCAAGGTCGACGAGATCTTCGGCATCGCGCCGCCCTTCGACGAATGGCTCGCCGAGGACCAGGTCGAACCCGAACTGCTCGAGGAGCGCCTGCGTGAGCTGACCGATTCGATGATGGAGGAGAAGATCAATTCTTCAGATCCTGCGATCTGGCGGATCGTCGAGAAGGACGTGCTGCTGCGCCAGCTCGATCATCACTGGAAGGAACACCTCGCCACGCTCGATGCGCTGCGCCAGGTGATCTGGATGCGCGGCATCGCCCAGAAGCAGCCGATCAACGAATACAAGCAGGAAGCCTTCGGCCTATTTGAGACGATGCTCGACACGCTGCGCGAGGAAGTCACCAAGATCCTGTTCCGCGCCGAACTCAGGATGGAACCGCCGCAGCCGCAAAGCCTTCCCGACCTGCCCGATTTCCTGACCGGGCACATCGACCCGCTGACGGGGCTGGAGGATTCGGGAGATGGCGACGGTTCGGAGATGCGTCCGGAACTGTTCGGCTCGCTCGCCGGCAGCCCGCGCGCGGCCGCCGGGCCGGGCGGGGCGAACAGCGATGATCCCTTCGCCAATCTCGACATCAGCCGCAATGCGCCCTGTCCCTGCGGCAGCGGCAACAAGTACAAGCATTGCCACGGTGCCGTCGGGGCGAAGCAGATCGTCTGATCGGGGGCGACGGCGGGGGCTGCCCACCGAGCAACCTCGCCCCGCTTCACGGGTCTTCGTAAACCGATCGGGCTTTGTGATTGTCCGTCGTCGCATCGAACATGAACCGGCGGCTTCCGGGCACCAGTGGGGATGCTAGGAATACGGAAGAAGCGAAGCGGCGGGGCTGGCGCGCGCCCCTCGGCGGCCGGACGCAGTGCCGGCACTGCTGCGGCCGGGGGAAACCTCCCGTCCTGATCGTCAATTCCTTTGCTTTCGGCTCGCGGAAGGCGTATTTTGCGGCGGGCCGCCGATCCAAGGCAGACGATACCGCATGGAAGACGCGAAAGCGGGGAGCGTGAAGCTCCCTTACGCGACGCCGATGGTGATCCGCTATGGTTCCGTGCGCCAGCTGACCGGAGGCAGTTTCGGTCAAAACGGCGATGGGATGGGAACCAAGCGGGGGACCAACGGCCGCCGCTGACCGGTCCAAGGACCGTCGGAGCCCGAGGCTTTCTCAGCCGGTCCCGCCGGCTCTCCCGTCTGACACCTTGGCCCCTCGTGCGGCCGCGGAACCCCTTTTGCGACCGCTTCTGGACGGGGTCCCCCATGATTGTGAGGCGTCTCGAGATTGCCGCCCGCGCGTGCGCAACCACCGCGTTTTTGGGGCTGACGCGCCCGTCGCACCGCTCCTTTTCGGGCACCTGTCACTCGACGGATTTCCTGAGCGCTTGGTCGAGCATGGCCCGCGAATGGGTTGCGAATCTAACCTGAATTGATGTTCATGCACGCCCCTGTAGCTACCTGCTAGTGTGGCAAGTATTGCGTCATAAAAACATAGTAAAATCACTGTGTTGCATAATTGTGACTCGCAATAGCCGAATATTCGCAGTCTAACCTTGCGCGTTGCCGAGATGTCGGCCTCCAGCCATGCTTATGGGGCTGGCCCTTTCTTCGGGTCACCCCCTAAACGAGTATTTCGGAGGCAACTCTCTCTCATGAAACGTAATTTGATGAAGCTTCAGGATGTCCGCCTGATGGTCGGCACCGGTGTGCTGGCGATCGCCATGTCGCTGCCGTCGGTCGCCGCCGCCCAGGAAGCCCCGACCGCTCAGGACAACGCCGATGGCGACATCCTGCCCGGCGCCGCGCAGGACCCGGCGGAGAACGCGATCGTCGTCACCGGCACGCGCATCCAGCGGCCCGAAGCCGCCGCCAACACCCCGATCGTTGCGGTGACCGCCGAGAACATCGTCCAGTCGGGCGTCACCAACGTCACCGAGCTGCTCACGCAGACCCCCGCGCTGTTCAACTCGGAAAACAACTTCGCCGCCGCGGGCTCGCAGGCGCGCACCGGCGCCGCGGGCGTCAACCTGCTCAACCTGCGCAACCTCGGCGCCAACCGCACGCTGGTGCTGGTCGACGGCCGCCGCCACGTCGCGGGCGTCTCGGGTGAGGCCGCGGTCGACATCAACACCATCCCCGTCGGTCTGATCGAGCGAATCGACGTGCTCACCGGCGGCGTCTCGTCGGTTTACGGCGCGGACGGCGTCTCGGGCGTGGTCAACTTCATCATGCGCCGCGACTTCGAAGGCGTCGACCTGCGCGCGCAGAGCGGGATTTCCGATTTCGGCGACGCCGAAACGCAGTTCCTCTCGGCCACCGTCGGCACCAACTTCGCCGATGATCGCGGCAACATCGCGGTCTCCTACGAATACCGCAAGAACGACCGCGTCGCCTTCAGCGACCGTCCCTTCGGCCGCGACGATGCCGAGCGCCTCGTGCGCAACCCGGACGACATCCCCGACGATCCGAACGTCCCCGACCGGGTGTTCTTCCGCAATCTCGGCTATGCCGACAGCTCGCCCGGCGGCGCGCTGGTGCTCGACGGCAGCTACGCGCCGGTGTTCAACGGCAATGGCACGCCCTATGATCCGGGCATCTTCCTGCCGCAGTCGGGCTTCCTCTCGGTGGGCGGCGACAACACCCCGATCGCCAGCTACCAGGGCGACCTCCAGGCCGCGACCGAGCACCACTCGTTCAACGCCTTCTTCAACTACCAGCTGACCCCGGCGATCCGCTTCTTCGCCGAAGGCAAGTACGTGAAGAGCGACAACTTCACCGTCGCCCAGCCCAGCTTCGACTTCTACACCTACATCTCGCAGGACAACCCGTTCATCCCGGACAATGTTCGCGCAGCGGGGCTGGACGAGTTCGGCGGGCTGCTGTTCAACCGCGACAACTTCGATTTCGGCACGCGCAACGAGAACTTCAAGCGTGACCTCTATCGCACCGTCGTGGGCTTCGACGGGGACCTTGCCGATCACGTCCGCTTCGAGGCGAGCTATGTCTATGGCCGCAACGACACGACCTACATCTCGACCAACCAGCGTATCGAGGACCGCTATTTCGCGGCGCTCGACGTGGTCGACGTGGGCCAGTTCACCACCGGCACCCCCAACGGGGTCTACGACTGCCGCGTGAATGTCGATGGCGGCGCGATCGTCGATGCCGGCAACGGCAACTATGGCGAGGCCCCGCAGACCTTCCAGCCGGGCGAGTGCGTGCCGCTCAACATCTTCGGCGAAGGTGCGCCGAGCCAGGCCGCGCTCGACTTCATCCTCACCGATACCCGCAACAAGTACCTGATCCAGCAGCACGTCGCGAACGCCTATATCTCGGGCGATTTCGGCCGCTTCTTCGAGCTTCCGGGCGGTGCGGTGAACTTCGCGTTCGGCGGTGAATACCGCAAGGAAAAGAGCGATTTCCGCCCCGACGCGATCTCCACCCAGGTGACCGACTTCGATCCCGACACCGGCGTGCTCGCCGACCTCGCCCTGCTCGGGAACGAGACCGGCCAGTTCGACGTGTGGGAAGTCTTCGGCGAGCTCAACGTGCCGATCATCGCCGACCGGCCGTTCTTCGAGATGCTCGAGTTCACCGTCGCGGGCCGCTATTCGGACTACTCCACCGTGGGCAGCACCGAGGCATGGTCGGTCAACGGCCAGTGGGCGCCGATCCGCGATGTCCGCTTCCGCGGCGGCTATTCGGAGGCGGTCCGCGCGCCGAACATAACCGAGCTGTTCGCCCCCCGCTCGGGCACCTTCGCGTTCCTCAGCGATCCGTGCAGCCCGATCAACATCAACCAGGGTTCGGAATTCCGTGCCGCGAACTGCGAGGCGCTGATCACCGGGCTGGGTGCCGATTTCGACACCTTTGACTTCGAAAGCGACATCGCCTCGAGCGCGAGCATCGAAGGGGTCTTCTCGGGCAACCGGAACCTGCGCGAGGAATCGGCCAAGACCTGGACCGCCGGCGTGATCGTGCAGCCGCGCTTCGTGCCCGGCCTCATCTTCACCGCCGACTGGTACGACATCAGCCTCAGCGATGCCGTGCGCACCCCGGGCCTGCAGGAGACGGCCGAGTTCTGCGTCGATTCGCCGACGCTCGACAACGTCTTCTGCAACTCGATCACGCGTGAACAGGGCACCGCCTTCGTCACCAACTACCAGCTCGGGCCGCAGAACGTCGCCTTCATCGACACCGCGGGTCTCGACATGACGGTCAGCTACCGGTTCGAGCCGGGTGACGGGAAGCTGGGGACCTTCAACCTCAGCGGCACGGTCGGCTATCTCGACAAGTTCGAGTTCCTGCCGGCGAATGGCGGCACGGTCGACGTGCAGCGCGGCGAGATCGGATATCCCAAATGGAGCGGCGTGGCCGACCTCACCTGGGAGCTCGACAACGTCAGCGTCAACTACGGTGTACAGTACATCGGCGAACAGCTGCGTTTCGAGAACGACGTGATCGCGGCCGAACCCGACATCGCGGCGCCCGAGTTCCTGAAGCTCGACGCCCGCTTCGTCCACGATCTGCGCGCCGAGTTCCGCACCGACAACGAGAAGGCGAGCTTCTTCGTCGGGGTGAACAACCTGACCAACGAGCAGCCTTCGCGCGGGCTTTCGAACGCTCCGGTGGGCTGGCTCGGCCGGTACTTCTACGCCGGGATCCGGATCAACACCGACAGCATCGGTTTCTGATCGCCGGTCCGATGAAGAATGGGGCGCCGCGGGAGCAATCCCGCGGCGCCCTTTCGTTTCTGCACGGAACCCGCGGGCGGGGCAGGCGAACGCCGCAAGGCCCCGGCACGCTATGTGCGGCGGGGCGGGTGGCTGTCCGGCGATGGAAGGAAAATGGCTCCCCGAGTAGGATTCGAACCTACGGCCATTCGATTAACAGTCGAATGCTCTACCGCTGAGCTATCGGGGAGCAACCCCGGGACAAGCCCCGGGGCAGAGGCGCGCGTATATGGGGCGGGGCAGGGGATTGCAAGGGGGTTTTCTTGCCCGCCGGGCATATCGCAAGAACGCTCGCGCAGTGACCGCAAGACCACCCGGCCGCCCGCAGCGGGCGCAGCTTGCCGCGCGCCTGGCGAGGACTGCGCGCCGGAGGGGGCGCGCAGATCATTCGGTCACGAACTGCTCGGCGACGATCCGCTCCTCAAGGCTCTGGCCCGGGTCGAACAGCAGCGTGAGCACGGTGTCCTGCGCGATCGCGAGGCGCACCTCGGCGATGTCGCGCAGCTCCTTCTGGTCGGCGACCGCGGCGACCGGGCGCTTGGCCGGGTCGAGCACCTTGAGCACGATCTTCATCCGGTCGGGCAGGATCGCCCCGCGCCAGCGCCGCGGGCGGAACGGGCTGATCGGGGTGAGCGCGAGCATCCTGCTGTCGAGCGGCAGGATCGGACCGTTGGCGGAGAGGTTGTAGGCGGTCGAGCCCGCCGGGGTCGCCACCAGCACGCCGTCGCAGACCAGTTCGGCGATCCGCACGCGGTCGCCCACGGTGACCTCGATCTTGGCGGTCTGGCGGGTTTCGCGCAGCAGCGACAGCTCGTTGATCGCGCAGAACTCGTGCGCCTCGCCATCCTGGGTGATCGCCTCGACCCGCAAGGGCGCGATGGTCCAGCGCCGCGCCTTGGCGACGCGCGCGGCGATCGCGGCGCGGCGGTCGTAGCGGTTCATCAGGAAGCCGACCGTGCCGAGGTTCATTCCGTAGGCGGGGATCACGCGCCCTGCGTCGATCATCGCGTGGAGCGTCTGCAGCATGAAGCCGTCGCCGCCGAGCACCACCGCCGCGTCGGCCTCCTCGACCGGGACCCAATCGCCCTGCGCGGACAGCACGGCGAGGGCCTCCTGCGCGCGCGGGGTGTCCGATGCGAGCAGCGCAAGCCGCTGGAAAGGTGTGCCGTTGCTCGCCAAATCTGCCTCCCCCGTGTGCCTGCGCCGGGGCACTTATCCCCGGCGCGGCGCTAGCGGATCGCCCTGATGTGCCATATCGGCGCGGATTGCAATTGAAGCAAGGCAGCGGCGAATTCGCGCGTTAAGGATGCGGGCGGAAAGGGGAGCGATGCAAGACAGGCGGTCATCATTGCGCACCACGGGGCGCGGCAGCCTTCCGGGAGTCCGCCCGGGCGTGCTCGAGGGCGACCTGCTGCGGGCGCTCGACCGGTGCGAGATCGAGGTGCTGTTCCAGCCGCAATTCTCCTGCGCCACCGGTGCGGTGACCGGGGCCGAGGCGCTGGCACGCTGGCGGCACCCGAGCCTCGGCGAAATCGGTGCGCGCGACCTGTTCGCGATTGCCGAGCGTGCCGCGCTGGTCGCGCCGCTTTCGCGCCACGTGGTCGCCCGCGCACTCGAGGATGCCGCGACCTGGCCCGATAATCTGACCCTGTCATTGAACATCACCCCAGAGGAACTGGGCGACCCGCGTTTCGCCGCCGATTTCGCGGCGCTGATCGGGCGCTCTCAGGTCGCGCCGCGGCGGCTGATGCTGGAGATCACCGAGGACCTGCTGCTGCGCAACCTGCCGCAGGCGGCCTCGGCACTGAAAGCGCTGCGCGGGCTCGGCTTTCGCACTGCGCTCGACGACTTTGGCGCGGGGTTCTGCAATTTCCGCTACCTGCGCGAGCTGCCGCTCGATGCGCTCAAGCTCGACAAGGCGATGGTCGAGGGGGTGCCGGGCGACCCGACAGGAACCGCGGTGCTGCGCGCCATCCTGCAACTCGGCAAGGCGCTCGGCCTTGCGGTCTATGCCGAGGGCATCGAGACCGAGATTCAGCGCGCCGCGATCACCGCGGAGGGCTGCGACTACTGGCAGGGCTTCCTGCGCGCCGAGCCGATGCGAAGCGAAAGCGTGCTCGCGCTTGCCCGCACCGCGCGGGGGATGGGCCACGGCTGATCGCTAGTCGGGCGTGCGATAATCGTCGAGCGCGTCGATATCCTCGCGATCGGTGAGCAGCAGCGCAGCCGGCTTGAACCGTTCGAAATGCGCCATGACAACGGTCACCAGCACCGTCAGCGGCACGGCCAGCAGCGCGCCCACGAAGCCCCACAGCAGCGTCCAGAACACCAGCGCCACCAGCACCACCAGCGGCGAAATCGCGAGGCGCCGGCCCATCAGCTTGGGATCGACGAAATTGCCGATGGTCTGCTCGATCACCAACAGGCCCGCGCCGATGATCAGCGCAGTGCCGATGTCGCGCGTGACGAAGACGTAGATCGTCGGCAGCGTGCCCGAGATGATCGAGCCGACATTGGGAATGAAGTTGAGCAGCACCGTCAGCAGCCCCCACAGCACCGCGTATTCCACGCCGAACAGCAGCAGGAAGCCGACATAGAGCGCCCCGCTGATGACCCCGAGCAGCAGCCGGGTGGTGAAGTAGGCGCGGAACTTCGAACCCACGGAGCGCGCGATCACGTGCCATCGGGTGTCGCCGTCGCCCTTGACCAGCGAGCGGACCTTGGCGTTCCAGTTGCCGGCCTCGGTCAGCATCAGCAGCATCAGGAACAGGATCAGGATGATGGTGCCGGCGGTCGTCGCGGTGATGTTGAGCACGGTGAGCGCGCTCGAGGCGATGTCTCCGCCCGTCGCCAGCGCCTGGTGATTGGGATCGGGGCCGTCGGCGATGATGTCGGGCATGTCGAAGGGGAGATGGTCAAGCCGTTCGCGCAGCAGCGGGCCGACTTCGAGCGCGAGGCTGTAGACCCTGCGGCCCGCATAGCCGATCCCGGCGAAGAAGATCGCGAGGATGCCCACCACGCTCAGCACGCCGGCGAGTGCGCCGAGCCAGCCGAGCCGGCGCGGCATGCGGTCGCGGATGCTCACGACCAGCGGCCAGACGCCGAGCGCGAGCAGCAGCGCGGTGGTGATCGGCATGAGCACCGTGTAGGTTTCGCGCAGCAGCCAGATCAGCGCTGCCGCGGCGATCACGTAGAGCAGGCGGTTGCGCAAGCGATCGGCTGCGGCGTCGGGCGAAGTGGTGGAGCGGTCGGTGTCTCTTGCCATGCGCCCCGCCCAACCGGATCGCGGCGCCGCTTGTTCCACGATTTGTCGGTCCGCGGCGTCTTCCGGCCTGTTCAGGCGGCCTTTTTCGCCTTGGCGGCTTTCCTGACGATCCCCGAGAGCCCCTTGGTGAGCTGGAACAGGCCGTTGAGGCGGCTTTGCGGATCGCCCCAGGCGCGGTTGATCACCAGCTTCATGTCGGGGCGCAGGCGGGCGGTGTCCTTGCCGCCTGCGTTCAATCGCTCGACATAGGCGATGAGCCCCGCCGGATCGGGGAAGTCGTCATTGTGGAAGGTCACCAGCGTCCCGCGCGCGCCGACATCGATCTTGGCGACGTGGGCGGCAATCGCCTGCTGCTTGATCTCGATCAGGCGGACGAGGTTCTTGGTCGGCTGGGGCAGGTCGCCGAAGCGGTCGATCATCTCGGCGGCGAGGCTTTCGATCTCGTGCTGCCCCTCGGCCTGGTTGAGGCGGCGATAGAGCGCCATGCGCACGGCGAGGTCGGGGACGTAATCCTCAGGGATCATGATCGGCGCATCGACGGTGATCTGCGGGCTCACCTTGTCGCGCGGCCGCTCGAGGCCCATCTCGCCCGCCTTGGCGGCAAGGATCGCCTCCTCCAGCATCGCCTGATAGAGCTCGAAGCCGACCTCGCGGATATGGCCCGACTGCTCGTCGCCGAGCAGGTTCCCCGCGCCGCGAATGTCGAGATCGTGGCTGGCGAGCTGGAAGCCTGCGCCGAGGCTGTCGAGATCGCCGAGCACCTTCAGCCGCTTCTGCGCGACTTCCGACAGGGCCACGTCCTTCTCGTGGGTGAGATAGGCATAGGCGCGCAGCTTGGCGCGGCCCACCCGCCCGCGCAGCTGGTAGAGCTGGGCGAGGCCGAACCGGTCGGCGCGGTGGATGATGATGGTGTTGGCGCTCGGGATGTCGAGCCCGCTCTCGACGATGGTGGTCGAGAGCAGCACGTCATACTTGCGGTCGTAGAAGGCGCCCATGCGCTCCTCGACCTCGCCCGGGCTCATCTGGCCGTGGGCGGAGACGACCTTCACTTCGGGCACGTGCTCGCGCAGCCATTCCTCGAGGTCCGCCATGTCGGAAATGCGCGGCACGACGATGAAGCTCTGCCCGCCGCGGTGATGTTCGCGCAGCAAGGCCTCGCGGATTACCATGTCGTCCCATTCCATCACGTAGGTGCGCACCGCGAGGCGGTCCACCGGGGGCGTCTGGATGGTAGAGAGTTCGCGCAGGCCGCTCATCGCCATCTGCAGCGTGCGCGGGATCGGGGTGGCGGTGAGGGTGAGGACGTGGACGTCGGCGCGCAGCTGCTTGAGCTTCTCCTTGTGGGTGACGCCGAAACGCTGCTCTTCGTCGACGATGACGAGGCCTAGGTCCTTGAACTTGGTGGACTTGGAAAGGATCGCATGGGTGCCGACCACCAGGTCGACCTGTCCGCTCTCCAGCCCCTCGCGCGTCTCGGCGGCTTCCTTCGCGGAGACGAGCCGCGAGAGGCGACCGACCTTGAGCGGGAAGCCCGCAAACCGCTCTGCGAAGTTCTGGTAGTGCTGGCGGGCGAGCAGGGTGGTGGGGGCGACGATCGCGACCTGTTGCCCCGCCATCGCCGCGACGAAGGCCGCGCGCAGCGCCACCTCGGTCTTGCCGAAGCCGACATCGCCGCACACCAGCCGGTCCATCGGCCGCCCGCTCTCGAGATCGCCGAGCACGTCGGCGATGGCGCGTTCCTGATCGTCGGTCTCCGACCACGGGAAGCGATCGACGAACTGGTTGAGGCTCGCCTCTTCCGCCGCCAACACCGGCGCCTGCTTCAAGGCCCGCGCAGCGGCGACCTGCATCAGCTCGCCCGCGATCGCGGTGATGCGCTCCTTGAGCTTGGCGCGGCGGCGCTGCCATGCCTCGCCGCCGAGCTTGTCGAGCGGGACGGCCTGTTCCGAGGAACCGTAGCGGCTGAGAACGTCGATGTTCTCGACCGGGATGAACAGCTTGTCTCCGCCCGCATATTCGAGCGCGACGCAATCGTGCTGGCTCTTGCCGACGGGGATCGGTTCGAGCCCGAGATATTTGCCGATCCCGTGCTCGATATGCACCACCAGATCACCGCGCGAAAGCGCCTGAAGTTCGGCGAGGAAGGCATCGGAATCCTTGCGCTTTTTCTTGCGCCGCACCAGCCGGTCGCCGAGCACGTCGGCCTCGGTGAGGAGGTCGAGGCTGTCGCTCGCAAAGCCGTTCTCGAGCGGCAGGACCAGCACCGCGGTCTTGCCCTTGGCGGCGATCCCGAGCCCTTCCTGCCAGCTCGCCGCGAGCGCGGTGGGCGCGCCCGCCTCGTCGAGGATCGCCGCGATCCGCCGCGCGCTGCCGGTGGAATAGGCGGCGAACAGCGGCTTCTTCTTCGCCTTGGCGACGGCCTTCAAATGCGCGGCGGCGGCCTCGTAGACGTTCTCGCCGCGCCCGCGTTCCGGCGCGAAGTCACGGCCCGAGCGGAAGCCGAAATCGACCGTGCCCGCAGCATCGTCCGCCGCAAAGCCGGTGGCGCGGTGGGCGGGCGCGGCGGCGAGCGCGGCGTCGAATTCCGCGCGGGTGAGGTAAAGCGCATCGGGTGCGAGCGGTCGGTAACTGCCCGCACGCTCGCCCGCGATCCGTCCGCGCTGCGCGTGGTAATCGGAAATGTCCGAGAGGCGTTCCTCCGCCGCCCCGAGCGCGCCCTGGTCGATCACCACCAGATCCTGCGGAGCGAGGTGATCGAACAGGGTCGCGAGCTTCTCCTCGAACAGCGGCAGCCAGTGCTCCATGCCGGCGAGCCGCCGCCCTTCGGACACCGCCTCGTAGAGCGGGTCCTGCGTGGCGTTCGCGCCGAACAGCTCGCGGTAGCGGGTGCGGAACCGCTTGATCGTCTCCTCGTCGACCAGCGCCTCGGAGGCCGGGAGCAGGAGGTGGCTGTCGATCCGCTCCACCGTCAGCTGGGTGGCGGGATCGAAGAGGCGCAAGGATTCGAGCTCGTCGCCGAAGAAATCGAGCCGAAGGCCGCTCTCGAGCGAGGAGGGGAAGATGTCGACGATCGACCCGCGCACCGCGAACTCGCCGTGGTCGATCACCGTGTCGGTGCGGCTGTAGCCCTGCCGGGTCAGCAGCGCGGCGAGGCTTTCGTGCCCGATCCGCGTGCCGACCTTGAACTCGCGCACGGACTCGCGGATGCGGAAGGGGGTGAGCACGCGCTGGAGCACGGCGTTGACCGTGGTGATCAGCAATTGCGCCGACCCGGCCGGGTTCTGCAAGCGGTGGAGCGTTGCCAGCCGCTCGGCGCTGATCGAGAGGGCAGGCGAGGCGCGGTCGTAGGGCAGGCAATCCCACGCCGGGAAGGTCAGCACCTCGACCTCGGGCGCGAAGAAGCGCGCCGCCTCCGCCGCCGAGCGCATCGCCGCCTCGTCGGGGGCGACGAACACCGCGCGCTGCCCGCCCTTCACGCCGTTCGCCGCGCGCGCGAGATCGGCCAGCACCAGCGGCAGGCTGCCGCGCGGCAGCGAGGACAGGGTCAGCGGTTCGCGCGCCGATAGGATGCGGGAGAGGTCGGGCATGGTGGTTCCAGTCAAGCCGCGATGGCGGCGGGCGGTTCCCGCAGCGGCCGGGCGGCCCTAGCGCGGAATGTCGACGTAATCGAGCTTCTGCATGGCAGAAAGCCATTCGCCCGCGAGATGTTCCGGCGGCGGCTGGCTGCCGAGCGCGAAGGCCATGACGTCGACGTCATCCTCGTCGAGCAGGGCCTCGAACCAGGCGAGATCGGCCTCGCCCCAGCCGGCATGATAGCGGTCGAAGAAGCCGCCGATCATGTAATCGGCCTCGCGCGTGCCGCGGTGCCACGAACGGAACTTCGCGCGGGCGAGGCGCTGTTCGAAGGTGGGGCCGGAAGAGGGGGCGTCGCTCATGGCGTTCACCTAGCCACAGCTTCCCGCCGCTTCAACTCGCAAAGACGCAACAGGGGTGTTAGCCCATGCACCCATGCGCCCCGAGGCTCTCAACCCGCTGTTCGCCGAAGTCCAGACGCTCGAGGGCGTCGGGCCGAAGCTGATGAAGCCGCTCGAGAAGCTTGGCCTGACGCGGGTCAAGGACCTCGCCTACCATCTGCCCGAACGTTTCGTCAGCAGGCGGGCGATCGCCGATCTCGACGAGGGGGCGGAGGGCGAGCAGGTGATCGTCGCACTCACCCCGGTCGAACACCGCGCCACCCGGCCGGGCAGCCGCGGGCCCTACCGGGTGCTGGCGCAGGATGCGGCGGGAAACATCTGCGCGCTCGCGTGGTTCGGGAAGGCCGCCTACGGGGCGAAGAAGCTGCTGCCGGTGGGCGAGAAGCGCTGGATCGCCGGCCGGCTTGATCGCTACGGCGACATGCTGCAGATCGTCCATCCCGACCATATCGAGGTCGAGAGCGCCGCGCACATGGGGCGGCTGTCGGAGCCGGTCTATCGCCTCTCCGAAGGGCTCACCCAGCCGCGCATCGCCGATTTCGCGGCGCAGGCGCTCGGACGGCTGCCCGAACTGCCCGAATGGATCGAGCCGGGGCAGCTGGAGCGGGCGGGCTGGCCTGCGTGGCGCGAGGCGCTCAAGCTCGCGCACGAGAACACCGAGGCCAAGGCGCGCGACCGGCTCGCCTATGACGAACTGCTCGCGAACAGCCTCGCCCTGCTGCTGGTCAAGGCCGAGGGGCGCCGCCGCAAGGGGCAGGCGCTGGTCGGCGACGGGAGCCTTCGGGCGAAGCTGCAATTGCCCTTCGGCCTCACCGGCGCACAGAAGCGGTCGATTGCCGAGATCGAAGGCGACATGGCGCAGGAAGCGCCGATGCTGCGCCTGCTGCAGGGCGACGTCGGGGCAGGCAAGACCGTGGTCGCGCTCGAGGCGATGCTGATCGCGGTCGAGGCGGGGCGGCAGGCCGCGCTGCTCGCCCCGACCGAAATCCTCGCGCGCCAGCATTTCGAGACGCTGCGCCGCCTCGCCGCGCCGACCGGGGCCGAAGTCGCGCTGCTGACGGGCCGTGCCAAGGGGCGCGAGCGCGAGAGCATCCTGATCGGGCTGCTCGACGGGTCGATCGACATTCTCGTCGGCACCCACGCGATCTTCCAGGATACCGTCGCCTATCGCGACCTCGGGCTCGTGGTGATCGACGAGCAGCACCGTTTCGGGGTGGCCCAGCGGCTCGCGCTCGCCGCCAAGGGCCGCCGCGCGCCGCACACCCTCGCGATGACCGCGACCCCGATCCCGCGCTCGCTGACGCTGGCGCAATATGGCGAGATGGATGTGAGCCGCCTCGACGAACTGCCCCCGGGGCGGCAGGCGATCGACACGCGCGTCATCCCGCAGGAGCGGATGGACGAGGTGGTCGAGGGGCTGGCGCGGCACCTCGCGGGTGGGCAGCAGGCCTATTGGGTGTGCCCCATGGTGCGCGAAGTGGATGGCAACTGGGAAGTGGCCGACATCGCCGCCGCGGAGGCGCGCTTTGCCGCGCTGAAGGAGCGCTTCGGCGAGGACGTGGTGCTGGTCCACGGCCAGCTGCGCCCCGAGGTCAAGGACGCGAACATGGAGCGCTTCGCCAGCGGGCGCGCGAAGCTGCTGGTCGCGACGACGGTGATCGAGGTCGGGGTGGACGTTCCCGCGGCGACGCTGATGGTGATCGAGCAGGCCGAACGCTTCGGTCTTGCCCAGCTCCACCAGTTGCGCGGGCGCGTGGGGCGGGGCGCGGAAAAGTCGGTCTGCCTGCTGCTGCGCGGCGGGGAATTGTCCGAGACCGGCCGCGCGCGGCTCGCCCTCATGCGCGAGACGCAGGACGGGTTCCGCATCGCCGAGGAGGACCTCGCGCTGCGCGGCGGGGGCGAACTCCTCGGCACGCGCCAATCGGGCGAGGCGGCGTTCCGGATCGCCGATCTGGAGCAGGTCCAGCGCCTGCTTCCCGCCGCCCACGCCGACGCCCGGCTGCTGATGGAGCGCGACGGCGGCCTCACCAGTCCGCGCGGCGAGGCGGCGCGGCTATTGCTCTACCTGTTCGAGCGCGACTGGGGCGTGCAGCTGCTGCGCGGCGGTTAGAAGCGCGCGGTGAGCCCTTCGGCGAGGAGGCGTTGCACCAGCGCCTCGACCCCGGTGGCGATCATCGCCCATGCGGCGGCGAAATCGTCCTCGTCGCCGTGATAGGGATCGGCAACGACGCGGCTCGCGCCGCCTTCCACGGCGTCCATCAGCAGCGCGACATGCGCCGAGGCATCACGCGGCGCCTGCGCCCTGATGCCGGCGAGATTGGCGCTGTCCATCGCGAGGATGTGCGTGAAGCGGTAGAAATCGTCGCGGGCGATCTGCCGCGCGCGCTGGTCAGCGATATCGACCCCGTTCGCTTGTGCCGTCGCAATCGCGCGCGGATCGGGGGGATGACCGATGTGGTAGGCGGCGGTGCCCGCCGAATCCGCCTCGCACGCCAGTCCGCCGCGCGCCGCTGCCGCGCGGAACGCGCCTTCTGCCATCGGTGACCGGCAGATATTGCCGAGACACACGAACAGCACCGACAGATTGCCGTGACCCCTCCCATGCATGACGTCAGCCGCTAGAACAGATTGGCCGCCGTGTCCATCGCGGCCGCCGGCTGCTTCACGTGAAACAGCGGCCAAGCCGGGGCCGGCGGCGGCCAGACAGGGGCCAGAGGGGGCCAACGTGGCTCACGCGGCGGCTGCCGGGAGCGGCGAAGTGCTCGCCAGCACCTCCTCGGTGATGCGGCGGATGTTGACCTTTGCCTTCAACCGCGCGCCGAGCAGCGCCGTGCCCGACACCTTCCTCTGCACGAACAGAGTCTCGATCGGCGGGAAGGCCCAGGTGTCCTTGTCCTGCGCGATCGCATAGCCTTCCTCGCGCAGCAGCGGCACGAAGGCGCGGTCGCCGAAATCGAAGGGTGCATCCTCGCGCATCTCGCCCACAACGATGTCGATCATGCGATTGACCCGCTCGGGGTGCTTCTCGGCGACGATCGGCATCATGAACCCGGCTTCGATGGTGGCCCTGAGAACCTCCTCGGCGTTGCCCTCGAGCCCGGCGAGCAGCATGTTGCGATAGCCGTTGGCGACCGCCGGATCGACCGGGCGACAGGCGCCGAAATCGAGCAGCACGATCTCGCCCGTCTCGCGCCGGTAGCGGAAATTGGCGAAGTTCGGATCGGTCTGCATCACGCCGAAATCGAACAACTCGCGCGCCACCAGCCGGATCAGCCGCGCGAAGACTTCGTCGCGGCGCTCGGGCGGCTCGGCGCCGAGTTCCTCGATGCTCACCCCCTCCTCGAAGCTCATCGCGAGGATCGAGCCGCGGGTGAGGCCCTCGTGCAGGCGCGGCACGACGAAGCCCGGCGTGTCGGCCAGCCGCTCGCGATACATCGCCATCTGCGCGCCCTCGCGCTGGTAATCGGCCTCCTCGTGGAGCTGCTGCTTGGCGGCGGCGAGCAGCTTTTCCATCTCCAGTTCGGGCGGGGCGAAGCCGGCCACCTTGAGCAGGGTCATCACGTTGTCGACATCGCTGTCGATGCTCCTGGCGACGCCGGGATATTGCACCTTGATCGCCAGCTCCTCGCCATCGCGGGTCAGGGCCTTGTGGACCTGCCCGATGCTGGCGGCGGCGATGGGCCGCGGGTTGAACCAGCGGAACTGCTTGCGCCAGTCCGGCCCCCACTCGCTCTTGAGCACCTGGTCGAGCTGCCGGGTGGGCATGAAATTGGCCTGATCGCGCAAGGTCGCGAGGATGCGCGACAATTCCTCGGGCAGAAAATCTCCCGCATCGAGGCTGATCATCTGCCCCATCTTCATCGCCGCGCCGCGCAGGTGCGACAGGCGGTCGGTGAGGCGCTGGACATTGCCGGGGGTGAGGATCAGGTCGCGCGCGGTGATCCCTTCGCCGCTGGCAAGCCGCCGCGCGCCCTCGGCAACCATGCCGCCGGCGACCCCGCCGACCAGCCGACCGAAGGTGCCGAAGCGGGCGATCCGTCCCGAAGGCACCGCGCGCTGACGGGCGCGGTCCTCGGGGAGCTTGTCGAAGTCTGGAATCTGGTCGTCGTCGGCCAAGGGGCGGGTTTCCGGTTGCGTGAGGCTCACTGCGCCAACGGTCGGGGCGCGACCGCGTTCCGTGTCAGATGGCGCGTTTCAGCTGATGCACAAGCCTCCGTCGACGGGCAGGCACTGGCCGGTGATGTAGTCGGAATGCGGCGAGGCGAAGAATACCGCCAGCCCTTCCAGCCCCGCGTGATCCCCCGGGCGGCGCAGCGGGATGCGCTTGGCCATCCACTCGGCAAAGCGCGGGTCGGCCTTGGCGGTGATGTCGGTCTCGTAATAGCCGAAAAGGAGGGCATTGGCGGTGATGGCGTGGCGCGCCAGCTCGAAGGCCGCGGCGCGGGTGAGGCCGTTCAATGCCGCCTTGGATGCGGCATAGTCGGACGAGCGGTTAACCCCCATGATCGACTGGCCCGAGGAGGTGGCGATCAGCTTGCCGCCCGCATCGCCATCTTTGGCGCGGGCGATCATGTGGCGGGTGACATGCTTGTAGACCAGCGCCGCACCGCGGGTGTTGACGGCCATCGTGCGGTCCCACCCTTCGGCGGTGATGTCGGGGATCGCCGTGCCCGCGCCGGAAATCCCGGCATTGGCGAAGCACACGTCGACCCGCCCGAAGGTGCCGAGCGTGCGCTCCATCGCCGCCGCGATCTCGCTGTCCTCGGCAACGTCGCAGGTCAGCGCCAGCACGTCGCCCTGGCCGAGATCGCGCAGTTCCTCGATCGCCGCGGCGTTCTTTTCGGGATTGCGCGCCCAGATCGCGACATTGGCACCCGCCTTCGCGAGCCCGCGCGCCATCGCGAGGCCGAGGCCGCCATTGCCGCCGGTGATCACGGCTGTGCGGCCGGAAAGATCGAACAGGTCCATGTGCATCTTCCTGTCGCAAAGCCCGCGCGGCTGCAAGCGCGGCGGGAACTTGGCTGGCTCCCGTGTTTTGACCGGCCATGGACGGAACACACACACCCGCTGGCGGCACGCTCGCGCCTGCCGCCCGCGCGCTCGGTTACGCGGGGCTGCTTCCCCAGATCATCTGTCTCGCCATGGTGCTGAGTGGTCATGAGTGGCGCTATTCGGCGCTCGCGGGGGGCTTTGCCTATGCGGCGGCGATCTTCAGTTTCCTCGGCGGCGTGTGGTGGGGCCAGGCGCTGCAGGCCGGCCGGGCCCATGCCGGGGCCTACGTGGTGGCGGTTTTGCCGAGCCTGTTCGCGGTGGCCTTGTTCCTGCCGTGGACTATCGGCTGGGACTGGCCCGGACCGGCGCTGCTCTATCTCGGGGCGCTGATCGGCCTTTCGCCGCTGATCGACCGCGCGCTCGGGTGGGCAGGCCCGGATTTCCTGCGACTGCGCTGGCATCTTTCGCTGGGGCTCGGCGGACTGACGATCGTGCTCGGCCTGGTGTCCGCGCGGGTCGTCTGAAGCGCGCCGGGGATCATGCCGGGGCGACCCGGGGTTCGCGGATGGGCGGCGTTGGGGATGGGTTAACCACTGCCTGCTAGGGAAATGCTGGTGTTTCACCATCGACCCGGGCGGCCATGATTGCAATGCTGGCATCATTGAAGGATTACCTGCAGCGCCGCAGGGGCCTCGCGCCGCGCGTGCCGCCGGCGATGCCGCCGGAGAACCCGCTGAAGTCCGGGGAGTCCCTGATCCGTCGCAAGCGCCTCAAGGTGGCGATCTTCGCGATCATGCTCGGGCTTGTGTCGGCGGCGATCAGCCTCCCGCTTCCGGCAGAGGACGGCTTTCGCCTGTTGCGCGCGCAGTTGCGAATGCACCCAGTGCCGCAGGACATCGCGTTTATCGGGATCGACGACAAGACGCTCAACGAACTGGGTCTGCCCTTTCCGACCCGCAAGGAGGAAAGCGAACTGATCGATCGTCTCGCCGCGGCCGGCGTGGACAAGATCGTGTTCGACCGCGCCCAGGCCGATCCGGAGACGCCGCAGACAGACGCGCAGTTCGCTCGGACGCTCGAACGCCACAAGGGCAAAGTCTGGATCGGCATGATGCCCGATCATAAGTTCGGTCAGTCCGTCAACGACGAGATCCTGCCGCTCAAGGCGTTCAGAGATCGGGCGCCGATGGCCTCGATGGAGGCCTTCTCCGCACCCTGGGCGCTGACTGTACGAATTCCTACCCAAGTGGATTTGGACGGAACTGTTGTTCCCGGGATCGCAGCGGTGCTGGCCGATTACAAAGGTCCGTCGATCTTGTTCCGCGTTGATAGTGCGCTGGCGATCGACACGGTACCCGCCTACAGTTACATCGATGTGCTCCGCGGAAGGGTCGGAAAGGACCAGCTCGCAGGCAAATCGGTCATCGTCGGGCAGGCGTTCACCGGCTCCCCCGACTTCTACCGGCATCCGATTTACGGAAAGACCTATGGCGCATACTTCCACATCGTCGGCGCCCAAACGCTGAGGGAAGGGACGCCGGTCAATCTCGGTTGGTATCCGGCGCTCCTCATTGCGACACTGGCAATCCTTGCGCAGGCGCTGCGCCCCTCGCGCACTGCGGGTTCGCTGCTGACGATTGCGCTGTTGCTGCCCGCAGCGACGCTCTTGCTGGACGAGGCGAACATCGACCTCGACATCATGTCGGCCCTGCTCGCGATGGGGGCGGCGGCGATCGGCTTCCGGCGCATCAGCAAGAAGTACTACAACGCCGAGGTGAACGCGATGACCACCTCCGCGCTCGGTCTCGACAAGGCGGGCGCGGAGATCGACGTCTATGCGCTCAAGATCGCGAACCTCGCGGAGATGTCCGAGGAGTGGAGCGCCCGCGAGATCGGCGAATTCGTCAATACGCTCATCACCTACGTGAAGGGCCCCGGAGAAGCCGGGGACGTCGCGTTCGAGCGCGATGTGCTCGTCTGGTTTGCACCGCGCATGGATGCCGTGAGCCTTGAACGCCACGCCGACGGTCTGGCGCTGATGCTCAAGACCGCGATCAGCTATGATTGGCAATCGGCGACCAGCGCGCCCGCGCTCGGCATCGACACCAACCACGATCTCCCGGTCGGCCAGCGCATCAAGAAGGCGATGCAGGCCGCCGACGAAGCCGCGACCCGCGGGGCGCGCTTCATCATCAACGATGCCGCCTATCTCGAGGCGCGCAACAACCGGCTCGAGGTCATCCGTGTGCTCGAAAAGGGCCTGCGGGAGCGCAAGATCGGGGTCGCCTACCAGCCCAAGGTCGATCTCGCGAGTGGACGGATCACCGGCGCCGAGACCCTGATCCGCTGGCGTCCGGAGGGCGGCGGGGCGGTCAATCCGCAGGAGCTCGTGCTCGCGGCCGAGGCCATCGACAGGATCAACGAACTCACCATGGTGGTGATGGAAACCGCGCTCACCGAAGGCATGGAAGCCATCGCGCTCGACCCGGACTTCAAGCTGGCGGTGAACATGTCGGCCAAGAGCCTGAGCGACACGCACCTGCTGTTCGACATCATGACCATGATCGGGCGCATCGGCTTTCCCACCGAGAACCTGACGCTCGAGCTGACCGAGACCGCGAAGCTGGAGGACAAGCTCATCGCGCCTCAGGTCGCGGCGTTGAAGCAGCGCGGCATCGGTCTGTCGATCGACGATTTCGGGACCGGACATTCGAACCTCGAATATCTCGAGAAGCTGCCGAGTTCCGAGCTCAAGATCGACAAGAAGTTCGTCCAGCAGATGGCCAGCTCGGAGGAAAGTCGTGCGGTGGTGCGCGCGACGATCGAAATCGCCCATTCGCTGGGCAAGGTGGTCGTTGCTGAAGGGGTCGAAACGCAGGCGGTCGCCGATAGCCTGCGTGACATGGGCTGCGACCAGGCGCAGGGCTTCCTGTTTTCGCGGGCCATCGCCATGCCCGAACTGCTCGTTCTGATGGGTCGACGCGAGGAGAGGCGACGAGACCACAGTTAACTCTTGATTAAGGTTAATTTTGTGTTAAACCTCCTACGTCATTAACCAAGGTCGTAGGAGGCTTTCATGCAAGATGGTATCTGGGCGTGGGTTCGCGAATGCTTCGGCGGGCGCTAAGCCTCCAAGCCAAGTGAAACATGCAAAAAGCCCCGGGAAACCGGGGCTTTTTTTGTGCTCTGGTGAGCTGTTTAAGCGCCCCGGCAGAAGCACTTCGGCCGCGACGGGCGGGCCCCGAGTCTCGACACCGCCGGCGGTCAGCGGATCACCAGGACCTCGATGTCGCCGAGTGCGCTCGATCCGTGGCGAACCACGTCGCCCGGCTGCAGATAATGTCCGCCGGCACGTTCGTTGGCGATGAAGGTCCGGCGCGCGACATCCAGCAGCGATTCGCGCGCCAGCGGACCTCCGGCCAGAGCATAGGCCACGGCGGCCTCGATCAGGTCGGCGCGCGTGGGCGGCGTGAAGATCGTCCCTTCCGAAGTCCCTGACATCAGCGTTGCCGAGGTCGGGATCGCACGGTCGGGCATCAGCCGCGTGTAGGCATCCCGGTAAAGAAAGCGCGGCGTTTCCATGTCGGCCAGCGCCTTGGCGGCGAGCGCCCGGAAGTCGAGCGTCATCTCGCTCCCGCGAGCGTCCTGTCGCGGCGATCCGTTGACCGCGGTCGTCATGCGCTGCGCCGCAACGAAGCTGCGCCAATCGCGCGGCACCACCAGAAAGGGACCGGTTGGGAAGAAGTCGGGCCCGCTTTTGGCATCGCTGAAGCCCTTGCCCGAATCGAGATTGTCGGGATCGGCCAGATTGATCAGCGCATTGCGGTTGGTGAAATCCCCGCACAGGAAGAAACCCTTGGTGGCGGCGTCGAAATCCTCGGGGCTGCGCAGTGGCCGGTCGAAACGCACGCAGATCTCGACCTCGTAATCGAGCAGGATTCCCTCGTCCGCACGAACTTGCGTGCGGGCCGGGGTGGCAGGGCCGAACTTGGGAAACTGGAACACCGCGGTGCTGTTCGCCTCGGCGGCGTGCTCGGGGAAGTTGGTTCCGGTGCCAATATGCTGCGTACCGGCAGGCCCGGCGGGCAGAAGTTCGGCAATTTGCATGGTGATTTGCGCAAGGCGGGCGGCATTGCCTGCCAAGACCTGCGACAGGTCCGCTCCTGCCAAGGCAGCAAAAGGATCCTCCGTCGGGCCCGCGCCCAGTTCGGCGAGATCGATGCCGGTGATCCGCTCGCCGCTGCGGTCAAGAACCAGCATGGTGCCGGTCCGCCCGTCGGCCCGGGGGAAAAGAGCCAGCGTCACGGCTTCATCGAGCGGCGCGATGCCCGGTACCAGCGGCTCGCTTTCGAAACTGGCCGGGTTGAACTTCGGATCGGGCGAGGTGGCCCAGGCCGCGAAGACACCCCCGCCCAGCACGACAACCGCAGCGGCGAGCCACCTTGCCAGTCTCGGAGCTGACGGGCGATCGTTGGGCATGGTCCGGCTCCTTCGGTGCACATGCAGGCACCCGAGGAAATAATTGACACACGTTATAACGAAATGCAAATTCGCCGCATGTCGAGACGCGAGGAAGCCAAGGCGTTCAACCGTGCGCGCATCTGCGCTGCCGCGCAGGAGATCATCCGGCGCGAGGGCATCGACAAGCTCACCATGCGCCGGCTCGCCGAACAGGCCGGGGTGAGCCTGCGCACGCCCTACAACCTGTTCGGTTCCAAGACCGAGGTGCTGATTGCCCTCCTCGACGAAGCCGGGTTCCATCTCCCAGCGCTCGGCGCATCGCAGTCCGCCGGTCCGGCACTCGCGCAGCTGCTGGATGCCCTTGCGCAAATCGAGAGGTTTCTTGCCGCGGACGAGGAATATTACCGCGGCATCTACCAGGCGATCATGACCTCCGATCATCCCGAGGCTCGCGCGGCGGGGATGATGCGCGCGATCCTCACGACGCAATGGCTGACCGCACGCGCAGCGGCACAAGGCGAGCTCGCGCCCGGAACCGACAGTGCGGCGCTGGGACGACATCTCGCGATCCAGCTGCTCGCGGTGCTGGGGATGTGGGGATCGGGCCTCCTCCCCAATCGCGAGAGCATCGCCCAGGTCCGCCGCGTGTGGCTCGCCGCGCTGCTCCACCATACCGGCGACACGGCGCGAACATCGCTGGCGGCGGCCTATCGCGCCGCCTGCGAGGCTAAGAGGTGACGCGATGATGCAGGGACGGCTCGGCTATTCGCCGCAGGAGCTTGCGCAAAGCCCCTACGCGCGGTTCTACGACCCCGCGATCGGGCCGCTCCAGCCCCAGGTTGCCGAGGCCCTGCTGATCGGGCCGCAGGCCGCCGAGCTGCTTCCTCCGGTCGGCGCCGCGCCCTCGCTTCTCGAGCCGGGCTATTGGCCGGTCGAAACCGGCTATGCCCGTCCGGCCGACGGCTCGATCCGGGTGTTCTGCTTCACCACCATGCCCGGCGTGACGCCGACGATGTGGGACTGGTGGTTCGGTTGGCACGGTTGCGAAGCACAGCGTTACAAGCTGTGGCACCCCAAGGCGCATATCGACGCGCGCTGGGCCGACGGGCGCGCTGATGAAAGCTATCTCGGGCGCACCTCGCTGATCACCGAATATCTCGGCCCGCGCGTCGTCAAGGGCGCGATTGGCTTCGTGCGCCCCGCGGTCATGGGGCTGGACGAGGCGCGACTGGTGGCGCAGGGCGAGGTTGCGATCTGCGCTCGCGTCGGCGTTCCGGGCACGGCGCTCAAGGGCGGATGGCTGCTGCACCACCTGCGCCCGGTCGACGGGGGCAGCGAGATGCGCTCGCGCATGTGGATGGGCGGCGCGAACACCGCGATCGGGGAGAATCCCGGCGCACTGGCGCGCGGGGTGGCCCGGGCGATCCGTCCGGTGGCGGGACGGATGCTGCCCTCGCCAGCCGATCTGCTGGTTCATAATGCACAGGAAATGGCCCATCTCGCAGGCTTCCTGCCGCAATTGTTCGAGGCCTTCGGCGCGGCCTATCGCGAGCGGCCGGCGTGAGGCGCCCCAAGGGCAGGGGCCGCAGCTGGCGGCGCGGCGAGCCGGGTTTCGACGCCGCGGTTCTGGCGACCAGTTTCAACGCCCGCGATCCCGGAGTCCGCCCCGATCTGCTGGTCGAGGCGAATGATGCCGAGGACGTATGCCGCGCGCTGCAATTGGCCCGCGAAAACGGCTGGCCGGTCAGCATCGTGTCGGGCGGGCACAGCTGGGCGCAAAACCACCTTCGCGAGGGCGGACTGCTGCTCAGCATGGCGCGAATCAACGGGATCGCAATCGACCCGGCAAGCCGGACCGCGCGGGTGGGGCCGGGGTGCTGGGGCCTCGATCTCGACCTTGCGTTGAGGCCGCACGGGCTGTTCTTTCCTGTCGCCCATGCCCCGGATGTGGCTCTGGGAGGGTTTCTGCTGCAGGGCGGCTTCGGCTGGGGGAGCCGTGCGCTGGGCCTTGCGACCGAAAGCCTCGTGGGCATCGACGTGATCCTTGCCGATGGCACGCAGATCCACGCCAGCGCGACCGAGAACGCCGACATCTTCTGGGCCGCGCGCGGATCGGGGCCGGGGTTTTTCGCGGTCGTCCTGCGCTATCACCTGCGGCTTCACCCGCGCCCGAAGGTCACGGCAATGAAGATGCAGATCTTCCGCCAGCGCCATCTCGATGCGGTGTTCCGCTGGGCCGACGCGGTGGGGGCAAGCGTCGCCCGCTCGGTCGAATTCCAGATGCTGATCACGCCGCGCGCGCTGGGCATTTTCGTGCCCGGGATCGAGGTGATCGCGCCGGTGCTCGCGGGCAGCTGGGAAGAGGCGCGCGCGGCGGTGCGCTTCATCGACGCGAGCCCGATCCGGCAGCTCGCCAGCTTCACCACGCCGCTGGTGCCGATGAGCACCGCGTTCATGTCGCGCACCGCCAACATCACGCATTTCCCGCCCGGCGTGCGCTGGTGCGCGGACAATATCTGGACCGACGCGCCGATCGACGACCTGCTCCCCGGCATCCACGCTATCGCCGAGACGATGCCGCCAGCCCCCAGCCACAGCCTGTGGCTCAACTGGCACCCGCCGGCCACCCGGCCGGACATGGCCTTCTCGCTCGAGGCGAAACGCTATCTGGCGGTCTACGGCGAATGGAAGCGCGGCGCGGAGGATGCGCGCTATGCCGACTGGGCGACCCGGCAGATGGCCGCGATGGCGCCCCATGCGGCAGGCATCCAGCTGGCCGACGAGAACCTCGGCCGCAGACCGGCCCGCTTCATGAAGGCGGAGAACCTCGCCCGGCTTGAGAGGCTGCGCCGAACCCACGATCCGGCCGGGCTCTTCCGCTCGTGGATGGGCCGCGAGGACAGCCTGTCCGGCGGGGCGGAGGATCGCGTCTTGGAAGAGGACGTTTAGGCGCGCACCCCGGCTGTGCAATGCCCGCGGTCAAGGCGCGGCGGTGCCCGATCCCGACCCACGCCCGTTCGCGGCGGGTTTTTCCCCGCTTTCGCGTTTTCCTCGTGACGACATCGTCAGCAAGAGGAGAAAGCGCGTGCCGAAAGACAAGGTTATGATCGGGCTGATCGGTGCCTGCCTCCTGGCGGGCTGCGGTGCCTCGCCCGGAGATTCCGGAGAGACGCTCTCGGACGAAGCGCCGGCGGGCAACCGGAACGTCGCCTTGCCGGACGACTTCCCGGCGGACATCGCCTTGCCCGAAGATGCCCGGCTGGTGCTCGTCAGCAGGCCCCTTCCGGGCGACGTCTTCATCGAAGGGCGCAGCGCGATCGGCGCCAAGGAGATCGTCGAAGGTTTCGCGCAGCGGCTGGCGGATGCCGGCTACACCCTCACCGACCGCGCCACCATCCAGGACCCGCTCGAGCTCTATTTCGAGGGCAAGAGCGTGGAAGGCGGCAACATCCGGGTGCGCGACGACGGCGGCGAGCGCCAGTTCATGCTCACCTACACCGAGGCCGGGCGATGACCCGGCGGCTGCAGATCGGAGCGGGCGCTGCGGCGCTTGCGGCGGGCCTCGCGCTGGCCTCTTGCGGCGCGGATGCGCCTGCGGCGATCGACCCGCCCACAGGGGAAGCGACCACCGCCACGGTCGACGGCATTCTGGCCATCGAGGACGACGATTCCGGGGTGCTCGGCAGCATCGAGCTGCCGCGGCCCGATTGGCTGCCTTCCGACATGCCGCTGCCGGGCGATGCGCACATCTACATCACCACGCGCATCCCGCGCGGCGGGGATCCCGACCTGTTCATGCTCCAGGCCAAGTCCAAGGTCGATTCCGAGGCCTATGCCAAGGCGTTCTTCGACTGGGCGCAGGCCAAGGGCCTGAAGCCCGAGATGGACGACAAGCCCGGCCGGACCACCCGGCTGGTCGGCTTCACCGGAGCCGGGGATTCGCCCGCGATGCTGCAGGTGATCTCGCGCGAGGGCTATCGCGACATCGTCATCAGCTTTGCAGGGCCGCTATAGCGTTTGCGCCTCAGGGGCTCTGCCTGATCGTGATGAAGCTGTCCCAGCCATCGTCGGGGAAGGGCAGGTCGTAGACCGTCAGCACCACCGTCCCCGCAGCCCCGCCCGGCGCCGAATAGCGGAAACCTGTTTCGCCTTCGGGCAGCGCCGTCACGTTGTCATACCCGGCATAGGGCAGGGCGCAGCGGTAGAAGTCTGCGATCTGAGCAGGCGTTCCCAAGGTCTTGAGGGTGATGTCGGGAGCGTCCGGGGCGGCGGAGCGGTCCTCGGTCACGATCGCCCCCGAAGGCACCGGAACGCGCACCGCGCGCTCGGGCAGCTCCCACACCGCCATTCCCGCGCACGCCGCGGTGCCCGAACTCATGTCGGGCGCGGGCGGCGGCGGTGCCTGTCCGGGGCGGGCGGGCAGGGCGGTGCAGCCGGCGGCCAAGAGCAGCGGGGCAAGCGCAAGCGGGCGCATCAGAAGGCTCCCGTCAGGCTGAGCCCGCCGTCGAGCTGCCACGCGCTCCCGTAGACCGGGCTGCGCGCGCCGACCCTCACCCCGATCGCGAGCGGACCGACCGGGATCGCGTAACCCGCGCCAAGCCGCGCCCGCGTGTTCTTGCGCGCGAGGCCGGAGGTCAGCGTGAAGGCCTCCATCCCCGGAATTTCCGATGTCCCGGCAAAGGCCACGGGATCGGCATCGAGATCGGCCTCGACCGCCCCGGTCAGCACGAGGTGATTGTCGCCGAGCGGCAGGACGAGGTCGGCTCCGACCTCTGCGAGCGTGCGATGGGCTGCGAAGCCGGCGAAGCTGGCGGGGAAGTCGACCCCCTCCTCGGCAAAACCGTCGCGGGTGCTGCGATAGCGCGCGATTTCCGCCCAGGGCCTGAGGACCGTGCTTTCGCCGATCGCCAGGCCGTAGCCCGCGCGCACGCCATAGCTTTCCGACACCAGACGCGTCCTGCCGGTCATGACCTCGACGTCGGCGAATTCCGCGCCGCGATCGAGTGCGAGATTTTCATGGGCGCGGGCATACCAGGCGCGGCCCGAGAGGCCGGTCGCCGCGCCGCCATAGTCGAGCGACACCGCCCACGCGCGGCTACCGCTTTCGCGGGTCCGGTCGCCCCTGATCGTCGGATCGGCGAAGACATAGCTGCCGCCGATGCTGAGGTCCTTCGCGACGGCGAGCCGCCCGAAGACCCGCGCGCCCGCCGTGCCGCGGCGTCCGGCGAGCGTGCTCTGCGCGGTGACGAGCCCGAGAGCTTCCGCGCCGATACACAGGCGTTCCTCCCCAGGGTGGCAGCCCGGCGCTGCGATCAACTGGGTGAAGCGCTGCTGCAGTTCGACCGCGAGTTCCGCCTCTTCCGCGAGGCCGGAAAAGGAGGCGAGCATGTTGGTGAAATCCTGCATCGCCGTGCGGTAGATGAAGGCGCGCACCTGCCCCTGCGCATTCTCGGAATAGCCGACGATGGTGGAACCGTCCTCGCTGATGTCAAGGGCTCGCGATTGCGCACCGCCGAGCGTACCGAGCGGAACCAGCCCGGTCTCCTCGGTCCAGCGGTAGGCCAGGGACGGTTCGCCGAAGGCCGCGCGCGCTCCACCCACGATCACGCTCCCGTCCCCGCTCAGCGCGTAGGCTCTGGTGAAGGCCTGGCCCGGGGTGTCGGAAGGCAGGTAGCCAACTTCCCGCATCACCCCGTCGCGCCAGTAGAACGCCTGCGTGGTCTGCTGGACATCGGGATTGGTCGGCTGGGTGTTGCCGATGATCGTCGACCCGTCGGCGCTGATTGCCGTCGCATAGACATCGCGATTGCCGAGATCGCCGATGTCGGTCATGGCCCCGTCTTCCCAGATGAACACGCGATTCCTGAAGAACGTGCCCTCCATGACCCTCGCGAAACCGGCGATGATGCTGCCATCGTCGCTGATCAGGCTCGCGGAGCCTTCGAGCTGGCCGGGCAGGGTGCCCAGGCTCTGCATCGTGCCCCCGCTCCAGCGGAACGCCTCGCGTCCCCCGCCATCGACATCGGAGGTGCCGACCACGATCGACCCGTCGCCGCTGACGGCGAGCGCCACCGAGGCCACGCCGCCGAGCAGGCCCAGATCCTCGACCCCTTCCTCGGTCCAGCGCACCGCATGCTGATAGGGTCCGACGTAACCGATGCCGACCAGCGTTGAGCCGTCGTGATCAATCCCATAGACAAGGAAGATGGTGAGCGCGCCGGGCGCCGAAGGCTCGTCGATCCGGGTGGCGATGCCGTCGCGATAGCGATAGACCCCGAGCCTGGCCATGCCCGTGTCGGTGATGGCGATCGTCGATCCGTCGCGGCTCATCAGGCCGCGAAGGCCTCCTTGGTTGGACAGGTTCGCGGGACCATAGTTCGATCCGGGCACGGTGATGTCCTCGATCACGCCGTTGCGCCACAGCACCATGCGAATCGCGCCGCTGTCATCCTGTGCGAAGCCGTAGACGGTCGATCCGTCCCCGTTGACCTGCAGGGCGACGGATTCGTCGCCGCCTGCGGTGCCGAGATCAACGAGCTCTTCATCGGGAATGTCCTGCGCGCCGGCGGCGACCGGCACGAGGGCCGCGCAGATGCCGGCAAAGACGGTCAGACGCAGACTTGCGCCTCTGCGAAAACCACGCGGCTGAACTTCGGTGACAATGGACAAGGTGCTCTCCCCCAATCGAGACGGCCGCGGGTGCGGCATCTTCCCTCACGCGAAGCGCCGGGATTTTCCGTCACGGGAAATGCGAAACTTTTCGCGGGGGGTCAGTGTGCGAAGCGCTTCAGCGCCGCGCGGCAGGGGGCACGGTAGCGCTCGGGCGCGGCGCTGCCCTTGGCATCGAGCACGGCCACGGCATTGCGCAGCATCGGCAGGGCCGTGCGCTGGCCCTGCGCCAGCCGCGCGGTGGCGATCCGGCAGCGTGCGGTCGCGAGCGCGAAGTGTCCGGGCGGGAGTGCGGACTCCAGACCGGCCAGCGCGTGCGCGGCCTCGGCTTCGGCCTCACGCCAGCGGCGCTGGCCGATCCGCATTTCCGAACGGGTGAGGGCAGGGAAGGCCCGGCGCGGATTGCCTGCGGGCAGGCTGCGCGCAAAGCCCGCCTCGGCGGTCGCCAGATAGGTTTCCGCCTCGCGATAGGCGCCCGCCCGCACCAGCACCGCGGCAAGGTTCTGGGCCACCTCGGCGGTCGCGAGGGCGCCCGCGCCGTCGTGGGTCAGGCGCTGGCGGTAGATCTGGCGCAATTCCTCGGCCGCGCCCGCATCATCGCCGGCCGATTGCAGCGCCAGGGCGAGGTTGTTGCGGTGCGAGAGCACTTCGGCCGAATTCGGTCCATAGGCGGCAAGGGCGATGTCGCGGGCGCGGCGGTGCCAGAGGGCGGCCTGTTCGGGATTGCCGCGATGCTCGGCGATGCGGCCGAGATCGGACAGAGGCAGCGTCAGACGGGGATGATCGGGGCCATAGGCCGCCTCGGCTTTCGCAAGCACGGCACGCAGCTGGCGATCCGCCTCCTCGGGCCGGCCCAGCCCGTCAAGCGCACGGCCGATGCCGGCTCCGGCCTCGATCCGCGCATTGTCGCTGCCGAGCGTCTCGGCCAGCGCGGCGGCGCGGCGGAACAGGCCCAACTGGCGCTCCCATTCGCCCTCGGCGGCCCAGGCGCCAAGCAACAGTGTGTCGAGGGTCGCGGGGTCGGCGGATCCGGCCCGCTCGGCGAGCGCCAGCGCCCGCACCATGTCGGCATTTCCCTGCTCGGCATCGCCACGCTCGATCGCCAGCCGGGCGGCAAAGGCGAGCGCCGCAGCATAGGCGCCGCTCTGCTCTCCGTCAGCGGCACGAGTGAAAGCTACGGCATCGGCCGCCAGACGCGCCGCTTCCTCGTCGTCGCCTGCGCGGCGATGCAGGCGTGCCGCCCACCCGCTGAGCTGGCCGAGCAGCGCCGGATCGTCGGCAAGCCGGGTCCGGGCGCCCGCCAAGGCCTCGTCGAGCGCGGCGATGGTCGCGGGCGAAACCAAGCCGAGCGCATCGAGTTCGAGCGGATCGGCGCGGCGGAACAGCTCGACCATCACCTGCCGTCCGCGCTCCGCCCGGTCCGCCGCGAGCACCGCCGCCTGCCGCTCCCGCTCGATCCGCGCGGCACCGAGGCTTGCGGTCACGCCCCAGCCGGCCAGAGCGACCACCGCGGCGAGAGCGAGTGCGCTTGCCAGCCGGTTCTGCCGCGCGAGCCGGAGCAATGCCCGCGGCGCGGTGTCGGGCAGCGCGGCGGTCGCCTCGCCGCGCACCAGCTTGCGCAGGTCGGCTGCAAGCGCCGCTGCCGAACGGTAGCGCGCCTCGGGCTCGGGTGCGCATGCCACCGAGACGATCGCCGCCAGTTCGCGGTTCGCGCCGGATTCGCCGACCAGTTCCTGCAGCACCCGGCCGAGCTGGTAGATGTCGCTCGCGGTGGTGAGCCGGCGACCCGCGAATTGTTCGGGCGAGGCGGTGGACGGCGTCAGCGCGGTGATCTCGTCGGCGGTGCCGGCCTCGTCGAGCAATTGCGCGATCCCGAAATCGAGCAGCCGAAGATTGCCGTTGTCCTCCATGACGAGATGATCGGGCTTGATGTCGCCGTGCAGCACGCCGCATTCGTGCGCGGCCTGCAGGGCATCGGCGCATTGCGCGACCAGTTCGAGCCGTTTGGCAAGCGGCAGCTGCCGTTGCTGCGCGAAGGCGGTGATCGGCTGTCCCTCGACCTGCTCCATCACCAGCCAGGGCGCGCCGGTGGCGGTCTCCCCGCCGTCTATGATCCGCACCAGCGCGGGATGGTTGAGGTTGGCGAGCATCCGCCGTTCGCGCAGGAAAAGTGCCTTCGCCTGCGGTCCCGGACCGCCGCCGCACAGGATCTTGAGCGCGGCCAGCTGTTCGTAGCGGCCATCGGCGCGGGTCACGGCATAGACCTCGGACATCCCCCCCGAACCGATATGCCGCGTCACCTTCCAAGGTCCGTACCGGCGCCCGATCCGCGGGTCATTGGCGGGACCGTGGTCGAGCTCGGGAACGGCGGCGCCGAACACCCGGTCGCGCTGGTCCAGCAGGGTGTCGAACAACGTGCGGCTGCGACGTTCGGCGGCCACCAGGTGGTGGGTTCGGCGGGCCAGTTCGGGTGCGTCCGCGAAATGCCGGTCGATCCACGCCGCGCGCTCGGCCTCGGGAAGGGCCAGCACAGCGTCGAAGGCGCTGTCGACTCGCGCCTGCACATCGCTCCCCGAAGGTGATCCCATCCCTGTTGCCATCCGAATTACTGCCGACCCTTGTTGTTACCGTCTCCCGGCGCAGTGATGTCAACGAAATGCAGGCGGCGGTTCCGCCATGCAGAAAGGCTACGCTTCGCCTAATCCGCTCGAAACTCCTCGCTCAGATAGGCGCGCGCCCGGGACCATTGCCGCTCGACCGTGCGCACCGAGCGCCCGAGCGCATCGGCCGTTTCCTGCGTGGTGAGGCCGCCGAAGAAGCGGCATTCGACCACCGCCTCGAGTTCGGGCGCATGGCGGGCCAGCGCCTCCAGCGCGTCTTCCACGGTCAGCACCGCTTCCATCGGGGCGGTGTCGGACACCAGCCAGTCCTCGAGCTCGACATGGACCGCCCCGGCACCGCGCTTGTCGGTGGCCTTGCGCCGGGCGTGGTCGACAAGGATGTGCCGCATCGCGCGCGAGGCGGTGGCGAGGTAGTGGTTGCGGTCGTTGAATTCGCGCCCCGCGCCCCCGGCCAGTTTCAGCCAGGCTTCGTGCACGATCAGCGTGGTGTTCAGCGAAGGGGTTGCCGATTGCCGCGAAAGCTGCCGCGACGCGATCCGCCGCAGCGCGTCGTAAGTTTCGGCAAGCAATTCCTCGGAAAGGGTGAGCGGCCCGTTCTGCTCGGGATCGGGATCGGGGCCGGTGGTCATCGCGGCGCCAGTCTAGGGCGCAATGCGTTCCAATTTCAAGAAATTGCGCGTGGGGGCCTGCGCATCCGGGAATCGGGCGGCAGGCCCCCGCGGCGCGGGACTATCTGCGGATCAGCATGACCCGGCGATTGCGCGCCCGTCCTTCGGCGGTGGCGTTGGAGGCAACCGGATCGTCGCTCCCCATCCCGAACGCCCGCAGCCGCCCGCCGTCCACGCCGCGCGCGATCAGCGCCTCGCGAACCGCAGCCGCGCGATTGCGCGACAGCAACTGGTTGCTCGCCGCGTCGCCGGTATTGTCGGTATGCCCTACCACGTCGAGCCGCAGGTCGGGCTGCGAGGCCATCAGCGAGGCCGCGATGTCGAGCTGCGCGCCGGATTCGGGGCGCAGCGTGTATTTCCCGGTGTCGAAGAACACCCCGTCGAGATTGACCTGACCGGTGCGCTCCATCTCCGCCGCCATCGCGCTGGGGTCCGCGCTGACCATCCCGGTGTCCATGTCCTTGGTCTGGAGGATGTGGATGTTGGTCGCGCCGTTCCCGTTGCCTTCGCGGTAGACCAGCACCGAGACATAGGCGAGGCCCTCGCCGTAGCGCAGCTTGCCGGTGAAGTAGCGCACGTCGGTGCCATAGGCGATCATGCCGTTGGCTTCGCGGATGTTGAGAATCCAGTTCTTGGCGTTCGGCACCTCGTAATCGACGACGAACCCGCGCGCCTCGAGCGCGGAACGATAATTCCGGATCAGTTCGAGGGTCGAGCGGCCCTTCGGGTTGCGATAGACGAGCCGGGTCAATGCGCCTTCGAGCGTCTCGGTCTCGGCGTGCCTGGTCTTGGTCATGCCGATCACCCGCGGGTAATCGGTGTAGTCCTGGAAGTCGCGGCTGTTTTCGACAGAGCCCGGGTAGATCGAGATGAGCTCGCTCGCGCTCCCCGCGCCGCTATCTCCTGCGGCCTCGCTGCCGCCGTCCTGGGCTTGCTTCGTGCGGCAGGCATCATCGCCGAGCGCGCAGCGCGTGGCCTTGCGCGCTTCCTCTTCGGCCTTGTCGGCGACCTCGCCTTCCACCGCGCGCTTGACCTGCCTGGTGATCCGGCCAAACAGGCCCTGCGCCTCGGCCTCGCCGGGCGTCGTGCCGGCGATTGCGGCGAACAACAACACGGCCCCGGCGAGCGCGCGACGCGATGAAGATGGATTGAACATTCGATCGACTCCCCCCCGGCTTCGCGGGATCAGTTTCAGCACCGCGATGTTCAACGGCGTTCAGGAACGACTTCCGCCATCAGGCACGGGGAAAAATCGGGGGCGGCGATGCGGATGGCGTCCTTGGTGCCGCGCCCATGGCCGATGTCGCGGTCTTCACCGCCAGGGGAGGCGGTCGGGAGCGTCCAGGACGCTTTCGCAGCGGATTCCCAGCCTATTTCCCCGGTTGGAGGAAAATGGCCGAATTGCATGGCTTTAGGGGGCTGAAATGCCGAAATTGGTCGGGGAGAGAGGATTCCCGACCAATTAATTCGGGCTTTTAATCGCGATCGTCCAAGTCACTGCAATCCGCGGAAATTTTCCGGATGACGACCTTCCTGAATCAATCGCGAGCCACCGTCAAGGGCACAATCTGTGGCACAATTTGTGGCACAATTTGTGGCACAGTCCTCGGCTTGGCAGCCGCTTCAGCTTCCGGGTCCAATCAGGACTCCACGACCCACCGCTCAGACAAACGCCGTCTTCGCCAGCATCCACAGCGCCATGCCGATCATGAACAGGTTCTCGGTCAGCGAGACGAAGCCGAGCGGCACGTTGCTGTCGCCGCCGACGCAGGCGCATTTGAGCTCGCGCCCGTCGATATAGACCGCCTTGAATACGCTAGCCGCGCCGATCGTGCCGATGGTGAGCGCGACGGGGATCGAAATGAAGTCAAGAATGTGCGCGGTCATCAGCACGCCCGCCAACCCCTCGGCATAGGGGTAGACATAGCCGTATGGCACCCAGCGCTTGGCGAGCAGATCGTAATTGAGGAACATGGTCGAGAAGCTCTCGACATCGCGCAGCTTGAGATAGGCAAGGCCGCACATCGAGAAGCTGACGAACCATTCGGCGGCAAGGATCGAGAACCACTGACCCGTCGCAAGATGGGCCGCTCCGAACGCCATCAGCGCCATCATGGTGAACAGGGCGGCGACCGGGCGATAGGACGTGCCCTCACTCGTCACGGGCTTCCCGAAATGTGCAGCAAGATCGGTGTAGCCCCCGATCCGCTTGCCAGCGATGAAAGCCTGGGGAGTGGTTTCGACGCCGTGCTCCGCCTTGAAGGCGTCGGTTTGCTCACGGGTGGTGAGGTGATGGTCCTCGACCGTGTAGTCCTCGCGTTCGAGCAGCCACTTCGACTTGATCCCGTATGGGCAGACGTGATCGTCCATGACCATGCGGTAAAGCTGCGCTGTTCGGTTCTGGGTCATTTTGTATCGTCCCGGCATTGCGATGATAGCGGCTGTCCGCTCGTCTCGGCGAACCGCGTGGCTCGTCCCGTCAAGTTACCTCAAACGCCACGGTTCCGGTCATCGGATGATTGTCGCTGGCCGCAGCCTGCCAGCGCACTTCGTAACTGCCCTCGGGCAGTGCCCGCCTGAGGGTGAGCGTGAGCGTCCGGTTGTCCTGCGACCATGAAGGCGTGAAGTTGCGGATCGCCATTTCGCCGTGATTGGCGACGCCCGGCATCGCGGTCATCACGATGCTGACCGCTGCGCTGGAGGGATCGACGGGCTCGCTGAATGTAAGCGTGATTGTCCTGAAGTCCTCGACCTCGCTACCGGCCGCAGGACTGGAGGCGGCAAGTTGCACGTGGGCCAGCAGCGCAGGCGGGGCGAGCGTGGTAAACGCGAGGGCTGCAAGGAATTGGGAAAGACGCATGTGACTATCCTTTGTGTCGATCAGAACCAGAAGCGGATGCCGGCGATGAAGCTGGTGGCGGAAGGGTCTTCGCCGCGCGCGCGGGCGAGGGTAGCGCTGCGCCCGGTGCGCCAGGATTGCTCCAGGCCGATATAGGGGGCGAACTCGCGCCTGATCTCGTAGCGCAGCCGCGCGCCCGCCTCGATCTGGTCGAGCCCTGCACCGATGCCGAGCAGGGGTATGTCCTGCGCCGAAAGGTTCGCCTCAACGCGCGGCTGGAGGATCAGGCGCTGGGTGATGCGCTGATCGATCTCGGCCTCGATGCGCGCGGTCAGGTCGCCGCGGTGGGAGACGAACAGCGCGGCGTCGACTTCGAACATGTAAGGCGCAAGGCCCTGCACGCCGATTACCGCATGGGTGGTGTCCGGCCCGGCGATGTCGTGGCGAATGCCCGCCTGAAGATCCCAGAACGGCGCGACGGCACGGGAATAGAGCGCCTGCACCTCGGCATCATCGGGCGCGCTGCGCCACTCGCCTTCACCTTCGCTCTTGAACCACAGCCGCTGCGTCGGGCCGCCGTAATAACCCTGGATGTCCCACAGATAGATGTCCTCGCCCTCGCGCACCTGCGCTTCGAGCCGATCACCCTGGAACCAGAACACCGCGAAATCGCCATGGGTGCGTCGCAGGTCCTCCCTTGATTCGGCCATTGCTTCGGCACCCCAGATCGCATCGGCGGCGCGCGGCGGACCGCTGCCCGCAGCCGCAGGCGGCGGAGTCTCCATGGTCGGACCCGGAGAGACGGACGCGCCGCCTTCATCAGTGGCGTGCCCGGCGTGGCCTTGCTCGACAGGCGCTTCACGCCCGGCATGATCCCCCTGCTCCTCAGGAGGCGTGTGGTGACTATGCTCTTGCGGGTGCGCCTGCGCGCTCAGAGGCACGGGGGCCACCCCGGCGACGCCGGTCAGCAGCCAGAATATTGCAGCAAACTTCACCCGCCGTTCTCCGGAGGGCCCATCACCGTCACGGTCTGCATCATCCCGCCGTGCATGTGGTAGAGCAAGTGGCAGTGGAACGCCCAGTCGCCCGGCTCATTGGCGGTCAGATCGAACTGCGCGCTTGCGCCGGGCTGAACGATCAACACGTTCTTGCGCGGCTGGTGCGCGGCGTCCTCGCCATTGACCAGTTCGAAGAACATTCCATGCAGGTGGATCGGGTGCGCCATCATGGTGTTGTTGACGAGCTTGACCCGCACCCGCTCGTTCCAGGCGAAACGGATCGGACGGTCATGAACCGCGGAATACATCTCGCCGTCGAAGGACCACATGTAGCGCTCCATGTTGCCGGTAAGGTGCAGCTCGACGAGGCGCGAAGGGCGGCGCGTGTCGGCATTGGGCTTCAGCGCCGAGAGCATCCGGTAGTTGAGCACGCGGTGATCGACGTCGCGAAGACCAAGGCCGGGATCGCCCATCTTGTCGACCGGCGCCATGGAGACCATGTCGATCCCGGGCCCCACCTCAACATCGGGCGGCAGCAGCAGCGTATCGCGCATCTTCATGCCGTCCATCGAATGGCCGCCTTCCCCCATGTCGCCCCCCATATCGCCGTGGTTCATCCCCATATCGCCCATGTCGAGCAGCGGCGGATCGCGCAGCGGGGGGATCGCCGCGCGCGCTCCCGGACGGCTCGCCAGCGTGGCGAGCGCCATGCCGGAACGGTCCATGCTTTCCGCGACGATCGTGTAAGCTTCGCCGCGTGGCTCCACGATGACGTCGTAGGTCTCGGCGGTGCCGATCTGGAACTCGTCGACCTCGACCGGTTTCACGTTCTGGCCGTCCGCCGCGATCACGGTCATCGGCAGGCCGGGTATCCTCAGGTTGAAGAAGGTCATGGCCGAGCCGTTGATGACACGCAGGCGGACCCGCTCGCCGGGGTTGAAGAGGTATTCCAGCCCCTCCTTCGGCCCGCGCCCATTGGCGAGATAGGTGTAGGTCGATCCCGTCACATCGGCGATGTCGGTCGCGGGCATCCGCATCGCGGCCCACATCCGGCGATCCTCGGCGGAGAGCGGGTAATCGTCGGCCCAACTGGTCTGCTGGAAGTTGAAATAGCCTTCGCCCGTCCGCAGGCGGTGCATGATCTTGTGCGGGTGGAGCGGGGTGAACTCGCTCAGCAGCAGGATATAGTCGCGGTCATATTCCGCCGGTTCGCTGCCCGCCGGATCGATAATGAGGGGGCCATAATGCCCCTGCTGTTCCTGCAGGCCCGAATGGCTGTGATACCAGTAGGTGCCCGACTGGCGCACGGGAAACTCGTAGGAGAAGATCTGGCCCGGTCCGATCCCCGGAAAGCTGATCCCCGGCACCCCGTCCATGTGGAACGGCACCAGCAGCCCGTGCCAGTGGATCGAGGTGTCCTCGGCGAGATTGTTCGTGACGTTGAGGCGGACGGTATCGCCTTCCCTCAGCCGCACCAGCGGGCCGGGCACCGATCCGTTTACTGCAATCCCGTGGCCCTTGCGCCCTTGGACGACGCGCTTTCCCGCACCCACCGACAAGTCGATCACGCGGCCCGAAACCTCGTCGAAACCCGCACGGATCGGCGCTCCGCCGCGCGCGCGATGCAGGCTATGGCCCTGCGCCCACGCGGGCAGGGTAGCAAACGCGGACAGGGCACCGGCTCCGGCAAGCAGGTGGCGGCGGGTAAGGGGCGAATGGTTCATGCACCCTATACGCGGCCCGGCGGCTCACCCCTCACGGCTTCGTTGAGTTTCGCCCGCGCTCGGTAGAGACGAGTCTCGACGGCCTTGATGCTGACGCCCAAGGCTTGCGCCGTTTCCTGCTGGCTAAGCCCTTCGATGGTGCGCAGGATCAAAACCTCCTTGAGCGATGGCGGCAGGTCCGCGATTGCTCGAGCGGTCATGGCGAGTTCGTCGCGGCTGATCTCCTGCGCCTCGGGCGAAGGGTTGTCGTCGGCGACCCAGTCCGCCGCGCTGTCTGGAAGCGGCAGCCCCAGAAACCGTCGCACCGCCCGGCGCCGCGACCAGTCGCGGCATTTGTTGCGAGCGATGGCGAAGATCCACCCGCGAAAGGGGCGCGCCGGATCGTAGCGAGAAAGCGCTCCGAACGCGGCGAGGAAAGCCTCCTGCGTAAGATCGAAAGCCTCATCTGGATCCCCGGTATAGGCGCGCGCCATCCGGTAGACAGCCTCGCGATGCGCTTCCACCAAGGCGCGAGACGCCTGCGCATCGCCGGACAGGGCCGCCCGCACAAGCGCTGCTTCCGGGTTGTCGCCGTTCACGTCTCCGGCTGTGCAAGTGCCTGCGCCACCGCTGCATCGAACTCAGGGTGCTGGTCGGGGCGGAGGATCGCGCGCATCGCGAAAACGTGTTCGAGCGTCGCTTTCTGGAGATCGCCCATCGCCATGTGGGTCGCATCGACCGCTGCCGATACGCGCGGGCCATACTGGTGTTCTGCCGCGATCGCTTCGGCGAGCCGAGCGTTGCTGGCCTTGAGCCGAGCTTCCAGATCCGCGCGTCTGACCGCGAAATCATCTTCGAGCCTGGCCAGAGCGCGCTCTTGCCCCGCGTCGAGATCGAGTTCGTCGTGCATCAGCGCGTGCAGCTCTTCGCCGCCTTGATGGGCCGAAGGCTGAAGCAGCCTGCCGATCCATACGCCCGCCAGAGCAAGCGCGACGACCAGCGCAGCAGCGATCAGCAGTCTGGGCGGGCTCATTTGCGGACCAGGGACATCAACGGGGTGAGGGCGGGAGGCGGACCAAAAGCAGCCAGTGGCGGCTGAACTTGCACGGGCTGTTGCATCCCGCTGGCGATGCCGATCCCCAGCGCCGTAACCAACGCCAACCCGAGCGCCGCGTTCGAGTTACGCCTCTGAACGCGAGCGCGATCCGCCAGCTCGCTCCCATCGATTGCGGTCAGGTCAGGGACAGGCGTCGCAGCCAGCCTCGAAAGCGCATCATCCAGGTTCATCATGGTCCTCATCACATAAGCGATACGCATCCGCTTGGAAAATCCCTCAGCGTCGTGTCGTCAATTATCAGTTGCTGTCAGCGACAGCCGACATCGGGGAGATGGCAGCACCTTCTAGAAGATGGCGCAGAGTCGGCGAAGTCAGAGCAGCGAAGAACAGCTGCCTGAAATTCAGGCAGGTTCAGTGATGCGGGTAATGCAAACTTGCCTCCAAAAGCGGACACTTCGCCCTGCCCGTAAGGTATGTTCTCATTTCCTTCAGCCTATGCACCTACATTCAGTCTGCGTGAAGCGGCCCCCAAAATGACCGGACAGTTCCTCACACTTATGTAAGAGTGAGGCATATGACCGACAGTAATCCCAGGAGCTACGTGCATGCGGAGGTTCTCGGAGGGGTTCAGCGCCGTAGGCGCTGGACCCCGGAAGA